>JAWLCS010000001.1:0-12892 GCA_041687035.1 Bacteroidales bacterium
GGCTGCGGGTGAGCTGCCCGAACAGGCTCCATTTAAACATATCGTAAGCCGTTTGGTTACGGATCTGGATCAGCTGGTTGTTGAAAAATACCTGCTGGCTGATATCGCCCGAAAATTTGGCATATTCGCCACCTGCGCCAAAGTTTACCCGGTAATCACCAAGGGCAGTATTGCGCTCAAAGCGGATCTTGTTTTCAATTTCGTCAGAAATATAATCGAGGCTGCGGTCAAGGCTTTCATTATTGTCAGGATATTTGAAGGCCGTGTTGCGCAGCATATTGCGGCTAACCACGAGCAGGTCGGAGCCGTTGCTCCGGAAGTGGCGGTAGGTGGCACCAATGGCGTAGTTCCACTGTTCGTTCACGGGCAGGGATTCGAGCAGGGCACGCTGTTCTTCGGTTTCGTTGGCTTTGAGGTTGAGGGCGAACTGGTCGATGGCCCCTATACCTATTATATTAAGTTCGGATTTTTCGCTCAGGCGGGTGTTGGTTTTGAACTGAAAGTCGTTGTAAGTGGGAAGAAAAGGGAGCCCCAGCACGGAAAAAAGAAGTTGCAGGTACGACCTTCTTGCTGAAAGAATCATGGAGGTGTTTTCGGTCAGCGGTCCGTCGAGCGACAGGGCCAGGTCGCTGGCGCCAATGGTGGCGCGCAGGTTCAGGCGGTCGCGGTTTCCGTTGATCTGCCTGAACTCGAACACCGAGCTGAGCGCATTGCCACGGCTGGCAGGGAAGGCACCCGAATACATCTCCACTTCCCGGATAAAATCGACATTGATCATACCCACCGGTCCGCCGCTGGCGCCCTGGGTGGCAAAGTGGTTGATGTTGGGAATTTCGATGCCATCGAGAAAAAAGCGGTTTTCGGTAGGTCCGCCACCGCGAATGATCACGTCGTTGCGGAAAGCCGGCGTAAAAGCTACCCCTGGCAAAGACTGTATTACTTTTGAAATATCGCGGTTGCTGCCCGGGCTGCGCTCTATCTCCTTAATGCCCAATCGCCTGAGCGAAACCGGGCTCTCCTCCCGGCGCTGAAAAGGGGAGGCGCGAACCTCCACGGTTTCTAGCTGCACCTTAATCTCTTTCAAGCCCACCTCAATAAAGGCAGCCCTGGAGTTGCTCACCATAAACTCCTCGGTAATGCGCCGCTCGAAGCCCACAGAGCTCACCGCAAGCCGCACAAAACCGGGGTTGATCCCGGTAAAAAGGAAATTGCCGTCGAGGTCGCTGGTGCTGCCTATGTTGGTACCATCTATTATTAGGTTGGTAAAAGGCAGCGGCTCGTTGGTATCCTGGTTGAACACCCGGCCCCGGATAACACCCTGCTGGGCCACGACCTGGGCCGATAACACAAGCAGGAATAATATAAATAAAGCGGATAGTGCAGATTTCTTCATTTTGGCACAAAATATTTAGAAAAGCAACAAATGAAAATGTTTAATGTTTTTAAAAAAATCCTGAAAAAGGAAAATATTATTATAATAAAAGTTAAACAAAACCTGCACAAACCCTAACTCATTGAGAAACATCTATGAATAATTTCCTTAAGTTTGTTTTCTGAAATATACCAAAAGCTTCAATTCCATGGAAACGCTGACCCTGACTACACCAGCCCTGTTGTTTTCGGCCATCTCGCTGCTCCTGCTGGCCTACACCAACCGTTTTCTGGCCATTGCCAGCCTGGTGCGCAGCCTGCATGCAAGGTACAAAGAAAATCCTTCCAACGTGCTGCTCGGGCAGATTGCCAACCTGAAAAAACGCATTAACCTCATTCGCAGCATGCAGATATACGGCCTGGCCAGCTTGCTGCTTTGTGTCATTTGTATGTTTTTGGTATACATTGAGTGGCAACTTGTTGCCGAAGTGATTTTTGGCATTGCCCTGGTGCTGCTCATTATTAGCCTGGCCATCAGCATTTGGGAAATCAATATTAGCGTAAAGGCCCTGAACCTCCACATCAGCGATCTGGAAGAAACCAGCCGCCTGTAAAGGGCCGTTTACCGACGCCAGCCCGCCATTGGCCGATGGGCTGTTGCGGCGATAAAAAGCCCGTTTTATCTTTGTGGAAGATTACTCATTGTTCCACTTTTTTAAATTTACAACCATGAATTCAACAAACAAAAGACGGGCCCTTGCCGGGCTGATTTTTATTGCCCTGGGTGCTGCCCTGCTGGCAAGCCTTTTCAATCTGACCTTGTTCGGATTGCGCATCCCCCACATTATTTTTTCGTGGAAAGTAATCCTTATTCTGATTGGCTTTGTGTTGCTGATCAGCGATAAGAACCGCTCCACGGGCATCATCCTTATCGGTGTCGGCACATTTTTCCTTTTGCAGGACTACCTTAACCTCGATTGGAGCTTTATGATCAAACTGGCCATTCCGGCTGTGCTGGTGCTGATCGGCATTTCGCTGCTCTTTCCGCGCAAATACGGCAGAAAGCGCGACGGCCTTCCACCACAGAGCGAACACAGCGCCAATGTGCTCGATGATGTAAATATTTTCAGTGGTGGAAATAAATATATCACCGCCGATGCTTTTACCGGCGGACAGGTGACCTGCATTTTCGGCGGAGCTGAACTGAACTTCAGAGACAGCATCCTGGCACCGGGCGAAAACGTGATCGACCTGACCTGTATCTTTGGCGGTTGCACCCTCTTTGTGCCCGAGGACTGGACCGTTAGGGTGGATGCTACGGCCATTTTTGGCGGCTTTTCTGATGAGCGCTATAAGAGGAATCCCCAACTGCTGAAAGACCCCGAAAAAGTGCTGGTTATAAAAGGAGTGGTTATCTTTGGAGGTGGTGAGATAAAAATTGCCTGAACCCCATGAATGACTTCATTCTGAATAACAAAAAGTTTCTGGCTTATTACATTGGTCTGTGGCTGTTTACGGCCACAGGCCTGTTTTTTGTTCTTTTCAAAACCACCAACTGGTCAGTGTGGGTCATGCTGGCCGACAGTCTGATCAGCTCTTTCACGCTTTACGTTATTCTGATTGCGCTGTGGTTTGTGGTGCGCTTTGCCGGCGGCTACTCGGCGCAGACGCCCGGAAAGCTGCTCAGCGCCATGCTGGCCGCCCTGGTGCTGGTCGTGCTCTGGGTATTTGTCACCATGGTTTTCGTAGATCTGCTCATACGCCTCGAACCCGATTATGGTACCTTTATTTCGGATACCATTTGGATAAGGGCGCTGACGGCCTATATCCTGTCGGCACTGGTAAACCTGCTTTTCTACACTTTCTTTATGATCAGGCACAGCCGCGAAGCAATGGAGCGCGAAAACCAGCTGCGCGACCTGGTGCAGCGCATCGAGCTGCAGGCACTAAAAAATCAGCTTAATCCACATTTTATCTATAACAGCCTCAATTCGGTGAGCAGCCTCACCATAACCGCACCCGAAAAAGCCCGCGAAATGGTCATCAGGCTTTCCGATTTTCTACGTTATGCCCTCAAACAGGATGCCATGCAAATGACCTCCCTTGGCAAGGAGCTTGAAAACATTGAATCGTACCTTCAGATAGAAAAGGTGAGATTTGGCGAGCGGCTGCAATATCAGCTGGATATCGACCAGGCTTTTTTACAGCAGGCCCTTCCGGTGATGATTCTGCAGCCCCTCTTTGAGAATGCCGTAAAGCACGGAGTGCAGAAAAGTGCCGAACCCGTGGAGGTTATGTTTGATGTGGAAGACAGGGGAGAGGAGGTCAGGCTGAAAGTGGTCAATGCCTTCGATGGGCAGTTTGCGCGCTTTCGTGCAGAAGGCGTGGGGCTCGAAAACATTCGCAACCGCCTCAGGCTGATTTACGGAAACGGTAATTTATTGTCAATAAAGGCTGAAGGCGGCTTTTTTACGGCCAGCCTTACCTTGCCAAAAAAGGACTTTTATGAACCGCTATAAAGCCCTGATCATTGAGGACGAGCAGCCGGCCCGGGAGCTGCTCAAGGTGTTTCTCAGGGAATATCCCCAAGTGGAACTGCTGGCCGAATGCAGCGATGGTTTTGAAGGCGCCAGGGCCATTGCCCGTGAAAAGCCCGACCTGGTGTTTCTCGACATACAGATGCCGCGCATCAGCGGCTTCGAAATGCTGGAGCTTATTGAAGAGGAAAAATTACCGCTGGTGATTTTTACCACCGCTTACGATCAGTATGCGCTGAAGGCGTTCGAGTTCAACGCCCTCGATTACTTGCTAAAACCCATTGCTGCAGAGCGTTTCGGGTTGGCCATGAATAAGGCCCTGCAAACCCTTGAGGCCGGCAGCCGCAACAGCGACAACTTGAGCAAGGCCCTGCAAAGCGGTCTGGACAGCCGCCAATACCTCGAGCGCATTGTGCTGCGCTCGGGCGAAGGCGTTCAGGTCATCGCCGAAGAAGACATTTGCTGCATTGAAGCCCAAGACGATTATGTACTCATCTCTACCGCCACCGAAGAATTTCTGAAGAAAAAAACCCTGAAGTTTTACGAAGAAAAGCTCGACCCTGCCTTTTTTGTGCGGGTGCACCGCTCTTTCCTGGTGCGCCTCAGCGCCATACAAAAAGTGGAGCCTTACTCAAAAGATGCCTACCTGGCCATACTCAAAAACGGACGAAAAATTTCGGTGAGCAAAGCCGGCTATGCTGCCCTGAGACGCAGTTTCGACTATTGATTTCTGGGGTTCAGAAATATCATGCATACCTGCTGTTTCTGAGGTATTATATTTTTCATTTAAACGTTAAAAAATGTTACCTTTGCAAATTGTTTTGGCAAAATTGCGTTCTTTGCGCATATAACCTAAATCCTGCAACAGATTCATGTTTAATATACACGGAAAACACGCTCTGATAGCTATGTTGGTAATGCTGTTTTTTGCCACCTCCTGCAGCAAATATCAGAAACTGCTCAAGAGTACCGATAACGACCTGAAGCTCGAAAAAGCCATTGAATATTACGAAAAAGGCGACTATCACCGTGCCATAGGCTTGTTTACTGATGTAATTCCTGCCTTTAGGGGAACCCAGAAAGCGGAATTGATCAATTACTATTATGCTATGGCGCATTACAAGCAGCGCGACTATGTGATGGCCAGCCATTATTTCAAAACCTTTCACCAGGCTTTTCCCACCAGTGAGCACGCCGAGGAGTTTCTATTCCTTGCAGCCTATACAAAATATCTGGATTCCCCCCGTTCAAGCCTCGACCAGACCACTACCATTGAAGCTATTCGTGAGCTTCAGATATTCATTAACCGTTATCCCGCCAGCGAAAGAGTGGCCGAGGCCAATGGGCTCATCGATGAGCTGAGGCAAAAACAGGAAAAGAAAGTGTTTGACCTGGGCACATTGTATTTCAACCTGAGAGACTATGTAGCTGCAATTACTACATACAACAACCTGATCAGGGACTATCCCGATTCGAAATACCGGGAAGAAGCCCTCTTTAATATTGTTCGTGCCAATTTCGAATATGCCGAACAAAGCATCCCCGACAGGCAGCCTGAGCGCTTTGCCAATGTGGTGGAAGCCCATGGGCGCCTGATAAGAATTTACCCCGAGAGCAGGTTCAGGGACCAGTCGCAACGTATGCGCGACGCCGCCCAGAACCTGATCGAACGTTTGACTCCCAAAGAAGAAATAACAGAAAACAAATAAACAGCACATGGATTACAAAAAAGTAAAATCAGAAAGTACCACGGTAACACGCGACCTGAGGCAGTTTGACAAGGATACGCATAACATTTACCAGTCGGTGGTCATCGTGGCTAAGCGTGCCAACCAGATCGGCCTTGAAATGAAGGAAGAACTCAACAGCAAGCTGGAAGAGTTCGCTACTTCTACCGACAACCTCGAAGAAATCTTTGAAAACCGCGAGCAGATTGAGATTGCCCGTTTTTACGAGCAGCTCCCAAAACCTTCGCTTATCGCCATCAGCGAATTTAATAACGGAAACATTTATTTCCGCGTTCCCGAAACGGAACCAAATAAATAAATAAATTCTTTTCTCAAAAAACCTGCCTTTCGCCGTAATCCGGTTGGGCAGGTTTTTTTTATCTTTACCCCAACAAACCTTTTTCAAAAACCCGCACCACAAATCAGACTGTTATATAATAATGTGTGGTTTTGGCGTTTTTATTCAGTAACCAATTTAGGCCGCTGTTGCCAGGGTTCGATGCAAGGCAGGGCGCAAAAATTATTCTGAAAATGAAGAAACTACTGATTGCTGCTTTTGTTTCCCTTTTATTCATGCCTGCGCTTTCGCTAAAAGCCCAGGAAATGAACTGCATGGTTTCCATCAGCACCCCGGGCCTTTCTGAAACCGACCGCCTGATCATGCAAACCTTGCAGGCCGACATCTACGAATTTGTAAACCAACGTAACTGGACGCAGTTTCAGTTCAATACCCAGGAGCGTATCGAAGCTTCCATCATGATCACCATCAATGAGCGGTCGGGCGACGAATACAAGGGCACCATACAAATTCAGTCGCGCAGGCCCGTGTATCATACCTCATACAGCACTCCGCTCTTCAACCACCAGGATCGCGATGTGCATTTCCGCTACCTCGAAAACCAGCCCCTCGAATATGCCGACAATGTTTTTACCAGCAATCTTACTTCGCTCGTAGCTTTTTATGTGTATGTAATTCTGGGCTTCGACTTCGATTCTTTTGCGCCTTACGGGGGGAATCCCTATTTTGAGCGCGCCCAGAACATTGTCAACCTGGCCCAAAATGCGCAGGAGCGTGGATGGAAATCGTTTGAAGGTCAGCGCAACCGCTACTGGCTCATGGAAAATATTTTTAACACCACCTACCGTCCCATTCGCGAAGCTGTCTACACTTATCACCGCCTGGGCTTCGACCGCATGACCGAAAACATGGAAATGGCAAGGGCCGAAGTGGTCAATGCCCTCGAAATGCTGCAGCGGGCCCATCGCGAGCGCCCCGGAAGCTTCCTAATGCAAATTGTAATGACCGCCAAAGGCGATGAACTGGTGAATCTTTTTACCGAGGCCAACCCCATGGACCGCAACAAAGCCATTCAGATCCTTACCGAAATAGACCCTGCCAACAGCTCCAAGTACCGGCGCATGACCCAGGGCGCAGAAGTCCAGACGCGTTAAACGGCCGATTAAATAATCCTTTTTCTTTTGTCAAAGTTTGTTAACTTTGGCCCGTCAATTTTGTAGCCTGTATGCTGAAACATCTGCTGGTTGAAAACTATGCCCTGATCGAGAAACTCGATATTTCGCTTACCGAAGGGCTTACCGTCATCACGGGCGAAACCGGCGCAGGAAAGTCTATTTTGCTGGGGGCCCTGGCCCTCATCCTGGGGCAGCGTGCCGACACCCAGGTGCTCATGCACAAAGACCGCAAATGCATTGTGGAAGGCACCTTCGATTTGGAAAATATAGACTTGCGCGACTTATTCGAAAAATACCAGCTCGACTACGACCAGCTCACCATCTTCAGAAGAGAAATAAACCCCCAGGGAAAGTCCAGGGCGTTTATCAACGATACCCCGGTTAACCTTACCGTAATGAAAGAGGTGGCCGAAAAGCTTATCGACATCCATTCGCAACACCAAACCCTGCTTATTGGCGAGTCGTCCTTTCAGTTCGACGTGGTCGACAGTTTTGCGGGCCACCTGGAAGCCGTAAATGACTTTAGGCTCGCTTTCCGCGAATGGCAAAAGTTCAGCAAAAAAATTGAAAGTCTTGAAGAGCAGGAAAAACGCTCCCGGACCGAACTCGACTATTTCCGCTTTCAGTTCGACGAGCTCGACAAGGCACGCATTAGCCCTTCAGAGCATCAGCAAATTGAAGGTGAGCTAGAGATACTCCGTCATGCCGAAGAAATCAAGCTCAACCTCGAAAAGGCCTCCTTTATTATTGGCAATGCCGACATCAACGTGCTGTCGGGCCTCAATGAAAGCCTGCAGCTGCTGCGCCCGCTGGCGCGCTACAACGAAAGATTCCGGCAGCTGATGGCCCGGCTGGAGTCGGTGCTGATCGAGGTCAAAGACCTCAACGCCGACCTGGAGAGCGAGGCAGAGGAGGTGACCCACGACCCCGCCCGTGCCATGGAGCTGCAGCAGCGCATCGACCTGCTCAATAAGCTTCTGCTTAAGCACAACGCAGCCAGTATGGAGGAGCTCGAAAGCATACGCGACGATTACCAACAAAAGATCCTTGCCATCGACTCGCTCGAGGAGGAGATCAAGAAATGGCACAAGGAGCTTGCAACCATGAGGCAAGACCTCGTGCAACAGGCCGAAAAGATATCGAAACACCGACGGGTGGTCATCCCTCAAATGGAAAAAGAAGTTACCGCATTGCTCAGGCAACTGGGAATGCCAGGCGCCAGCTTTAAAATTGAGAGCAAGGCTTTCGAGGGAATGAATGCCAACGGCATCGACCAGCTTACCTTCCTGTTCAGCGCCAATCCCGGCGGCACGCCCAGCGAAATTGCCAGGGTGGCATCGGGCGGGGAGTTGTCGAGACTTATGCTCAGCATCAAATCGATGATTTCGCAGCGCAACCTGCTGCCTACCATTATTTTTGATGAGATTGACTCGGGTATCTCGGGCGAAACAGCCACCCGGGTGGCCAACATTCTCGAATCCATTGCCCGCAACATGCAGGTTATTACCATCACACACCTTCCACAGATCGCTTCGCGGGGCCATTCACACCTGCTCGTTTACAAAACCATTGTGCAGGGCAGGGCCCGCACGGCTATTAAAAATATCCATAACGGCGACCGCATAATGGAGGTGGCCAAAATGCTGGGCGGCGAGAAACCCACAGAGGTTATGCTTGCCACGGCCCGCGAACTCATTTTTAATACACAGAAAAACTAAAATCAAACTATCATGTCAATACAATTGCTGAAAGGAAAGAGGGGAATCATTTTCGGAGCACTCGACGAGAACTCCATAGCCTGGAAAGTGGCAGAGAAAGCCCATGAAAATGGTGCAAAGATCGTCCTGACCAATGCGCCGATTGCCTTGAGAATGGGCGAAATTTTTAAACTGGGCGAAAAGCTGAATGCAGAAGTGATTCCGGCTGATATTACGCAGGTTGATGACCTGGAAAACCTTTTCCAGGAAAGCATGAAAATCCTTGGCGGGAAAATTGACTTTGTGCTGCACTCGGTGGGCATGTCGCCCAATGTGCGCAAAGGCCTGCACTACACCGACCTCGACTACAACTATATGAACAAAACCCTTGATGTGTCGGCCATTTCGCTGCACAAGGTGCTGCAAGTTGCTTACCAGATGGATGCCATGAACGATTGGGGTAGTGTGGTTGCCCTGAGCTACATTGCTGCACAGCGCACTTATTCTTCCTATAGCGACATGGCCCAGGCAAAGGCAATGCTCGAGTCTATTGCCCGCAGCTTCGGCTACCACTATGGCATAAAACGCAAGGTACGTGTAAACACCATCTCGCAGTCGCCTACCGTTACCACCGCCGGCACCGGTGTGGGTGGCTTCAAAAGCTTTTATGCCTACGCAAACTGTATGTCGCCCCTTGGCAATGCAAGTTCCGACGAATGTGCGGATTACTGCGTTGTTATGTTCTCCGACCTTACCAGGAAGGTGACCATGCAGAACCTGTTTCACGATGGGGGCTACTCCACCATGGGTATCAGCGACACCCTCATTGAGAGCTGCTTCACCTGCCAGGGCGAATGTTTCGACGATATCCAGGAAAAGGAAAGAATCTTGGGTACTAAAAAGAAATAAGGTGTTGACAATAGCTCTTAACTTGTTTATTTTCAAATGCCCGGGCAGATTTTCGACCAGTTTTTCCAATTTATACAAGTGTGCAAATATTGCTATATTTGCGCCTTTTGCCCGGCGCCATGCCATTTTATTTTCAAATCTGAAAACCAATTAAAGCCTATCCAATGAATATCTTAGTTTGTATCAGTAACGTTCCCGACACGACCACCAAGGTAAAGTTTGCCGACAATAACACTCGACTCGACACGGCTGGCATTCAATGGGTGATCAACCCATGGGATGAACTTTCGCTGACCCGCGCCCTGGAGTTGAAAGACGATGCTTCCTCCGGAGTGAAGCAGGTGAGTGTTGCCCATGTTGGACCAGTTGCCTCTGAACCCACCATTCGCAAGGCTTTGGCCATTGGTGCCGATAACGCCTACCGCGTAAATATTGAACCTGCCGATGCTTACAAGGTGGCTGCCTCACTGGCCGAAGTGGTAAAAGCCGGGCAGTTCGATATTATCCTTTGCGGGATTGAATCGAGCGACTACAATGGTTCAAATGTTGGCAGCATGCTTGCCGAGTTTCTTGACCTTCCTTCAGTTTCGGCCATTTCGAATCTGAAGATCGAAGGCGGGCAGGCTTTGATTACCCGCGAAATTGATGGTGGAAAGGAAGTCGTTACGGTTCCTTCGCCATTTGTCGGTGTGGTGCAGAAAGGCATTGCAAAAGAACCGCGCATTGCCGCCATGAGGGGTATCATGATGGCCCGTTCGAAGCCCATTACATTAGTTGAAGCTCCTTCCACCGAAGCTTTGAGCAGTTTCATTGGATACGAGCCACCCCAGCCCCGTGACGCCTGCAAATTTGTCGATCCTGAAAATGCAGGTCAGCTCATTGAAATGCTTCAGAACGAAGCCAAGGTCATTTAATCATTTCGAACCGAAAAAAATAAAAAGCATATGTCTGTATTAATTTTTGCCGAAAACTGGGACGGTAAATTCAAAAAACTAACCTTCGAACTGGCTTCCTATGGAGCTAAAGTAGCCGAGATGCTGGGCACCAGCCTGGCGGCTGTTTCTATTGGAAAAGTGGAAGAAAGTGAATTAAAAAAGCTGGGAAAATACGGCGTGGAAAAGGTGGTTGCTGCCGACCACGAGTTACTGAAGCACCTCGACAGCAAAGCCTACACCAGCGTAATTGCACAGGTGGCCAAAAAGGAAGGCGCTAAAGTGATCGTTATTGCCAGCAACAATGCCGGCAAATCTATCGCACCAAGGCTTTCCGTTAAGCTGAAAGCTGCCTTGGGGTCAGGCGTAAACAAACTGCCGCTCAGCACTGAGCCTTTTGTGGTAAGCAAAAAAGTGTTCTCGGGCAATGCCTTTGCACACCTTTCGCTGAATACCGAGGTAAAGATCATTACCCTGATGCAAAACTCTTTTGACCTGGCCGAAAAGGAAGTTGTGCCGGTGATTGAAAATTTTGCCCCTGAGCTCGATGGTGCTGCTGTAAAAACTGTGGTGAAGGACGTTCAGAAGCACGAAGGAAAGATTCTGCTCAGCGATGCGGAGATTGTCATTTCTGGGGGGCGTGGCATGAAGTCGGCCGACAACTGGCAGCCCATTCTGGAGCTGGCCGAGCTGCTCAATGCCGCCACGGCATGTTCAAGGCCTGTTTCTGATGAAGGCTGGCGACCCCACGAAGAACATACCGGCCAAACCGGCAAAATCATTGCACCCAACCTGTATTTCGCCATTGGCATTTCGGGCGCAACCCAGCACCTGGCAGGGGTGAGCTCTTCAAAATACATTGTGGCGATCAACCCTGATAAGTCTGCTCCGATTTTTGAGGCGGCCCAATACGGTATCGTGGGTGATGCCATGAAGGTGCTTCCTAAGCTTGTGGAAGCAGTAAGAGAAATAAAAAACAAATAATTTTCTGCCTTGAGGCGGTCTCAAAAGTCAAAAAAAATTTGCCACTAAAACATCAAGACACTAAGAAACACAAAAGGTTAATATACAGTTTTTAATTTGGTGAAATTTTGTGTTTTTGTGATTTTGTGGCGAGAATAAAACTTTTGAGTCAGCCTCAAGCTTTTTCTGGTCTTTCTTAAAACGAACCACCAAACAAACCAAAATTTATGACCAGCCAAATTATTTTTGCAGCAGCCTTGCTACTTACTTTTGGGGTATTTGGCTATACCACCTGGAGGTATGTGAAGCTGTTTCAACTCACCAAACCCGCATTTCCCGTAAAGGACATCGGCAAGCGCATTTCGCTTACGATGAAGGTAGCCCTGGGGCAATCGAAAATGTTCAGAAAGCCCTTTACGGGAATTATGCATGCCTTGGTCTTCTGGGGATTTCTTGTGATTCTGATCGGTAGCATCGAAATGGTGATCGACGGCCTTTTTGGCATCGAACGCTCCCTGAAGGTGATGGGCGGATTTTATGATGTAGTGATGGCCAGCGGCGACATTTTTGCCCTGATCGTGGCCATTGCCATTCTCATTTTTCTTGGCCGCCGGCTTTTTATTCATGTGAAGCGCTTCGAAGGCATTGAAATGAAGCATGTTTCGCATGTGGATGCCAAGGTGGCGCTCAGCATCATTCTGTTGCTCATGCTTACCCTGCTGGGGCTTAACACCAGCTATGTGGCCCATCAAATGGCTATGAATGAAACCATCCATGGCGTTTTTCCGGTAAGCCAGCACCTTACAGGCCTGGTGTCGGGTTTGAGCCCTGCTGCCCTGCATGTGCATCACGAAATCCACTGGTGGGCGCACATCCTGCTGATTTTTTTCTTTGCTAACCTGTTGCCTTACAGCAAACACTTCCATGTGTTCATGTCGGTGCCCAATGTGTTCCTATCGCGGCTCGATCCGCTGGGCAAACTTCCCAATATGGATAGCATTACCCGCGAGGTGAAGCTGATGCTTGATCCTGCCACCGCTTTTGCACCGGCTGAAGGAGAGGTCGCTCCCGAACGTTTTGGGGTTTTGGATGTCGAAGATGTGACCTGGAAGAACTACCTGGACTCACTGGCCTGCACCGAATGCGGACGCTGCACCTCGGTGTGTCCGGCTTCCATTACCGGCAAAAAGCTTTCACCACGCAAAATTGTAATGGACCTGCGCGCCCGCATGCGCGAAAAAGGCAAGGGCCTGCTCAAATCGGGCAAAGATTTTTCGGATAAC
>JAWLCS010000001.1:12992-141486 GCA_041687035.1 Bacteroidales bacterium
AAAAAGCTTTCACCACGCAAAATTGTAATGGACCTGCGCGCCCGCATGCGCGAAAAAGGCAAGGGCCTGCTCAAATCGGGCAAAGATTTTTCGGATAACAAATCGCTGATCCGCGATTTCATTTCTGAAGAAGAGCTCTGGGCATGCACCACGTGTAACGCCTGTGCCATGGAATGCCCCATCAACATCAACCACCCCACGCTCATTGTCGATATGCGCCGCTACCTGGTGATGGAAGAGGGCTCAGCACCCGGCGAATTAAAGGCCGTTTTCAACAACATCGAAAACAATGGCGCGCCCTGGCAGTATTCGGCCGAAGACCGTTTGCTCTGGGCCAAAGACCTTGAAATAAAAAAATCATAAGCCAAAATAAACAACAATGGAGACCATTAAAATTGAAGTACCCGTAATGGCCGATCTTTTTGCCAGGGGAGAAAAGTCCGAATACCTTTTCTGGGTGGGCTGCGCCGGGGCTTATGACGACCGCTACAAAAAAGTGGCAGCTGCCTTTGCAAAAATTCTTTCGTACCTCGAGGTGAATTATGCCGTGCTTGGTAAGGAGGAATCGTGCACGGGCGACCCCGCACGCCGGGCAGGCAACGAAATGCTCTATCAGATGCAGGCCCTGCAAAATATTGAAATATTCAAAGCTTACGAAGTGCAGAAGATTATTACCATTTGCCCGCATTGCTACAATATTTTCAAAAACGAATATCCCGACCTTGGTGGCGTTTACGAGGTGATCAGCTATGTCGATTTTCTGGATGGCCTGATTTCAGAAGGAAAGCTACAGATTGATCCGCAGGTGTTTACAAATGTAACCATCACTTATCACGATCCTTGTTACCTTGGCCGCGCCAACGATATTTACGAATCGCCACGCAGGGTACTTAATTCCCTTTCGGGGAAAATGGTGGAAATGCACCGCAACAAAAGTTTTGCACTCTGCTGTGGGGCCGGCGGTGGGCAAATGTTCAAGGAAGCCGAAAAAGGCGAAAAGGAAGTGTTTATTGAGCGTATTGAAGACGCCTTGCAAACCGATGCCAAGATCATTGCCACTTCCTGCCCGTTTTGCATGACTATGATGACCGATGGTCTGAAATACAAGAACCGGGAGGAAGAAATCAAAAATTACGATATTGCCGAACTCATTGCCCAGGCATTGGGTATTTAAGAATCAATAAAACCAAACCAAAAAAATGGACAAAACAAAAAACCTAAAAAGTGGCGAATTCCTGGTGAAGGAAGTTGATGCCCATGATATTTTCGTTCCTGAAGAGTACAACGAGGAACAATTAATGATTGCCCAGACATGTAAAGATTTTATTGAAGCCGAAGTATACCCGCACCTTGACAAATTGGACAAGGGCGACCGCGAACTCATGAAGGAAATCCTTAAAAAGGCAGGAGAACTGGGCCTGATGGGTATTTCCATTCCTGAAGAATATGGCGGTTTTGGCCAGTCGTTCGTAACCCAGATGCTCGCTGCTGAAACCATAGGTGCTGCCTATTCATTTTCTGTGGCATTTATGGCCCATTGTGGCATTGGCACCCTGCCCATCATGTATTATGGCAATGAAGAACAACGTCAGCGTTATATTCCCCAATTAGCCTCCGGTGAACTGCTTGGGGCTTATTGCCTTACCGAGCCAGGTGCCGGAAGCGATGCCAACTCTGGCAACTCGAAAGCCATTCCTGCCGAAGACGGAAAGCATTACATTCTGAATGGTCAGAAAATGTGGATCACCAATGCCGGATTCTGCGACACCCAGGTGGTTTTTGCCAAAGTGGAAAACGATCGCATTCTCAGCGCCTTTGTGGTAGAGAGCAATATGCCCGGCGTGGTTATCGGACCCGATGAGCACAAAATGGGAATCAAAGGTTCTTCAACCGCCCAGATTTATTATAATGATGTTATGGTTCCTGCAGAAAATATGCTGGGTGCACGTGGCGAAGGTTTCCGCATTGCCCTGAATATTCTGCATATGGGCCGTATGAAGCTAGGCGCTAACGTGATTGGCGCGGCAAAAAAGGCCATTACCGATTCTGTAAAATACGCCAACGAGCGCAAACAGTTTTGTGTACTCATTTCAACCTTTGGTGCCATTCAGCACAAACTGGCCGAAATGGTGATCCGCCTTTATGCCCACGAAGCGGCCATTTATCGCGTAAGCAAGGATATTGACGACCTTCTGGAAGTGCTGAAAACAACCGAACCTGATTATGGCCGGGCTACCATTGAAGCCATTAGTCATTATGCAGTTGAAGATGCCATTCTCAAGGTATATGGTTCAGAAATGCTCGACTTCGTTGCCGATGAAGCCGTTCAGATTCATGGTGGTATGGGTTACTCAGCCGAGATGAACGTGGAACGCGGCTACCGTGACTCACGCATCAACCGTATATTTGAAGGTACAAACGAGATCAACCGCCTGCTGGTGGGCGATACCGCCATGAAGCGCGCCATGAAAGGCGATTTCGACCTTTTTGGCCCCGCAGCTGCATTGTATAACGATCTTGATTCGATTACGGATGGCAAAGTGCCTGGTGAAGATTACTACCAGGAGAAACAGCGCTACTTAAAAAATTACAAAAAGGTTGCCCTGCTTTGTATTCATGCCGCTTCCACCCAGTTTGCCAAAAAACTGGTGCGCGAGCAGGAGGTGATGATGAACATAGCCGATGTGATAAGCGAACTTTACATTGCCGAGTCTCTTGCCCTGAGGGTTCAGAAAGTGGAGGGCATGAAAGCTGAGCAAGCTGCCCTGTATAAGGACATTCTGGATGTATTTGTATATGATGCTGCCCAGAAAATACGTGGTTTTGCCCTCGATTGCGTTTATTCATTACCAGAGCAGGGAGACGCCAATCGTTTGGCTGCAGCGATTAACACGCTTACTACCGTTGCAGGAGTTAACGTAAAGGAAGCCCGTCGCCGCATTGCCGCAAAACTGATTGAGGATAACGAATATAAGTTCTGATAACTTTCTAAAACAAAAAAGGGATCTGAATCGGATCCCTTTTTTTTATTCCTATACCTGAAGGCTTACTTATCTTCCTTTTTCTCAGGCTTTTCAGGTTTTTCAGGTTTTTTGGAGTCGGCCACAAACTTACGCGGGCCAATATGAATCTCCTGGCTATCCTTGTCGAAGTCGATATAAATGATTTCGCCTTCCTTTACCCTGGCCTTAATAATCTCTTCTGCCAGGGGGTCTTCCAGGTATTTCTGGATGGCCCGTTTCAGCGGACGTGCTCCAAAGGCAGCATCCCAGCCTTTTTCAGCAATGAATTCCTTGGCTTCCAGCGAGAGTTCAACTCTATACCCAAGGTCGTTAATGCGTTTGTAAAGCTTGGCCAGTTCAATATCGATGATCTTGAAAATATGCTCTTTCTTGAGCGAATCAAAGATTACCACATCGTCCACACGATTCAGGAACTCCGGCGCAAAAGCCTTTTTAAGGGCATTTTCAATGACGCTCTGGGCATATTCTCCTGAAGCAGCCTGCTTGGCAGTGGTACTGAAACCAACACCCATACCAAAGTCCTTCAATTGACGTGAGCCAATATTGGAAGTCATAATGATAATGGTATTCTTGAAGTCGATGCGACGGCCAAGGCTGTCGGTCAGCTGCCCATCGTCGAGCACCTGTAGCAGCAAGTGAAACACATCCGGGTGAGCTTTCTCAATTTCATCCAGCAACACAACGGAGTATGGCTTTCGACGGATTTTCTCGGTCAGCTGCCCACCTTCTTCGTAACCTACGTATCCGGGAGGGGCGCCAATGAGGCGGCTCACGGCAAATTTTTCCATGTATTCGCTCATGTCGATACGTACCAGGGCATCGTCAGAGTCGAAGAGGTGCTTGGAAAGCACCTTGGCCAGGTGGGTTTTCCCCACACCGGTGGGACCAAGAAATATGAATGAGCCAATGGGCTTGTTGGGATCCTTGAGGCCAGCACGGTTGCGGCGTATGCTTCGCACCACTTTAATAATGGCATCATCTTGTCCAATCACGGTTTTTCCAAGGTCTTCCTCCATGCTGATCAGGCGCTCACTTTCGTTAAGGGCAATGCGTTGAACCGGCACACCAGTCATCATGGATACCACCTCAGAAACATTCTGCTCGGTAACTACCTCGCGATGCAGTTGCGATTCCTCTTCCCATTGGCGCTTCTCCTGCTCAAGTTTTTCTCCCAGCTCACGCTCCTGGTCGCGCAGTTTGGCTGCCAGCTCGTACTTCTGGCTTTTTATGGCCCGTGTTTTTTCATCGCGTACTTCATCGATGCGTGCCTCAATCTCTATGATGTTTTCGGGCACCTTAATGTTGGTAATATGCACACGTGAGCCAGCTTCGTCAAGAGCATCAATGGCCTTGTCGGGAAGACAACGATCGCTCACATAACGGTCGGTCAGGTGCACACACGCCTTTATGGCCTCATCAGAATAGGTGACCAAGTGGTGGTCTTCGTATTTCTGCTTAATGTTATTCAGAATTTCAACGGTTTCCTCTGCCGAAGTTGGATCGATCAGGATTTTCTGAAACCGGCGTTCCAGGGCCCCGTCCTTTTCAATATGCTGGCGGTATTCATCCAGGGTGGTGGCGCCAATGCATTGGAGCTCGCCACGGGCCAGGGCAGGTTTAAACATATTGCTGGCATCGAGTGATCCCGATGCTCCCCCTGCACCTACAATGGTATGGAGCTCGTCGATAAACAGGATCACATCCTGATTCTTCTCCAGCTCGTTGAGCAGGGCTTTCATGCGCTCTTCAAACTGACCCCGGTACTTGGTGCCTGCCACGAGCGAGGCAATGTCGAGGGTTACCAGTCTTTTGTTGAAAAGCGCCCTTGAAACTTTTCGCTGAACAATGCGAAGGGCAAGGCCTTCGGCAATTGCCGACTTGCCAACGCCTGGTTCGCCGATCAGGATGGGGTTGTTCTTTTTGCGGCGCGAGAGAATCTGTGCAATGCGCTCCAGTTCTTTTTCACGGCCCACCACAGGGTCGAGGCGGTTTTCCTCGGCAGCACGGGTAAGGTCGCGCCCAAAATTATCGAGCACCGGCGTTTTCGATTTGTCCGAAACCTTTTTGAAGGAACTGCCAAAGCTGCTTTCGCCGGCATCGTCTTCATCGCCCCCGGCCGAAAGGTCGCCGCGGATGTCGTGACGGGTGTCGCCTTCAGGGTTGCCTCCACGCCAGTTGTTGATTTCTTCCTTGATCAGTTCATAATCAACGCCTTGCTGATTAAGGGTTTTGGTGGCAAGGTTGTCGGCATCTTTAAGGATACTAAGCAAAAGGTGCTCTGTACCTATCATCTCGCTGTTGAAAAGTTTTGCTTCCAGGTAAGTAATCTTCAATACCCTTTCGGCCTGTTTTACCAGTGGAATATTATCGAGGCTACGCCCGCGAGGCGAAGAGCCTTTAATAGTATTCTCAATAATGGTTTTCAGTTTTAACAAATCAATACCAAGGTGAGATAATATTTTTACCGCCAAGCCTTCGCCTTCCCGGATTATTCCGAGAAGAAGATGTTCGATCCCTATGTAATCGTTGCCATTGCGAAGAGCCTCTTCGCGGCTATAGGTGATCACATCCTTAACTCTTGGTGAAAATTTTGCTTCCATTCAGTGTAAATTATTTTTATCCAATCAAAATTAACTACAATATTAATCAATTCAGAAAATACCTTCCGGTTTTATTAACAATAATTAACTGGAATTGTTAGAAAAATACTGATTTTATTGTGGTTTTAGCAAGGAAAAGTGCATTAAAAAGCGTATTTTCGTAGCTTATAATTTTCACAGAGAAACTTTTATAAAACACTAATAATCAATATGTCTGGCGAAAAGATATTCAAAGTAGACATCGAGGAACAAATGAAGACCGCATACATCGATTATGCCATGTCAGTAATTGTTTCGCGAGCCCTGCCGGATGTGCGCGATGGTTTGAAACCTGTTCACCGTCGCGTGCTTTTTGGAATGAACGAATTGGGCACCCTGAGCAACCGTCCGTATAAAAAATCGGCCAGGATAGTAGGGGAGGTGCTGGGTAAGTATCACCCGCATGGCGACACCTCTGTGTATGATGCCATGGTGCGTATGGCCCAGGAATGGTCGCTGCGTTATCCCCTGGTTGACGGCCAGGGAAACTTTGGAAGCATCGACGGCGACAGCCCCGCAGCCATGCGTTATACCGAAGCACGCCTTAGGAAAATCGCAGAAGAGCTTCTTGTGGATATTGATAAGGAGACCGTTGACTTTCAGAACAACTTTGACGATACCCTGCAGGAACCTACCGTTTTGCCTGCCAGAATTCCCAACTTGCTGGTAAATGGCTCATCAGGTATTGCTGTGGGTATGGCTACCAATATGCCGCCCCACAACCTTTCAGAGGTAATTGACGGCACTATTGCATATATCGACAACAACGAAATCACCATTGAAGAACTGATGAAGTTCATCAAAGGGCCTGATTTTCCCACCGGTGGCCTGATATACGGATACGAAGGGGTGAGGGAAGCTTGTATGACCGGTCGTGGCAGGGTAGTGATGCGTGGCGAAGCCACCTTCGAAGCCTATGATCATGGCAAGGAGGCTATTATTGTTACCTCCATTCCTTACCAGGTAAACAAGGCCGAAATGATCAAGAAAACGGCCGACCTGGTGAACGACAAGAAGATTGAAGGAATTACCGATATTCGTGATGAGTCTGACCGCAAAGGTCTGCGCATTGTTTACGAACTGCGCAAAGATGCCATTCCAAACGTGGTGCTCAACCAGCTTTACCAGCACACCGGACTGCAAACCGCCTTTAACGTTAACAATATTGCACTGGTACATGGTCGGCCGGAGGTTCTTAACCTCAAAGATCTCATTTACCACTATGTAGAACACCGCCACGATGTAGTAACGCGTCGCACCCAATACGAACTTCGCGAGGCAGAAAAGCGTGCCCATATCCTCGAAGGATTGCTCATTGCCCTCGACAACCTCGACGAGGTGATATCACTTATCAGGGCCTCGCTTACGCCCGAGGAAGCCAGGAACGGTCTGATGGAGAAGTTTAACCTCTCTGAAATACAGTCAAGGGCCATTCTTGATATGCGTCTGCAGCGCCTAACCGGGCTGGAGCGCAACAAGATCAAGGAAGAGTACGATGAGATCCTGAAAAAGATTGACTATTATAAGTCAGTGCTTGCGGATATTACCCTGCGTATGGAAATCATCAAGAACGAACTCCTTGAGGTGAAAGAAAAATTTGGCGACAAGGCCCGTACCGAAATAGAATATACGGCAAACGATTTCCGCATTGAAGATACCATTGCCGACGAAAGCGTGGTGATTACCATCTCGCACCTGGGCTACATAAAAAGAACGGCCCTGAGCGAATTCAGAACTCAGAGCAGGGGAGGGAAGGGCAGCAAAGGCTCATCGACCCGCGGAGAAGACTTTGTGGAACAACTCTTTACTGCAACAAACCACAATTACCTGCTGTTCTTTACCGAACAAGGCAAGTGCTTCTGGATGCGTGTGTTTGAAATTCCGGAAGGCGCCAAATCGAGCAAAGGCAGAGCCATTCAGAACCTGATCAATATTCCGGCCGATGATAAAATCAAGGCGGTGGTAAACATTAAGGATCTGACCGATCAGGAATATATTGAAAATAACTACATAATTCTTTGCACCAAGAAGGGTATCATTAAAAAGACCAGCGTGGAGGCATACAGCCGTCCCAGGGCCAATGGTATCATTGCCATAAATATTCGCGAAGGAGATGAATTAATAGGCACCAGCCTTACCAACGGCAAGAACCAGGTGCTTATTGGATTGCGCAGCGGAAAAGCCATTCGATTCAACGAGGACCATGTGAGGCCCATGGGCCGCAATGCCGCAGGGGTAAAGGGAATCACGCTTGCCAATCCACAAGATGAAGTAGTTGGCATGGTATGTGTAGAGGATACGCAGAGCAGCATTCTTGTAGTTTCGGAAAAAGGCTACGGTAAGCGCTCGCCAGTGGAAGAGTACCGCATTACCAACCGCGGAGGAAAAGGAGTGAAGTCGCTGAATATTACCGAAAAGACAGGCGCCATGATCTCAATGGTCAATGTTACTGAAGCCGATGATCTCATGATCATTAACAAGTCAGGAATTACCATCAGACTTTCGGTAGGAACGCTACGCGACATGGGAAGAGCCACACAAGGTGTAAAGCTTATAACACTGAAAAACGACGACGAGATCGCTGCAGTTACCAAAGTGCTCGAATCTGCAATAAACGGAGACGACCTGGAGAATGGCGAAGAATTGCCAGATGACATGGGCGCTGAGCAGAATGAGCCCCAGGAGTAAAATTCCTGACAACATTATTTCAGTTTTAAAATAATGTTACATTTGTAAATAATTAATAAGTTCACCCAAACAAAAACCAAAAAATGATTCCAATGAAACGGACAATTTTTATTGTAATATTTTGCTTATTTGCAACGACTTTTGCCCAGGCACAAACGCGTGATGTCCGCCGTGCAAATACCCAGTTAAACAGGGGTAATATTGCAAATGCAAAGGAAATGATCGATGCAGCAATGCAGGATCAATCGGCATTGAATGATGCCAGCACGCACATTACCCGTGCGAAAGTTTATATCGAAATCTTTGTAAGCCAAGATCCTGAAGTGAAAGCACTTCACAATAATCCTTTGGAAGTGGCCTACGAGGCATTGCAAACTGCACAAGAAAAGGACAAGGACAACTCTAACGTGATTGAAATTCAGCAAACCTTGCTGGTGATGTCTGAGCTAACCTTTAATGCTGCCGTTGAAGCTTTTAATGCATCTGATTACAGCAATGCAAGCAGGGCCTTCCGCAGGTCCTACAGCTTGGCTGAGTCGTTTGGTTCTATCGATACCACCACGCTCTATAATGCCGCATTGGCTGCCGAAATGGCACGTGAATTTGCCCCGGCAGAAGAAATGTACAGGCAGTTGATTGACATGGATTACGATCAGCCTTACATGTTTTCTTCTATGACTAATATTTTGATGGCAAAAGGAGATACTGCTGCTGCCACAACCATGATTAAAGCTGGCCGTGAGCGCTACCCCGATGACCTGAACCTGATTTTCTCGGAAGCCAACATTTATATTTTCACCGGACAGGTGGACGAAGCCCGCGAAATCCTGAACCTGGCCATTGAAAAGGATCCGGAAAATCCGAACTTGTATTTTGCCTTTGCCGCCAACTATGACCGCATGGCCCAAGATACCACTTATACGCTGGAAGACAGGCAGTTTGCATTCAGGGAAGCCGAGAAATCATATCAAAAATCGATTGAGCTCGATCCTGATTACTTTGATGCCATTTACAACTTAGGCGTACTTTACTTTAATGAAGGGATCAGAATATTTGAAGAAGCTGACGCCCAACTAAGGGCTAATCCAACCTCGGCTGCTTTTAGGCAGTATGAGCAGGAGGAAAAGCGCTTTCAGGAAAAATGGCTCCAGGCGCAGCCATATCTGGAAACAGCCATGGAAATGCTGGGCGATGACGAAACCAACCTCGAAGTGGTGGTAATTTCTTTAATGCAATTGTATGCACGTACTAACCAGCCTGAAAAACTTGAGGTAATGCAAGACATTTATCACGAAAAGTTTGCACCTGAAGAAGAGTAGGTTGATTGAAAACATAACCCTCAAAAGCAGGGGATAGAAAGCAGGGAGTCAAATTTAGACTCCCTGCTTTTTATATTTAGTATTTAACATAATATTAATTATAAGACAAATTATTGTCAAAAAAAAGGCCACATCAATAGGCATTTCATTGTGACTTTAAACCCTGTTTATTTGCATTTTCTAATTGGCTTCAGGCATGAGCCACAAAATAATATTCCTTTGCACTTTTATACACATCCAGAAATTCTTCCAAAGTTAGCGCAGGTTTATTTTCAATAAAATTTTTTAACAGCGAAACTTTGCATTGCATTTCGTTGTGCAGGAAAGAAAATAATTCTTCAGGTTCCACCCCATAGTATTCGCTTGCACCCAGGCCGCTTTCAAACACGATAACCGGCTTGTGCGTTTTTATGATTCTCCTGGCCCCTTTCAGCACATCAAACTCCCCTCCTTCTACATCTATCTTAATAAAATGTATTGCAAGTGTTTCTGGAATTATGTCGTCGAGCCGCATAATTTCTACCTCAATCTCCTCAATTTCCGGGTTTTTAACGTTGTATTTGCGTTCTTTCAGGCCGCTGTATGCCGGGGCGTTTTTAACGTACTGAAAACCTGATTTTCCGGGATTTTCCGAGAGTGCAAATGGCAATACACTTACCCTGCCGTTAAAGCGCTCCTTCAGGCGGTGGAAATAAGGCGGAATGGGCTCAAAAGCATAGTGATAGCCTTGTGGTGCGAGTTTAACCATGCGGCTAAGCACTTCGCCTTTATGGCAGCCAATGTCAATGCAGTTTGAGTTGGGCTGAATGATGAGCTCCATAATGCGCCAGGTTAACCGATCGTACTGCATATTTCGGGTAAGGTCAATATGCAAGTGCGATAAGCCTTTTTTTACCAGTGTTTTGAGCTCCATTAATTTACCTTTATGATGAGCAGTTGTGGTCAAGGCCTTCATCCGGAAAAATGAGGATGCAAACTTAGCCATTCATTTTCTTTTTTGAAAGAAATAAATCCGGCCCAATCAAAAAAACGAATCAAGGAATGCGGTAAACCATGGCGTTTATGTTCATTCCTGCACCCACAGAGGCCAGCACATAGTGATCGCCGCTGCCAAGGCGGTGATTGTCGAGTTTTTTGGCCATAATCAGGTCGAGCAGCACAGGCAGCGTAGCCACGGAATTGTTTCCCAACTTGGAAATGGTCATGGGCATCAGAAACTCGGGGGTTTCACGAATGCCAAACAGACGAAGGATTTTTTGCATAATTACATGATCCATCTTGCCGTTGGCTTGGTGGATCAGCACCTTTTGAATATCGGCAATACCCACTTCGGCCTTTTCCATACATGTTTTTACCAGAGGTGGCACCATACTTATGGCGTATTCATAAACCCTGCGGCCATTCATTTTAAGGAAGATATCATCTTTTGGATAATCGGGATTGTACGATTTTTCCATCCAGAGCAAGTTATAATGCTCAAGGGTATCGCTGCGGGTTTTGTGGGAAAGAATTCCAACAGGTTTTTCACTTTCAAACCCTTCAAGGATAATGGCTCCTGCCCCGTCGGAATAAATCATACTGTCAATGTCGTGCGGGTCGGATACGCGCGAAAGGGTTTCTGCACCAATTACCAGTGCCCTTTTGGCGTCGCCAGATTTAATGAAATAGTCGGCTTGAATCACTCCCTGCAGCCAACCGGGGCAACCAAAAGGCAGATCGTACGCAACGGTATCGGGGTTTTTTATTCCTAATTTGTGCTTAATACGCGCGGCAAGGCTGGGTAACATATCCGTTTTGTGATCGCCGGCATACACGTCGCCAAAATTGTGTGCAACAATTATATAATCGAGTTCTTCGGGGTCAATGGAAGCATCTTTAATGGCATTTAGCGCCGAAAAGTAGCCAAGGTCGGACGTGTTATGCTGGTCTTCCACATAGCGTCGCTCCTCAATTTCGGTGATCTCCATAAACTTGGCAATAATTTCTTCGTTGGGCTTGTCAATAAGTTCACCGGTTTTGTCGTAGAAGCGGTGCTTCAAAAAGTGTTCGTTTTTTATAACTTTTTCGGGGACGTAGCTTCCGGTTCCTTTTATTATCGTGTAGATTCTTTTGTTCATGCTGATGCGCTTTTTGAGAAATTTTGAGCGCGTAAAGGTAAGAAAAAGGATTCAGCGAAACCTGAAAATTAAATTAATGTTTTAAAAAATAAGCGCAATTGCTTTTATAAGCAATTGCGCTTCAGTAGTTTAAGAGGTTAATTTTTAAAGGGTTCCAACCGTTCCACCCGAAGAAGTTTTCATGCTCTTAATGGTGGGCCTACCGCCGTAATTTACTACAGCGCCACTGCTGGCATCGACTGACATTTCATTGTTGACAAACACGTGGTTTACCGATCCCGAGGAAGTTTTAATGTTAGCATTTTCGGCCTGCAATTCGCTGGCTTTTACTTCGGCACCACTGCTGCTGTTAATAAAGAGCTCACGTACTTTGCCGGCCAGTTTGGCCCTTGCACCCGAGCTGGCCTCAATGGTGAGTTCTTCAAAGTCGAGGTTGAGTTCGCTAATGGCACCCGAACTTATCACATGTTTCAGGGCAATGCCCACCAGAGTATTCAGTGAATACACACTGGCTCCTGCCGAAACGCTTAAGGCTTCGAGGGCTACAAAGGCCACCTTAACATCCAGCGCCTTATATTTCACCACTCTTTCCTTCATGCGAATGGTTAGCACCTGGTCATTTACTTCCGTTATGATCAGTTCCATCAAGTTGTCGTCGGCTTCAAGACGCAGGCCGATTTCCTCGCCTTGTATCAATTCTACTTTCACCGGTCCTGATGCTTCAATGGCATTGAAGAATGATATTTCGCGATTTTCGGTGACAACGTTCATGCTTCCCTCGGTAACGGGTCTGAAACTGATATTGAGCCTTACAATTACAATCAGAACGGTCATAACGGCAAGGATAGCAATCAAAGTGACCAGCAGTATTTTGTTTGTTGTTTTCATTTCTGTTCGATTTTTTGGTTTTCAGAAAAAAACCGGTTTTAGTTGTGGCTTTTTTGCCTGTAGGTATGATAAAGCTTTTCCAGGTCTTTAAACTCCATACGGAGCAGGTCGAGGGTGCGAAACATTTGCGGCAGTTCTTCCTCAACAAACTGTTCTTTTTTCAGCTCCAGGGTCTTTTCATATCCATTATCGGCCACAAAATAACCAATGCCGCGCTTATTGAAAATGATGCCTTTGTCCTGGAGGTAGCTGAAGGTGCGCATGGCTGTGTTGGGGTTCACCTCTACCTGAACGGCGATCTCCCGAATGGAAGGGATCTTCTCCCCTTCCTGCCATTTCTTCTGCAGAATGTTTTCGCAGAAGTAATCTGCGATCTGCATATATATCGCTTGATTTTCGTTGAATTCCATAACTACACCTGCCTTTCTTTAATGCCAAACCAAGTCAGCATAAGGAAAAATGGAACCATAAGATAATAAAATCCGAATTTGGCAACATCCACCAGGGTTTGGGTAAAGAACCGCTCCATGGCGGGTGATAGGTTGGACTGCTGTATCATTATTTCCTCACTAAATTGAAATTTACCAAACAGCAGGTAAACGATGAAGGCCATAAAGATTGAAATAACAATCTGAAAGACAAAAAGGCTTAACAGCGTTTTGATGAAGTTGTGCTTGCGGAAATAAATGGCGCCAAAAAGGAATATCGATTGAGTAATAACGTAAATGAGCACGATAAAGAGGGCTTTCTGCGACCAAACCACATTCATGGTGCCTTCCGCCATCGGAACGCCCAACAAGAGGTGTGATAGTCCGATAATAAGTGCAATAGCCAGCAAGGCCAGTATGGGATAAATCACTGCCGTAAGCAGCCAGGCATTGGTTAGGCGTTCGAGTTTCGATACGGGCAGCGTAAGGTAAGGGATGCTGCGCTGAGGCGTGGACATTTCGGCGAAAATGTTACTGGTAAAAACATAGCCTCCGATAAAAAGTACCACGTAATAGAGTGGCCCCAGGCGGCTAAGGCTGGTCGGGTTTGAATATCCCGAAAGCAGTGAAATGACCAGCAAGGCACCAGCAAAGGATGCAAAGGCAATGAGCAATCCGCCGAGGTTGCCTGCTATCTGGCGTTTTCCAAGAAGGAAAAGCCTTTTAAAACTGAAAAGATTATTCTTGGTTTCCATGGTTAAGAGGGATTTACAAAGACTTCGTTAATAGCCAGGGTTTTGTTTACCACAGCATTGAAAAGCAACTCAAGGTCGATGCGGGTATCGCGTCCGGCTTTATTGGCAAATACTGCTGCCACCCCGCCAAACACATCTTCTGCGTAAAGGGGCTGTTCGCCTTCCTTCAGTCGGTGCTGCGGCTCAAATACCAGGTGCTGCATAATGCTTTCGTTGGTCTGGTTGAAAATGATATTGCCTTCGTCCATAATGATCACCGGGTCGATTAGGCTTTGCAAGTCGCGCACCTGGTGGGTGGATATGATCAGAATCTGATCATCTTCAATAGAGGCGGCGATTACCTTTCGAAACTGGCTCTTGGAAGGAATGTCGAGACCATTGGTGGGCTCGTCCATAAGCATGAGGCGGGCATTGGTGCTCAGACCAAAAGCCAGCAAGAACTTCTTCTTTTGACCGTAAGAAAGCTGATTCAGCTTTTTGGAGGGGTCGAGTTGAAATTCCTCAATGAGATTTTTGAATTTTTCGTGATCGAAACGCGAATAAAATGGTGCGTTGAGTGAGGCATACTGAAAAATGCGAACCGAAGGAAGGTCAAATTCTTCAGGTAAAATGTAAATGTCTTCCAGGGCTTCAGGAATACGGTCTTTCGATTCGAAACCGTTGAGCCTGCAACTACCTGACTGCGGGAAAACTAGTCCTGCAATGATTTTAAGCAAGGTGGTTTTCCCTGCCCCGTTTTTGCCTAGCAAACCATAAATGTTGCCTTGTTCCAGTTTCAGGCTCAGGCCTTCGAACAAAGGTTTTTTGCTGTTGTAGGCGAAAACAATGTTTTCAATGGTTATCATAATTTTAATGTTTTAGTGTACCACTTAACTAATACACCACAAATGTAAGGAAGTTTTTCAATACCATCCAAATATTTTTGCACTTTTTTTAAATTAATTTGTATTAAAGATCTTAATCTGTTATAAAACAGGTAATTGTGATTGAATTTTTTATATTTTGAACTACCCTGATTTTTATTAAAATATTATACTGATGCTACAAGCACTATCTTTGCAACTATAATTAACCGCGCAATTTTATGGACTATCAGGAAATCATAGATAGGATATACCGGGAAGTGCTGCCTTTGACTGCACATGGCAAAGTGGCAGAATACATTCCGGCCCTTGCAAGTGTTAGCCGCAATAACCTTGGCATTAGCGTGCATCATATTAATGGTGAAAAATATGGCGTGGGACAGGTCAATATTCCTTTTTCAATACAGAGTATTTCAAAGGTTTTTTCGTTTACGCTGGCATATGAGGCTGTAGGGGAGGCTATTTGGGAGCGGCTTGGCAAGGAACCTTCGGGCACTGCTTTCAACTCGCTGGTGCAAATAGAATATGAACACGGCATTCCGCGCAACCCTTTTATCAATGCCGGTGCCTTGGTGGTGGCCGACATTATCCTTTCCAATTACCGATATCCCTGGCGGGAGTTTCTTGATTTCGTCCGCAAAATAAGCAACGACGAAACCATTGACTTTAATGAGGAGGTTGCTCGCTCAGAAAAGGAAACCGGCCACCGCAACGCGGCCCTGGCTCATTTAATGCATAGTTTCAAAAACATCAAAAACCCCGTGGAGGAAGTACTCGATTTTTACTTTATGCAGTGCGCCATGGAGATGTGTGCCGAGAGCCTTTCGCGCTCCTTCCTTTTTTTGGCCAATCATGGGGTTGTGCCGCATTCGGGCGAAGCCCTGCTAACCCTAAGCCAGGCCAAGCGCCTCAACGCTCTTATGCTGATGGCCGGATTATACAACGAGTCGGGTGACTTCGCTTACAAGGTGGGTCTGCCCGGAAAAAGCGGAGTGGGCGGTGGTATTGTGGCTGTTTTTCCGAAAAACCTGGGCATCTGTGTATGGTCGCCAGCCATAAATGAATTTGGCAATTCGGTGGCCGGAATGGAAGCCCTCAAAAGGTTTACATCCTATACTGAAATGTCTGTTTTCTAGGACTTAATGAAGTGGCCCGCGCTTTTTGTTTCTTTATGAATGGCTTAACATTTTTTAACGCGGCAGCCTTAGGGCTTTGGGCGCTCATTACCTATTTTTGCGTCACATTATTATTAAACTGTTTAATTTATGGACATAAAGGAACTGAACGAACGGATACAGCAGGAGAGTGCTTTTGTTGACATTCTGACCATGGAGATGAATAAGGTGATCGTCGGTCAGAAGTATATGGTTGAGCGCCTGCTGATTGGTCTTTTGGCCAACGGCCACATTTTGCTTGAGGGCGTCCCCGGGCTGGCCAAGACCCTGGCCATAAAATCGCTGGCAAATACCATTAAAGCGCGATTCAGCCGCATTCAGTTTACGCCCGACTTGCTGCCTGCCGACCTTATCGGCACCATGATTTATAGCCAGAAGAGCGAAGAGTTTGTGGTACGTAAGGGGCCGGTTTTTGCCAATTTTATCCTTGCCGACGAGATTAACCGTGCGCCGGCCAAGGTCCAGAGCGCTTTGCTCGAGGCTATGCAGGAGCGGCAGGTAACCATCGGCGATCATAGCTTTGCCCTCGATGAGCCTTTCTTGGTGCTGGCCACCGAAAACCCACTGGAGCAAGAAGGCACCTATCCCCTGCCCGAAGCCCAGGTGGACCGATTTATGCTCAAAGTTATGATTGGCTACCCCTCGCGCGAAGAAGAGAAGCTGATCATGCGGCGCAACATGCTGCAGGAATTTCCGCAAACCAAAGCCGTGCTCGAACCGGCCGACATTACCAAGGCCCGAAACGTGGTGCGCGATGTGTACCTGGATGAAAAAATTGAAAATTATATAACCGACATAGTCTTTGCCACCCGCTATCCGGCCGATTTCAAACTGCAGAAGTTCGTGCCGCTGATTAGCTATGGCGGATCGCCCAGGGCAAGCATCAACCTGGCGCTGGCAAGTAAGGCGTATGCCTTTATAAAGCGCCGTGGTTATGTAATCCCCGAAGATGTGCGTGCCATTTGTGCCGATGTGCTGCGTCACCGCATCGGCTTGACATACGAGGCCGAAGCAGAAAATATCACCACCGAAGACATTATCAACGAGATTCTTAATACGGTAGAAGTTCCTTAATTTTTGCTGAAATGGAAACCACCGATCTCTTAAAGAAGGTGCGGAAGATCGAGATCAAGACAAAAGGTCTTTCCAACCAGATATTTTCGGGGCATTATCACAGTGCCTTTAAGGGGCGTGGCATGGCATTTACCGAGGTGAGGGGTTATCAGTATGGCGACGACATACGCAGTATCGACTGGAACGTGACGGCCCGGTTTAATCATCCCTACGTGAAGGTGTTTGAAGAGGAGCGCGAACTCACTGTGATGCTGCTGATCGATGTGAGTGGCTCCAATGAGTTTGGCGCTGTTGGTATGCTAAAAGAAGATATGATTACCGAAATTGCGGGGGTGTTGGCTTTTTCGGCCATCAATAATAATGATAAGGTTGGCGTCATTTTTTTCAGCGACCGCATCGAAAAGTTTATCCCACCTAAAAAAGGCAGCAGTCACATCTTGCGTATTATAAGGGAGCTCATCGACTTTAGTCCTGAAAACAAAGGTACCGACATTGGGCAAGCCCTGAAATACTTGCGCAATGTGATCAAGAAACGGTCGATTGCCTTTCTGATCTCCGACTTCAACAATCGTGGCTTTGAAGATGCTTTGTCGATTGTGAGTAAAAAGCACGACCTGGTTTGTATCCGGGTTTTTGATCAGCGGGAGCAGGAGTTGCCGCCTATGGGAATTATGAAATTTCGCGATGCCGAAACCGGAAAGACCTACTGGATCGACACTTCGAGCAAGGGTGTACAAGAAAAAGTGAAACACTGGAACAAGGAACAGGAAAAATTTCTGAAAACCACCTTTACCAAAGCCGGTGTCGACCTGGTGAGCATTCCCACCAGCCGCGATTATGTGCCACCATTAATGAATCTTTTCAGAAAAAGGAGCAACTAAGCTTATATGCTGAATATTAACAAGTTAAAATATCATGCACCCTTGCTACTCAGACGCTTTGCTGTTTTATTGGTGCTGCTGTCTGTGCAAGCAGGATTTGTTTCAGCAAGTTCCCCGCAAGTGAGGGTAAGGCTGGAGCCCGATTCTATTTTGATAGGGCAGCGCGCCAGCTTTTTTATTGAGCTGGATGCTCCGACCCAAAGCATAGTGAACTGGCCAACCTTTAGCGATAGCCTTGCCCAGCAAATTGAAGTTATTTCTTTTGGTCGCATTGATACGCTTTCGGCCGATGAACAGCAATACACCCTTGGGCAACAACTGCTGATCATTGCCTGGGAGCCAGGTTTCATTGCCATTGCCCCTGCGCCATTTTTGCTGGTCGAAAATGGTGACACAATACGGGTTGAGTCAGAACCCATACTGCTTCAGGTGCAGGCTCCGGAGCTGGCCGAAGATGCCGTTCCTTATGACATTAAACCGATTTTTAAGGTTCCGGTTTCCCTGGCTGAAATGCTACCCTGGCTATTGGCCGGTGTTTTATTGGGAATGGCTTTTTGGCTTTTATGGCGATACCTTAAAAAAAGCAAAACCAGACCCGATGGAGAAAGCATTTGGGAAAAGCCCGAAATTCCTGCCCACATTGCAGCAATTTCGAGCCTTGAAAGTTTGAAAAATAAAAAGTTATGGCAAAATGGTAAAGTAAAGCTTTATCATAGTGAGCTGACCTTCATTCTGCGCATGTACCTCGAAAAGCGTTTTGGAATTATTGCGCTTGAAATGACCTCGGCTGAGATTTTTCAGGCAGTGCCGGTCCACCTGAAGGAGGAGGAACAGATTGAATGGATCCGGTTTATCCTTGATCTTGCCGACTTGGTGAAGTTTGCCCGATACCAGCCCGAGCCACAGCAGAATGAAGAATGCATGGACCTGGCACTGGACTTTGTGAAACGCAATATCCCGCCACCACCTAAAGAAGGAAGCAAGGGAAAAACCGGCGAACAATCATAGGTTTAAGTAATAAAAAATTTCAGTAAACAAGAATTAATAGAATCAGACGATATTGTGGATATAACTTTTGCATATAAGCCTTTTTTGCTGCTGTTGGCCATTATTCCGCTGCTGGCAGCCTGGTATATATGGAAGCAGCGCGATTACAATTCTGACATACGTTTTGCGCATTCGGTCTTTGTGCAAGGGGTAAGGAAAAGCTTTAGACTACGCTTGCTGCATCTGCCTTTTGTGTTGCGTATGTTGGTAATGGCCCTGCTAATTGTGGCCCTGGCCAGGCCGCAGTCTTCTTCGCGCTCGCAGGATGTGAGCGTGGAAGGCATCGACATAATGATCGCACTCGATATTTCGGGCTCGATGCTGGCCGAGGACTTCAGGCCCAACCGCCTGGAAGCCGCCAAGCAAACCGCCCTCGAATTTATTGAAATGCGACCGACCGACCGCCTGGGAATGACCGTTTTCAGTGGAGAGAGCTTTACATTATGCCCCTTGACTACTGATCATGTGTTGTTAAAGGAGCTGGCTTCAGGCGTTAAAACAGGTATGGTTGAGGATGGAACGGCCATTGGCGATGGCCTGGCCACTTCGCTTAACCGATTGCGCGAAAGCCAGGCCATAAGCAAGGTTGTAATTCTGCTTACCGACGGTATCAACAATGCTGGGGTAATAGACCCACTAACGGCAGCCGAGATCGCCAGCGTTTACGGAATAAGGGTGTATACCATTGGGGTGGGCAGCAAGGGCAGTGTCCCCTACCCTTTTCAAACGCCCCTTGGGGTGCAGTACCGTCAGGTGGAAATTTCTGTGGATGAAGAGCTGCTTCAGCAGATGGCCCAAATGACCGGAGGCAGCTATTATTGGGCTGATAGCCAGAGTAAACTGCAGGAGATTTACGAAGACATTGACCAACTGGAGCGTACCCGCATCGATGTGACCGAATATACGCGCAAAACCGATGAATACCTGCCCCTTGTCTTGCTTGCGTTTTTGCTGCTGGGCTTTGAGCTGGTTTTGAGAAACACCTGGCTAAAAACCAATCCCTGATAAAAAAAGGAGTTGTGGTTTATGGAAATATTAAGATTTGAAAACCCCCAGTATTTTTACCTTTTGGCGCTAATACCGCTGCTGCTGGTACTTTTCTGGCTTTCGTGGCACATGCGCCGAAAGGCCCTTAAGCGATTCGGGCAAGAACAGGTAGTTCGTTCGCTTATGCCTTGGCGCTCGGTTCGTCGGCCCTGGATTAAATTCGTTTTGCTGCTGGTGGCTTTTTGCATGCTGGTACTTGCCTTGGCAAACCCACTGGTAGGAAGTCGCATGCAGGAAGCCAAACGTGAAGGTATCGATGTTATTATTGCCTTGGATGTGAGCCGCAGTATGCTTGCCGAAGATATTCGCCCAAACAGGATGGAGCGTGCAAAGATGGCCGTTTCACGACTGATAGACCGGCTCGAAAACGACCGGGTCGGACTGGTGGTGTTTGCCGGCCATGCTATTACCCAGGTGCCCGTTACCACCGATCATTCGGCAGCAAAAATGATTTTAAGAACGGTAAATACCAACACGATATCTGTGCAGGGAACGGCCATTGGCAGTGCCATCGAACGTGCCCTTGCATCTTTTCCCGGCGAAGACCTTCAGAACAAGGTGGTGATAATTATCAGTGATGGCGAAAACCACCTTGACGACCCCCTGGCACAAGCCCACCTGGCTTCCCAGAGCGGCGTCACCATACATACTGTGGGCATTGGCACCCAGGCCGGAGCACCCATCCCGGTTTATAGCAACAACCAGCTGGCGGGCTTTTTGCGCGACAACCAGGGAAACACCGTGGTATCGCGCTACGACGAAGCAACACTAAGGGCTATTGCCGATGCCACTGGCGGGGTATTCAGGCATGGAACCGGGGCAGATATGGGCCTCAACAGTATTCTCGACGAAATAAGGAAGGTGGAAAAGGATACTTTTGAAACAATGGTGTTTGCTGACTACCAGAGCCGGTTTCATTATTTTGTGGCCCTGGCCCTGTTGTTTCTTTTACTGGAGATTTTTATTTTTGAAAGAAAGAACAAGTGGCTGGAAAAGATCAAATTGTTTGGTTGATTTTTAGCATTACTTTAAAAATATGAAGAGGATATTTCTTATCGGTCTGGTTTTGATTTTGGTGCTGCCTGCAATAGCACATGCCCAGGAACGCCGGAATTTGCGGCAAGGAAACAAGCTATACCAGGACGAAAAGTTTAATGATGCTGAGATACGTTACAGGCAATCGCTCGAAGAAAATCCACAGAATATTAAGGGTATGTTCAACCTGGGCAATGCACTGTATCGACAAGGACGTTTCGACGAGGCAGCCGAAATATTTGGTGGCCTTTCGCAATTTGCTCCTGGTGAGCGCGAAAAATCCTTTGCTTGGCACAACTTGGGGAATTCTTATTTGCAGTCGCAAAAATATGCCGAAAGTGTGGAAGCATACAAGAATGCCCTGCGCATAAATCCCGATGATGAACAGACCCGCCATAACCTGGCCTATGCCATGCGCCTGCTTCAGGAGCAGCCCCCGCAGGATCAGGACGGAGATGGCAATGAAGATGAAGATCAGGACCAGGATCAGGATAAGAATCAGAAACAAAATGAGCAGGATCAGCAGCAACAGCAACAGCAGCCCCGTCCTGATCAAATTTCGCCCCAGGATGCCGAAAGGATTCTGGATGCGCTGAACCAGAAAGAACAGAACGTTCAGGAAGACCTGAAGCGCGACCAGACCCAGCGTGCGCCCGTTCGTCACGAAAGAGAATGGTAAATAGCAGTACCTATGAAAATAAAGGCGTTGTGCATATGGCTTTTTAGCCTGTTTTTTTGGCTGCCTGTATTGGCCAGTGAAGTCAGCTTTACGGCTTCGGCTCCTTCGCAGGTGGCTGTGGGCGAAAGGTTCCGTGTGGTGTATTCCGTTAATAAACGCCCGGCTAGTTTCAACGGACCCGCCTTTGGCGAGCTTCGAGTGCTCTCGGGGCCCAGTCAGTCTTCCAGCTCGTCCACCCAGATCATTGGTGGGCAGGTTACCCATTCAGAAAATTATTCCTTTTCCTATATTCTGGAGGCCACTCGTGAAGGGACATTTACCGTTCCGGGTGCAACCATTTCGGTTGATGGAAAGGATTTTAGCTCCAACGAGCTAACCATCAGGGTTTCGGGTCAGGCAGCACAGGGCGCCCAGCCTTCAGCGCCTGCTCAGGGTCAGCAACAAGCCCCTGCTGCGCAGGGTGTGAGCGATCGCGATATCTTTCTCAGGGCAGTGTTGAGCAACTCCAGCCCTTATCAGGGGCAGGCTGTTACGGTTACTTATAAACTTTACACCCGTGTGGTAGTGTCACAATACAGCATTGAAAAGCTTCCGGCCTATCAGGGCTTCTGGGCCGAGGATGTGACCCCTTCGGGACAACCGCAGGTTACGGAAGAAGTCATTGATGGGCAGCGATACAATGTGGCAACTATACGCCAGGTGGTGCTTTTCCCGCAAAGGGCCGGTGAGCTGAGCATTGAGCCACTCGATATGCAAACCTTGGTTAGGGTTAGTGCTCCCCGACGCAGCGGCAGCCTGTTGGATGAGTTTTTTGGCGGTTCGCCTTTCGGCGGATTTCAAAATGTGGAGCGGCCTCTGCGCTCCAACCAGGTGCGTGTTAATGTCAGGGCGCTGCCCGCACAAAATCGTCCCCCATCATTCAAGGGAATGGTTGGAAATTTTGAAATGAGCACCGGGCTTAGCTCCCTCGAAGTCAATGTGAATGAACCCGTAACCCTGACGCTAACCATAAACGGTTCCGGGAACCTTCGCATGCTCGAAAAGCCGGAGATCCAGTTTCCGGCCAACCTGGAAGCTTTCGATCCCAATATTTCTGACAATATCCGTACTTCTGCCAGCGGTGTATCTGGCAGCAGGCAATATGAGTACCTGCTTATACCGCGCACTGGCGGCACTTTTGAGATTCCCCCCTTTCAATTTAGTTTTTTTGATCCGGCAGCAGGACGCTATGTAACGCGATCGAGTCCTGCGTATTCGATTACTGCTATTGGCACTGCTATGGACACTGGCGATGGCAGCGGAGTTGTGAGGCAGGAAGATGTGCAATATCTTGCCTCCGACATACGATTTATCAATAACACTATTTTTGATCTGCAGCCTGTGGGAAGTTTGTTTTACCGCAGCAAACTATTCTGGATCCTTCTCGTCGGTCCTGTTTTTATTTTTGCCTTTTTGCTGGTGTATTGGAGGCGGCATATCCGGCTGCAGAGCAATACTGCCCTGCTGCGTAATCGCAAAGCGCAAAAGGTGGCACAGAAACGCCTGAAAAAGGCGGGTGCTTTTCTGAACAGCGGAAACAGCGGCGAGTTTTACGATGAAATTTTCAGGGCGCTGTGGGGTTACCTTTCTGACAAGCTCAGCATCCCTGTTTCCCGGCTTAACAAGGAGCAAGTGTCGGAGGTGTTTCAGCAAAAGGGAGTACAGGAAGAACTGGCTTCCAAATTCTTGGAAACCCTCAATGAATGCGAGTTTGCCAGGTTCGCTCCGGGCTCGCCGCAAACCCGGATGGACGATACTTATCAGCGGGCCCTCAACACCATTGTTACCCTTGAAAAGGATTTGAAAAACAAAAAGTTTTAAAAAAATGAAAAACCTGGCGCTGTGGTGCTTCGGATTGCTTTTTATACTTTCCCTCGCGGTGAAGGCGGCGCCTTCCGAAATTATACGGCAGGCCAACGAGGCATACGTGAACGGACAATACTCTTATGCCATTGAACTTTACGAGTCGGTACTTGAACAAGGACTTGAAGCCCCGGAGCTTTATTACAACCTGGGCAACGCCTACTTCAAGGAGAGCATTTATGGTGCTGCCATACTAAATTATGAGCGTGTGCTGAAGCTGAAGCCCTCGGATGAGAATACCCTTTTTAACCTGGAGGTGGTCCGCGCCCGCACCGTCGATCGCATTAATCCGGTTCCGCTGATCTTTTATGAAAAGTGGTGGAAAAGTTTTTATAGCCAGTTTAGCGCAGATGGCTGGTCGTGGATAATTATCGTATTGCTGGTGGCAGTGCTTGCATCCCTGCTCGGATTTTTCTTTTCCCGGACACGGGGCATGAAGAAAACCGCTTTTGGCATTTCTCTGATTTTTATTGCTGCTTTGCTGGTATGTCTTGCTGCTGCACGGGCGCAATACGCCAATACCCATAAGCGCAAGGATGCCATAGTGATGGTGCCCCGGGCCACTGCAAAAAGCTCGCCTGGCGAAGCCAGCCCCGACCTTTTTGTGATACACGAAGGCAGCAAGGCCCGTATCACTGGGGAGTTGGGCGAATGGTTTGAGGTAAGGCTGGCAAACGGCAATGTGGGATGGGTAAAAAAATCGGCCCTGGAGGTCATATAAAAAGCCTGCGCACAAACCAACAGTCAGTTTATACGCAGGCAAAGGGGAATAAGGGGAAATTCCCCTTGGGAACCGGGATTTTAATGGAAGCAAAACCCATTAACGGCCACTCTCGTTGCTTTCTCTGCTTCGGCGCCTGGCCTCCTGAAAAAGCATGCGGTTAAAATCGCGCTCTGCTTCATACAGCAGGGCGATCTTTTTTGCCGGGAGGATTCGTTTCAGTTTCTCGTGGTATTCCCTCTTTATGGTTGCTGAGCGCTCCATGTGCAGCACCAGGTCTTCGGCATATCTGCCAGCCTCTTCGTTGCTCATCGACGCCACCTTTGCATCGGGCCATTTGTTGCGATGGCTGTTGGAAAGCTCATCGCGGTTTTTGTTGTATTCATTATAAAGTGGCCAGAATGCGCGGGCCTCTTCAGGGGTCAGCGACATTCTTTCCGTAAGAAATGCTATGCGCCTGGATTCGATCACTTCCATTCGGGAGTCCTGCGCCAGGGCTTGTCCGTTGTGCGGCAAAAACGATGGCAGCACAAAGAGCAAAAGCAACAGTAACAATGATGGTCGATTCATTTTAATATTTTTAATGCCGGTTATCAATTCCATTTTGTATGATCAGTTCTGTGGGTTCAATGCCGTAATACTGGGCAGCATCGAGCAGGTATTCAACAATATAGTCTTCTTCAGCTCCGTGGGCAGCCTGGGCTGGCTGTGGTTCAGCCACTTCGGTGTCGAGAATCAAGTCGTAAAACATGGTGCGGTCGTATTCGGTGGCCCGGGCAAAGTATTCGTCAAATGCCTGTTCGTCAAAATCGCTGAATAGGCCTTCCTCTTTTCCTTCGCGCAAAAGCAGAAAACTAACCCCCAGCCCAATAAGCACCAGGAAAGTGGCAGCCATGCTGATGGCTGCACGCAAGTTAAAAAACCTGGCTTTGGCAGCAGGCTCATGCTTGCCGGAAGTTTCAATTTTTCGCCTTACGGATGCGGAAAAGCCTTCGAAATATCCCTGGGGAACTCCGAAACCGGGCTCCTTCTTTTGCGAGGCAAGCCGGCCAAGGCTTAATTCCTTTAGCTCGCGGGTTATTTCATCTTTATTTTTTGTCATTCCTCTGGGCATTTTGGTTCTTAGATTGTAATAAGTATCAATGGTTTAATCAAGAGGTGAGAATTTTCTCAATTTTTTTTGCTGCATGATGATACGAAGCCTTCAGCGCACCTTCCGAGGTGTCGAGTATACGCGACATTTCCTCATATTTCATTTCATCATAATAGCGAAGGTTAAAGACCACTCTTTGTTTCTCGGGCAGGGTAAGAATAGCTTTCTGGATTTTTTTCTCAATGTCGTCGCCATCGTACCATGCATCTGTTTCGAGCGAATCGCTGAGCTGCTGCTCCACATCCTCCATTGGCAGAAAGAAGCGTTTTCTCTTTTTTTTCAGGAAAGACAGGGCTTCGTTGGTAGCAATACGATAAAGCCATGTAAAAAGGCCCGAATCGCCCCTGAATTCAGGCAGGGCTTTCCAGGCCTTAATAAAAACATCCTGTGCAATGTCGCTGGCATCTTCGTGGACGATGACCAGCCGCCGGATATGCCAGTAAACTTGTTCCTGGTACTTTCTGACGATCAGATCAAACGCATACCCCGGATTTTCCGACTGGCTGAAGCGCTGAAGTAACTCTTCGTCAGAATAATGCACCATTCGTTTCTTTACAGTTTACTTAGGCTTTCTGTTCAACACTTTTTTTGCCGCCTTTACAATGCTTGCAGCGTTCAGGCCATATTTTTCCATAAGTTGAGCCGGCGTTCCGCTTTCGCCAAAGCGGTCGTTTACGCCAATCAGCTCAAGGGGTACTGGCTGGTTTTCGGCCAGCACGCGGGCAATCGATTCGCCAAGGCCGCCGTTTACCTGATGCTCTTCTGCTGTAACGCCACAACCTGTTTTTCTTAATGATCTTAAGATGGTTTCCGTATCCAAAGGTTTAATGGTGTGGACATTTATAATTTCGGCGCTGATCCCTTCCTTGTAAAGTTCCTTGCCTGCCTCCAGGGCTTCCCACACGAGGTGTCCGCAGGCAAAAATGCTCACATTGGCGCCTTCGTTAAGTACCATGGCTTTTCCGATAACAAAAGGTTCATCGGCGGGAGTGAAAATGGGCACTGAAGGACGGCCGAAGCGCAGGTAGACCGGCCCGTGGTGGTCGGCAATGGCAATGGTGGCAGCCTTGGTCTGGTTGTAATCGCAGGGCACGATCACGGTCATGTTGGGCAGCATTTTCATCATGCCAATGTCTTCGAGTATCTGGTGGGTGGCGCCATCTTCACCCAGCGTAAGTCCGGCATGCGAGGCACAAATTTTCACGTTTTTTTCAGAATAGGCGATGCTCTGACGGATCTGATCATACACTCTTCCGGTGCTGAAGTTGGCAAAGGTGCCGGTATAGGGTATCTTTCCACCAATGGTGAGGCCTGCAGCTATGCCCATCATATTAGCTTCGGCAATGCCCACCTGGAAAAACCTTTCGGGAAACTCCTTAATGAAGTCGTTCATTTTAAGCGAGCCGATTAGGTCGGCACACAAGGCTACCACGTTGGGGTTGCGACGGCCAACCTCGAGCAAGCCGGCACCAAAGCCCGAGCGGGTATCTTTCTTTTCAGTGTAAGTGTATTCCTTCATTATGCTTGGTTTAAAATTATTTAAAATCAGTTGACATCTACCCTCACGGTTTGACCCGGTTCTATTCTGAATCGCCTTTCGGAAGAGAATGCCGTATTGCTCGAAACCCTTGAGCGGTATACCAGTCTATAGTTTCCGGGTTGCAGGTAAATGGTTTCGTTGGCCACGGTTTCGCGCAGTGAGTAAACATGCGTGAGTCCCTGTTCGGTTTCCTGAAGAATATTGGCAAACCCGGGAGCCTGAAGCCTGATTACGGCAATGCCAGGTTGCGGAATTTCCACATTGGTGGTGTGGCTTTGCCTTATTTCTACGTCTTTAACTACCACCCTGGGAAGCGAAAGCACTTCAATGTCATATTTGCCAACCAGAAATTTTTCGTTGTTGCCCAGCTGTTGAATTTTGAGGGTTTCGGGTTTGTCGGCCTTCCTTACAATGGCTTGGTAGTTCATAGAGACCTGACCGGCCGTTCTGATGTTCATTATTCCCTGGGGTGCGTCAACAGCAATAACATTATGCCGGCCCGATTGAACCCTGATGTTTCCCAATTCAACCATGGGAGTGGTATGTACCACCATTCTGTAATGCGTGTATGGGTTTAGAAAAAACACGGTGTCGGGCAGTCCACGGTGATTCAGGGTGTGTATTATGCTTTCGAGGGGACGGCCGGTTTCTTCATCGAAAAACGAAACAGCTACATTGGTCTCGGTAGGCCTGCCGCTGATATCAAGCAGGTTTATCTGCGAGCTGGTTTTTCCGAGTACTTGCGAAATTATGACGTTGAGGCTGGCCTTGAAACCCGACTCGGTTGAGGCATCGAAGTAATGCCCGACGCAATCGAAGGCATTGCTAAAGTCGCGCCCAATGCCAATAACATATGGTTTAAGAAAAATACCTTTTTTCTGAAGCTCTTGCGAAACAGCACAGGGGTCGCCTCCGCACTCTTCCAGTCCGTCGGTTATTAAAATAATAATATTACGGCAATTGGCACAAGGTGGAAAGTCATCGGCGGCGCTTTGCAGCGAAGCAGCAATGGGTGTGGTGCCACGAGGTTGAATGCTCCGCAGCCTTTGCCTTATTTTGCCAATGCCATCCGGTCCGAAGGGAACTTCAAGCTTGGTGTCGTTGCAATCTTGCGGGGGGTAGCGTTTCTGATGTCCAAATACCCTGAGGGCCACCTCCAGGTTGTCGACGGTTTCGAGGCTGTCGAGCAGGTTGGTGAGCACATGGCGGGCAATGTTCATGCGGGTGTCGCTTTGCCAGCGTGCCAGCATGCTTTGCGAGGCATCGTACAAAACCAAAATCCTGGTAAGGGGTGGCGATGCATGCTGGGCAGTCACCTTTAAAGGTAACAATAAAGGCAGGCCCAGGGCCATGAGACAAATGATCAGGATTTTTTTCACCACCAGAGAGAATTGTTTATTAATCTAAGTTGTATCAATAGTCGCCAAGGGTTTCTTCGAGCTGGGCCAGGGCTTTTGCCAGTTGCTCGTCGTTGGGTGGGCTGCCGTGCCATTTGTGCGAACCTTCCATAAAGTCAACACCCTTACCCATTACAGTTTTCATAAGGATAACAACGGGTTTGCCCTGCCCGCATAATTTCTTTGCCTGGTCCATGCTATCAAGCACTTGCTCAATCACGTTGCCATCCATTTCGAGTACCTGCCAGCCAAATGATTTCCACTTTGCCTTTAGGTTGCCCAGCGGCATTACTTCATTCACGGGCCCATCAATCTGCTGCCCGTTATAATCAACAACGGCAATCAGGTTGTCAATATTCCTTCCGGCGGCAAACATTGCGGCTTCCCAAATCTGACCTTCCTGCAACTCGCCATCGCCCAAAAGGCAATAAACCAAAAATGGGTCATTGTTGAGCCTTTTTGCCAAGGCTGCACCATTGGCCACGCTTAGGCCCTGCCCAAGCGATCCACTGGCAATTCTTACGCCCGGAAGGTTTTCCTCAGTGGCAGGATGCCCCTGCAGACGGCTGTTAATTTTGCGGAAAGTGGCCAGTTCTGCAACTTCAAAATAGCCGCTGCGGGCCAGAACGCTGTACCAGCCAGCCGACAAATGCCCGTTTGAAAGGAAGAAAAGATCCTGACCCTGCCCATCCATTTTAAAATCGGGTGAATGCCGAAGAACTGAAAAATACATGGCCGAGAGAAACTCGGCACAGCCCAGGGGTGCGCCGGGGTGACCCGATTTAACGGCATGTACCATACGCAAAACATCTCTTCTAAGCTGACTAGCAACTGATTCCAGTTTCCTCAAATCTGTCATTTTTTATTTTTTTTGAATTCACAAAGTTACAAAATTGAAAATGCGATAAAACCGCGTTTCACTTATAAATGCACTTAAATTTATTTCTTTATTAACCGGCCTTTTCAAAAAAATACCTCTGCAAAATACAATTTTTTTTAATTTAGCGGTTTCTATTAAAACACCCTTCGATCTATTTAAATAGTTTTCAACCTAGTTTACAGGTTATTATGAAAAAGGTCAGTGCCTTGGTTTTTATTGCTTCCCTAATTTTGCTTTTCGTCCTTTGGTATACGAACAAGGTTGCCTTTGAAGCGGCCTTATTCGAAGAAATTAACCCCCTGCACTGGCTGGTTTCTTTCTTTAAAACGGCCGTAGTCCTCTCGGCTTACATTGCAGGATTTTTTGCCATGATCATTATCACTTTCGTGGATATTTTATCTTCATTGATTTGGAAAATTGAGTTTCCCATTCTGCATTTGATTTATGACAAATTTTTCCTTACATTTTCAAAAGGCTGGTATTGGGATCAGTTTCACGGATCCTACCTGTTCATTTCAGCTGTTGTTTTTTTGATCGGTTCCCTGATTATTCTTGCTATACCCAACACCAAGCGTAACAAGCGTGTGTCTTACAATCCTGCTGCTTATGCTGGCCGGCCTTAGTCGGCTTTGAGTTTGCGGTACCTGATCCTTTTTGGCCCGCTATCGCCTAGCCTTTTCTTTTTGTTTTCCTCGTATTCTGAGTAGCTTCCTTCGAAGAAATAAACTTGTGAGTCGCCCTCAAAGGCCAAGATATGCGTGGCAACGCGGTCCAGAAACCAGCGGTCGTGGGTAATGATTACGGCGCAACCGGCAAAGTTCTCCAGGCCATCTTCCAGTGCCCTGAGGGTGTTAACGTCAATATCGTTGGTAGGCTCATCGAGTAGCAGTACATTGGCCTCACTTTTTAATGTCATTGCCAGGTGCAAGCGGTTGCGCTCACCCCCCGAAAGTACCCCGCACTTCTTGCCCTGGTCGGCCCCGCTGAAGTTGAAGCGGGCCACGTAGGCGCGGCTGTTCATAGTTCTGCCTGAAAGGTTTATCAGCTCATGTCCGCCCGAGATAACCTCCCACACACTTTTTTCCGGATCAATTTCGGTGTGGGTCTGATCCACGTAGCTTAGCTTAACGGTTTCGCCCACGCTGAATGAGCCATTATCGGCTTCAACCTGCCCCATGATCATTCGGAAAAGGGTGGTTTTGCCGGCGCCGTTGGGTCCGATGATACCCACAATACCGGCAGGAGGCAGCGAAAATTCCAGGTTTTCGAATAGGAGTTTGTCGCCAAAAGCCTTGCCAACGCCGTGAGCTTCAATTACCTTGGTTCCCAGTCTTGGCCCGTTGGGGATAAAAATTTCCAAGCGTTCTTCCTTCTGTTTTACATCTTCGCTGAGCATGCGGTCATAAGCGCTCAGCCTTGCTTTGGCTTTGGCGTGGCGACCTTTTGGGCTCATGCGCACCCATTCGAGCTCGCGCTCCAGGGTTTTCCGGCGTTTGCTTTCCGATTTCTCTTCCATCTCCAGGCGCTTGGCCTTTTGTTCGAGCCACGAACTGTAATTTCCCTTCCACGGAATGCCCTCTCCCCTGTCGAGCTCGAGGATCCAGCCCGCCACATTGTCGAGAAAATACCGGTCGTGGGTGATGGCAATTACGGTGCCTTTGTATTGTTTCAGGTGCAATTCGAGCCATTCCACACTTTCGGCGTCGAGGTGGTTGGTAGGCTCATCGAGCAGCAAAATATCGGGTTCTTTGAGCAGCAGACGGCAAAGTGCCACACGACGTTTCTCGCCACCACTTAAATTCAGTATCGGGGTGTCGGGCTCGGGGCAACGCAGGGCATCCATGGCGCGCTCCAGCCGACTGTCGAGGTCCCAGCCGTTGTGCTGTTCAATCAGGTCGGAAAGTTCGCCCTGACGTATGATCAGGTCGTTCATTTCCTCGTCGGTCAAGGGCTCGGCAAATTTCAGGTTCACCTCTTCGTATTCCTTTAGCACATTGACCAGCTCCTGCACGCCTTCCTCCACAATTTCACGCACGGTTCTGGTGTTATCCAGATTTGGCTCCTGTGGCAAATACCCCACGGAGTAACCAGGCGAGAAGACCACCTCTCCCTGAAAGGATTTCTCTTCTCCTGCAATGATGCGCATCAGGGTCGATTTACCCGATCCGTTCAAACCAATGATACCAATCTTGGCCCCATAAAAAAAGGACAGGTAAATATCCTTCAGCACCTGCTTGTTGTTGGGAGGAAAAACCTTGCTTACCCCCACCATCGAAAAAATGATCTTCTTATCGTCGCTCATAATAAGTTCTTGATTTTTTTATGCTGCAAATTTCCGAAAAAAACGGCTTGCCGCAGGCAAAAACCAAAACAAAAGGCAAAAGCTTTTTGGCTGGCAACTTAAGCACCTGCAAATGGGCGCCTGTTGCAATAAGGTAGTATCTTTGCATGATCAACAAACGGTATCAAACACCTTATAATAATTAGAAAAAGCATTCTTTTATGAAACCCGAAGAGATAAAAAAATTCCTGAAAGGTGTGGAGCTGTTCCGCGACCTGCATGATGCTGAATTGGACCATTTTTGCAATGAGATAGAAAGCAAGCATTTTAAAGCGGGCGAAATGCTATTTTCTGAAAATGCGCCGGGCCAAAAGTTCCTTTACCTGATTCATGATGGAGAGGTGGAGCTTTTTAAGCGCACCCCGTATGGGGAAGAGAAGCGCCTGTCTTTTTTCGGGAGGTTCGACTTTTTGGGCGAAGGCACCATGATTTCTGATGCGCCCCACAGCACCAACGCCCGTGCCCTGAAAGATACCCATGTGCTATGCATGAGTGGCAAACGCTTCAAGGCCATGTTTGAAACACACCCGCAGGTGGCCCTGAAAGTTTTTTTGCGCATTTCTCAAATCATTTCCAGGCGCATGCGCCAAAGCAATATCCGGTTGGTAAACGTGGCAGCACAATATGAGTCGGGCCGTACCCGCAGCGAGCACGATCTGCTGGGCGACCGCGAGGTGCCACACGAAGTATATTATGGCATACAGACCATGCGGGCCATCGAAAACTTCAACATTAGCGGGGTGACCTTGAGTTTCTTCCCCTTGCTTATCGAGGCCCTTGCTGTTGTAAAAATGGCCGCTACCCGTGCCAACCACGATTTGGAATTGCTGCCCACCAATATTGCCAACGCCATTGTGAGGGCTTGCCATGAAATCATCAACGGAAAATTTCACCAGCATTTTGTGGTGGATATGATACAGGGCGGGGCCGGCACTTCGACCAATATGAATGCCAACGAGGTAATCGCAAATCGTGCTCTGGAGATTTTAGGCTACGAAAAAGGGGAATACAAGTACTGCCACCCCAATAACCACGTAAACCTTTCGCAATCGACCAACGACGCCTATCCCACGGCCATTAAAATTGCCCTGATCAACAGCAACAAGAAACTGGTTGAGGTGCTCAAAAGCCTGATAGAAGGCTTCCGCCGCAAGGAAAAAGAATTTGAAAACATTATTAAAATGGGCCGCACCCAGCTTCAGGATGCCGTGCCCATGACGCTTGGGCAGACTTTTGGGGCCTATGCTACCACGCTCGAAGAGGAAATCAGCCGTCTGAATGAAAACGCTCAGCTTTTTCTGGAAGTGAACATGGGCGGTACTGCCATTGGCACTGGCATTAACGCCGAGCCCGAATACAGCGAAAAAGTGATTGAGCATTTGAGGCGCATCACCGGTATGGATGTGAAGCTGGCGGTAAACCTGGTGGAAGCCACCCAGGATACCGGGGCGTTTGTCATGTATTCATCGGCCGTAAAGCGCCTGGCCGTTAAGTTGTCGAAAATCAGCAACGACTTGCGTTTGCTTTCTTCGGGACCCAGGGCAGGATTTAACGAAATCAATCTACCGCCCATGCAGCCCGGCTCTTCCATTATGCCCGGCAAGGTCAATCCCGTTATTCCCGAGGTGGTTAACCAGATCGCCTTCAAGGTCATTGGCAACGACCTTACCGTGACCCTGGCGGCAGAGGCCGGTCAGCTCGAGCTGAACGTGATGGAGCCCATTATTGTGCAAAGCCTTTTCCAGAGTATTGAAATGCTGAAAAATGGTATGACAACCTTTTTGCATCGATGCGTAAAGGACATTACCGCCAATGAAGAGCATTGCCGCAGCATGGTGATGAACAGCATTGGGCTGGTTACAGCCCTTAATCCTGTGCTGGGGTATGAAACATGCACCCTGGTTGCCAAGGAAGCCCTGGAGCAAAACAAAGGGGTGTACGACCTGGTGCTTGAAAAGGGGCTGCTGACCAAGGAAGAGTTGGACGAACTGTTGCTGCCAGAGAATATGATTAAGCCGCAGAAATTCAAAAAGAAATAGATGGTAAATTTTCTTTTATGAAATCTTCCTGCACACCGGCACCCTTCTGGCTTAATGGCTGGAAACATCATCTGGGTTTTGTATGCAGGGAGATTTTTTATTATGAAAATTTGGACGAAGAGAAATTCAAGCAGCTTTGCAAGAAACTGAAGGTAATGGGCGCTTCCTTGTCTGATTTTTATACAGGGAAACTCAAGCCAGGAGAAATTGCAGTAGAAATTAGCGAGCAGTTGAAGGATATGGGCTTTTATGAAAAAGAAGCATATTTTGGATGGATAAAAAAGACCGAAAAGAAATTCAGAGAGGTAGCATTATCTGACCATTCCTTATGGACCCTGGTTCAATCAGATGACCGGCTGTATTACCTGCATATTCATCCTTCAAGATATTCGCCTCATACCATCAGGCTAAAGGGCAACATTCTTCGCAGTGCAGCCGCATTGCTCGCCTACGAGAAATTTTCCGCAAAAGCGGTCAGGGATGTGGAAAGTATTAACCTTGTTAGAAAAGAATACCTTGGAATGTCGCCGTTAGATGCCCGGCATATTGATGGAATTTTGAAAACCACAGAATTTCTGAAGATCAGCTGCCTTAGTCTTTAAGCGTTCAGATACAGATACAGCAGCACGATGGGAATGATAACCCCGGCGGAGGTGATCCAGGCACCGCGGCGGGTAATTCCGTTTTTGCCCTTCAGTATAAACAGGCCTGTAATGGCCAGGATGATCAAACCGGCGGCAAATGCATCGCTGAACCAGGTCCAGAGCTTCCTGGGGGTGTTATAATGCAGGAAATTGACCTCGTGAAACACAGGGCGCTTGCGAATCTTCTCGAGGTTGGCATTGCCACTGTCGAGGTTAATGTTTATGCTGCCACCTTCTATAAAAACACGCAGGTTGTTGCCGGTTACCAATTGTGTGCGGTAGTTGTTTTCTTCGCCCACCTGCTCGAGGAAATGAAGAGAGAGGTTCTTACCGCTCATCTCTGTGCGCGGCATTTCAAGTTGATAGATTTTCTGGGTGATGATATAGTTTGGGTTCCAATGGTGGCGGTGGTTGAGCGCTATGCCCGAAAGGCCATAAATAATGGCCATGCCAAAAAAGAAATAGCCCAGGTCGCGGTGCACGGCACGGTTTAGCTTCCGAATATTCATAAGCATGATGGTTAGTTCGGCAAAATTACTCAAGATTCGGCAAATGCATAAAAAAACCGGCCACTTGGACCGGTCTTTATTTTTTGTGGTGAGATATTATTTAATCTCGAAACTGGTAATTTCAATGAAAGCGGCAATGTCAGGATCAATGCCTGCAGCCTTCATTTTTTCAATGGCTTCAGCTGTAGATTCACATTCGTGACCCTCTTCGTGGTCGTGCGCTTCACCTTCGGCGTGCACATGCGCTTCTTCCAAAGCATCGAGGTTGCGAACTACTGTTTTAAGAATGCCTGTCAGAACAATTTCCTGTCCTTCAAATTCAGGATTGAACTGTGAAGCAAATTCACCAAGCATTACCTGAATACTGAGACCTTCGCCATCAAGTTCTGCCACGCGCATTTTGTCGCCACTATGACGGCAAATATGGTTTATGATACCTTCAATGCGAATTTCCTGTTCTTCAAACTCCAAGGGGTTGGAAACGAGTTCAGCAATTTCAAAGGTTTCAATAACAGCTTCTTCCTGGGTAGCGGGTTGCTGACTACAACCGAAGAAAAAGAATACGGCAACAACTGCCAGTGCAAATCTTTTCATTGTTTCTTTTTTTGGTTTAGTGGTTGGGATTAAATTCGGGCAAAGTTAATTAATAATTGTGAAACAGGCTGTTGAGGGTTTTGATTAAATCTCATAGGTAAAATTACGTATATTTCTTCCCAGGTCTGAAATATGGGAAGCAGGGCGAACGTTCTTATATCAGTTCAAAACCCCACATTGTTGAAAATACCATGACAATCAGAAAGCCCGGCGCTGCCGGCCGTTTTTATCCTTCCGATGAAGCTTCGCTCAAAAAGCTGATGGAGCAAATGCAGTCGGAAGCAGGATCGAAAACAATATCGCTGCAAAAGCAGGAAGTGCTTGGAGGCATTGTGCCGCATGCAGGATATTTGTATTCCGGTAAAACGGCCCTTAACTTTTTTAAAACCCTTGTCGACAGTGGTTTTACTTTTGATACGGCGGTTATTATTTCTCCAAACCACAGCGGCTGGGGCCCGGGGCTGGCGCTCGATGACCACGATGCCTGGCAAACCCCGCTGGGATTGGTTCAGGTCGATAAGGACTTTTATCCTTTGCTGGAAATTGAAAAGTCGGCTGAAGCTCACCAGCTCGAACATTCGGCCGAAGTAATTATTCCGCAGTTGCAGTATTTCTTTAGAAAAGAATTTAAAATTTTACCCATTGCCATGTGGGACCAGTCCGTATCCACAGCACAAGGTCTTGCCTTTCAGCTCCTAAAAGCCAATAAAAAATTGGGTAAAAAAATACTGATTATTGCCTCCAGCGATTTCTCGCATTACGTGAGTCCTGGCTTTGGCCGTGAGCAGGATAATCTTGCCCTGGACCGTATAGCCAGTTTCGACATTAATGGACTCGAAAAAGTTATTAAACAAAATAATATTTCCATATGCGGCTATGGTCCCATCATGACCATCATGGCTATAGCAAAGCTGATTTTTGAGAAGCCGGGCTTTAAAATTCTGCATCGAAGCAACTCAGGACAAGCCGTAGCTTCGGCAGAAGTGGTAAATTATGTCTCGGCAGTGTTTTACGGGCAGACAAACTGATGTTTACAAATCATCTTGTAAAAAAATTCTTAATTTTACTGTATTCCTTTTCGTAATGGAAAATAAATGAAACGGCCATGACAGAAAATTACAATAACAAGTTGATAAACAGTCTCTTGTCGGAATACGAACAAACCATTGCCCGACTGGTGCTTTTCAGCATGACAGAACTGCCTTTCCCCTTGGGCGTTAAAAAAACCATTGATGTGCTGAAAGGCAACAAATCCTCTTTTACCATCAATCATGGCCTCAATAAGTTGCATACCTTTTCGGTGCTGCCTGGTTATACCCGCGACCAACTTTCTGATATGCTCGACATATTGATAAACAATGGCCTGATAGCAGTTGAAAATGTTTCCCTGAACGATGAGGATTATCCGGTTTTAAAAATATCTGACAAAGGCAAAGAATATATGGAAGGCAAACTGCCAACCGAATTTGTTTTGCTCGATGTGCTCATGGACAAAGACGTTCCCGAAATCTCAGAAGATGACCAGGATCTTTACTACAAGTTGAAGCTTACCCGCCGGCAGCTGGCCGAAGAAAATGATATCCCCGCTTTTATGGTTTGCAGCGACCTGGTGCTGCGCAACATCTGCATTAAAAAGCCCATGGAAAACGAAGACTTGGAAAAGATCAAGGGCGTGGGTCCCAAATTCATGGAAAACTACAGCAAGCAGTTCCTCTATATAATCAGGCAATACGTTACCCGCGAAAAGAACGTTTAAGTGACAATTTTTGGGTTACCTTTGCGCAAATTTTTATTGCATGGAATTTCGCATTGGTGAGATGGCCGCCCTTTTTACGGCGGTTTGCTGGACTGTTACCTCCCTGGCCTTCGAATCGGCCGGTCGCAAGGTTGGCAGCGTGGCGGTTAACATTATCAGGCTGGTAATGGCCTTGGTGCTGTTAAGCCTCTTTTCGTACATTCGCCGCGGAATGTTCTTTCCTATGGACGCCACCGCCTACAACTGGTTCTGGCTGCTTCTATCTGGCCTGGCGGGTTTTGTCATAGGCGATCTTTTTCTTTTCAAGTCCTTTACGGTGATTGGCTCACGCCTCTCTATGCTGGTGATGACGCTGGTGCCGCCCATTTCGGCCCTTATTGGCTGGCTGCTTATGGGCGAGTTGCTTTCGTGGCTTAATGTGCTGGGTATGAGTCTCACCGTTTCGGGGATCGCCCTGGTGATTATTAACAAACAGAGAAACAAGAAGCAGCCCGAAAAGATTCCCGCCAAGGGATTGCTTTTTGCCCTGGGAGGCGCCGTGGGTCAGGCCAGTGGGCTGGTGCTGAGCAAATTCGGCATGGGCGACTATGATCCCTTTTCGGCCACTCAAATAAGGGTCATTGCTGGCATCGTTGGATTTTCTATTATCATACATTTTTTCAGGCGCTGGCTGGCCGTAGGCCATGCCCTGAAGCATCGCAAAGCCATGCTGCTTATGCTGCTGGGCGCCACCTTCGGGCCTTTCCTGGGCGTGTCGGCATCGCTCATTGCCGTGCAAAATACCGCTACCGGTATCGCATCCACCATTATGTCCATCACACCCATATTGATCATACCATTTACGCTGATTTTTTTCAAACAAACGGTAAGCTGGCAGGAAGTAGTCGGCGCGCTGATCAGCGTGAGCGGAGTGGCTTTGTTTTTTATTTAGGACTGGCCCCTTTCGGGGAAAGCAATATGCAGCAAACCCTTTCGTTGCTTATTTGTTAATGATGAACAGATTCGGCAAAAGCCGGAAAGAGGGAAAATGACAAGAAAGAAATCGTCAAAGATTAAAAAAACCGACCTGCGAAAATACAAGCGCATAGCCCTTATCTCCATTGGTTCGGCGGCAGGATTAAGCATACTTATCTTCCTGGTAATTCATTTGCTGGTGCGGCTGGGCTTTTTTGGCCCCTTGCCCAATGTTCAAACCCTAAAAAGCATCGAAAGCCACAATTCGTCTGAGGTTTTTGCCAGCGGTGGCGAGTTGCTGGGCAAATATTTTATTTACGACCGCACGGCGGTATCACTTACCGACCTCTCGCCCTTTTTAGTGCCTGCCTTGCTTTCGACCGAAGATGTGCGCTTTTATGAGCATCGTGGCACCGACTACCGCAGCTTGGGTCGTGTTTTGGTAAAAAATGTATTACTGGGTCAGCGTAGCGCCGGTGGTGGCAGCACGCTTACGCGACAACTGGCCAAAAACCTTTATCCGCGGCAGCGCCGGGGTGCTATATGGCTGGTTGGCGAAAAGTTCAGGGAAGGCATCATTGCCCGCCGCCTCGAAAAAGTGTATTCAAAAGACGAGATACTTATCCTTTACCTTAATACGGTCCCTTTCGGGGAAAATGTATTTGGCATCTCAGCAGGCTCGCAACGTTTCTTCAGCAAGCATCCGCGCCAGCTCACGGCGCAGGAAGCCGCTTCGCTGGTAGGCATGCTCAAAGCCACCTCTACCTTCAACCCGCGTACCAACCCTGATGCTGCCCTGGAGCGCCGCAATGTGGTCATTTCGCAAATGCAAAGATACGGCCACCTTTCGGAGCATGCGGCCGACTCGCTGAAAAGTATTCCGCTAGTGATAGATTACAGCCCTTTTTCTCATGTGCATGGCCCCGCACCCTATTTTCGCGAAAATCTAAGGCTTGACCTGCAAAATTGGTTCAGGGATTACAACCAGGAACACGGCACGGAATACAATCTTTACACAGACGGCCTGAAGATTTATACCACCCTCGACTATGACCTTCAAGTGGTGGCCGAGCGTGCCTTTGCCCGGCAGATGAAAGCCCTGCAGCAGGCTGCCGATGCCCACTACTGCAACGCCACACCGCAGCGTGTAAAAGCTTTGCTTACACAGGAAATGAAGCGCTCTCCGCGCTACCAGTCGCTCAAAAATCAAGGCCTTAGCGAGGCAGCCATTGCCGAAGCCTTCGAAAAACCTGTGAATACTCTGGTATTCGACTGGGATGGCGGGAAAAATGTTTCCATGAGCCCTATAGATTCCATTTTTGCCTCGCAGAAGGTGGTTCACGGCGGGTTGGTTTCCATTGACCCGCGCAGCGGCCATGTGAAAGCCTGGATTGGCGGCAATAACATTCGTTTCTTTCAGTTCGACCAGGTGAGCTCGAGCCGCCAGGCTGGCTCTGCTTTCAAGCCATTTGTGTATGCCGCTGCCCTTGAAAACGGGACCGATCCCTGTGAAATGGTATCGAACGAAGCACCCGTTTTTGAAGCTTACGAGAACTGGAGCCCTGCAAACCATGATGGTCATTACGAAGGCTACTACAGCATGCAAGGCGCTATGACCAATTCGGTCAATACCGTTTCGACAAAATATATTGAAGATGCTACCTTCGATGGGGTGATAAACCTGGCCCGTGCAGCCGGTATCAGGGGCAGGCTGCCCGCGGTGCCTTCGCTGGCGTTGGGTACTGCTGAGGTATCAGTGATTGACCTGACCAGGGCCTACAGCATTTTTATGAATAACGGCATCCCGGTTGAAACGGTTTATCTTTTAAAAGTGGAAGATGCCCGGGGCAAGGTCCTTTATGAAGCACCTCGTCAAATTCAAAAGGAAGCAGTCATTAGCCAGGAAACGGCCTTAATGATAAACCATATGCTCAAAAGTGTGGTAAATATGGGCACGGCCGCTTCTATACGTTCGCGCATCGGTTACGAATACGATCTTGCAGGTAAAACCGGCACCACCACCAGCAACAGCGACAGCTGGTTTGTTGGCTATACCCCCAATCTGGTCACTGGCGTTTGGGTTGGTTTAGAAAACCCGGCTTTCAACCGCACCTATCCCCTTCCCTTTGGCGCCTCGCGCTCGGCAGTGCCCATTTGGGCTGACCTTCATGGCAGCATGCTGCAAAACAGTCGCACACGGCATTACCTTGCCGGACAGTTCGAGCCGCTCACAGAAGAGCTGCAGGAGCTGCTGAGTTGCCCCATGTATCTGGAAGAGATACAAGAGCCCACATTGATGGAGCGAATCTTCGGCACGCCCGAAGACCGCCCGCGTGAGCGTCAGGAAAAAAGACGCGATCCCGAACGCCGGGGCCTGCTGCGCCGTATTCTTGACGATCTCTTCCCGCCCCAATAATTCTGTTTCACGCCACGTTCGCAAGGTTTTACGCAAAGGACGCTAAGTTTCACGCCAAGGGCGCTGCGCATTAATTCTTTGCGTTCTCAGCGAATAAAAAAATCTTTGCGCGCTCTGCGAGAAAATTTCGTTGGTTTTTTTACTTTTGAAGGTCCTCAGTCGAGAACCACCAAACCTTCTGCCCATGGTCGAAAACGTCTACGACAAGTTGAGCAACCCCCTTGCGCTGACCATTTTCCTGCTTACCCTTCTTTTCCCTATTGGCATTGGGCTCCTGGCCCTTCTCCGGACCAAAAATCAATCTGATTTTTTCATTGGCGGCCGCTCCATGAACGCCTTTGTGGTGGGCTTGTCGGCGGTGTCGTCCGGGCGCTCTTCGTGGCTGGTGCTGGGTATGAGCGGCATGGCATACATGTCGGGCGTTGGGGCCATCTGGGCCATTGCCGGCTACACTTTGGTAGAAGCCTGGCAGTTCATTTACCTGGGCCGCAAGCTGCGCAGCGAAACACAGAGAATGGATGCCATAACCTTGCTCGATTATTTTGAAGCGCGCTACAACGACAAAACCCGCTCACTGCGCATTGCCGGCGTGGTGATTATTGGCATATTCATTACCGCATACGTGGCAGCGCAGTTCAATGCCGGAGCAAAATCGCTTTCAACTGCACTCGATATTTCGCTGTCACTTTCGTTGGGTATTTCAGGCATGCTGATTATGGTTTACATGGTTTTGGGTGGCTATGTGGCAGTTGCTTACAATGACGTGGTAAGGGCCGTGATCATGCTGGTTGGATTGGTGGTGCTGCCAGTCATTGGCATAGTGCAGGTGGGTGGCCTGGAAATTCTCAATGAAATGCTGCATCAACTTAGCCCGGCTTATCTCGACCCCTTTTCCCTTGGTGCCGGGGTAATCATTGGCTTTTTGGGTATTGGGCTGGGCTCGCCCGGACAGCCACATATTGTGGTGCGATACATGTCGATAAAAGATCCGGCAAAACTAAAATACAGCGCCATTTTTGGTACTTTTTGGAATATGGTACTGGGTATTGGCGCCCTTTGCATCGGGCTGGTAGGCCGAATCCTGGTGCCTGATGTGAACGCAATGCCCGGTTCCGACCCTGAAATGATATACTTGGTCATGTCGTCAAATTATTTCGGACCTGTGCTTTACGGCTTGCTGGTGGGCGGGGTTTTTGCTGCCATTCTCTCTACTGCCGATTCGCAACTGTTGGTGGTGGCCTCCACCTTTGCGCGCGACCTTTATGAAAAAGTGCTGGCCAGCAAAAGGCAGATCGACGAGAAAGAGAAGCTCAGGCTCAGCCGCATTGTGGTAATACTTTCGGGCTTACTGGCGCTGATTCTGGCTTACCTGGCGCAAGAGCTGGTGTTCTGGCTGGTGCTGTTTGCCTGGGCCGGACTGGGCGCTTCCTTTGGCCCTGCACTCATCCTTTCGCTCTTTTGGAAAGGGACCACCCGGCAGGGTATCTTCGCCGGCATGATCACCGGCACCCTTACCACCATCGTTTGGTGGCTCTGGTTAAAGGAACCTACCGGAGTTTATGAACTTATTCCTGCTTTTTCACTGGCAACGCTGGTTACTGTGGTGGTGAGTTTGATGACTGGTAAGAATTATAAGGTTGAATAACCTGATTACATTATACGCTCTTTCAAAATCGTACTAATTGTTTAGAAATTTTTTCATGACTTTCTTGTTTTGTACGGATAAAAAATTTAAATTTGTACGTATAAAAGAACAAAGCAATGGACGCCAAACTAACCCTTAAGCTCGATAAGTTTGTTATTGAAAAAGCTAAGGAATACGCTTCTTCGAAAAACAAGAGCCTCTCCAGATTGATTGAATCTTATTTGAAGTCATTGATCAGCAAGGAACCGGATAAATCTGCTGAAGAGATTGAAATATCTCCTTTTGTAAAAAGCTTAAAAACAGGCGTTAAAATTCCTGTTGACCTTGATCTGAAAAAAGAATATGGTAAATATTTAGCGGAAAAATATAAATGAAAGATAAGCTTTTTCTTGACACTAATGTTATTCTGGATTTATTGGGAGAACGACAACCCTTTTATGAACCAGCAGCAAAATTGCTTACTCTTGCTGATAAAGGGCAGATCAATCTGGTAGCTTCAGCCCTTTCATTTTCAACTTTATTTTATCTGCTTTCCAGATTTGAAGATGTTGAAATTATAAAGGAGAAACTTCGAAAATTTAAAGTATTGGTTGAAACGGCCGACCTAAATGATAGAATAATTGAAAAAGGACTTGTTTCGGAATTTTCCGATTTTGAAGACGCACTTCAGTATCATTGCGCATTGGAAACAGACTGCAAAATTATTATTACCAGAGATTTAAAAGGCTTCAAAGGTTCTGTCTTGCCAGTATTATCACCTGTTGAATATTTAAAAAGCTTGAGCAGCAATTAGCTTTCCCCTTTTACAAGGATCTTTTCCAATTTTTTTTTAAATAACCCTCCCTCCTTCCTTGCCTTTTGTGCAAGATTATCATATATTTGGTAATTATTAAATGAGAATTATTCTACTTACGAAAAGCTTGGTATGAAACGGGAAGAAATCAGTAAAAAACTGGTTGAAAAAGGCCTCAAAGTCACTCCCCAGCGGATGGCTATTCTGGAAGCAATCACCAAGCTAAACAACCACCCCACTGCCGAAAATATCATTGAATTTATCAGGCAGAACAATCCCCATATAGCTACTGCAACGGTTTATAAAGTGCTTGATGCATTAACGGATAATGGCTTGATTAAAAAGGTGAAAACCGAAAAAGATATCATGCGGTACGATGCCATTATTGAGAGCCATCATCATTTATATTGTTCGGTATCAGATCGCATTGAGGATTACAATGATGAGGAACTCAACAAAATGCTCGAAGCCTTTTTTGCAGAAAAAGAAATACCTGATTTCAAGATTGAAGATATTAAACTTCAAATTATCGGGAAGTTTTTAAGAAATAAATCGTAATCTAACAGGAGCAAATAAGAAGGAACTACTTCCAAACAAACATTATTTTTTTTACAAACCAAATGAATGAAGATGGAAAATAGCGGAAAAAAAATGGGTAAATGCCCGGTAATGCATGGGGCAAACACGGATACAAAAAGTTCCGTGATGAGCTGGTGGCCTAATGCACTTAACCTGGATATTCTGCATCAGCACGACACCAAAACAAATCCTTACGATAAGGATTTTAACTATCGGGAAGAATTTAAAAAACTCGACCTGGAAGCAGTGAAAAGCGACCTTAAAAAACTCATGATCGATAGCCAGGAATGGTGGCCGGCTGATTGGGGGCATTATGGTGGTTTTATGATCCGCATGGCCTGGCATAGCGCAGGCACCTACCGTACTGCTGATGGACGCGGTGGAAGCAATACCGGCAATCAACGTTTTGCCCCGCTCAACAGTTGGCCCGATAATGTGAACCTTGATAAGGCACGCAGGTTATTATGGCCCATCAAGAAAAAGTACGGCAACAAATTATCATGGGCCGATTTATTTATTCTTGCCGGAAATATGGCCTATGAATCTATGGGCTTTAAAACCTTTGGATTTGGCGGCGGACGCGAAGACATCTGGCATCCCGAAAAGGACATATACTGGGGAGCTGAGAAAGAATGGCTGGAACCCACAAAAGCCCGCTATGCCGATGATCAGGACCGTGAGTCGCTGGAAAATCCCCTTGCTGCTGTGCAGATGGGCTTGATTTACGTAAACCCCGAGGGGGTTGATGGCAACCCTGACTCGCTAAGAACGGCAAAGGATGTGCGCATGACCTTCAAGCGCATGGCCATGAACGATGAAGAAACCGTTGCCTTGACCGCCGGTGGTCATACTGTGGGTAAGTGCCACGGAAATGGCGATCCCTCGATCCTGGGTCCAAAGCCCGAAGAAGCAGAACTGGAAGAGCAGGGCTTTGGCTGGAAAAACCCAAAAGGTAAGGGCCATTCAGAAGACACTGTTTCCAGTGGACTGGAAGGTGCATGGTCGAGCAAACCCGACCGATGGAATCATACTTATTTCCATCTTTTGCTCAATCATGAATGGGAGTCCGTAAAAAGCCCCGCAGGTGCCTGGCAATGGGAACCCATCAATATGAAAGAGGAAGACAAGCCCTTTGATGCCCATATTCCCGGCGTGCGCCGCAATCCCATCATGACAGATGCCGATATGGCCCTAAAGGTGGATCCGGAGTACCGGAAAATTTCGGAGCGCTTTTTTAAAGACCCGGCATATTTTGAAGAGGTTTTTGCACGTGCATGGTTTAAATTGACACACCGCGACTTAGGCCCCAAGAGTCGTTACCTGGGACCCGATGTTCCCAATGAAGACCTTATATGGCAAGATCCTGTTCCGGCGGTTAACTACACCCTGTCGGAAGCAGAAATTGAAGACCTGAAGAAGAAGTTGCTGAACAGTGGCCTGTCGCAAACAGAGCTGATCAATACTGCCTGGGACAGTGCAAGAACATTCAGGGGCTCTGATTTCAGGGGTGGTGCCAATGGTGCCAGAATACGTCTTGCTCCTCAAAAAGACTGGGTAGGCAACGAGCCTGAAAGATTGCAGAAGGTGCTGGCAAAGCTGGAAGAAATTCAGCAAAGCCTGGAGAAAAAAGTCAGCATTGCCGACCTTATCGTACTGGGAGGTACAGCTGCCGTTGAAAAAGCCGCACAGCAGGCCGGAGTAGATATTAAGGTACCTTTTAGCCCTGGAAGAGGCGATGCCACAGACCAAATGACTGATGCCGAATCTTTCAACGACCTTGAACCCATTCATGATGGCTTCAGAAACTGGGTCAAGAAAGATTATGTGGTGCAACCCGAAGAACTCCTGCTCGACAGAACACAGCTTATGGGCCTGACCGCGCCTGAAATGACAGTTCTTATCGGAGGTATGCGTGTATTGGGTGCCAATCATGGTGGCACAAAACACGGCGTATTTACTGACAAGGAAGGCCTGCTTACCAATGATTTCTTTGTTAATCTTACTGACATGGGTTACATATGGAAGCCTGTTTCAGATAATTTGTATCATATTGTTGACAGGAAGACAAATCAGATGAAATGGACAGCCACCAGGGTTGATCTGGTGTTTGGTTCAAACTCTGTGTTGCGTGCTTATGCCGAACTGTATGCACAAGATGACAACAAAGAGAAATTTGTAAAAGACTTTGTTGCCGCATGGGCCAAGGTGATGAACCTCGATCGTTTTGACCTGAAATAGTTTATCTCAGAAATCTGCTTATTCAGCACAAAATTTGTAAATGATGAAAAAAAGGTAGCCCGGAAATGGGCTGCCTTTTTTGTTTGAATGAGCCAAACGGGCTGCCTTAGGAGCTTTAAAATACCGCATGAGAAAAAATGGTAAAATGATTGTATTTTTGCTTGACAAAAAGTTGATAATAACAGAAGGGTTTACGCCAATAATAAACCTCCAATTTAAACCTCAAACAACATGAAAAATTATCTAATTATTGCCCTGCTCTTTTTTGTTGTGGCCTGTACGCCAGCGAAAAAGGAAACTTATACCCTCAACGGGGAAATAGAAGGGCTTGAAGAAGGCTATGTGTATTTGTTTGACCGCGTGCACGGCCTTTACGAGCTGGTCGATTCGGCCGAAGTGGTCGATGGCCGCTTTACCCTTACCGGCAGTCTCGATTTTCCGGAATTCCTTTACCTGGATCATTTAAAAGGGGCGACTCCTCGCATTGCTTTTTTCCTCGAAAATTCGGAAATGACCATTCAGTTTGCGGCTGAAAACGCACGGGAGTTTATCCTGACTGGATCGGCTTCGCACGACCTGCTGCAGGAGTTTAACCTGATGGTGGCCGGGCAAGATGCCAACCTGCGGGTAATACAACAGCAGGTATTGGAAGCGGAGGTGCTGGAGAACAGCGAACTGGCCGAAGCCCTGAAAGAACAATATAAAGTAGCTGAAGCTGAAAAAAGAAACCAGATCCGGGCTTTTGTTGACAGCCACACCGACACCCCCGTAGGCATATACATTGCCATGCGCAACCTTGCAACTGAACTGGATGGCGAAGGCCTCGATGCCCTGGTAAACAGTTTCGATCCTTCGATGAAAGATTCGCGCTATTATGTGAGCCTGCGCGAGCGGGCCGACAAGATTCTGGCGCTTGCTGAGGGCAAAATTGCCCCCGAATTCAGCCAGCCCGGCCTTGATGGCAATATGGTGGCGCTTTCCGATTTCCGGGGTCAGTATTTGCTGGTAAGCTTCTGGGCCTCCTGGTGCCCCTTTTGCCGCCAGGAAAACCCGCATTTGGTGAAGTTGTATGAACAATACGCTGACAATAATTTTGAGATACTGGGCGTTTCGCTCGACCGCAACCAAGATGCCTGGCTGAAAGCCATTGCTGATGACAAACTGGAATGGGAGCATGTAAGCGACCTGAAGGGCTGGCAAAATGAAGCCTCTTCCCTGTATGGCGTTGCAAGCATTCCCAGCAATATTTTGCTTGGTCCTGACGGGGTGATTCTTGGTCGCAACCTCAAAGGCGAAGATTTGGACAACAAACTGGCCGGGTTATTCGGCCCTGAGATATAAATGTCTCACAATGAGTTATTAAAAAGCAAAAGAGCGCTCCAAAATTCTGGGGCGCTCTTTTTTCCAACATTTCAATCATCATTAACTAACGTCTTCCCCTTGGCCCGGGGCGGCTTAAATTTCGTGGGCTTGCCTGCTGGCGAGGTCCTCGAGGGGCCTGGCTGTCGAATACCACCCTTTGTTCGTCGGTGAGCAGGTTCCTGATCTCTTGCCTGTGCTGAATGGCTGATTTGGCCATTTCTCCGCGCAGGGCAGTCATCTGGTCTATTACGGCGTTTACTGTATTCATATCGGGGCTCTTTTCGAGCATAAGACTGCGTCTGCGAGCACGCAATTCGTCCATTTGGCTGCGTTGTTTCAGGCGGCTTTCAAGGTGGGCTGTGCGGATTTGTTTTATTTTAGCCTCTTTCTCAGCACTCAGGTTGTCGATGCCCAAGTATACATCCCGGGGCTCCTGGGGAACAGGACGTGGCCTTTCAAAATTACGGCCACGCTGACCGTAAACCGTGCTTGCACTCAAAAGAAAAAGCACCATGGCGAGGGGAACAAAAATTTTGTTTTTCATGACAATTTGTTTTTTTGGGTGAGCCAATGTGTTTGTTTCTTGGACGAACCCTGTTTCAAAAGGTTTAATCGGAACCAGAAATTCTTGTGCGATTTTCCCGATAAGGAAAGGATTTTGGCCCGGCATGGCTGTTACAGCACAATATTAACGGAAGATTGTTAAGAACAAAATGGCAACAGGGGTGTTTTAGTTGCAAAGGATTTTATACTTTTGTCACGGAATTAAAGCGAACAAACCATTTATCCCACAAAAATGAATTTCAAATTTCTTACACCGAAAGTACTGATTGTTAGCGGTATTATTCTTTTTGCCGCTATAATGCGGCTTGTGCCCCATTATCCGAACTTTACACCTGTAGCTGCCCTGGCGTTGTTTGGCGGTGCACAGTTGGGAAAGCGCTGGCTTGCATTTATGGTTCCGCTTGCTGCCCTGCTGCTTAGCGACCTTTTCCTGGGCTTCCACGGTTTCATGGTGCCGGTTTACGTTAGCTTTGTACTGGTGGTGCTTATCGGAACGCTTATCAGGAATAATGTGCGTACTGGAACCGTTATTGGCGGTGCCCTGGCAGGTTCGGTGCTGTTTTTCCTTATCACCAACTTTGCCGTCTGGGCTGGAAGCCCCTTTTACCCGCAGACTTTTGCCGGCCTTATGCAAAGCTATACCATGGCCATTCCGTTCTTCCACACCAGCCTGCTGGGCGACCTGTTTTACAGCGGTGTGTTCTTTGGCGGGTTTTACTTGGTGCAACAGTACTATCCTTCGCTCAAGGAAGCATAAACCATTCATAAAGAAATATTTAAGGGCTGCAGTCGCTGCAAGCCCTTTTTTTGTAATTTAACTTTCGTTGAAAGCCAGCAGGGTTGCCAAATAGCTGCATAATGATTACTTTTGTCAGTAAATGAACTGTTGAAAAATGAAGTTTTAAAATAGACTTTTGTCATTCTTCATTTTTCATTTTTAATTTTTCCATTTTTTATTTCCATGGCCATAACCTTTTTCAAAACCCCAAAAAACAAAAAGTACAATTACCGGCCAGTGTATTATGATGCCAAGAAGGAAGAGCGTGAGAAACGCCTGAAGACAGCCTATGAAGAGGGCGGCGACAATTACGAACAGGCCCTTCGCGACCGCATACAAATGCGCTGGAAAAGGGGTTCGGCCACCCGCGACAAGCGCGCCTCCAACCAACGGCTCATAATTATTATGGTGGTAGTCTTTTTGCTGGCCTATCTGGTATTTTTCAGGTAAAAACTAATTCTGAACCCACTGCTGCATGTCAGATGTAATAAAACTGCTTCCCGACTCGGTGGCGAATCAGATAGCGGCCGGCGAGGTGATTCAGCGCCCCGCCTCGGCGGTGAAGGAACTGCTCGAAAATGCGATTGATGCTGGTGCCACGCAAATAAAACTAATTGTGAAGGATGCCGGTCGCACGCTGATACAGGTTACCGACAACGGCAAGGGCATGAGCGAAACCGATGCGCGGCTGTGTTTTGAGCGTCATGCCACTTCCAAAATTAATCAGGCCAGTGATCTTTTTTCCATACGTACCATGGGTTTTCGGGGCGAAGCACTGGCCTCTATCGCCGCTATTTCGCGGGTGGAGCTGAAAACCCGGACCGCCGATGCCAGCCTGGGCACTGAAGTAATCGTCGAAGGCTCGGTGACAGAATCGCAGCAACCTTGTCAGAGTCCCGTCGGAACAAGCATTGCAGTAAAAAATCTTTTTTTCAATACTCCCGCCCGCCGCAACTTCCTCAAGTCGGATACGGTGGAGAAAGGCCATATCTACAGCGAGCTCACCAGGGTGGCCCTGGCTTATCCTGAGGTCGGCTTCATGTATTACCAAAACGGGCAACTTACCCACCAGTTCGAAAAATCGAACCTGAAGCAGCGCATCGTCAATATTTTTGGTAACAACTACAACCAGCGGCTGGTGCCGGTGGAAGAAAATACCGAGATCGTTTCCATTAACGGATTTGTGTTAAAACCCGAATTTTCTAAAAAGAAGCGGGGGGAGCAGTTTTTCTTTGTCAACAACCGCTATATCCGTTCGTCTTATTTGAACCATGCAGTGGATCAGGCTTTTCAGGAACTGATACCTGAGGACCTGTTTCCCAGTTTTTTTCTTTTTATGGAAACCGATCCCGGGCAGATTGATGTAAATGTGCACCCCACCAAAACGGAGATTAAGTTTCAGGACGACCGCTACATTTACCAGATACTGAAGTCGGCCGTGAAGCGTGCCCTGGGCCGTTACAATATCACTCCTACCCTCGATTTTGAGCGCGAAACGGCCTTTGATGATGTCACGTATAAACAAGACCAGCCGGTGCGTCCGCCAAGCATTACCATCAACCCTGACTATAACCCATTCAACACGGGCCGGTCTTCGTCGCGCCCACCCGGCAACCTCACCAGCCGCATAAACCCCTCGCAATGGGAAAAACTTTTTCCGGGCGAGGAAGACTTGCCTGCCAGTCCGGCACCCGTGCAAGCCCGACCGGGAGAAGGCCAGCAAACCACCCTGACACCCGATTGGGAGGAGCCTGCCGTTGAAACAGGACCAAAAAAACCTTTGCACTTGCACCAGCGCTTTATACTGGCACCGGTTAAATCAGGTCTTATGGTGATTGATCACCAGCGGGCCCACGAACGCATTCTTTTTGAGCGCTTTCTGAAAAATTTCGAAAACCGGAAGTCGGCTTCGCAGCATCTGCTCTTTCCCGAAACCATTAGCCTCAGTGAGCAGGATGCCGATTTGCTCAAGGAAGTGCTGGAGCAAATGCGCGCCCTGGGCTTTGTGATGGATACTATGGGAAAGAATACCTTTGTGCTGAGCGCCATCCCCGGTGAAATTCCCGAAAGTGAAAACCTGCAGGGTCTGGTGGAAGGCATCCTGGAAAATTTCAAACTAAACAAGGTGGAGATGAAACTCGATGCGCTTACCAATCTGGCCCGCGCTTTGGCACGCAAGCTATCGCTCAAGCACGGCAAACTCCTCAGCGAAGAAGAAATGATGGCCCTGACCGATGCACTGTTTGCCTGCGCCATGCCTTATCAATCGCCCGCTGGCAAACCCACCCTGACCATCATTCCGCTGGCCGACCTGTCTGAGAAATTCAAATAACCTAATTTTAGTAAATTTGCCTCGCATTTCTGCCAAACGGTTTAAGAAAACAATTTTTAATGGAAATGCGTTGATAATTATTATTCATAAAACAACAGTATAATGCGAATTGCTCCCGGAGGCTTTAATATGTTGCCTTTTGCTGTTAAGAATTTGTTGATCATCAACGGTCTGTTCTTTCTGGCAACCATTGGCTTCCAAACCACCTTCAACATTGACCTTTACCGGGTTTTCGGGCTTCACTTTTTTGGGGCCACCGATTTTAAGCCTTACCAGCTGGTCACTTACATGTTCATGCATGGCAACTTTACCCATTTGTTTTTCAATATGTTTGCCCTGTGGATGTTTGGCAATGTGCTTGAAAACGTTTGGGGTCCGAAACGGTTTCTGATTTATTATTTTGTCACGGGTTTCGGTGCAGCCATTATCCATTACATGGTGGTTTACTGGCAAATGTGGCCTACCCTGCAGGCCATCGATATGTTTTTGCAAAACCCATCAAACGACGCCTTACAGGCTTTTGTTAACTCCGAGCACCTGAAGGTTGTTAGCTTCGATATTCAGACAAATTTTGAGATTTTCAGGCGCGACTACAACGCACTTGTTGGCAGTAATCCCCAGGAGGCCCTTGTAAGGGCCGTTAACTTCATGAACCAATACAGGGTCGATTTTATGAACGCCCCAGTGGTGGTGGGTGCTTCGGGTGCGGTATTTGGCATTTTGCTGGCCTTCGGCATGCTTTTCCCCAACTCGCTCATTTACCTGTTTTTCGCCATTCCCATAAAGGCAAAATATTTTGTTATGCTATACGGTGCCATGGAGCTTTATTTTGGCATTGCAGGACGGGCCGGCGACAATGTGGCCCACTTTGCCCACCTTGGAGGGATGATTTTTGGTTACTTCCTGATCCGCTACTGGCGCAAAAAGATAAAAAGGAATTTTTTCTAAAAATAATACTTAATCAATGGCTGGAACATGCTTGAAGAACTGAAACGGTTTTTTCTGAAAGGCTCAGTGCTGGCAAGGCTTATTGGCATAAACCTGGCTGTTTTTGTATTGGTCAACATTTTTCGCCTCATATTTTTCCTGTGGAACTTTCAGGGCGCTGGCGAAGCAATGACCGACTGGCTTGGGGTGTCGTCCAATCCCGCAGTGATTCTTTCGCGCCCCTGGACGCTTTTCACCTACATGTTCCTGCATTTCGACTTCTTTCACATACTCTTCAATATGTTTGTGCTGTATGTGGGCGGCAGGCTCTTCAGCGACTTTATTGGGGCGGGCAGGCTTACGGTTACCTATTTGTTAGGCGGCCTTACCGGGGCTCTTTTCTTCATACTGGCTTTCAACTTTTTCCCGGTGTTTGGCGATGTGCGCTCAATGGCTGTGGCCTTGGGTGCTTCTGCCTCTGTGCTGGCTATTTTTGTAGCCATTGCGGTTTATATGCCCAATTACCAGCTTCCATTGCTCCTGCTGGGTCGCGTGAAGCTGAAATATATTGCACTGGTTTTTGTGCTGATCGATCTGCTGAGTATTGAGCGTGGCAACCCTGGCGGCCATATTGCCCATCTGGGCGGCGCCTTCTGGGGGCTAGCCTACGCCAGGATGCTCCGGGCGGGAAAAGATCCTGCCGGCGCCATCAGCAAATGGCTAAAGCCATTGGGGAGAATTCTTTCTGGAAAACCAAGAATGCGGGTTAAATATACCAAAGAACGGCCGCTCACCGATGAGCAATACAACGATCAGCGCGTCGAGCTGCAAAAAGAAATAGACCGGATACTTGATAAAATTTCGCAAAGTGGCTACGATAGCCTTACAACCCGCGAAAAGGAAATGCTTTTTAAAATGGGTGGGAAAAACTAAATACCATTTGCTGTGGCCAGGCGCAACAAAAAAATGTCGTTTGCCGGAAAGGTACTGTTGCTGATCAATGCAGGCTTCGCATTGTTGCTGTTGCTTTCTTACCTGGCGCCTTATATCAGCCCCGGGCTTTTTTGGCCCATGGCTTTTATAGGGCTGGCCTACCCTGCCCTTCTTTTCATTAATATTGCCTTTATTGTCCTGTGGCTGATACTCAGACGATGGTATTTTCTGGTCTCTTTGCTGGTTATTTTAATCGGTTATCAGCATGTGGGCAACCTTTTTCAATGGAATATCACCAGCAAAAGCTTGCCTGAGCAGGGGCTTAATCTTAAGGTGCTGAGCTATAATGTCAGAAACTTCGACCTCTACAACTACGGACCGGGCTGGACGCTCAACTTTGTAAATCGCAACAAGATTTATGATTACCTGACCCGGGAAGATTACGACCTTATTTTTTTCCAGGAATTTGTGCACGATCGCAAAGGACAATTTAAAACGCTGGACACATTGTCCACATTCCTCAGGGCAAAGCACGCCCATTTCGAATACACTCGTTCATCAAAGGATGTGAACTTTTTCGGCCTGGCCACTTTCAGCGCCTACCCAATTGTAAATAAGGGCAAGATTCTATTTCAGACCAGCGCAGGCAACCTATGTATCTATACAGATTTAAAGATAGGTTATGATACGATTAGGGTTTACAATCTTCATTTTGAATCAATAGGCCTGAGCGAGGAGGACCACATGTTTGTGGAGAATATGATCAACATTGTGCAGGGTGGCGAAGACCAGAAATTTGGCGAGCATGGGCGCCGCATCATTGGCCGCTTGCAAAGGGCCTTTGTGAGCCGTGCTGCCCAAGCCGAAGCGGTGGCCGAACACATTAGCGAGAGTCCCTATCCGGTAATTTTGGGTGGCGATTTCAACGATACTCCTTCCTCTTACGTGTACAGGAAGATGTCGCGCAATTTACAAGATGCCTTTAAAAGCGGTCGTGGCATGGGTCGGACTTATATCGGTGCCATTCCCAGTTTCAGAATCGACTATATCTTGCATAGCAGCGAATTTAAGGCATATAACTACCATATCGGGAGCGAGAATTACTCCGATCACTTTCCGGTAAGTGTGGTGCTGAGTTTACCTTATGCTGACCCTAAGCCCTGATGGCAGGCCTGTTTGGAATAATTTTTGTTACCTTTGTTGCTTATTTTAAAACAAAAAAAAACCTGAATCATGAAAAGAATCATCGCTGTAGCTTTATTTGTTTTATTTTTTTCGCAACTATCAAGCGCCCAGGATTATAACACCGGAATTGGCCTTCGTGGCGGAGTTTACAGTGGCGTAACCTTTAAGCAATTCATTTCTTCTTACGATGCTTTTGAGATTGTCGGTGCTTTTCACTACCGCGGACTTTTTTTGGCCGCCATGTATCAGCGCCATGCCAATGCCTTTGATGTGCCTGGCCTGAATTGGTTTTATGGCGGCGGCGGCCACATTGGATTTTACGATGGACGCTACCACCCTCTTTGGGAGGTTGCAGGTAATCGCACACAGCTGGGCGTCAGCGGCATTGTTGGGATTGAATACAAAATCGATGAGATTCCGATTTCTATCGGAATTGATATCATACCTGCCATCGACATCTTTGAAACAACCCGTTTCTGGATGGGTGGTGGTGTGGCTATCAGGTATGTATTTTAAGGTTTATTTCTGAAAAAAGGAAAGGGTTACCGGTCAGGCTGGTAGCCCTTTCCTTCTTTAAGGAAAACAATTTGTTATTTTTGCATAAAAATTCCACATGCCGTTCAAACTGGTTTCTGATTTTATGCCTACCGGCGATCAGCCTGATGCCATAGTGCAACTGGCAGAGGGTATTCGGGCCGGGCTGCCTGCCCAGACCTTGCTGGGTGTGACCGGATCGGGCAAAACCTTTACCATTGCAAACGTGGTTGAACAGGTGCAGAAACCTACCCTGGTGCTGAGCCACAATAAAACGTTGGCAGCCCAATTGTACGGCGAGTTTAAGCAGTTTTTTCCTGATAATGCCGTAGAATACTTCGTTTCGTATTACGACTATTACCAGCCCGAGGCTTTTATCCCTACCACCAACACCTATATTGAGAAAGACCTGTCGATAAACGATGAGATTGAAAAGTTGCGACTGAGTGCATCCAGCGCCTTGCTTTCGGGCCGGCGCGATGTCATTGTGGTAAGTTCAGTTTCGTGCATTTATGGTATCGGAAACCCTGAAGATTTTAATGAAAACATCATTCGTATTTCTCGAGGCGATGTGATCAGCCGCAACAAAATGCTGCTTCAGTTGGTTACCAGCCTCTACAGCCGTACCCAGGCAGACTTTACAAGGGGTAGTTTCAGGGTGCAGGGCGATACAGTTGATGTGTTTCCGGCCTACGCCGACATTGCCTACCGCATTGTATTCTGGGGCGACGAAGTGGAATCGCTGGAGTCAATAGATCCCGTTTCCGGGAAAAAAATTCAGGAAATGGACAATATGGCCATTTATCCGGCCAATATTTTTGTGACATCAAAAGACCGCATGGAGTCGGCCATTCGTCAAATTCAGGACGACTTGGTGAAACAGGCGGCTTTTTTTCGTGACCAGGGCCGTGAGCTGGAGGCCAAGCGTCTGGAAGACCGCGTTAATTACGATCTGGAGATGATCCGCGAATTGGGTTACTGCCCGGGCATTGAGAATTATTCCCGTTATTTTGACGGGCGCAAAACAGGTGCGAGGCCATTCTGCCTGCTCGATTATTTCCCCAAGGATTTCCTAATGGTGATCGACGAGAGCCATGTGACCATTCCGCAGATACGCGCCATGTATGGAGGCGACTTCTCACGAAAGCAAAACCTGGTGGAATATGGGTTCAGATTACCTGCCGCCCTTGACAACCGCCCGCTTAAGTTCCAGGAATTTGAAGAAATCATGCGCCAGGTCATTTTTGTCAGCGCCACCCCTGCTGATTATGAACTGCAAAAGAGCGAAGGCGTGGTGGTAGAGCAGCTCATCAGGCCCACCGGGCTGCTGGAACCGGTGATCGATGTGCGGCCGAGCCTGAACCAGATCGACGACCTGCTGGAGGAGATAAACCAGCGTGCCGGAAAAGACGAGCGTGTGCTGGTTACCACCCTCACCAAACGCATGGCCGAAGAGCTGACCAAATACCTGCTCAATGCTGGTGTCAAGGCCCGTTACATACACTCTGATGTGGATACCCTGGAGCGGGTTGAGATTTTGCGTGAGCTGCGCCTGGGAAGCTTCGATGTGCTCATTGGCGTTAACCTGTTGCGCGAAGGGCTCGACTTGCCGGAAGTGTCGCTGGTGGCTATCCTGGATGCTGACAAAGAGGGATTTTTGCGCTCGGAGCGCTCGCTGATACAAACCTCAGGGCGGGCAGCACGCAACCTCAACAGCAAGGTAATTATGTATGCCGACAAGATTACGCGCTCCATGCAGATCACCATTGACGAGACCGACCGCAAGCGTGAAAAGCAACTTAAATACAACGTGGAAAACAATATTACCCCGGCGCAGATAAAGAAATCGGTAGAGTCCATTCACGGGCAAACCTCCGTGGCGGGAATGGGCAAAGCGGCCCAAAAAGCCTACCAGGAGAATGAAGCACCTGACATTGCCGCCGACCCAGTGGTGCGTTTTATGAGCAAAGAACAACTACAAAAGGCCATGCTACGTACCCGCAAAGAAATGGAAAAGGCGGCAAAAGCCTTGGATTTTGTTGAGGCAGCCAAAATGCGCGATGAGCTGTTTGCGCTCGAAAAACTTTTTAACGAAAAATTCAACTAAATCTTCTTATGGAAATCCTGGAAAAATTAAACTCCCTGAATGGGTCGTTTCACCCCATTTTTGAACCTGACCTTACCACCGACAATACCTTTATGCTTGACTTTTCGGCCAGCAACCCTGACCTGGAAAGTTTCGACTTTGCAAATACCCTGCAGCTCGATCAGTATATTTTAGAACAGGTGAAGGCCAGCGGCAAGCAATATGGCTATGGCGGATACCTGGAAGACCGGGAAGTTTACCGCCGCAGTCCTTTGTTTAGTCAAGGCAATGAGCCAGCCCGTAGCATTCACCTGGGCGTTGACATTTGGGCGCCTGCCGGGCAAGACGTTTTCTCTCCAATGGATGCACGCATTCACAGCCTGCAAAACAATGCCAATTTTGGCGACTACGGGCCTACCATTATTCTGGAGCACATACTGAATGGCAGCAGATTTTATACCCTTTACGGGCATCTTTCCATCGAATCATTAATGGGACTTCATCCGGGTGACCGCGTTGGCCCGGGCACTCCCTTCTGCCAGGTAGGAAATTTTCCGGTGAACGGCGATTGGCCGCCTCACCTCCACTTTCAGGTGATTACGGATATGATGGCGAAATGGGGCGACTTTCCCGGTGTGTGCCTGGCCTCAGAAAAGGAAAAATACCGCAAGATATGCCCTGATCCGCTGGTTTTTTTCAGGGGATTGCAGTAGATTTTATCTGTGATAAAAGGGTTTAAAATCAAAAAATAACTATTTGTCAATACGATAATAAAGATTAAGTTTGCACAGTTTTTTTAACCAAAAATTTTCTGACGTGGACGTTTTTAATAAAGCAACAACTAAGCTTGGCCCTATAGGGCAATATGCAAAAAGTATACATGGGTACTGGACTTTTCCGAAACTTGAAGGGGAAATTTCGACTCGTATGAATTTTCGCGGAAAAGAAAAACTGGTATGGAGCCTGAACAATTACCTGGGCCTTGCCAATCATCCCGAAGTAAGAAAAGCCGATGCAGATTCTGCCGCTGAGTATGGTCTTGCACTTCCAATGGGCGCCCGCATGATGTCGGGGCAGACCGACCATCACGAGCAGCTGGAAAGAGAACTGGCCGAGTTTGTGGGCAAGGAATCGGCATACCTGCTTAACTACGGATACCAGGGTATGGTATCCATTATTGAAGCAATGGTTGACCGCCATGATGTGATCGTTTACGATTCAGAGTCGCATGCCTGCATTATCGACGGGGTGCGCCTGCACTTTGGGAAGCGCTTCGTGTATCCGCACAACAACATGGAGAACTTGCGGAAGCAGCTCGAAAGAGCTACCAAAATAACCCAAGAAACCGGTGGTGGCATCCTGGTTATTACTGAAGGTGTATTTGGCATGTCGGGCGATCTGGGGAAACTCGACGAGATCGTGGCTATGAAGAAAGACTTCAACTTCCGCCTGCTGGTTGACGATGCCCATGGTGTGGGCATTATGGGACCCAATGGCGCCGGAACCCACGAGGCCTTGGGCGTAATTGATGGCGTTGACATTTATTTCGGCACCTTTGCCAAGGCATTTGCCTCTATTGGTGCTTTTGTGGCTTCTACCAAGGACGTGATCTTTTACTTGGCTTATAATATGCGCAGCCAGATTTTTGCCAAGTCGCTGCCCATGCCACTGGTGATTGGAGCCCTGAAGCGGCTTGAACTGATGCGCAACCACCCGGAGTATCGCGAAAAACTCTGGACCGTTTCCAACGCCCTGCAAAAGGGCCTGAAAGAGCGCGGTTTTAATACTGGTAACACCCAGTCGCCAGTAACACCGGTTTTCCTTAGCGGTGATCCAACTGAAGGCGCCAATTTGGCTTTCGATCTGCGTGAGAACTACAATATTTTCTGCTCGGTGGTGGGCTATCCGGTGGTTCCCAAAGGGGTTATCATCATCCGTATTATTCCCACAGCGGTTCACACCCTTGAAGACGTTGAATACACCCTCAATGCTTTTACTGAAATAAAAGCCAATCTGGACACAGGCAAATACAGCAGCGGACAGTTTGTGAACGTGCAGGGATAATTTCAATAATAGGAAAAAAAGACCGTTGCAGGCATTCCCGGCGACGGTCTTTTTTTATTTGGGTGCTTTTATTTCTTTTTCGGACCCGTGGCCTGAAGTTTCTCCGTACAATCCCTGAGCTTGTTTTCCATATTCATCAGTTCAATAACCTGTGCCAGTTTTTCGGCAATGTTTTTTACCAGCAGCTTTTCATTAAGGTGGAATGCATCGCGGATGGTTTTTGGCTTTTCCTCGAGGTAGCCAACCCTAATGTGGCCCAGCTTTTTCTTGTGTATTTTTATGGGAGCAGAAAAGTTCCAGGGGGTTTCCCTGAAATTTTTGGATAAGAAGCGCTTGCCTTCAAAAACGATTTCCACCCATGCATCGTGGGTAAACTTTAGCCCATTTGGAATGATTTCGAGGGAACGCTCAAAAATGCCATCAAAGGTAATGCCGGGTACGCCACTGATATCTGAAATATCGAACAGGCAGTTGATTTGTTTGTTTTTTTCGTTGCTTTCAATGGTGAGCTGCTGTATTTTCTCTTCGCATTCCAAACGGTCGGTAATGTCAGTTAAAACAATGGCGGCACCGGGTTCGCCCAGCTCTGTGGGGTGGTAGGTCCATTTCACCCTGATCCAGCGGGTCTTATCGCCATGTTTCAATTGCAACTGATCAGTGAAGTTCAGGCCCTTGCGAATGTTTCCTGAATTGGTCAAAGGGTTTTTGTTGCCAGATAGAAACCAGCCGGGAACCGGCTGATGGATAATTTTTTCGGGAGTAAGGCCCAGGAAAATGGAGGCCCTCATGTTGGACAAAAGCACGATTCCTTTTTCATTTACCAGAAGAAATCCATCGGAAAAATGGTCAAGCAAATACTGGCATTTTTTTTCGCTTTCCTGCAGGGCCAGGTTCTTTTTTTCCATTTCGCCAAGGTAGCGCTCCAGCAAGCTAACGTATTTTTTCTTATTGTTGGTGCGCCAGTAATTGAGCAAGATTATCAGCAAAAAAACAAGCGAATGAAGCAATACCAAAGCAATAAACAGATAATCCTGATCGAAAATGAAATGCAGGGGAATGGCCTGAAAAAACATATCAGGCTGCAAGCCGGGTATGGAAATGATGGGTTGCATGGTTATATATTCTCAGGTAAAAATATGAAAAAGAAACGAATCTGATTCTTTTTACACGCAAACGAAAAAAATATAGGCATTACTTGCCTTTCGTCAGCATTCATCCTTCTTCAAGGTTTTAGAAAACAAGAATAAGAAGCAGGTTATTTTTTAAAAAAGCTTCGATCTTTTTACAAGAAATGAAAGCAGCACCTGCTCATAACCCCGGTTGATGTCGGCGGGCACAAAATCGATATGGTATTGCATGCACTTTAATTTGATTTCATTAAAGCGCCCGGCCATGCTTTTGGTGTATTGTTCCTTAATGTCGGCGGGGTTTAGCTTAATTTCACTTCCGGTTTCCATATCTACAAATTTCACCGGACGGTTTTCGAAGCCAAAATCGAGTTCTTTGTTTTTTTCATACACATGAAAAAGAATAACCTCATGTTTGTTGTGTTTCAGGTGCTGAAGGGCCGAGAAGAGTTCATCCAGGCTGCTGGTGTTCTCTATCATATCTGTAAACAGGATGACCAGGGAGCGCTTGTGTATGTTTTCCGCCAGGTGGTGCAATAATTCTGCCGTATTGCTTCGCTTGCTCAGGCTATGGTTTTCGCGTCGGTACAGCCTTTCCATTTCGCCAAAAAGCATTTTATGGTGCACACTGCTCGACCGTGCAGGGGTGTGGAGTTCGGTTTGTTCGGAGATAATACTCAGTCCCACCGCATCGCGTTGCTTTCGCAGCAAAAAAGTGAGGGCGGCGGCACACTCCACCGAAAAGCCAATTTTGGAGGGTGTGGTTCCGCTTTGACCATATGCCGGGAAATACATGGATGAAGAATTGTCGATCACCAGCTGGCAGCGCAGGTTGGTTTCTTCTTCATAACGCTTCACGAAGAGCTTTTCTGTGCGGGCAAAAAGTTTCCAGTCGATGTTGCGGGTGCTTTCGCCGGGGTTGTAAATGCGGTGCTCGGCAAACTCAACGGAGAAACCGTGAAAGGGGCTTTTGTGTAGTCCGGTAATGAAGCCTTCCACCACCTGGCGGGCAAGCAGCTCAAGGTTTCCGAACTTTTGCGGCATTGATGGATCGCCTCGCTGTATCATATTTTACCCGATAAATTGAAAGGGTGACGGAAAACCCCCATCACCCCCATTTTTTGTTCAAAACCTTTATTTGGTTACAGCAGTTTTTCAATCTTAGCGGTAAGCACCGACTTGGGTACTGCGCCAACTTGCTTGTCGGCTACCTCTCCATTCTTGAAAAACAGAATGGTGGGAATATTGCGAATGCCATACTGGGTAGCTACTCCAGGATTGCTGTCCACATCGAGCTTGCCAACCACTGCCTTGCCTTCATAATCCTGAGCAATTTCGGCCACAATGGGGCCAACCATGCGGCAGGGTCCGCACCACTCAGCCCAGAAGTCAACCAGAACAGGCTTATCTGACTTCAATACAACTTCTTCAAAATTGGAATCCGTAATTTCAATTGCCATAGCTTATATTTTAAATTGGTGTTAAATCTTGTTATACAAACCTAAGTAAATTTTAGAAAACCACAAAGTAAAAAGAATGGATATGGGTCCACTTTTAATAAGTAGCTTAATGATTTGGAAATGAGATTGTTTACTTTTAGTTCAAACGGTATGTAAGCTCATAGTCTTTCAAAAGTTCCTTTAAGAAGCCTATGGGTTCCACCCTGATTTTTCGCGAAAGCATTTCAACCGTAGCGTTTTCAACCCGGTCGAACAAGGCAATTTTGAGCTTTGATTTTCCTTTATGACGCCTTGCCACATCCAGCAGGCGGGTTACCATTCGTTCGTTCACTTCATTTACCGGAAGGAAGAGCATAAGGTCAGAGAGGCTTTTTTCAGCCAACTCGGTGAGCAGGCTCATGCTCTTAACCCTCACTTCCAAATGGTTTGAGCCATACCTTTCCTGCACCCTTGCCCTCACATGCACAAAGGTTTGGTTTTCTAGAAAGTGCTTCATTTTCAGGTAGTCTTCTGCAAAGAGGAACAGCTGCAGGGAGTCGTAATAATCTTCAATAATAAAACTGCCGAATGGCTTTCCGTTTTTCCCGGTTTTATGGTTGGCCGCGGTAACGATTCCAGCAAAAGACACGTCTCGGTTTTTCAGGGCGCCCAGGTTACTCAAATCGCCAATATTCACGTTGCAGGTGGCATCAATTTCAATGCGGAAATCGTCGAGCGGATGCCCGGAGATATACATACCTGTCACTTCCTTTTCCTGCTTGAGCATTTCGAGCTTGCTCCATTCGGGGCACTGCGGCAGCTCGGGATCGGGGATGGTAACTTCAGAACTTTCGTCGAAAAGGTTCATCTGCGAGGTGTTTTCCCGCTGGGCAATCAGGTTGGAGTGCTTAATGATCTTGTCGATAAAACTGTTTGTGCCGTTGTCGTCAGAAAAGAAATACTGCGCGCGGTGTGAGCCTTCGAAACAGTCGAAAGCTCCTGCCCGGGCCAGTGATTCGAAAACGCGCTTGTTGACAGACCGTAGGTTTACCCGTTTGGCAAAATCGAAAATACTGGTATATGGCCCGTTGGCTTCGCGTTCTTCTACGATGGCTTCCACAGCCCCCTCTCCTATTCCTTTAACGGCTCCCAGCCCAAAGCGGATCTCGCCCTTTTTGTTTACCACAAAGTTGAAAAGGCTTTCGTTGACATCGGGTCCCAGCACCGGAATTTTCTGGCGCTGACATTCTTCCATCATTTGGGTGATTTTTTTGATGTCGCTGAAGTTGTTGGTAAGCACACCAGCCATATATTCGGCCGGGTAGTTGGCCTTGAGGTAGGCCGTGCGATAAGCCAGTACCGAATAGGCTGCGGAGTGGGAGCGGTTAAAGCCGTATTCGGCAAAGCGGGCCATGACATCGAAAATGGTGGAGGCCTTGTCCTTGTCGATGCCTTTTTTAACCGCCCCTTCAATAAAGAAGGTCTTCTGGCGATCCATTTCTTCCTTTTTCTTTTTACCCATGGCACGCCGCAAAATATCGGCACTTCCCAGTGAGAATCCGGCCATGATCTGGGCTGCCTGCATGATCTGCTCCTGGTAGACCATAATGCCGAAGGTGGGCTTTAAAATATCCTCCAGCCAGGGATGTGGATATTCGGTCTTCTGCCGACCATGCTTACGATTGATGTAGGTGGGGATAAACTCCATGGGGCCGGGTCGATACAAGGCGTTCATGGCAATGAGGTCTTCGATGTTGGTGGGTTTAAGCTCCTTGAGGTATTCACGCATGCCGCCCGATTCGAACTGGAACGTACCCACGGTGTCGCCTCGCTGATATAGCTGGTAGGTTTTTTCGTCCTCCAGCGGAATATTTTCAATGTCGATGGTAATGCCGTGGGTCTTTTCGATGTTTTTAACGGCCTCCTTCAGCACACTCAGAGTTTTCAGACCAAGGAAGTCCATTTTTAGCATCCCTACCGACTCCACAAACTTGCCTTCATACTGGGTAACCGGCAGGTCAGAATCTTTCTGGGTGCTCAGCGGCAGGCAATCCACCAGGTTAGTAGGTCCAATAATTACCCCGCAGGCGTGCACGCCGGTCTGGCGGTTCGAACCTTCCAATATCTTTGCATATTTCAGGGTTTCTTGTATCAGGGGGTTGGGGTCTTTCAGGGCCTGAGCCAGTTCAGGTACATCTTTATACGCGCTGGCAAGGCTTACACCCGGTTTTTCCGGCACCAGCTTAGCCAGGCGATCGGCCTCGGGCAGGGGCAGTTTCAGCACCCGGGCCACATCGCGAATCGAGGATTTGGCGGCCATCGTGCCAAAGGTAACGATCTGAGCTACTTTCTCGCGGCCATACTTCTGAATCACATACTCCATGACCTTTTCGCGGCCTTCGTCATCAAAGTCAATGTCGATATCAGGCATACTGATCCTTTCGGGATTCAGGAATCGTTCAAAAAGTAAATTGTACTTAATGGGGTCGATGGCGGTAATGCCGGTACAAAAGGCCACGGCAGAACCTGCCGCACTGCCTCGTCCCGGCCCAACGGCCACTCCCATTTCGCGCGCTTGATTAATAAAATCCTGAACGATAAGGAAATAGCCGGCAAAACCCATGTTTTTTATCACGTCGAGTTCAAAATCCAGGCGATCTCTTACTTCTTCCGTTAATTCAGGGTAAAACTTTTTGGCCCCTTCGTAGGTGAGGTGCCGCAGAAAATCGTCTTCGCTCTCAAAGCCCTCAGGCAAAGGGAAGATCGGCAGAAGAATTTTTTTGGTGGTAATGTCGTAGTCCTCCACCTTGTTCACGATCTCCTGGGTGTTGGTAAGTGCTTCCGGAATATCGGCAAAAAGCTCCGCCATTTCCTGCCGCGATTTAAGATACTCCTGTCCGGAGTATTTCATGCGGTTATCGTCATCGAGGTCCTTGCCGGTTTGCAGGCAGATAAGAATATCGTGGGCACGAGCATCTTCGGCGTTTACATAGTGTACATCGTTGGCGGCAATCACCTTCAATTTATATTTGCTTGCCAGCTCCAGCAATTGCTGATTTACCGGCTCCTGCTCTTCCAGGCCATGGCGTTGCAGCTCCAGGTAAAAATCATCGCCAAAAATGTCAAGAAAGCCTTTCAGTACCTCTTCGGCTTGTTCCATGCCTTTTTCCATGAGGGTTTGAGGAATTTCGCCGCCAAGGCAGGCCGATGTGGCAATCAGGCCTTCATGGTAAATCTTCAGGATTTCCTTATCAATGCGCGGGGTATAATAAAATCCTTCGAGATAGCCAATGGAAACCAGGCGCGAGAGGTTTTCGTAGCCCTTGCGGTTTTTGGCAAGCAGAATCAAGTGATACCCGCTGCGGTCTTCGCGCCCTCGTTTTTCGAGGCGGCTGCCATCGGCCACATAAACTTCGCAGCCAATGATGGGCTTAAGGCCTTTTTTGCGCGCAGTTTCGGCAAAAGGAAGCACACCATACATGTTACCGTGATCGGTAATGGCAATGGCCTGCATGCCATCGTCAGCTACTTTTTGCAGCAGGGGCTCAATTTGCGATGCCCCGTCGAGAATCGAATATTGTGTATGTACGTGAAGGTGAGTATAATCTGGTAAGCTCATTATCCATGAATTTTGGATGATAAAAATATACAAAATTCTGCGGAAGGAGGCCGGTTATTTTTGCACAAAAGCCCGCTTTTTATTAACCTTTTGCCAAATGCTGCGATGGATTCTGTCCCCACGACTTTTACCTGCCTGAAAACCTTAAAGATATGCCCTTTAAAACTTTTTTATTTCAAAAAAAAGCCTGATATTTGCACCCCTGAAATTTTCAGTAATTACAACACCTAAATTTAATTTAAAATGCCAACAAGAATCAGACTACAGCGTAAAGGTAAAAAAGGCCAGCCTTTTTACCACCTGGTAGTTGCGGATGGTCGTGCACCCCGAGATGGTAAGTTTATTGAAAGACTTGGCACTTACAACCCCATGACCCACCCTGCTACTATTGTTATCGACTTTGATCGTACTCTTCACTGGGTGCAGGTAGGGGCTCAGCCCAGCGATACTGCCCGCAGTATTTTGTCGCATCAGGGCGTAATGTTTAAGCACCACCTCATCAAGGGTATTGCCAAAGGCGCCCTTACCGAGGAGCAGGTCGAAGAGCGTTTCAATGCGTGGAAAGAAGAGAAAAAAGCCAAGCTGGAGCAGTTGTCGAAAAACAAAGAATTATCCAAGAAGGAACTTCTTAAAAAGCGTCTGGAAGAAGAGCGCAAGATAAACGAAGCCCGCGAGGCGGATCTTGCTAAAAAGTATGCCAAGGAAAACAGCGTGAAAGAAGAGGCTGCCGAAGAAACTGCACCCGAGGTGGCAGAAGAAACAACACCTGAGGCTCCCGAAACAGAAGCTCCCGAACAAGAAAAACAGGAGCCCGCTGCTGAGTAGCAATAGGCTTCATAACCTGGTATTTTCGGATGAAACAAGACGATTGCTATTACCTGGGTTATGTGACCAAAACATTTGGGTACAAAGGAGAGGTGTTTTTATACCTCGATGTTGATGACCCCCTTTATTACAAGGAACTGGAATCAGTTTTCATTCTTCTGGGAGGAAAACTGGTTCCTTTTTTTGTGCAAAAAATATCCCTACGGCCCAACAGTAATGAGGCTGTCGTTCGTTTTCAGGATGTAGATACACCCGAAAAAGCCCAGCACCTGGCTGGTTCAGAGCTCTACCTGCCACTTGATCTGTTGCCCCCATTAAAGGGCAATGCTTTCTATTTTCATGAAATAGTGGGCTACGAAGTGGTGGATAAGCATCACGGCAATCTTGGTGAAATCACCGGTTTGCTGGAGTTTCCCGGCAATCCGGTTTTCCAGATCCAGGCTGGAAAAAAGGAAGTGCTGGTCCCTGCCAACGACCAGATAATTGAGCGGCTCGACCGCAAAAACAAGAAGATCCATATCAATGCCCCCGAAGGGCTTATCGATCTTTATCTCAATGAATAACCCCATTGCCCCTTCCGGGGAAAATAGATTTCATTTCAAACAGTTTTCGCTTTCCGATGCCGGTTGCGCCATGAAAATTGGCACCGATGGGGTGCTGCTTGGAAGCATTGCTGCCTCTTATCCCGCTGAACACATTCTTGATGTGGGAACCGGCTGTGGACTTATTGCCCTGATGATAGCGCAGAAATCTAAAGGGAAAATTACCGCTATCGATATTGATTCTGATGCCGTAGCCGTGGCAAAACAGAATGTGAAAGAAAGTCCCTGGCCCGAAAAAATCAGGTTGGTTCATGCGCCATTTCAGGATTTTGCAAAAAGCAGCGTCCAAAAGTTCGATTTGGTGGTGTGTAATCCTCCGTTTTTTCATAACAGCCTGCTGAGCCCTGATGCCCCGCGCAACAGGGCACGTCATTCAGATAGTCTTCCACCCGAAGAGCTTTTGGCGGGAGTAAGAAGCACTCTCACTATCAATGGAAACTTTTTGGTGATAGCCCCGGCAGACCAGGAGGATTTCTGGCTGGAAACGGCAGAAAAAGAAAAATTGTTTTGCCGCAGGCTGATGCGGGTATTGCCAAAGCCGGGTGTGAAACCAAAAAGAATAATTTTAGGGTTTTCTCCAGCAGAGGGAAATTTGATCTTTGAAGAATTGACCATAGAAACCGGCAGCAGGCACCAATTTACGCAAGAATACAAAATGGTGACCCGCGATTATTACCTGCATTTTTGATCATGCCAGCAAAGGTTTTCGCTCAGCCAGGGCGGGCATTCCTTCCATATAATCTTTCAGCACCAAATATTTTTCAATAAGGTAAGGCAGCCAGCGCCCGGCTTCCTGCCAATGCTTTTCTTTTAGTTTTATCTGAAGTAACCTTGCTGTCTGGTTTAGCTGCGAGGCTCCCAGGGTTCCGCTCAGACTCCTGATGGAAACGGCAAGCTTTTCGCAATCTCTGCTGTTGCCTTGCTCGTAATGATCGATAAGCCGGTTTACAAAGCCGTCCATTTCGTCCATGAAACTGAAAAAAAGACTTTCTACCGGAAACTGCTGCAAGGCAGCTAGTTCGGCAAAGAGCGCGTAGGTTTTCAGGTTTATCACCGGCAAATGGTCAAATACATCGATGGGGGTATCAATCGGATTTTTTCCTGACTTTGATCCGCGACCTCCCATATATTTTTTCAGACTGTTTTGCAGATGCCCCTCCCCGGCCGAAAATACAATCATATCGTCAAAACCTTTTTGCAGGTAATTGCTTGTATGACGGGCCATTTGCGGGTGGCAAAGCCCTACCACGGGAGGTAGATCTGAAAACCTTTGGCGAAGTTCACCAAGCACTTCCAGGGTTTTTCTGCTGGCGTGAAGCAAGTCGAGCAGCAAGCAGCTCACAGTGGTTTGCCCGAAAATCTGAAATGGGTTAAGTCGGCTTTCGGTGTAATGCCTGATAAACTGCCTGCCATTGCTTGTGGCAGTAACCTGGCAGTTAAGGGGCGAAAGGGCCTGATTGAGCGCTGGGGCGATCACCGGCTGATGTTGCAGCAAAAGCAGAGAGCTTGCTGCGACAGGGTAAGTGTGTTTCATACGGATTCAACTTGTCGGCTTTCAAATGTAGAAAACCGATTAACATGAAATCTCCGTATTATTACTGAAAATTTGCTGACTAGCCAGGTGAAATTGCCCATAAAAAAAGCCCGGACAAGCCGGGCTTCTTGTTCATTGTCTTGCAGGGGCTATTCAATCACTTCTTCGACATCTTCAACAGCTTCGTCAGCGATTTCTTCCACTTCTTCAACGCCTTCCTGTACTACTTCTTCAACAGCTTCAACTTCCTCAGCTGCTGTTTCCTGGTTAGCTGAGCCGCATCCAAAAAAGAAAAGCATACCTGCAACGGTCATTAATGCAAAAATTTTTTTCATTTGTTTTGGTTTAGTTTGATGAATGATCAAAATTCGTGTACAAAATAAAAACAAATGCCTGATAAAAACAAGGGTATTTATCAAAATATTTTATTTATTTGTAACTGACCAAGATTTGGTGTTATTCAGATCTTCTGCGACGGGTTGTGGTCGAGTCGATTTCTTCTTTTGCCGTTTCCTCAGGTGCGCGGCGTATCCTGGTAACATCAGCAGGGTCGGTGCTGGCATCAGTGGTTGAGCGCTGTCGGGTTACACCCTGGCTTGCTGGCGGAGGGGGTGCAACGGGTGCGGGCTGAATTTGCTGGGCAGCTTCTTCGGCAGCTTTCAGGGCCTCCGCTTCGGCAACAGAGTCGAGCAGCCACTGCTCCTCGGCGGCCGCTATGGAGTCGAGCCGCGCTTGTTCAGCTTCTCTTTGTTTGGCACCTGGCCCGCAAGAAACAAAACTGATAAACAGGAAAGAAATCAATAAGAATGATAATTTTTTCATAATTATGTTCGTTTTAAAACTCGTTAAAAGTCCTGCAAAATTAAGATTTTCAAAAAGAAAAAAATAATTCCGGACGAAAAATATTAATTTTACAGGATAATTAAATTGTTCTATTTTAAATTTTTGTTTAAATCACTTCTAGTTATGAAAAAGAATTTCTTTATTGTTTTATTGTTACTAATGGCAGCTACCGTTTTTATGACTGGCTGCGAAAAAGACCCACTGATCACACTTAAAGGTGGCGAGGTTGTGCTGCAACTTGGCGAAGACTTTGTGGATCCTGGTTATGAAACTGAAGGCATTAGCGGTGACGTTCAGATGCTTTGGAATCCTGAGTTCAGCAAATACAAAGTTAACCATTACGTACTTACTTATGTGGCGGGTGCTGCCAATGCACAGCGCGACGTTTATGTGAAGAGCGACCGCCTGGCCGGCACTTACAATGTGGTGGATGTTTCCGATGATGGTACTTTTAATTATAGTAGCACCATAACCCAGTCTTCCCAGGCATTTAACAGGCTGATTCTGGCCAATTTTGGCGATTTTGAAGGCATCCCTTCTGTAGCCCTTGAAATTGAAGGCGATGACATTATTATTGAGCGTCAGACGCTGTGGACCGCGCAGGAATGGGTTGAAGGCACTGGTACTTATGATGGCGAGAACCAAACCCTGGTTGCCATAGAATACACTATGACCTATTTGGATGGTGGCACGCCCAGAACCATAAATGGAACATTGACCTTTGTTAAGCTCTAAACAGCCTTTAACATATAAATTAAAAGCCCCGGCTCAGCAGAACCGGGGCTTTTTTATTAACCATTTAGATTCATACTTTCAATATTTCACCTTCAGACTTGGCAATTACCACGGCACCGCATGAGTCGCTCCAAACGTTGACCGCGGTACGAAACATATCTAGAATTCGATCCACTGCAAGAATAAGGCCCACTCCTTCCAGCGGAAGTCCCACTGCAGAAAGGATCACAGTAATGATTACCAGTCCGGCCATTGGAATGCCAGCGGCACCAATGGAGGCCAGCAGGGCCGTCAGGATTACCACCAGCTGCTGAATAATAGTTAGCTCCACACCATAGGCCTGGGCAATAAACAACACCGCCACACACTGGTAAAGGGCCGTCCCGTCCATATTGATGGTGGCACCCAGGGGCAGCACAAAGCTGGTGGTTTTATTCGACACCCCACTGTTAAACTCAACGGCCTCCATAGTTAATGGCAGGGTGGCGCTGCTGCTCGAAGTAGAAAAGGCTGTAAGCAAAGGCACCGACATGCCCCGTGCGTGCTTAACAGGATTTGATTTGCCCAGGATTCTGACTATCAGCGGAAGCGTTATTAAGGCATGTATGGCCAATGCGCCGATTACAGTGAGCATATAAATACCCATGCGCCCGAAGATGGCCAGCAAGTTGCCTGAATGATCTGAGATCAGGGCAGCAACAATACCGAATACACCAAAAGGGGTGAATTTTATTACAAACATGGTAATTTTCATCATGATCTCAAAGGTGGCATTGAAAAAATTCACAATGGGGTCACGATAGGCCGGTGCTACACGGGTGGCAAAGAACCCAAAAATGATGGCAAAGAAAATGATGCCAGGCAGATCGCCACTTGCCATGCTTTCAATAATATTAGTAGGGATAATTTTTATCAGGGTTGTCCCGAAAGAGTCGCGGCTCACATCCAGGCCTTCCACCACTGCGATCAGGCCCAGGTCGGCCCCTACCCCCGGCTTGATCAGGTTAACCAGTATCAAACCGGTAAAAATGGCAAAAAGGCTGGTGGTCAGGTAATAGCCAATGGTTTTCATGGTCATGCGTCCCAGGTTTTCGGCCGATCCAAGGCCGGTAACACCCGACACTATGGATGAAAAAATGAGGGGAACAATGATCATGCGCAAAGCCCGTAAAAAGATGGTGCCCATCCATTCAACATATTTTATGAGGTCGGGAAAAGTAACCCCAAACAGAACGCCCAAAACCAGGGCAATCAAAATTTGCCAGTGCAGTTGCAGTTTTTTCAATTGTGTAAGATTTAAGTGTAAGCCAGCCCGAATTAGCTTTGTAATAAAAGAAGCAGCAATATTACAAAACAATTGGTAAAACACTAAATTTTTTTGAGGCTTGTACATTGGGCTGAAAAATTGGCACCCTCAACAGGGTATGGGTGTCAAAATGGCCTGTATTGCGCTTTAGCAGGTATTGGTAAAGCTTTTGATAATAACTAAAACCTAAATTGATTACTAAAATGAACCTGAATAATTTTACCATAAAGTCGCAGGAAGCCATTCAGAAGGCCCAGGAAATTGCCATGGGATATCAGCATCAGGCTGTTGAAAATGGCCATTTGCTTAAAGGTATTTTGGCGGTTGATGAGAATGTGGCTCCTTTCCTGCTGAAAAAAAACAACGTGAACCTTGTTGCACTGCAACAGGTGCTCGACCGCGAGATTCAAAGCTACCCGCGGGTGGCTGGCGGCGATGTGTATCTTTCTTCGGCCTGCAACCAGACGCTGCAAAAAGCGCTGACCTCGCTGAAGGACTTTGGCGATGAGTTTATCTCCATCGAACATCTACTGTTGGGTTTGCTGGCGGGCAGCAACGGTGTGGCGCAGTTGCTCAAGGATTCGGGCCTGACTCAGGCCAATCTCAGGGAAGCCATCAAAGAGCTTCGAAAAGGCTCGTCGGTAAGCAGCCAAACCGCTGAAGATACCTACAACGCACTGAATAAATATGCCCGCAATCTTAATGATCTGGCCCTTTCGGGGAAGCTCGACCCGGTGATTGGCCGCGACGAGGAAATCCGCAGAATTCTGCAGATTCTTTCGCGCCGTACAAAAAACAACCCCATACTCATTGGCGAGCCGGGTGTTGGAAAAACCGCCATTGCCGAAGGCCTGGCCCATCGTATTGTGAATGGTGATGTGCCCGAGAACCTGAAGTCGAAAAAGGTTTTTTCGCTCGATATGGGCGCACTAATTGCCGGTGCCAAATACAAGGGCGAATTTGAAGAACGCCTTAAAGCCGTGGTGAAGGAAGTGGTTTCGAGCGATGGTGAGTTTGTGCTGTTTATCGACGAGATTCACACCCTTGTTGGTGCCGGTGCCAGCGGCGATGGGGCCATGGATGCTGCCAACATTCTTAAGCCTGCCCTGGCCCGTGGTGAGCTTAGGGCTATTGGCGCCACCACCCTTAAAGAATACCAGCGGTATTTTGAAAAGGATAAGGCCCTCGAAAGGCGTTTCCAGATTGTGGTGGTTGATGAACCCAGCAAAGTTGATGCGGTGAGCATTCTCAGGGGGCTCAAGGAGCGCTACGAAACCCACCACAAAGTCAGAATCAAGGACGAAGCCATTATTGCCGCTGTAGACCTCTCGCAGCGCTATATTACCGACCGTTTTTTGCCCGACAAGGCCATTGACCTCATCGACGAGGCTGCTTCGAAAATGCGCCTCGAGATGAACTCAGTGCCCGAAGAACTTGACGAAGTAGAACGCCGAATCCGACAGCTCGAAATAGAACGCGAAGCTATAAAGCGTGAAAAGGATGAGGCCAAGCTAAAGGTGATTGCCGCCGATTTGGCCAACCTGCAGGACGAGCGCAACCGCCTCACAAGCAAGTGGAAGGCCGAAAAAGAAGTGGTGCAGCAAATACAGACACTCAAACAGTCCATTGAGCAGTTTCGCTTCGAGGCCGACCAGGCCGAGCGCAACGGCGATTTTGGCAAGGTGGCCGAGTTGCGCTATGGCCGCATTAAGGAAGCCGAAGCGAACCTTGAGCAATTCAATGCCAGGCTCAAAGAAATGCAGGCCGACAGTGCCCTGATCAAGGAAGAGGTGAATGCCGAAGATATTGCCGATGTGGTTTCACGCTGGACGGGCATTCCTGTAAATCGCATGCTGCAGAGTGAGCGCGAGAAGCTGCTCCAACTAGAAGACGAGTTGCATAAGCGCGTGGTGGGTCAGGATGAGGCCATTGCTGCCGTGTCAGATGCCATCAGGCGCAGCCGCGCCGGCCTGCACGACCCAAAACGTCCGGTTGGCTCATTCATTTTTATGGGTACCACTGGCGTGGGAAAAACGGAGCTGGCAAGGGCGCTGGCCGAATTTCTTTTTAACGACGAAGACGCCATGGTACGCATCGACATGTCGGAATACCAGGAACGCCACACTGTGAGCAGGCTCATTGGTGCCCCTCCCGGCTATGTGGGATACGAGGAAAGCGGACAGCTAACCGAGGCCGTCAGGCGCAAGCCCTATTCGGTAGTGCTGCTCGACGAGATTGAAAAGGCCCATCCCGATGTGTTCAACATTCTGCTGCAGGTGCTCGAAGATGGACGTCTTACCGACAACAAGGGCCGGACAGCCGATTTTAAGAACACAATAATTATCATGACTTCCAACATTGGTTCAGGACTCATCCAGGAAAAAATGGAGACCCTGACCGAGGCCAACCGCGAAGAAGTAATTGATCGCATCCGCCAGGAAGTTTTCCAGCTGCTGAAGCGCACCATTAGGCCCGAATTCATCAATCGCGTGGACGAGATTATTATGTTCAGGCCGCTTACGCGGGAAGAAATTGGAGGTATTGTGGAACTTCAACTCGACAGGGTGCAGCAAATGCTCGAAGAGAATGGCATTAAACTGGAAGTGAGCCCTGAAGCCGTGGCATGGATTGCCCACCAAGGCTTCGATCCTCAGTTTGGCGCACGGCCGCTGAAACGTGTTATCCAGCGCAGCCTGCTGAACCAGCTTTCCAAAGAAATCCTGGCAGGCCGCATTACGAAAGACCAGGTGGTGAAGGTAGGTGCTAACGAAAGCGGTCTAATTTTCTCGCTATAAAAGTTCAGAAAAAAATAATCAGGCGGAATCCTTCCATTGGGAGATTCCGCCTTTTTCTTTTTGAAAAAAGCCTACTTTTGCAAGAAAAACTTGAACACACCTTTATTCATAGCGCGCAGGATCGGCTCCGGAAAGCAGGGAAAATCATACACCGGGCTTATCAGGAAAATATCGGTGCTGAGTATTGCCCTCGGGTTGGCCGTTATGATCATTGCCATGGCAGTGGTTACCGGTTTCCAGAACGAAATTCGCGAAAAGGTCATTGGTTTTGGCGCACACATCCAGATTGCCAATTTCGATTATAACGTTTCTTACGAACCCATTCCCATTAGCCGCGAGCAGGACTTTGTGGAACCACTAAAGGCCATGCCCGACATAAGGCATGTGCAGGAGTTTGCCACCAAAACGGGCATCATAAAAACCGATGAGGATATTCATGGTATTATTATGAAGGGTATTGGGCAAGATTTCGACTGGTCGTTTTTTGCACCCCGCATGATAGAGGGAACGCCGTTAATGCTTGGCGACTCAGCCCGCTCCGATGAGGTTATCATCTCGAAATATATTGCCAACCGCCTGCAGCTCGAAACCGGCAATACCATTTTTGTTTACTTCATTCAGGAACCACCAGCCATCCGCCGTTTTACCATTGCCGGCGTGTATGAAACCGGCCTGGAAGAACTCGACAAGATGTTTATCCTTGGCGATATTCGTCACATTCAGCGCCTGAACCGCTGGACTGACGACCAAATAGGAGGCTTTGAAGTACTGGTCAGCAATTTTTCCGATATCGGGCGTATCAACCAAGCTGTCTACGAAATGATACCCTACAATCTCAACGCCCGGAGCATCAGGAATATTTATCCTCAAATATTCGACTGGCTTGCCCTGCTCGACATGAATGTGTATGTGATCCTGTTCCTTATGGCATTGGTGGCTGGCATCAATATGATTACTACGCTGCTCATTGCCGTGCTCGAGCGCACCAATATGATCGGAATATTAAAGGCGGTTGGGGGCTCCAACCGCCTGGTGAGAAAAGTTTTTCTTTACAATGCCGGGTTCACTATCCTCAGGGGCCTTTTTTGGGGCAACGTGGCGGGAATTTTGGTCTGCCTGATACAGCAGCGCTTCGGTCTGATAACGCTGCCCCAGGACTCTTATTACGTGTCGCAGGTGCCTATTAACCTAGAAATGGTTCACGTTTTGCTGCTCAATGCCGGCACTTTTTTGGTTTGTATGACCATGCTGATCCTGCCTTCGATGATCGTTTCACGCATCTCGCCCGTCAAGGCCATTATCTTCAGGTAATTACCCTAGAAAAGTAAGCCCAGACTCAGAATAAACTGCTGCGGACTGGTGTCGAAGCCAATGGTTTGGCCGCCAATGGTTATGCCATCGCCAAACTGGGTGAAGTTGCCCTCGTAACGGAAGTCGAGCATCAGGTTGCCCAGTTGCAGCCCGGCTCCGAGTTGGTAACCAAGGGTAAACTTGTTGAGATTTTGATCAAATTCAACATCCACATCCAGATCGTTCCAGTCGTTGATAAGGAAAGAAAAAACCGGACCTGCGCCAATTTTGAGTGCGCCAAATTTTGCTCCGGCATGCAGTGGAAGCACCAGGTGATTGTATTTGTGCACAAAGAATTCGGCTTCCTCTTCGCCCGAGGTAAATCCCAGGCGCATATCGCGACCATTCTGGGTATAGAGCAGCTCGGGCTGAAAAAAGCCACCCCTGAACAAAAACATTCCCGTTACCCCCAGATGAAAACCTGTGTAGGCATCAGAAAAAGCATCGATCGTGTAGTTGGGCGTTTCGCCTGTTTCGGTGGAGGCAAGGCTGGCAAAATTCATACCCGCCTTTAGGCCAAAGCTCGACTGGGCTTGCAGCATTGCGCTGCCAGTGAGCAAGATTATGGAAAAAACCAATAAGGACCTTTTCATTTTTTCAAAGTTTTAGGAATTTTACTAAAATAACTTTTGAAAGGGTTTTTTATTTTGCAATACAAAAAAGCCGGGCAAAAACCCGGCCATTTTGTTATGAGTCTCTGAGGATTTTCAGTTTCTCCTCCAGTATGGTGATCTCCTGTTTGGCCTTTTCTATTTTTTCTTCAAACTCGTTTTTCAGGATATCTGCTTTTTTGGAGGAAGCAAAGAAGCCAATGTTATTTTCCCATACTTTGATGTCATTTTGAAGGGTGCTGATCTTACCCAGCAAAAAGTTCCTTTCCTTGTAAATGATATGGTCGGCATTGGGCGTGTTTTTAATGTTCTCGATCTTTGAACGGAACGAAAGGGTGCTTTTGGCTTTTTTGCTGATGCCCAGTTTTTCAAACTGCTCATCGATTACCTTGCGGTATTCGGCCTGTATCTTATCTTTTTGCTTAATGGGCACATGGCCAATATCCATCCACTCACGCTGATATTCATTGATAACCTTAAGGTTCTCACTATTATCTTCGGTGTAGGGGTGGTTTTTGATTTGCTCAATAACATCCTTCTTCTTCTGAAGATTTTCTTCCTGCATCTCGCCAATATTTGAAAAGTAGGCTGCTTTTTTCTTGAAGAACTCATCGCAGGCAGCCCGGAAACGTTTCCAAATTTTGTCGGAGAACTTGCTGGGCACCGTGCCGATTTTTTTCCACTCTTGTTGCAGGGCAATAAGCTCATCGGTTGTGCGGCGCCAGTCGGTACTTTCCTTCAGGGCTTCGGCCTGCAGGCAAAGATTCAATTTCTGGTTGTAATTTTCGGTCTGGTTGTCCTTGAACTTCTGGAAAAAGTCTTTCTTGTTTCGGAAGAAGCTGTCGAGCGCTGAGCGGAAACGGTTCCATACTTCGTTGTTCACCTTTTTGGGTGCGAAGCCAATGGTTTTCCACATCTTGAATAGCTCATTGATCTGGTTGGTATGATCTTGCCACTGACGCGGCGTTTCGGGCGTGGTGGCTGCCAACTGTTCGGCCTTTTCGCAAAGCACCAGCTTGGCGGCCAGGTTATTATGCTGTTCATCGCGCAGTCCGTCGTAGTATTCCTGACGCCGCTTATTCAGTTTTTCTGTGGCAGCCCTGAAGCGCTCCCATATCTCATCCTTTTTATCGTTTGGAACCGGCCCGGTTTCTTTCCATGCTTCGTGCAGCTTTTGCAGCCGCTGAAAAGACTTTACAATGGAGGGTTCGAGCAGCAGTTCTTCGGCCTTTTCGCAAAGTTCGGTTTTTAACTCCAGGTTTTTCTTCAGGTCCAGATCCTTCAGTTCCTTGTTGATCTTAACCTTGTCGAAGAACTTCTCCACCAGAAAATGGTAGTTATTCCAGAGGGTGTTTTTTGCACCCTGGGGAACGGCGCCAATATCGCGCCACTTCTCCTGCAGATCGCGGAACTGGTCGTAAGTCTTCTTGAGTTCTTCTTCCGACTCGATCAGATTTCGCAGCTCTTCGAGGATACGCTCCTTGGCTTCAAGGTTTTCTTGTTTTTGCTTTTCGAGGGCCTGGTCAAATACGTATTTTTTTTCCTTGTAAATGGCCATTGCCGCATCAAAGCGCTCCGATAGCGAATCAACCGGTGCCTCATGGGCAGACGGAGTTACCTGAACTTCCTGTGCTTCTGCTTCTTCGGCAGCCTCCGTTTCAGTCGAAATGGATTTCTCTAAATGATCCAGGTTTTCGTCCTTGAGCAGCTTGCGAAAAGCAGCTTTTATGTAACCAATGTGTTTTCTAATATAGTTAACGTCCTCGTGCTTCACCAGGGCTTCGAGCACCTGCACTAGTTCTTCCCGGTTCATGTTGCCATAGCGAACGTTGAGGTCTTCGGTTTCATCTTCTTCAGTGTCTTCCTCAGTCTCCTCATCCTCCTCTTCATCCTCCTCCGGGGTGCCAGCCAAGGGGGGAGCAACAGCAGCGACTTTTTCTTCGGCTACCTCTTCGTCAGGTTGATCTTCAGCTACAACCTCTTCTGCGGACTTTTCCTCCGCTTCAACTTCTTCGGTTGACTTTTCCTCGGCTTCAACTTCTTCAGTTGGCTTTTCTTCGGCTACAATTTCTTCGGCTTCCGTTCCGGCTTCTTTTACTTCTTCAAGTATTTCTTTTACCTCGGTTTCGGGGTTGCTTTCGGGTTCCCGGGCAGGTTCTTCGGTAGCTTGGTGTTCTTCGGTCAGTTCATCAGCAACTTCGGGCTCTTTGGCCGGTTCTTCAGCAACTTCTAAATCCGAAGTAATTTCTTCGACGGTTTCTTGCGCTAAGGGTTCGGCTTCAGGGTTCTCTGCTTCTTCTGAAGGCAGGGCCTGGCTGGTTTCTGTTTCGTTGGTTTGTGCTGAGGTTTCAGCTTTCAGACTCTCATCCCCCTGCTGGTCAATAGGTTTGTCAGCTTTGGGGTTCAGTTGTTCCTTCTTATCCATGAAGAAAAAAATTAAAAATTAATACTAATTAAAGTTGTAGAGCAAATCTTCGCTAAAAACACTTCAAAAGTGTGTACACCAAAATTCCGGTATTCAGCTTGTCCCGATTTTGCGGGAGCCCACAAAATTATAAATATTTTGCTATGGTCGGCAATGTTTTTTGTTCATTTTTAACCCATTAAAGGGCAAGCGGATTAATGCAGCGGACCCTGGTTGAAAATAAGGTAGCCGAAGTTAAGCGAGACAGAAAAGGGTACTTCGTACTTGTGATAATAGTTAAGGGTACCTGAAACTGGTCCCAAGGGCGTATTTACTACCAGGGAAGAGGAAAGAAGAAAATACCGCTTATCGAATGCCTTTCCAAGAAATGGCACATTTTCGGGGCCTCTCCTTATTTCCCTGAAGGGCTGAAAAATATAGCCTTCAAGCCGGAAATCTGAGTTGCGTCCCAAGGTGTAAATGCCCTTGAGGCCCAGGGCAGCAAAGCTGTTGGCGCGGTAGTTGGGCAGGAAAATACCCCTGGTTTCGGGCACATAGTCAAAGGCCGGGGCGGTAAGCAGGCTGCTGGTATGATTGCTGAAGAGGCTTTTGTTGGAAAACATGAGTTCGGAGTGCAGACCCAGCCTGATGTTGTCGGTACGGGTAAAATAATTTTGATATTCGGCGCGCACCTGCCACCAGTCGTGTTTTTTCCGGGAGCCTGCCAGCAAGGGGGATGTTGAACCCGGGGTGTGCTGTTCCAGGCCGGTAACATAGCGCCCGTTTACGGAGAGGAAGGTTCCTTGGTGTGCATACTGCTTACGGTTTAAGGTGCTGCGCTCGAAAACCACGTAAGGGCTGAAAAAGGTAAAGTTGGTCCGGTCGGTGGTGTCGGTGCGTGCAAACTGGTTGGTTTGGTAATAACTGTGGCGGGTTATCCCCGTGGTGGCTCCTACCAGAATTTTCCCGGTATAGCGTGCCGGAAAACCTGCCTTTAAGTTCATAAAGTTTTGGTTGATGCGCAGATAGGCCGGTGTCTGATCCTGAAAAAACAAGGTGTTGGTCTGAAAAAAATTGAAATTGTTGAGTGTGTAACTCCCCTGGAGAAAAAATGGTAGCGAGGTAGGAAAGCCCATTCGACCCATAAGGTAAATAGAGTTGTAAAACCGCCCAATAAAGGCGTTGGCCACCCCGGTGTAGGATTTAAAACCAAGGCGGCGGTATTGTGCTTCTAGAAAAGTGAAGTTTACCGGACTACTCGACACGTTGCCGCCAAACTGAAGCACCAGGTTTTTGTCGAGGGTAATGTCCAGGTATAAATCGTAATAACCGGTATTGCGGTTATACTCTACCGAGGGAACAATCAGTTCAATGTGTTCTTCAGCCAGCAGCTTGAAGTACTCTACCTTAATTTCTTCAATGGGTTTAGGCTTCCGTTCGTAAAGAAGCCTGTAAACATAATCCATCTGGGCTTCGTTTACCCCTCTGAGGAAAATACGGTCGACCACCACCGGGGGTTTTTTAGCTGTAAATGCCTGCCTCTTGTTTTCCCGCTCAGCAGTGGAAACCTCCCTGGTAACCCGCTCTTTAATTTCGGCGATTACCCTTAGGGTAGCCACATAACCTGAGTCAAGGATTGAACGTGATCGAGAAAAGTCAGTAACACTCACTTGCGGAATGTCTGGTCTGATAAGGATTCCTTTGGCAGGAGGAATGTCATAGTCGGTTTGAAATACCAGCAGGTTTTCCAAATGCGAGCGGATGTTGTCTTCAGTTGGGGGCTGAAAGTTTTGGGCCACCACGCTGCCAATGATATAGTCGGGATTAAAGTCTTCGATCATGACATCGACGGGAAAGTTGTTGTAAATGCCCCCGTCGAACAGCAGGCGTCCATCGATACGAATAGGCCTGAAAACAAAAGGATAGGTCATGGAAGCCCTGATGGCGGGATATATTTTTCCGCGTTTGAAGATCACAGGTACCTTTCGTTCAATATCGGCGGCTACACAACGGAATGGGATAAACAGGCTGTCGAAGTTTTCGCGTGAGGCCACGTTTACTGCTGAAAGATATTGCACTCCGGCAAAGTCCATCTGCACGGGCGAAACCAGGCTGGTGGGAAGCTGGTGCTGCCAGACCGAGTCCACCGTAAACTTCAGCGATATCCATGACGCGTTTTCGGGGGGGAGCTTAAAATAGAAGTTGTACTCCTCATCAATGGTACCCAGGGCCCACGACTGAAACTCGTCGCTGGTGACGATTTTTTCGATGCTGTCGGGAGAGAAGCCGCTAGCATACATGCCGCCGATAATGGCGCCCATGCTGGTTCCTGCAATATAATCGATTGGGATGTTGTTCTCCTCCAATGCCTTCAGAAGCCCCACATGGGCCACCCCTTTCGCGCCGCCTCCGCTGAGCACCACCCCTACCCTTTGCGGAAAGGCAGCCTGTGCCAGGCTCAGGCAAAGTAAGGTTATGAATATGCCGCGGAGTTTTTGCATAACTATAGGCAGGGCTAATAAAATATTTCAGTCCCTGACATGTAAAATTATTAAACTTCTGCATGCACCCTGCAGTAAAAACCGAAAAATGCTGCGATCAGATACGTGCCAGTGCCTGTTCCAGGTCGGCCAGAATATCTTCAAGGTTTTCTATGCCTACAGAGAATCGCACAAGACCATCGGTTATGCCGGCACTGAGGCGGTCAGCAGCGGCCACTTTAGAGTGCGTCATGCTTGCAGGATGCTGGATTAGTGTTTCAACACCACCCAGTGAAACGGCCAGCATGCATAACTTCACGTTGTCCATGAGTATCTTGCCTGCTTTTATCCCACCTTTGAGCTCAAAACTGATCATGGCGCCCGGCCCGGCCATCTGTTTTGTGGCAAGCTCGTGCTGTGGGTGGCTCTTTAACCCGGGATACTTAACCCATTCAATTTTAGGATGGTCGGATAGGTATTGGGCAATTTTTTGGGCGCTTTGCTGCGAACGATCCATACGAAGCGAAAGGGTTTTCAGGCCACGGATTACCAGGTAAGCCTGATGTGGGTCCATGTTGCAGCCCAGGTTAATCATCATTGGGCGCAAAATACTGTCGAACTTCTTTTCGCGGCTTACCACAATGCCGCCCACCACATCAGCGTGCCCATTCATGAATTTGGTGATGCTGTGAAACACCACATCGAAGCCAAAGTCGAGCGGCCGCTGCAAATAAGGGCTGCAAAAGGTGTTGTCGGCAACGGTTATCAGGTTGTGCTCACGGGCAATGGCCACCACCTCGGCCAGGTCGGTAATGTCCATGGTAGGATTGGCCGGGGTTTCAATAAAAATCACTTTAGTGTTGGGCCTTATGGCCTTGCGGATATTATCAGCATTGGAAGTGTCCACATAGGTCGATTCCACACCAAAGCGCGAATAATGCTTTTCCATAACCACCCTGGAGGGACCATACACAGCGGCGGAGCTGATCATATGGTCGCCCTGGCTGAGCAATCCCATGTAAATGGTATTTACGGCGCCCATGCCCGAGCTTACAGCAATGGCACGATAACCGTTTTCAAGCTCGGCTACCAGCTTTTCGAGGGCATCGATGGTGGGGTTATTGATGCGGGTATAGATATAGCCATCCGACTCACCAGCGAAACAGGCAGCGCCATGATCGGCATTCTTGAACTTAAAAGTTGAAGTCTGGTAAATGGGTACAGTAGCGCTTCCAAACTGATCTTCAAAAGCTCCCGCATGAATAAGTTTTGAGTTGAAACCCAGATTCTTGGTATCCATTATTCTGATATTATTTTTGGTTTTTATTTGATTTCTAAAACAGGTCCATGTCGAGCATCACCAGGGTACAGTCTTCTTCGGTCTCGATGCCGGCTTCCCGTGCCAATTTTACAAGTTTGGGATTCCATGTACCAGGGTTAAAAATAATGCGCCTGGGCTTCAGCCGAATGATATAATCGAGGTATTCCTCCTGATTATCGGGGTTCAGGTAAAGGGTAACGGTGTGTACTCCCTGCAGTTTGGGGTGTCCTGTTTGCACCTCAACTGTATCGATGGTGGTTGCCCTTTTGGCAATGGCATATACTTCGTGGCCGTGGGCCACTAACTTTTTAATGGCCCTGTTGGAATAACGCGAAATATTTGGGCTTGCGCCGAGAACCAGAGTTTTCTTACTCATAAATTTATTCAGAAAGGGTGTTCACAATAAATTCGGGCGCATTGATAATGTGCTTCTTCACGGCACAGGCGTTGGCAGCCTTAATCAGTGGGTCACGGTGGCGTTCAGGAAAATCGGCCGGGACAATAATGTTGATCTCAATGGCGCTGATCATGCGTGTTTCCCTGTTGCGATGCATTTTCTGCACCAGGCGTATGCCTTCTGTGGGTAACCCCCGTTGCTGACAATAGGCCTTCACGTAATAGCCGGCACAAGTGCCAATAGAGGCTAGGAAGAGGTCGAAAGGTGCCGGGGCGCTGTTGTCGCCACCCGCGGCTGCAGGCTGGTCCGAGGCTATTACAAAGCCTTTGTAACGGGCTTCCACACGCTGGTTTTCGCCCAGATAAATTTCCATATCCATAATAATGAGGGGTATTTAGTTGGATGCTTGTTTGTTTTTTTCCATTTCGGGTATCAGCTTTTCCAGGAACCAATGGGGTGCCGGGCAGGGCCGGTGGTTTTCGTATTTTATGAAAGCCAGCACCGTATTACCTTTGCAAAGCAGGGTTCCTTCCTCGTTGTAAACTTCGTAATCGAAAATCATTCTTGAGGTGGGAATATCTCTTACAATGGTCCGGATGGTAAGCAGGTCGTCGTAGCGCGCCGGCCGGAGGTATTTAACGGTCATTTGCGCAATGGGCATATACACGCCTTTTTCTTCCATCTGACGGTAGGTCATCCCAAGCTTGCGCATGGCATCGGCCCTACCCACCTCAAAATACAGGGCATAGTTTCCGTAATAGGCAAAGCCCATTTGGTCGGTTTCGCCGTATCTTACCCTGAGTTGTGTTTCTGAAACAAACATAACAAAGATTTATTTTAGGCACCAGCTCCGTGGCAGTGCTTGTATTTCTTTCCGCTTCCACAGGGACAAGGTTCATTTCTGCCAACCTTCTTTTCTACCCTGACGGGTTCACTGCGGCGTTGTCCGCCACCGGGAACGTCACTACGGCCGGTTTGCAGGCGGCTCATGTCGGTGCGCTCTGGCGCAGCGGCACGCTGCACCTGATCGGCATTCTGAATGGGAAGCCTGGCCTTTACCAGGAAGGCAATAATGTCCTTGTTTACCTTGGTGATCATGCGCTTAAAGAGCTCGAACGACTCGAACTTGTAAATGAGCAGCGGGTCTTTCTGCTCGTAGGCAGCGCCCTGAACGGATTGCTTCAGGTCGTCCATTTCGCGCAGGTGCTCTTTCCAGGCATTGTCGATAATGGCCAGGGTGATGCTCTTCTCGATACTGAGTGCCACCTCGCGGCCCTGGGTTTCGTACGACTTTTTGAGGTTGGCCACCACGTTGATGTTCTTATGCCCGTCGGTAATCGGAATGGCAATATTTTCGTACTGGGCGGCAGCCCTTTCAAACACATCTTTAATGACGGGGTAAGCCGAAGCGGCGATGCCTTCGTTTTTAGTCTTATAGTTTTGAACGGCTTTTTCGTAAAGCTTTTCGGTAAGCTTTTCGGCTTTGGTATCGAGCAACTCCTGGGGTTCGAAGGGCGACTCAATGCCGAAGGTTTTCAGCAAATTCATCTCGAAGGCTTCGTGGTCGCCCTGATCCTGCCCATCTATGACCATCTGCTCGCAGGTGTCGTACATCATGTTGGCGATATCCACGGCCAGGCGTTCGCCGAACAGGGCGTTGCGGCGCTTGCGGTAGATCACCTCGCGCTGCGCGTTCATTACGTCGTCATATTCGAGCAGTCGCTTACGTATGCCGAAGTTGTTCTCTTCCACCTTTTTCTGGGCCCGCTCGATGGATTTGGTGATCATGCTGTGCTGTATCACCTCCCCTTCCTGCAGTCCGAGGCGGTCCATAATTTTGGAGATGCGTTCGGAGCCGAAGATGCGCATGAGGTCGTCTTCGAGTGAGACGAAAAACTGCGAGGACCCGGGGTCGCCCTGACGGCCGGCACGGCCGCGCAGCTGGCGGTCGACACGGCGCGATTCGTGGCGCTCGGTGCCAATAATGGCCAAACCACCTGCTTCCCTTACCCCATGCCCCAGCTTGATGTCGGTACCACGACCGGCCATGTTGGTGGCAATGGTTACCGTACCGGGTTTACCCGCATCAGCAACGATCTGGGCTTCCTTCTGGTGCTGCTTGGCGTTGAGGATGTTGTGCCTGATCTTGCGCAGGTTGAGCATGCGGCTGAGCAGCTCAGATATTTCCACGGAAGTGGTACCTACCAGTACCGGCCGACCGGCATTGACCAGCTCGCTGATCTCGTCGATAACGGCATTGTATTTTTCGCGCTTGGTTTTGAATACCATGTCTTCGCGGTCGAGGCGCACTACCGGACGATGGGTGGGTATCACCACCACATCCAGTTTGTAGATGTCCCAAAGTTCTCCTGCTTCGGTTTCGGCCGTGCCCGTCATACCGGCAAGTTTACGGTACATCCTGAAGTAGTTCTGCAGGGTTATGGTGGCGTAAGTCTGGGTAGCGGCTTCCACCTTCACATTTTCCTTGGCTTCGATGGCCTGGTGCAGCCCGTCGCTGTATCGGCGACCTTCCATGATACGGCCGGTCTGCTCGTCAACGATCTTTACCTTGTTGTCCATGATCACGTATTCGGTGTCTTTTTCGAACAAAGTATAGGCCTTCAGCAGCTGGTTTATGGTATGAACACGCTCGCTCTTAACAGAAAAGTCGCTAAGCAGTTCGTTCTTTTTCTCCAGCTTCTCCTGATGCGTGAGGTTCGATTTCTCAATCTCAGCGATCTCAGAACCCATGTCGGGCAGGATAAAGAAGTTGGGGTCGTCGGTTTGGCTGGTGATCAGGTCGATGCCTTTCTCGGTCAGCTCAATGGAGTTGTTTCGCTCTTCGATGACGAAATAAAGCTCGTCGTCGATAATGTGCATATGCTTGCTTTGCTCCTGCATATAGAAGTTTTCGGTCTTCTGCAAGACCGACTTCATGCCGGGCTCCGAGAGCAGCTTGATCAGCGCTTTGTTTTTTGGGAGGCCCCGGTGGCAGCGTAGCAAAAGCTCACCGCCTTTTTTCTCGTCGGTCTGGCCTTCGCCTCCCAGCAACAGTTTGCGGCCTTCGGCCAGCATATTGGTAACCAACGAGCGCTGGGCATTGACCAGACGTTCGATCTTGGGCTTAAGCTCGTGAAACTCGTGCTTATCGCCCTGGGGCGTAGGGCCCGAAATAATCAGGGGTGTACGGGCATCATCGATCAGCACCGAGTCGACCTCATCCACAATAGAGTAGTTGTGCTTGCGTTGCACCAGCTCCTCGGGATTGCGGGCCATATTGTCGCGCAGGTAGTCGAAGCCAAATTCGTTGTTGGTGCCGTAAGTAATGTCGGCCAGGTAGGCCCGTCGCCTTTCGGCAGAGTTGGGTTCGTGCTTGTCGACACAGTCGACCTTGAGCCCGTGAAACTCAAACAGCATACCCATCCACTCGGAGTCACGCTTGGCAAGGTAGTCGTTTACGGTAACAATATGCACGCCTTTCCCCGGAAGGGCATTGAGATACACCGGCAGGGTAGCCACAAGGGTTTTACCTTCACCGGTAGCCATTTCCGCAATTTTGCCCGAATGCAGGTGAATACCGCCAATGAGCTGCACATCATAATGTACCATGTCCCAGGTAATCATATTGCCGCCGGCCATCCATTCGTTCTTGTAAATGGCCGAACTGCCCTGTATGGTAATGCTGGGTCGGGTGGCAGCCAGGTCGCGGTCCATTTCGGTGGCAGTAACGACTACCTCGGCGTTTTCCTTGAAGCGGCGTGCGGTTTCCTTAATTACATTAAAGGCTTCGGGAAGAATAAGCTTAAGCACTTCCTCGGTTTTCTCGTCCTGCACCTTTTCCAGGGCGTCGATCTGGTTGTAGAGGCGTTCCTTCTCCTCCACGTCCATGGCGAAGTCTTCTTCGATCTGGCGGCGCAGCTGGTCGATCTGATCCTGTTCGGCCTGCACATTAGCCTGGATGCGCTGGCGGAACTCCTGGGTTTTGGCGCGGAGCTGGTCGTTGTCGAGTTGTTTTATGGTTTCGTATGCCTGGAGTGTTTGATCCAGAAGGGGTTTGATCTCACGGAAGTCGCGGTCAGTCTTGCTTCCGAAGAGTTTTTTTACGATGCTGAGCATAATATGATATGGTCGTTTTTATTATCTGATGCGGTTTTTTTCAGAATAGCAAAGGTAATTCAATTAGCCTGAAAAATAAAGAAAGGCTGCATGAATCTTTGGGTAAAAAAAAACCGGCGCAAGCGCCGGCTTTATGATTTTGCGAAAAGCTTTTGTTAATACTCATCCTCGTGAAAAAAGAAATCATCCTTTGTGGGGTAATCGGGCCAGATGTCTTCAATACTTTCGTATACATCGCCCTCATCTTCGATTTCCTGCAGGTTTTCAATCACTTCCATGGGTGCCCCAGAGCGAAGGGCAAAGTCAATAAGCTCTTCCTTGGTGGCGGGCCATGGAGCGTCTTCGAGTTTTGAGGCTAATTCCAGCGTCCAATACATAGTATAACTGGGGTTTTAAATTTTTGCAAAAGTATGTTTTTTTACTTAACAACCAACTTTTTTATTAAATGTTTTGGCCGAAGGCGAAATGCCGCTGGTTTTTAAAATAACCGCCTTGGTTTTTGATATCGTCAATAAACAGCCTACAATGGCTCTTTCGCCAAAAAAAGGTCTCTGACATTAGTTCACCCGGAAACGCAGAGAGGGAAAATATGTTCAAATTTTATTAAAGTATTTTACGAAATATTTAATATTGGAGGGAAATTGATACTTTTGGTTATTGATCATCAGTCAATTTTCAGATAGAATAAGGAATAATTTCCTGAATAGCGTAAATCCTCCTGTTTTCTTGAACTCATTTAATGATGACATAAATCAATTTGAGAATTACGACCTGGAATTGACCTTTTTTTCAGAAACCAGGGAGAAATTAGTTTTAAATCAAAAGATTCTGGAACGGTTGGAAAAATAAAATTTAATAAAAACCTGTTAGTCAGTAACGCATCTAAGGAAAGTTCTTTCATTTTTAAAAAGCAGAAAAAATGAACCACTTCGAATTAAGCTGGAAATCTTTTGATGGGTTGGATATGTTTGCCAGGGGCTGGACCCCCGCCGACACTTCCCCGAGGGCTGTGGTTTGCCTGGTGCATGGCGTAGGCGAGCACACCATGAGGTATGGTAATGTGGCCGAGGCTTTTACCAAAGAAGGATACATTTTGTTTGGTGCCGATTTGCGGGGGCATGGCAAATCTGGTGGACCCCGGGGTCATTTTCCGAATATTGAGGCGGTGCACCGCGATATCGACCTGCTGCTCAACCAGGCACGGGAGCGCTTCCCGGGCCTTCCCCTTATCCTTTATGGACATAGTTTGGGAGCCGTCCTGGTACTGCATTATGGCCTGAAACAAAAACCCGGTATTCAAGGTGTTATTGTTACAAGCCCTGCTTTGCATAACGCACTCGAACACCAGCAAGTGAAGGTTATGGGAGCAAAAGTGCTGGGTTCTGTTTTCCCAACCATGACCATTCATAGCGGCTTGGATGTAAATGCGCTTTCTCACGACGGAGAAGTCGGGAAGTTATACAACAACGATCCGCTGGTAAACGACCAGATTTCCTTAGGTTTTGGAAAAGTTATGCTGTGTGTAGCCCAATGGACGCTGCGGCATGCAGCTGAATTTTCACTTCCCCTGCTGATCATGCATGGCAAGGCCGACTCCATTGCTTTGCCTACAAGCAGTATTGAGTTTGCTGCCGCTCTTGATGGGACTTGCAAACTGGTTTTGTGGGATGATGCCTATCATGAATTGCACAATGAGACCAATAAGGCAGAGGTGTTGAAAACCATGACGGATTGGATCGGGGCGCATTTGAGTTAAGAAAACACGGTATTTTTTTGTTATGCTAAGTAAAATCATAAAATACATTACCCGTAGCTGGGACGAGAGCAACCAGCCCAAGAACCCAAGTTTCACCATTTTGCCGCCATTTTTCTACGAACTGCTGGCCTACCTGATCCTGTTGGGGATCATACTATTTACGGTTTGGCTGTATCTGGATTAAAAGCAATGTTTCAGGCTCCCTGAATTTTTGTATTTTTGCACCCCTACAACGCTATGGCCGGAAAGATAAACATACGAAACAAAAAAGCGGGCTTTGAATATTTTCTCCTGGAGAAGTTCATTGCTGGCATTGTGCTTACGGGTACGGAGATAAAATCCATTCGTGCCGGCAAGGCCAGCATCAACGAGGGTTACTGTGCCTTCGTAGGCGATGAACTCTTTGTGAAAAATATGCACATAGCCGAATACGAGTACGGCACCTACAACAACCACGAGCCCAAGCGCGACCGCAAACTGCTGTTAAATGCCCGCGAACTGCGCAAGCTCAAAACCAAGCTGGCAGAAAAAGGCCTTACCCTGATCCCAACCTTTCTGTTCATCAATGAGCGCGGACTGGCAAAACTCGAAATTGCCCTTGGAAAAGGTAAAAAGCTTTACGACAAGCGCGAAACCCTGAAGAAAAAAGACGTACAGCGGGAAATCGACCGGAACGGATGATTAGTGGTTAGTGATTAGTGATTAGTGATTAGTGATTAGTGGTTATTAGCCTGTTAATCAATACATTAAACCCTAAACCCTAAACCCTAAACCCTAAACCCTAAACCTTAAGCCTTAACCCCTAATCCTTGATCCCTGATTCATCCGGTTTATCTTTTGGCTTATAGTGGAACCGAATGCCGGGATCGGATGAGAACCCTCCTGGTTTTTCTGGCGGAGTTTGGCTGTTGGTATCTTCATTTTTCAATGACCGGATCACTTTTTCTGCAAAATCATCAACCACTGCCTCAGCATCCTCCTCCTCTTCTGCTTCCAGTTCCCATGTGTATTTTTTGCGCTGGGGGCCGTATTGTCTGAAATGAACAGCAAGAATAACGCCCGAGAGCATTCCCATAAGGTGCGATTCCCATGAAACCCTTTCCCTTATGGGGAAAATACCCCAGACCATGCTACCGTATAGGAAGGCCACCAATAAGGAGATGGCCATCAGCCGCGGGTGGCGCCTGATTACCCCGCTGCTGAACAGGAAGGCTGCCAGGCTGTATACCACGCCGCTTGCGCCAATATGCCATGCCTCGCGGGCAAACACCCAAACCCACAGCCCGGTAATAACTATAGAAAGCACGAGTACGGTTTTGGCTACCTCGCGGTAAAAATAGAACAGCGCGCTGCCCAGCACCAATATGGGAATGGAGTTATTGAGCAAGTGTTTGAGGTCGCCGTGAATGAAGGGAGACAGAATGACCCCACGCAGGCCTTTCAGTGTAAGCGGAAAGATGCCATAGCGGGAAAAGTCGAAGTCGAAAAACATTTCGACCGACTTGACCAGCCACATGGCAATGACAAAAGCCAGCGGAATGATCAAGCTTCGCAAAAGGCGGTTTTTTTCGCCCCCTGCATGGTCGATAGGTGAGATGTCGGAAGTCAAAACGGTAATTTAAATTTTCAACAGTGACTCAAAAGTAAATACAATGTGGCTGACAAGCAAAGGCTTTGTGCGCCTTTTTTAGAATTAATTAGGTTTTTTGCGCGGAAAACCGCTAATTTTGACCGATTGTTAATATTTTTTCATTTTCAAAAGCCCATTAAATAGCCTCACAACTCCTGTCTTTTAGCTTTTTTAAACAATTGGGGGTTTTACTTGGTTTAATTTTTGCTGAACTTTGAAAGTTTGTAACCGATCCGATTATTTTCTAAAATTCCTTTAAATAATGAAATTTCCCTCTTTTGCCCTCAAAGGTGTCTTTGTGCTGATCGCTTTTTGCGTTTCCTTTTTGCAGCCTTCTTTTGGCCAGGCCGAAAACATTCAGTTTGAAAAAATGCTGCGTGCCTTGCAAGTGGTAAGGCTTGCCTATATTGAACCCGTTGAGGAAGAGAAGCTGGTTGAGGATGCCATAAAGGGCATGCTTCGCGAGCTGGACCCGCACAGCGTGTACCTCTCGGCCGAAGAGCTTCGTGCAGCCAATGAGCCTTTGCAAGGCAGTTTCGAAGGTATTGGGGTGCAATTTAATATCATAAACGACACCATTGTGGTGATCAGTCCCGTTCCAGGCGGACCTTCTGAAAAGGTGGGCATCATGCCTGGCGACAAGATCGTAACCATCGACGGGGAGTCGTCCGCCGGTAGCCAGGTTACCAACCAATTTGTGATGGACCGTCTGCGCGGGCAGCGCGGTTCACAAGTCGACGTTGGGGTGTTTCGCCGTGGCAGTCGTGACATTCTCGATTTTACCATTACGCGCGACCGCATTCCCATCAACAGCATCGACGCAGTCTTCATGGCAGCGCCCGGTATTGGATATATCAAGGTGAACCGCTTTGCCCGCACCACCATGCGCGAGTTTCGCGAAGCCATGGACCAGCTTTCAAAAGAAGGCATGGAACATCTGATCCTCGATCTGAATTACAACTCGGGCGGCTTTTTGGATGTGGCCATCGACCTTACCGACCAGTTTCTGGAAAGCAACAAACTGATTGTTTACACGGAAGGACACACCGCGCCCACCCAGGAACGTAACAGCACTTCGCGCGGGGCATTCAGAAAAGGGAAACTGGTAGTGCTGATCAACGAAGGTAGCGCTTCGGCGAGCGAAATTCTGGCCGGTGCAGTGCAAGACTGGGACCGCGGCCTGATCGTGGGGCGTCGATCCTTTGGCAAGGGCCTGGTACAACAGCCCTTTACCCTGCCCGACGGATCAGCCATCAGGCTCACCACAGCAAGGTATCACACCCCCACCGGACGCTCCATACAAAAGCCTTACGACGAGGGCAGCGACAAATATTTCGAAGACCTTACCCAGCGGCTGCGCATGGGCGAACTGGTTAACCCCGAAAATATTAATTTCCCCGACTCATTGCAATATTTCACCAAAATCAATAATCGCGTGGTTTATGGCGGGGGCGGCATTATGCCCGACGTATTTATTCCGCTCGACACTACCCGGGTTTCAAACTTTTATTCCAGGCTGGTGCGAAGGGGAATTCTAAACACCTTTGGCATTGAATACACCAACGATAGGCGTGAAGAACTCACCCGTCGCTATCCCGACGTTAATGCTTTTGTAAACAATTTTGAAGTTACTGATGCGCTGCTGAATCAACTATATGAGCATGCTGAAAAGCAAGGGGTTACACCCGAAGAAGAAGACTTGGAAAAGACCCTTCCCTACCTGAAGATCCAGGTGAAAGGCCTCATTGCACGCAACCTTTTCGACTTCAGCGCCTATATTCAGGTGGCCACAGAAATGGATGATGCCTTCCAAAAAGCCGTCAAACTCATCCAGAGCGACATCTTTGATGAAATGAACATTCAATACCGATAGTAGATTGATGATTTAGGATTTAGGATTAATGTTTGAATGAATCATCATTCATCAATCCTAAATCAAAAATTTCACCATTGCCTTTAGGTCGGGAAATATTCGGTTTCCATTCTGGCTGAGTCGATCGGCGTTTTGGTGGCCACGGCTTATAAAGATTATTTCCACACCCAATTCCCCGGCTACTTCGCCGTCGTGCAGGGTGTCGCCAATCATTATGGTTTTGCTGGTGTCAATTCCTTCGCTTTCGATCAGCTGCTTTGCCCTGTGCGTTTTTGAATAAGCAAGGTTGTTTTCAATGCCGTAAATGCCGTTGAAAAAACCTGTAATTCCCCGCTCGGCGATGGATTGCTCCAGGGCTGTCTGCTCCATGGCCGATACAATGTATTGTCTGAAGCCTTTCTCACGAAAATGCTGCAAGGTATCCTCTGCATCGGTGAAAAGGCCGGCCCGGGGCAACAAGCGCTTGTACTCCACGATAAATTCTTCTGCAGGAATTTCAAAAGGTTCTCTTTCAAAATCGAAGCCGGCGGCATGGTAATAATCCTTTACGGGAAAAGTAAAGATTTCCCGGTAACGGGTCAACTCCAGAACAGGAATCTGTCTTGCCTGCAGAAGGATATTAATTCCTTCCAGGCAAATTTCAGCATCATTGAGCAGGGTGCCGTTCCAGTCCCATAAAATGGTATTTTTCACCTTCATCTCGCTTATAATAGGCCAAAGTTAGCCCATTGCGCCAATTCTGCAAAATAGCGCAGGAAAAAGTATCTTTGTAAAAAAAGTCTTTATGAGTGTTACGCTGTTTATTATCATTCTTACCGTACTGGTTTCCTACACCACTTTTAGCAACCGAATTGCCTTTGAGCGAATGAAATTCAATGCTTACGAGATAAGACAGCATAAAACCTGGTACCGTTTTTTCTCCTATGGCCTGCTGCATGCCGACTGGATGCACCTGCTGGTAAACATGTTTGTACTCTACTCCTTTGGCTCGCTGGTCGAAAATATCCTGGTACAGGAATTTGCCGGCATGGGCAGGTTTTTTTACGGATTGCTCTATTTTACGGCCCTTTTGTGCAGCGTGGTTCCTTCCTATTTTAAGCATCGCAAAAACTATTATTACAATGCAGTAGGCGCCAGCGGTGCCGTATCGGCTGTGCTTTTTGCCAGCATTATTCTTCACCCCCAGGGCAGCGTTTTCTTTATGTTTATCCCAGTACCTATTCCCGCTTATATTTTTGGATTTTTCTACCTTGGCTATTCGGTTTGGATGGCGCGCCGGGGCGCCGACAACGTGGCCCACGATGTGCATTTCTGGGGTGCCATTTTCGGCATTGCCTTTATTGCGGCACTCAACCCGGGGTACATTGTCAGTTTTATTAACTACATTTTCTGAGAAATTTTTCCTCATGGCCGAAATGATATCATTTAACGGGCATTTGCTGCCACGCGATGGCTTTGGGCTTTCGCCCGAAAACCGTTCCTTCCGTTATGGCGATGGTTTGTTTGAAACCATAAGAGTTGAAAACAGCAAAGTGCGCTGGTCCGACCGCCATTATAAAAGGCTTACCAAAGGTGCCAACTTGTTGAAGCTGCAGCTGCCTTCAGGCTATGATCACAAGCGTTTTGTGGACGATATCCTGGAGGTTTGCCGGCACAATCATGATGAAGAAACCGCCATCAGGGTCAGGTTTTCGCTCTATCGCAACCAGGGCGGCTATTACACGCCTGAGCTGAATACCGCCACCTTTCTGATTGAAACCAGCCAACTGCAGAGAAGCGGTTATTCGCTCAACCGCAAAGGGCTTCTTATCGACGTATTTGAAGAGTACTACAAGCCCTGCCATGCAATCAGCAACATAAAAACCTCCAGTGCCCTGGTTTATGTAATGGCGGGTATTTTCTGCAAGGAGAAAAACCTCGATGATTGCCTGCTAATAAACGATGAGCGCCTGCTGGCCGAAGCCACCAGCTCCAACCTTTTTGTGGTAAAGGATCATCGGATCATCACCCCCTCCTTAGATCAAGCCTGTGTGGAGGGTGTCATGCGCTCGGTGGTCATTGAAATCGCTTCCGCGGAAGGTTTTCTGGTGGAAGAAAGGCCCGTTGAAACCTGGGAGCTGCCAGATGCCGATGAAATTTTTCTTACCAATGCCATTAGCGGAATAAGCTGGGTAGTGGGCTTTCGCGAAAAACGTTACTACAACACAACTGCCCAGAAACTTATACAAGCCGTAAATAATTATTAATTATAAATTGTTAATTGTTAATTATCAATCATTTAGGGATCAGGGATTAGAAATGAACCTCAAACCCCAAACCCCAAACCTAATAAGTAAACAACAACAAACTCACCGCCATTAATGCCATTCCACCTATCAGGCCGTAAATGGAGAGGTGGGGTTCGCCGTATTCGCGGGCGGCGGGCAGCAGGTTATCGATGGAGATAAACACCATTATTCCTGCCACGGCGGCAAAAAGGAATCCGAACAGCGATTCAGTCATAAAAGGGGTAAGCAAAACAAAACCTACTATGGCGCCAACGGGCTCGGCCAGGCCCGAAAGGAAGGAATACTTGAAAGCCTTGCGTTTGCTTCCTGTGGCATGATGAATGGGCACCGATATGGCTATGCCTTCGGGGATGTTGTGGATGGCTATGGCGATGGCAATGGGAATGCCCAGCGAGAGGTCCTGTAGGGCTGCAATAAACGTAGCCAGACCTTCGGGAAAGTTGTGAATCGCAATGGCAAAGGCCGACATCATGCCCATACGGTAAAGCTTGGACCGCTTTTTCTGGTCTTCGGTTGGCTCGTTGATGTCTTCCACCTTTTTAAGTTCGTGAGGGTTCTCGAACGAAGGCACAAGCTTGTCGATAACGGCAATGAGGATCATGCCGGAAAAAAAGGCCAGCAGCGTGAGCAGGTACCCGGTTTGCAGACCATTTTCGGCTATGAGAATATCCTTGGCCTTGAAGAAAATTTCCACAAAAGAGACATAGATCATTACCCCGGCAGAGAAGCCAAGGGAAACGGACAAAAACTTGGTATTGGTCCGTTTGGCAAAGAAGGCAATGGCACTTCCAATACCTGTTGAGAGGCCTGCAAACAGGGTGAGGCTAAAAGCAATAATAATCTGCCTGTGATCAGAAAAACATTCAATAAAACTTTCCACGGTTTAAAAGTTTTTTAGTTTCTGAGGTTGCAAATGCATTTGGCATTCAGCAAGGATGGTTTTTTTTATGCCCTCCACATCATAACCGCATTCTGAATATAATTCTTCCAAGGTTCCCTGCTCTACAAAATAATCGGGTATGCCCAACCGTCTGACGGAGGCCTGGTAACCTTTGTCCACCATAAATTCAATCACAGCGCTGCCCATACCACCTGACAGGGCATTGTCTTCGACAGTAATCACCTTTTTGAAGCGGCTGAAAACACTGTGCAGCAATTCTTCGTCAAGAGGTTTGAGGAATCGCAGGTCGAACAGGGCAACGCTCAGTCCATGCGATTCTTTCAGTTCGTTTATGGCTTGCAGGGCCATGTTGCCCACATGACCAATGCTGATAATTGCTGCCTGGCTTCCATCAAGCACTTGCCTTCCCTTGCCAATGGGAAGTTCGGCAAACGGACGCTGCCAGTCCTTCAGCACCCCATTGCCTCGCGGATAGCGTATCACAAAAGGGCCATGCGGCTTTTTCTGAGCGGTGTACAAGAGGTTTCGCAGTTCTTCTTCGTTCATGGGGGCTGCAATGGTAAGGTTGGGAATGCAGCGCAAAAACGACAGGTCGAAAGCCCCATGATGGGTGGCGCCGTCCTCTCCTACCAGCCCTGCCCGGTCGAGACAAAACACCACAGGCAGATTCTGCAGTGCTACGTCATGCACCACCTGGTCGTAGGCCCGCTGAAAGAACGAAGAGTAAATATTGCAGACCGGAATAAGTCCTTGTGCGGCCAGCCCTGCCGAGAAGGTTACTGCGTGCTGCTCGGCAATACCCACATCTACACCCCTTTCGGGGAGTTCTTTCATAAGTATATTGAGCGAACAGCCGGTGGGCATGGCCGGTGTTATTCCCACAATTGAAGGATTCATTTTTGCCAGCTCTAAAATGGTTTTTCCAAAAACCTCCTGGTATTTTGGTGGCTGGTTTTTGTCTGAAGAGCTGATCACGCTTTGCCCGGTGAGCTTGTCGAAGAAACCTGGCGCATGAAAGCGTGTCTGTTCTTTTTCGGCATAGGGATAGCCCTTGCCCTTCACCGTTATCACATGCAAAAGCTTGGGCCCTTTAATTTCCTTGAGATCGGCCAGAATGCGCGTCAGATGTTGCACATCGTGTCCATCAATGGGACCGAAATAGCGGAAGTTGAGTGATTCGAACAGGTTGCTTTGCTTGAAAACAGTGGTTTTTATGGCTGCTTCGAGCTTTTGCACCATTCCACGCGCATCGGGGCCATACTTACTGAAAGCGCCCAGCGCATTCCAAATTTCGTCCTTAAGGCGGTTGTAGGTTCTGGAGGTGGTAATATCGGTGAGGTACTCTTTCAGGGCCCCCACGTTCTTGTCGATGGCAATGCCGTTGTCATTCAGGATGACCAGGATATTGGTATTTGAAACTCCGGCATGGTTCAAGGCTTCAAAAGCCAGTCCGGCCGTCATGCTGCCATCGCCAATCACGGCAATGTGTTGCCGGTCTTCCTCCTTCTTCAGTTGAGAAGCCATGGCCATGCCCAGTGCCGCCGAAATGCTGGTGGAGGAATGCCCTGTGCCAAAGGCATCGAAGGGGCTTTCGCTCATCTTGGGGAAACCGCTAAGCCCTTTGTAGCGGCGGTTCGAGTGGAAAAGATCACGTCGCCCGGTAAGGATTTTGTGCGGGTAGGCCTGATGACCCACATCCCATACAAGCTTATCGTAGGGCGTGTTATAAACGTAATGCAGGGCCACGGTAAGTTCTACCACACCCAGGCTGGAGGCAAAATGCCCGGGATTGGTGCTTACAGATTCTATCAAAAACTGTCTGATTTCACTGCATAGCAACACCAGCTCATCGACCGACAACTTTTTGAGGTCGGCAGGCGCCTGAATGTTGTTTAACAGGGAGTTTTTGGAATTGTCAGACATCTATGGTAAGCGGGTTTGTTTCAGCAAAAATAGCCAAATTATGCCTATACAAAAGCAATAAATTTAACCCGGCAGGGCTTAAGGGACAGGAAGTCACACAGGAGCTTATTTTTTTTCCGGACCGAAATTTTCCGGAATGTAGCTGTCGAGGGTCTGTCCCTGGAAGTATTCCTTAAACTGTATGGTCACATCCTTGATCAATCCGCCCATAAGGCATTTGTCGAAGGGGCAGATAGGCCTGTCGAGCGGGCATTCGGGGGTGTCAATCTTGCCTTCGATCGCTTCATAAATATCGAGGATGGAGATGTCGGCCGGGGGTTTGTTGAGCATGAATCCCCCACTGGGACCCCTAACCGATCGCAGGTAATTGAACTTAACGAGCTGCTGCAGCACCTTAGCCAGGTGGTTGCGCGAAGCACCCATTTCTTCTGCCAGGGTGTTTACATTGACATGGTTTTTGTTGCGGGCAATCATTACCATGGCGTGAAGGGCCAGAGAGGCAGCCTCTGAAAGATGAACCAGTTTTGCCATATTTTAGTTTTCAGTTGGTTTTCCGGGAAGGGTCCGGTTTATTATTTTAAAACAATTAAAACACCATTTTCTGTACCCTAACGCCGGGTATAGCCCAAAGGTCGTTTTCGAGCCTGATACATTCATTCACATCGCCCATCAACTCAAGAATGATCAAACCGCAACTGTCGCAATTTTCTTTTCCCAGGTCGTTCAAACCCAGACGGGTTTTTATACTGCATCCATACTTGGTAAGGGTTTCCTGCACGGCGATGGCGGCCTGGCTTTTTTCTTCAACTAGCACGCCTAATATCCTGACTTCTGACATTTTATTGTGTTTATTTAAACAAATGGTCGAACTTCATTTTTTGTATTTCGATGCCGCCGATGTCCTCCAGGTCTTTTTCAAGTACCTCCCAGCTTTCGGGTTGCCCTTCGAGCACCAGCAATATGGTTCCCATGCGGCTGCAAACAGCCTCTGAAAGCTCATGAAAACCCAACCGTGTGCGTATGAGCGAGGCGTGTTTCGACAATACTTTCTGGGTTTTTCCGGCTTCTTTAATACGGTCAAAAACCAGAATTCCTAAAATCATGGTGTGCTTCATATCTCTTGTTTTTTTAGAAATACAAATCTCTTTTGCCTTCCCTTACCTGGGTGAGTTTTTCTTTAAGGCTTTCTACTTTGTTGGTTTTTGCCAGTTCTTCGATTTTGTTCTCGATCAGCTTATAGCCTGCCTCTTTGGTCTCAGCCGGAGCGTAATCTTCGAGGTATTCAGCCAGGGTAAGCAGGGCGTTGGGTGAACAGAACCTCTTGATAAAGCCTGGTACGCTGAATTCCATAAAATGCTCGCCTGTGCGTCCGAGACGGTAACAAGCGGTGCAGAACGAAGGTATGTAGCCGGTACGGATCAGTTCGTCCATAATCTCGTTGAGCGAGCGGGTGTCGTTGATTTGAAACTGCTCCATGCTCAGGTCTTGGTCGCCTTCTTTTTTGCCTTTTGAATAGCCGCCCAACTCCAGATTGGTGCCGCCATCGATTTGCGATACGCCGAATCGCAGCACCTGGTCACGGGTGTGGGCGGGTTCGCGGGCGGTGAGTATCATTCCTGTGTAAGGCACTGCCAGGCGCAGGATGGCCACCAGCCGAACAAACTCTTCATCTGTCACCAAGTAATCCTTGTCGATATTCAGCGAAAGGGCATTCTGTATCCTGGGGAAGGAAATGGTGTGCGGCCCCACGTTGTAAACGGCTTCGAAGTGGTTAACATGTCTTACCAGCCCCATCACCTCGAAGCGCCAGTCGTACAAACCGAAAAGTGCGCCAATGCCTACATCGTCGATACCGGCCTCCTGGGCGCGGTCCAGGGCGGTGAGGCGCCACTCGTAATTGCGCTTCAGGCCTCCCAGGTGCACTTTGGCATAGGTTGGCTCATGATAAGTTTCCTGGAAAATCTGGAAAGTACCAATGCCTGAATCTTTAACTGTGCGGAAGCCCGGAATGTCGAAGGGTGCTGCGTTGATGTTTACGCGGCGGATTTCGCCTTTGTCATGTTTAACCGAGTATACGATACGGACTGTCTCAGCTATAAATTCGGCCGAATATTTCGGGTGCTCGCCATACACCAGGATCAGTCGCTTGTGTCCCTGGTCGATCAGTGCAAGGGTTTCATTCACAAGGTCGTCGCTTGAAAGGGTAATGCGCTTCACGTCCTTGTTGGTTGAGCGGAATCCGCAGTACTGGCAATTGTTGGTACAAAGGTCGCCCACATAAAGGGGCGCAAAGAGTACGATACGCTCGCCATATACCTTTTCCTTGAGCTGGCGGGCACCTTCCTTGATCTCTTCGATAAGTTCAGGATCGGTAGCATTCAGAAGCACGGCAGTTTCTTCGAGCGAAAGCCTCTTTTTATTGAGCGAGGCCTGAATGACCTCGCGTACACGCTGTTTGTCAGCCTTGGTATTGTTAATATAGTCCCAAATCTCATCGGGATCTATAAACGGTTTCATCCGTTCATCCTTTATTTTGTATTTCTCAGGATGGTATATCATGATAGGAAAGACTTAAAGTTTCCGCAAATTTACTGAAACTTTAAGTGTTTTTAATGGTTTGGTAGTAATTTTTGCAATGAAAGATTTAAATACCTTGAATGCCTGAAATACATTTTTTAAAGCTCCAGTTTTAATCCGTCGTAAGCCAGGAACACGTTGGGTGGCAGGCTTTCCTGAATGTCTTTGTGCAGCCCGATAAAATGACTGAGGTGGGTAATGTAGGCGCGGCCGGGTTTAAGTTCCTTAATGAGCTCCAGGGCTTCATCGAGCGAAAAGTGCGAGATATGCTTTGACTTTCGCAAGGCATTTATCACCAGTATGTCGGAGCCGATGGCCTTGGGTTTTTCTGTTTCGGAAATAAAGCTGGCATCGGTAATGTAAGTGAAGCCGCCTATCCTAAAACCAAAAACGCTGAGTTTGTGGTGTAGCACTTCCACCGGTTGAATGTTGATGCCATTTATGGCGAAAGGCTTGTTTTCGATGACGTTGAAGTTGAGCTGGGGAGCGCCAAAGAACCTTTTTTCGGTGAGGATATAAGGAAATTCCTTGTTGATGGAATCGATGACTTCCTGGCTGGCATATATGTCAACGGTTTTGTTTAGCACGTAGTTGAAAGCCCTTACGTCGTCGATGCCGGCAATGTGGTCGCGGTGGCCGTGGGTAAAAATAATGGCCGAAATGTCTTCTACTTTTTCGCGTATCATCTGGTACCGGAAATCGGGGCCGCAGTCGATAATGAGTTTATGTCCGTCAACGTCGACCATTACAGAGGTTCGCAGCCGGGTATCGTGCTCGTCGGTGCTGCGGCACACCTCGCAGTTGCATGCCACCACCGGCACGCCGGTAGAGGTTCCAGTTCCGAGAAAGGTAATGGTCATATGCATTTTGCCGGCCATGGTATCAGTTTTAGTATATGAGGTCCTCCACCCTTTCCTTGGCGTCTTCAAAGTATTCGAGGCCCAGGCTGCCATTCCCCGAAAGGGTTAAATCCATTACCTTTTTGTAAAGATACAGGGTGCCTTTCTGCCCGTCAGGGTCCATCTTGTCGTAAATGAGGTGCGAAGCCACTTTCTGGTTTTTGGTGTTGCTGTCGAACACAAATGTGACCGACTTGAGCCATTTGCCCTCCAGAAAAAGGTTTGAGGCATATACGCCAGGCGGAGGCACCAATTTTTCTTCTTCAGTTATTTCGATGATGAAGAACGGAATGTTTTGCGAGACAGGGCTTTCTTTGCTCTGTTGCAGCCTGCCGGAGATGATATACTGATGGTCGAGGTAGGCATTGGCCCTCTGTATATTGCCTTCGAGCAAGGCTTTGCGGATTTTTGTTGAGCTGACGGTTTCGTTTTCAATGTCCTGCAGCGGAATTTCTTCCACCTTAAAATCCAGTTCGTTGGCCAGGTGGTGCAGGTACTCGTAATCGCCCTGGCGGTTGTGTCCAAAATGGTGGTTATGCCCCACTACCACTACCTTTGCTCCCAGCTGTCCAACCAAAATATTGCTCACAAAATCGTGTGAGGAGGTCTTGGAAAATTCGATGGAAAAAGGCACTATGATCAGGTTTTGCAGACCTGCCTTTCGAAGCAACTCAATTTTTTCTTCCTGGGAGTTGATCAGTTTCAGGTCGGTTTGCTCTGGGTAAAGCACCTTGCGGGGATGAGGATAAAAGGTAATGAGTACCGATTCACCGTCAATTTCGCGTGCAATTTGATTTAGACGGTCAATGATTACTTTATGCCCGATGTGCACCCCGTCGAACGAGCCAGTGGTAACTACCGCGTTTCTGATCTTTCCTGCTGCCTGGGCAGTGTCGTGAAATACCTTCATTGTTCTGATTTTTTTCAGCTAAGTTACTTCCGTGTGAAGGTTATTGCTTTACGTGGAAAGCCAGTTTTTCGAGCGAGGTAACTATGTCGTACTCTTCGAGGTGCACACCTGGTGGCACGGTAAGAGGCATAGAGGTGTAATTTAGTATACCTTTTATTCCTGCCTCGAACAAGAGTTTGGCCACTTCGTAGGAGGCTTCGGGCGCTACCGTAAGCACTGCAATGCTGATGTTTTCTGCCGGAATTATTTCTTTTAGCTTGTTAATATGGTGGCAGGGCACACCAGCAATGATGCGGTCGGTTTTTTGGGTGTCGTTGTCAAATGCAGCCACAATAGATAGTTTCTCGCGTTTTCCGAGAAAATAGCTGGTAATGGCGCGGCCCAGATTACCCATGCCTACTATTGCAATGCGCTGTCCCGAATCACTGTCGATAATTTTCCCGATAAGGTTGATAAGATCTTTTATCACATACCCTTTGCTTTGGCTGCCGGAATAGCCAATGAGCATTAAATCGCGACGCACCTGCACCGGCGTAAGGTTCGTTACACGGGCAAGTTCGTGCGAATAAATATTTGTTTTACCCTCCTGAAGGCTGTTAAAAAGCAGGCGGCGATACTGACTGAGTCTTTCTACGGTTTTGCCTGGTAGGTCTTCAATTTTTCTGTTTGGCATTTTTTATTGCTTGTTTTAGTGGTTTTCTGCAGGGAAATAAATGGTGAAGCTGCTGCCTTGGCCCGGCATGCTTTCAACGATAATACGGGCATTGTACATGTCGAGAATTTTTTTCACAATCGAAAGTCCCAGTCCGCTTCCGCTGATATTTTTGGTTTCTTCGGTTTTGATGCGAACAAAATCTTCGAAAAGCTTTTTCACATCTTCTGGCTTCATGCCAATGCCGGTGTCATCTACCCTTATTACAGCCATGTTTTCTTCAATGCCCAGGCTTATGTCTACCCTTCCGCCTTCTTTATTGTATTTAATGGCATTGCTAATGAGGTTGTTCAGCACGATTTCTATTTCCTTGCGGTCAGCCTTTAAGGGGACTTTGGTGCCGCAGTTCAGATAAATGTCGATGCCTTTCTGTATACTCAGCGGCTGGAAGGAGTCGATGCACTGCTGGGCAATCTCACACAGCATTATGGGCTCAATGTTTCTCGCTTTTTTGCCCGATTCGATGCGGGTAAAGTCGAGCATGTCGAGTATAAGGTTTCGCATGCCCTGTACCCTAAACAGGGAGCGGTCGATCATTTCATTGTAATCGTTGATCATCTCACCCGCCTTTTTATCCTGCATCATTTTCAAGTAGCCCTCAATGGCGTTGAGCGGCGATTTGAGCTCGTGCGAGAGCACCGAGAGAAACTGAAACCTGACTTGGCGGCCTTCCACATTGAGTTTTTGCGTCATGCGGCGCAAAAACAACTGCTTGGCAATGGTTTCTATGGTAGAGCGCAGCTCTTTGGGCGTAAAGGGCTTGGGCACAAAATCATAGGCGCCTTTGCGGGTGGCTTTTACGGCCAGGTCGAGCGAAGCGTAGGAAGTGATCATGACCACCACCACATCGAGTTGTTTTTCGTTGATAAATTCGAGCACCTCAATGCCTTGTATGCCTGGCAGCTTATTGTCGAGCAGCACAATATCGAAATCGTGTTTAGTGAGCAGGTCTAAGGCATCCTCGCCCGTGGGAGCTTCCACCACCTCAAAGTCAAAATCTTCGTCCATAAAGGGATAGCTCACCGAAAAGTTCTCGAGTATGCGCAGCACCCCGCTTCTAATGCCGGGTTCGTCGTCTACCACCAACAACTTGAGTTTTCCCATGCCTAAAGTTTCAAAAGTTTGTTAATCTCCTTGTGCAGCTGATCGAGCCTGATGCCTTTGTCAAGAAAAAGATCAGCTTTGATCCAGTCCTGGTCTTCCTGGGTATTCACATCGAATATCATCCCTGTTTCGGCCGTTACGGCAGAGGCAATGATAATGGGCACTTCGGGATATTTGTTTTTGATTTTATGACAAAGGATAAAGCCGGTGTCATGGCTTTCCATCATCAGGTCGAGGATGGCCAGATCGGGCCGGGTGCGCTCAATAATGCTTTCGGCTTCCTTCTGGGTTTCGGCCTGTATCACCTCAAAGCCCATGTCCTGAATGGCGCTTTTCATTTGAAAAAGATAATCGAAATCATCATCAACGATCAGAATGGTTTTTTTTTCTTTTTTTAGCATGTCATCCGTATTTTTTATTAGGCAGTGGCCAGTTTTTCTTCAACTTCCTGTGATTTTCGTGGAAGGGTAACAATAAATGTTGTGCCGGTATCTCCTTTGCCCGGGTCGTTGTTGCTTTCCACTTTTATAGATCCGCGATGCATCTTCACTATACCGTATATGATTGGCAGTCCCAGTCCGGTGCCTTTTCCGTTTTCCTTGGTGGTAAAAAAGGGTTCGAACATCCGTTCCTGGTTTTCGGGCGAAATGCCCGTGCCAGTATCCGACACTTCGAAAATAACTTCTCCCTGAGCGGGATTATCATCAACGATCACCTTAAGGATCCCCCCATTGGGCATGGCATCGGAAGCATTTTTAAAGAGGTTACCAAAAACCTGCACCATTTGGTCGTGATCACATTCAATGTTTGGATCTTTGGTGCGCACCTGCACCATAAGTTTTATGTTTTGCGGCAATACCATGGTGCGAAGGCCATCCTTAATAAGCTGATTTACATTTATCTTGCTCATTAGCACTTTGCTCTTACGAGCAAAATTAAGCAGCCCGCCCACGATTTTTTTGCAGCGGTCGGCCTGCTCCACAATCAGCTTCAGATCGCGGAATATGGGCGAACCCGGGTCGACCTCATCGAGCAGAATGTGGCTGTACATGATCACCACACCCAGAGGGTTATTCACCTCGTGGGCAATGCCGGCGGCCAGCTGTCCCATGGATGCCAGCTTTTCACTTTGCTTAAGGGCGGCACGTGTCGACTCGAGATTTTTGTTCGAAATGTCGAGTTCTTTAATGTATTCATGCAGCTTGTCGATGGTGTAGGGCAGGCACATTTCTGTTTCGGCTATACCTTTCAGGATGGCCACAGCATGGTCGTAGCAGGTATCGTATCCACAGGCGCCGCAGTTTAGCTCGTCTTCTGCCACTTCCTTGCCAAGGTCTTTCATTACCCTTTTAATCTCTTCATTGCTTGGCGGATTTGGGGAGCGCTGGTCGTCTGGGCGGAAGGTACGGCTCAGGTCGAGTTGCAGATAAGTATCAAGATTGCGCTTCCACTCTTCCACATCCAGCTGGTCGAACTTCCTCTTGGCGAAGTTTGAGATGCTCTTTCTTTTATTGAAAAACTGATGTTTGTGGCTCATTCCGGGCCCGTTAATGCATCCGTTACAGCAGAGCAGGTCGAACATTTTGGCTTCCAGGTAGCCTTCTTCAAACTCGCGCAGCACTTCAATAATGTCCTGGCGGCCCTCGGCCACTACTATCTCGCCTTTTATATAGTCTTCTTCCAGGTCGACCGTTTGGAGCATGCCGCCGCTAATGGGAAACACCGCTCCTTTGCCGGCAATGGGCGGGTCAAAGTCCGAGGCCTCTACGTTAAATTCGGTCAGGCCTTTTTCAGAGAACATGCGCCGTAGCTCAATAAAAGAGATAACCTCGTCGATGCGGCCACTGAACTGGTTACGGGCAGCCTCACCTTTTTTGGCAATGCAGGGCCCAATAAAAACGATTTTCAGGTCGTCGCCATGCATTTTTTTCAGCACCATAGCGGTGGCCACCATGGGCGAAACCACCGGGGCCAGGGCACCAATAATTTGTGTGTGGTGCTTTTCAACAAAACTGACTATGGAAGGACAACTGGTGGAGATATAGGAGTGATCGGGGTTGTTGTGCAGAAGTTCCTGGTATTTGTATGCAACCAGCTCGGCCCCAAAGGCTACCTCGTTTACGTATTTAAAGCCCAGGGCCCTAATCATTCCCACAAAGGCGTGATAATCAGAAATATCGGTAAATTCGGCTGCTATGCTGGGCGCTACAATGGCGGCCAATTCCTTTTCTTCGCGCAGCAGTTTTTTCACCTTGTCGATGGCGAAAGCAAACATTTTCGCATCGCGGCTGCAAACCTTCACACAGTTTCCGCAGGCAATGCAGCGCGAGGGAATAATCTCGGCCTGGCCATTGACGATCTTGATGGCCTTGGCCGGGCATTCCCTGACGCAGGTGTAGCAAACCTTGCAGCGGTCTTTTACCGTGTATATAAATTGGTTATTTGCAGGCTGTTCCATGTTTTGTTTTTATTTCAGCACCTCACGTTGTTGAAAAAGCGTGTGAAAATAGGTTTCAGGGTTCTCTTGGTCAGGGCTGTTTTTAATGCTGCGGAAAAGTTTTTCCAGGGCAGGGTTTTCCGATGCTGTTTTCCATGGATTTAGCTTTTCCATATCCTGGCAAATCTTTTTGCGGTTTCTAGGTTTTTCGGGAATTCGGTTAATGGGTTGCCCCCCTCCGCCAGCGCAACCTTCCAGGCAAGCCATCACTTCCACATAATGAATGTCGTCGCGACCCTCGGCAATGAGCTGGTTAATATAGCTGTCGGCCCTTTCTATCCCGCTAACCCAGGCAAATCCATACGTTTTTTTTCCAATGGTCACTTTTGATTCTTTGCGCCCGGCAATGTTTTTGGGCACGCTGAACTTAAAAGTCTCTTTGGCAGAAGTTTTGAGATTTTCGAACAGCTCCATGGCAATGGCTTCGGCCTTGCCTCCTGAATAGCCTAGTTTCCAGGCGGCTGCACTGCTGCTGGCAAAAGGCTCATCGAAGGGCATGGGCGCCAAATTGCGCACATCAATGCCGTTGGTGCGCATCATCCGCATTAATTCGCGAACGGTAAGCACGGCATCCACTTCCGAAATACCCTTGTGGGTCATTTCTTCGCGCGAAGCTTCAAACTTTTTGCCTACGCAAGGCATTACCGCTACGCTGTAAATATTGTCGGGCAGCATCTTTTCCTGCTTGGTATACCATGTTTTGAGAAGTTTGCCGAAGGTCTGCTGGGGCGACTTAGATACTGCCAGCGAGGGGATCAGTTCGGGTCTGAACTCTTCCACATACTTAACCCAGCCGGGGCAGCACGAAGAAAACATGGGTCCTTTGGCACCGTTTTTTAAACGCTGTGCCAGAAGCCGTGCCTCGTCCTGCACATTCAGGTCGGAGGCCAGCCCCAGGTCGAACACTTTATCGGCACCGATCTTTTTCAGCGCGGCACAAACCAGCCCGCCCAGGTCTTTATCGGGCTTCAGCCCGAAATGCTCGGCCACTGAAGCCGTTACCGAAGGAGAAACGAAAAATATTACCTCTTTTTTCTTTTTGTCCATGGCGGCTTGCACCTTTTCTATGTGCGAAATGTCGGTGAGTGCACCCGTGGGGCACACCATGATGCACTGTCCGCAATTGATGCAGCTCGACACATTGAGCCCTTTGTTGAAGGCGCTATTGACGCGTATTTGGTTGCCACGCGAAATAAAGTCGATGGCAGTTACCAGTTGGGTCTCTTCGCAAATGCGCACGCAGCGGCTGCAAAGCACGCACTTGGCCGGATCGCGAAACACGCTGGTGCTGGAACCGTCGGGGAAATAAGGATTTTTTCGTGCAAAAAACTTACGCTCTTTCACATTCATTTCGTCGGCAAGCCACTGGAGTTCGCAGTTGCCGTTGCGCTCGCAGTAAAGGCAGTCGTCGGGGTGGTTCGAAAGCAGCATCTCCACAATAAGTTTGCGAGCCTTGATCACCCGTTGGGTGTTGGTAAACACCTTCATGTTTCTCTCCACAGGATAGCTGCAAGAGGTGATCAGGTCGCGCTTGCCTTCCACCTCCACCACGCAAAGGCGACAGGCGCCGGTGGGGCTGAAGCGGTTCATGTGGCATAGTGTGGGCACCTTGATGCCCTGGCGGCGAAGCGCCGCGAGCAGGGTTTCGCCTTCGCGCACATCGACTAAACTGTTGTTGACTTCTATCTTAAAATCCATAGAAAAGGCTTTGTGCTTATTGAATCAATACTGCATTAAACTTGCATGCATCATAGCAAAGGCCACAGCCAATGCATTTATCTTCCACGATAAAGTGCGGGTGGCGAGCAGAGCCGATAATGGCGTCGACAGGGCATTTTTTGTAGCATGCCGTGCAGCCGGTACATTTCTCTACGTCGATCAGAAACACGCGCAGGTCGCGACAAACATTTGCCGGACATTTGCGCTCGAAAATATGGGAGTCGAACTCGCTCTTAAAATTTTTAAGGGTGTTGAGGATGGCATTGGGAGCCGACTTTCCAAGGGCACAAAGGGAGCTGTCCTTTATTACCGATGCCAGGCCCCGCAGCTGCATCACGCCCTTGAAACGCTCCAGGGTCTGAAAGTTGTTGTTTTTCCCGGGTCGCTGGGTGGCTATTTCCATGATCTCGAGCATACGGGCTGTTCCTTCGCGGCAGGGAATGCATTTGCCGCAGCTTTCCTTTTTAAAGAAATTGGTAAAGAACTTGGCAAGGTCAACCATGCAAATGGTTTCGTCGACCACAACAAAACCGCCGCTGCCAAGCGAGGTGCCAATGTTGCGCAGTTCTTCAAAATCGACTTTGGTGTCAAGGGTTTCCTCAATTATGTAATTTCCGGAGTTTATCCCCAACACTATGGCTTTGAACTTTTTTCCGTTGGGAATGCCGCCACCGATTTTCCAGACAATATCCCGGAAACTCTCACCCATTTCCACCTCGGCTGTGCCGCAATGCTTTATTTTCCCCGAAAGGGTAAAAAGTTTGGTGCCCTTACTTTTTTCGTTGCCAATGCTTTTGTACCATTCCGCCCCGTTTTTAATAATGAGCGGTATGTTGAAAAGGGTTTCCACATTGTTAACAATGGTGGGTTTGTTCCAAAGGCCTTTTTCAGAGGGATAAGGCGGCTTTGACTCGGGCATAGCCCTTTTGCCTTCGATGCTGTTGTTGAGGGCTGTTTCTTCGCCGCAAACAAAAGCCCTTGCACCTTGCTTAACAATAATGTCGATGTTTACCCCTGAGTCGAAAATGTGGTGGCCCAGCAAACCATATTGGCGGGCATTTTCTATGGCCTTTTCAATGCGTTCGATGGCCAGTGTAAACTCCTTGCGGATAAAGATAAAACTCTTGGTGGCACCAATGGCGTATGCGGCAATAATGATGGCCTCGATGAGTCGGTGGGGATTGCTTTCGATGATTACCCGGTTCATATAACTTCCGGGGTCGCTTTCTACGGCGTTGCAAACCAGAAACTTTTGGTCAGAAATTGTTTTCAGGGCATTGGTCCATTTTTTCCCTGCGGGATAACCTCCCCCGCCTCTTCCGGCCAGCCCGCTGTCTTCCACAATCTGGCAAACGCTGGCTGGGGTATGTTTTGATATGGTGTCGGCAAAGGCCCAGTATCCGCCACGGGCAATGTATTCTTCCACCGAAACAGGGTCGATGAGGCCGCAGTTGTCGAGTAGTACCCTTTTCTGACCGGCAAAAAACGGGTGCTCCGCAACCTGGCGCACCCCCTCCCACGATTGTGAGATCTCGTTTCCGTATTGTCCAATAATGTTTGCCTCAGGCAGGTTGTGGTTCATGATTTCATCGAGCAGGTGTTGCACCTGGTCATGATAAACATTTCCGAAAGAGATGCGCGCCTTGCCGGGCAGCTGCACATCGACAATGGGTTCGGCGCTGCACAGCCCTACGCAGCCTCCTTCTACCAGGTCCACATCCATGCCATGGTCGTCGAGGTACTCGCGAATGGTGCCAAAGGTTTTGTCGGCCCCTGCAATGCGCCCGCAGGTACCCATGCCCACATAAATAACAGGTTTGCTGACCCGCTCCCGGCTGATATATGATAGCTCTTTTTCAAGATGCGGGAGGTCAAGGCGCTGCGGATTAAGCAATACCTGCCTTACAAGAAACTGCTTTAATTCTTCTGCTGATTTAGCTCTCATACAGTGTTTGGTCTTTTGCTCTTATTGAATCCAGCACTTGGTTGAGTTTAGCCAAGGTCAGGCCCGTGAAATACTCGCCATTGATCTCGATGAGCGGGGCCAGGCCGCAAGCGCCTACGCACGATACCACCTCCAGGCTGAACAAGCCCTCCTTATCGGTCTCGCCCGACTTAATTTTCAGTTGTTTTTCGAGCTCCTGCAGCAGGGTTGATGATCCGGCCACATGACAGGCCGTGCCATGGCAAAGCCTTATATGGTAGCGCCCCACCGGCCCGAAACGGAAATTGTCGTAGAACGTGGCAACACCGTAAATTTTGTTTACGGAAATTGACAGATAAGCCCCTACCCGGGTGATGATCTCTTCCGAAAGAAAGCCGAACTCATCCTGTATCTTTTGCAGCAGAGGTATCAGATCTTCCCGCTGTTTATTGGGGAATTTCTCAAAAATTGATTCAATGGAAGGCTGCATGGATTGTAAGTTGTAATTTTTTTCACAATAATAAACAAATCCGCGGAATAATGGAAGAAAATTTTATTTAATTATTGCAACATCAATGAATTATGCCTGCAATCAAATGCTCTGATACAGTGATTTCGGGGCTAGTGTTGTGATGCAAAATAGTTTCAAACAGGTAATTAGGGGCTTATTGTTATTTAGATTAAATCGTAATTAGCCTAAAATGACGAGAGATGTTATGCAGGTAACTATTAATTCAAAAGGAATCAGTAATTTTGTTAACCATTGATGTACAACAAAATAATATTTGCAAGGCAGTAATGGAAGACCAAGATATTGAAATTACCGTTTGCATGGGAAGCAGTTGCTTTTCGCGCGGAAACAAGAAAACGCTCCAGCTTATTCAGGATTACTTGAAAGAAACCGGGCGCATTCACCAGGTTACCTTCAAGGGTTCGCATTGTTTTGGGCAGTGTGAGCATGGCCCCATGCTCAGGATAAATGAAACCCAGTTTAACCAGGTTACCGAAACCAATGTGATCAATATCCTCGACCAGTTTTTTGAGTCGCGATAAGCCGGGGCCTTTTGCTGCCCAATGATTTAACAGTGTAGCATTTAAGAAACGGGAATTATGCATATCATTAAAATAGATCACAGCCTTTGCACCCAGTCGTATGCCTGTGTTCGCACCTGCCCGGTAAAAGCCATTTCGGCCCGCAGCGATGGCAAGCCGGTAGTGAATCACGACCGATGCATAGGCTGCGGAAGCTGCCTGTCGGTTTGCGGCTCCAATGCAGTGTCGCACCTCAGCGAGCTCGATAAGGCCATCGAGCTGCTGGCCTCAGAAAATAAAGTGGCGGCCGTGGTCGACCCTACCATAAGCGGAGAGTTTCCTGACATTAAGGATTACCGCAAGTTTGTGGAAATGATTCGCAAGCTTGGGTTTGAATACGTGAGTGAGATATCTTTTGGGGTTGACCTGGTAGCCCGAAAATATAAGGAGCTGCTCGAAAACTTCAAGGGCAAGTATTATATGGCTGCCAACTGCCCCAGCCTGGTCTCTTTTGTCGAAAAGTACTACCCTGAACTTACCGATAACCTGGCGCCTATTGTAACCCCCATGACGGCCACGGCCAAGGTGGTCAGAAAAGCCTTTGGCAGCGATATCAAAGTGGTTTGCTTTGGTCCATGCCTCTCGGCCAAACACGAAGCCAACCTTTATGATGACGATGGCCGGGTTGACGCCGTATTAACCTTCAGGGAACTTCGCGAGCTTTTTGAACGATTTAATATTAAGGAAGGCAAGGTTGAATATTCTGACTTTGATCCGCCCATTGGTAACCTTGGCTCGCTTTATCCCTTGCCCGGCGGCATTGTGTATGCAGCAGAAATAAGCACCGACCTGCTGAAAGGGTCTACCATTTCGGCCAGCGGCAAAGAGAACATGCTGCAGGCCGTAGAGGAATTCAGCCAGAATACCGAAACCATTAAAAAGCATTTCAGCCTGTTTTACGACCAGGGCTGCCTCATGGGGCCCGGTACCACCGATCGCTCACACAAATTTTTGCGCCGCTCCATGGTGGTGGCTTATGCCAACAAGCGTCTCAAAGATTTTGACCCGGCACGCTGGGAAAAGGATATGAAGCGTTTCTCGTCGCTCGACCTCTCGCGCACCTTTGTAAAGGACGACCAGCGCCTGCCCGTTCCCAGCCAGGACCGCATTGAAGAAATTATGAAAAGCCTGGGTAAGGATTTGGAAGACCGTGCCTCATGCAGTGCATGCGGACACAAAAGTTGCCGCGATTTTGCTATTTCAATTAGCCAGGGCCTGAGCAAGCCTGATATGTGCCAGAACTTCTCGTTGAAAAGCAAGAACGACTATATAAAAACGCTTAAAAACAATAACGAGAAGCTCAAGAAACAAACCGAGAGCTTGCAGGAACTGGAAAAAGCGCTAAAAACCGAGAACCAGAAAATAAAGCAGGAAACCGAAACTATTTCGGCCCTTTTGCAAAACCTGCCCTCTGCGGCGGTAATTGTCGACGACAAGCTGAAAATCATTGAGTCGAACCAGAGCTTTATTAAGGTGCTGGGCGAAGATGCCGAAATGATCAATGAGGTAATACCCGGTCTGGTAGGTGCCGATTTAAAAACCCTGCTCCCCTATCCTATTTATAATCTGTTTACCTACGTACTCGAAAACGATGAGAATGTGGTGGGCAAAGATGTGAACAACGGCGACAGCCTGCTCAACATCAGCGTATATTCACTTAAGCCAAACAAAATCGTGGGTGGCGTCTTCCGCGATATGTATGTGGCCGAGGTGCGCCAGGAAGAAATTATTAACCGCGTAACGGATGTGATTGACGAAAACCTTAAGATGGTGCAAAACATTGCCTTTTTGCTGGGCGAAGGGGCCAGCACCACCGAAAAGATGCTCAATTCAATCATTGAAACCTATCAGAAAATTCAAAAACCCTGAAACGGCTTATGAAAGACCTTTTTTATATCGAGGTGGGATCGTTTCAGAAAAGCCATGCAGGTGAGCGTATCTGCGGCGATGTGTTTGTATCGCAAAAGGTGAAGGAAGAAAACCGCACCGTAGTAGTGCTCTCCGATGGAATGGGCCATGGTGTGAAGGCCAACCTTTTGGCTACCCTCACAGCCACTATGGGGCTCAACTTTACCAAGGAGCATAAGGATGCGCGCAAGATCGCCGAGATCATAATGAACACCCTGCCCGTGTGCAGCGAAAGAAAAATCAGCTATGCCACCTTTTCTATTGTAGACATTGAGGAATCTGGCCTTACTACCATTATTAATTATGACAATCCCGACCCCATTGTAATGCGTGGCAACGAGCTGTATAAACCCGACTGGCAATACCTGGTGCTCGAATCAGAAAACAATGCCGGAAAGGAAATCAAAGCCTGTGCCTTTGAAGCTCAGAAGGAGGACCGTATTGTATTAATGAGTGATGGCATTACCCAGTCGGGCCTGGGCAAGGGTAAATACCTGCTGGGCTGGGGCCTCGAAAATGTGCAGCAACAGGTAATGGACAATGTTACAGAAAAACCCGAATTGTCGGCGGCCAAGCTGGCAGGGGGTATTGTAAATAAAGCCCACAGCAACGACAACTACCAGGCCAAGGACGATATGAGTGCAACAGTGATCTATTTCAGGGAACCCAGGCAGCTGCTTTTGTGCTCAGGACCACCCTTTGACAAGGAAAAGGACAAGGAGCTGGCACAGATTGTTAAGGATTTTGAAGGCAAAAAGGTGCTTTGTGGAGGCACCACCGCCGACATCATCTCGCGTGAACTCAACATACCTATTAAAGATACCCTCGACTTCGACGATCCGGAACTGCCTCCTATATCTTATATGGCTGGCATCGACCTGGTCACCGAAGGCATCCTTACCTTGAGCAAAGTTTCCGAGATTCTTGAAAAGTTCAGCCCCCGAACCGATCTGGGCAAGGGACCAGCTGATTCCATAGTAAAAATGTTTCTGGAAAGTGATACCATCTATTTCTGGATCGGCACGGCCATAAATGTGGCACACCAAGACCCAAATTTGCCCGTTGAATTGGAAATAAGGCGAACGGTGATCAAAAAAATCGCAAAAACCCTTGAAACCAAATTTTTAAAGGAAATCAGCATTCGATTCATTTAGAAGTAGTTACATTAAAAATACATTTATTAAATATTCTTATTTTTATTCAGTCTAAATAAAAATTTAAAAAAATATTCGTGTTTTTTCGTACTTAATACTAAGTGTAAACCCTTGCTATATAAGGGTTTTTACGTATGCAAGTGTTTTTAGTCTACATTTTTTTCACTTACATCAGTCAATTTTGTTTGGAGAACGAATTTTTTGTTTTATATTTGTAATGTCAAACGAGAGTTTGGCAGTCCGACAAGCGAATTGAATGTATAACTAAATAAACTGCGTGAAAAAAACTCTACTCTCTGTATTTTGTTGCCTCCTTACATACCTCACCTTCTCTACCCCTCTGTCCGAGATACATCCATCCGGCAGCGAAGGAATAAAGTTGTATACCGCGCAGCAAGGCTTTTCAGACCTCTCCGAGCCCCTTTCTGAAAAGCATTTCATTCTTTTTTCAGCCAAAGAGAATGTTGCTCCCCGCAAAACAATGGGCTTTGCGGCTTTGGGTTTCCAGGGCCATACTGCCAGTTTCAGTGGGTTGAGCATGCTCAGGCTGACCAGCCAGTTATTCCAGCCGGTTTCCTTAAAGGTTACAGTGTATTACGCACTGGCCTTGATTCTGCTGCTGGCCGTTTTGATTGCCTTGGGCGTATATCTGCTCAGGCTTTCGAAAGCCAGGCGCGATGCCGAAACCAGCGAAGCTTTCTTTAGGGCGCTAATCGACGAGTCGCCCATGGCTATGATCATTTTCCAGGATCTGAAGGTAGAGTATGTAAACCCTGCCATGGAGCGCCTGAGTGGTTACAGCCAGCAAGAACTTCTTTCCAGGGAAATCTGGCAGCTCATTCACCCTGACAGCCTTTCCGGTATCAATGCCGAGAATTGGTTCCTGCTCAGGAAAAACAGCGGAATGAATTTCGAATTCCGTTTACAGAATAAAAATAACCGCGAAGTTTGGGTTGACTTTTCTGCCCGCCTGATCGACTTCTTTGGCAAGCCTGCTTTTTTGGCCACCGCCACCGATATTACCGAAAAGGTAGAACAGCGCAGTCAAGAGGTAGCATCAGAAGCAGACGACCGTAATTCGCTGCTTCTGATGGCCACCAACGACGGTATTGCCGATTACAACCTGGAAACCGGTGAGCTTTTCCTTTCCTCGCAATGGAAAGAAATGCTGGGCTACCAGGAATCGGAAGTGGCCGACAGCATTGATGCATGGCTCGATTTAGTACATGAAGACGACAAAGCCATTGCCAATGAACTGCTTGCTAAGATGAAAAAAGGCGAAGTGCCGGCCAGCGATACCGAATACCGCATGGTTTGCAAGGATGGCTCCGTTAAGTGGATCCAGGCCAAGCTGTCGGTAGTTTTTGCAGAAAACTCAAAACCTGTCAGGGTACTTGGCTCTCATAGCGATATCTCCGACAGGAAAAAAAGCGAAGCCGAGCTTATTGCCGCCAAAGAATTGGCTGAAGATGCTGCCAGGGCCAAATCGAGTTTTATTTCGAGTGTAAGCCACGAGATTCGTACCCCCCTCAATGCTATTATCGGTTTGGCCGATCTGCTGATGCAGGAAGAAGGTCTCAACGAAGTAGTGGAAGAAAACCTTCGTTCCATTAAGTTTTCGAGCGATCACCTGCTGGGCATTATCAACGATGTGCTCGACTTCTCCAAATTGGAAGCAGGAAAGGTTAATCTCGATAAGACAGACTTCAATCTTGAGCAGCTGGTAAACGAAACCACCAAAGCGGTGGAGTTCAAAGCCCGCGAAAAAGCGATTCCAGTAGCTGTAAGGATCAACCCCAACGTGCCACAGGCCGTTTTAGCCGATGCCGGCCGTCTGCGCCAGGTGCTGCTTAACCTGCTTGGCAATGCGGTGAAGTTTACTACCGAAGGACATATAGATGTGTATGTAAAGATGCTGGAGCGCAGCGGACAATCATGCCGCCTGAGATTTTCGGTATCTGATACCGGCATTGGCATTCCCGAAGAGAAGCGCCAAAGCATATTCGAAAGCTTTACGCAGGCCGAAGAAAATACCTTCCGCAAGTTTGGCGGTACCGGTCTTGGCCTCTCCATCAGCAAAAAACTGGTTGAACTCCAGGGTGGCGAGATTGGCGTGAAGAGTATAGAAGGCATCGGATCTACTTTCTGGTTTGAACTTCCCATGGAGATCAGCGAGAAAAAAATGGAAGTGACTGCTGACAAAGGCTTGAAAGGTAAGAAAGACCTCCGTGGAATGAAAATTTTGCTGGTGGAAGACAATCGTATGAACCAGTTTGTCATGAAGCAGTTCTTTAAGAAGTGGAACGCCAGCCTGGAAGTAGCTGAAAATGGCCGGATTGCCATTGATAAGCTTTCTGCAGAAGTTTACGACCTGGTGTTGATGGACGTGCACATGCCCGAGATGGATGGCTTTGAAGCCACCCGTATCATTCGCGACCGCTCTTCCAACGTAATTGACCACCAGGTGCCGGTTATTGCCCTTACCGCCGATGTGAACAACGAAACCCGCACCAGGGTTCGCGAAGCAGGCATGAATGATTTCGTTACCAAGCCTTCTGAGCCCGACGTGCTTTTCCAGAAAATTGTCGACCACACCGACCTGGTGCTCGAAATTCCTGCCGAAGGACAGGAAGAAGCCACCATGACAGCTATTACCGAAGGTTACGAGATCAAGGAGCTGAAGCGCGAGGTAAAAGCCGCACTGCGCGAAATATTCGACGACAATACAGGTGCTGCTACCTCCATGATTCAGCATTTCATGAAGCAGATCCCCGCAACCCTCGAACGCGTTAGCGAATACATTGAAAAAGAAGACACCGAGCTTGCAGCCCAAGCACTGCACCGCATTAAGCCCGGTTTCCATTACCTGGGGTTTGCCGGCACGGCCAACCATGTTGAAGAGCTTCAGGATGTAATAAAAAAAGCCAGGGACCCTGGGGATATACAAAGGCACATGCTGGTACTCGATCGCGACGTGAGAAAGATCATGCATGTCCTAACTCAAATACTCAGGGAAATAGAAAGCAGTGAACCCGACGACACCTGATTTGAAAAACCCACAAGAAAAAAGTAAACTCAGTAATAACCAAACAAACGCCTTTTGATAACAACCCTACTCTTTTAACTTTCATATTTTAATACTACTTTTGGCAGGACTTTTTTCCGGAAAACCCCGATGAGGTTCATGACCAAAGACGAACAATACATACAACGGTGCCTCGACCTGGCCTCCAAAGGGCTTGGGTCGGTGGCACCAAATCCTTTGGTGGGCAGCGTAATTGTTCATAACGACCGGATCATTGGAGAGGGTTACCACAAAGCCTTTGGTGGCCCCCATGCCGAAGTGAATGCCATTGCTTCGGTGAAGGAAACCTCCCTCCTGCCCCAATCAACCTTATACGTTAACCTGGAGCCCTGCAGCCATTTCGGCAAAACACCGCCTTGCTCCGACCTCATTATTCGCAAAGGCATTAAAAGGGTAGTCATTGGCAGTGTCGACCCCTTCGATGTGGTGACCGGAAAAGGCATTGCCCGCCTGCGCAACAACGGATGCGAAGTGAGTGTGGGTATACTGAAAAGCCAGTGTCAGGCCATCAATAAGCGCTTTTTTACCTTCCATGAAAAAAAGCGCCCCTTTGTCATCCTGAAATGGGCGCAAACCGCCGACGGCTTTATTGATACCCTGCGCTCGCCTGGCTCCGACCTCAGGCCTGCATGGATCACCAGCGAGAACCTGCGCATACTGGTGCACAAATGGCGCAGCGAAGAGCCCGCTATTATGGTAGGTGCCAATACCGCCCTGGCCGACAACCCCCGGCTGAATGTGCGCGAATGGTCGGGTAATCAGCCCCTTAGAATTGTTGTGGACCGCCAGCTGAAACTGCCCCGCAAACTTCACCTGTTCGACAACACCCTGGAAACACTGGTGCTAAACGAACAAATAGACAAAAAGGAACAAAAAACTACTTTTCTGAAGCTGCCCTTCGAAAAAGACCTGGTGAGTCTTTCGCACTTAATGCATTACCTTTTTGAAAAGGGCATTCAGTCAGTACTGGTGGAAGGCGGTCAGCGACTTATTCAATCGTTTGTGGCCCAAGGCCTGTGGGACGAAGCCCGGGTATTCAGCGGGCCACAGTTCTTTGGCGAAGGAGTGAAAGCCCCGGTTATTAAGCCCTCTAACCTTTCGCACGTGATTATTGGCAACGAAGGCTTCTTTTGGTTCAAAAACTACCTTAACTACTAACTTAAAAGCAAAATGATCTACCTGATACTGGCTATTGTAATTTCAACCAGCATTGTAATTACCTTCCGGCTTTTCAGCAAGTTTTCAATCAATAATACCCAGGCCATCTCCGCAAATTACCTGGTAGCGGCCATCCTCAGTTTTGCAATGCATCCCGAATCATATTCCTTTGCAGAGCTGCCAGAAAAAAACTGGTTTATCTTTTCCTGCATCATTGGAGTCACCTTTATTCTTACCTTTTTCCTTTTTGCACTATCGGCACAAAAAGTGGGAGTGGCTATAACATCCGTTACCAGCAAAATGTCGGTGGTTATACCCGTATCAATAGGGATTTTCCTTTATGCTGAACCCCTTACTGCAACCAAACTCGCGGGCATTATTATTTCTCTTCTGGCGTTTTACCTAACCTTTAAAAAGAAAACGAACACCAAAATAGATTATCGCCTGATTATTCTGCCTATTTTCCTGTTTTTTGGCAATGGTGCCAATGATTCGCTTACCAAGCATGCTACAAACAAACTTCCAGGTTTCGGCAACGACTTCATGCTTTTCCTCGGGGTAGTTTTCACCGTTAGTCTTATTATTGGGCTGATTATTTGGCTTGTATCCTGGTTCAGGACTAAAGACAACGGGCTCAAAATTTCAACGAAAAGCCTATTGGCTGGTGCCTGGCTTGGTTTGCTCAACTTTGGCTCGAGCTACTATTTTATTGTGGCGCTCGGGTACTTCGACAGCTCCGTATTTTTTCCCATATTTAATGTAAGCATTGTAGGTCTGTCGGCCCTTTCCGGTTTTTTCCTTTTCAGGGAAAAACTCCTGCCAGTAAACTGGTTTGGGATTTTCCTGGCGGTTTGTGCCATCATTTTGGTTGCATTGGGTAGTTAGCGATTTTCGAACTCAAACGATTTTGCCACCGAATAAGCGAATAATTTCTGCTTTATGGCTGATGATACCTTCCTGACCATCGAAGGGCCCTCCCAGGGACTTTACAAAGACAAGGGCAGCAAGTTTATTGCCCTGGCTTATCCTGTAGAAACTGAAGAGCAGATCAGCGAAATACTGGCCTTGGTAAAAAAAGAATATTACGATGCCCGCCACCATTGTTATGCCTGGGTGTTGGGGCAGTCGCGCGAACATTACCGCCTGAACGACGATGGTGAACCCTCGGGCACGGCTGGCAAGCCCATTTTCGGACAACTGCTCTCGGCAGGACTTACCAGCGTGCTGGTGATTGTGGTGCGCTACTTCGGCGGCATAAAGCTGGGCGTGCGCGGACTGATTGACGCATACAAGGGGGCAACGGCCGATGCACTCCAAAATGCCAGTATTATTGAAAGAATTATTAATGAGCAGTACCAGCTAGACTTCGATTACCTATCGATGAACGAAGTAATGAAAATCTTAAAGGACCATGATTTGCCGCAGGCCGATCATCAGTTCGATTTAAAATGCAGGCTTACTTTTCATGTCAGGCAAAGCATGTCAGAACAGATTAGGGAGGCATTTGGTAAGATCGATGGCCTGCAGATAAAAAGATTGGATACGGCCTGATCAAATAATGTTCCGCAATTTCATTTCCTTACATATATTTTAACAAACCGGCTTATTTGTAAACCGGCTTTTTTTTATTATTCTGGATATCAATTAAGTAATAGTGTATTTCCAAGAATTGAGAATCCCTTAAACATACTCGTTATAAATAAGGTTTTTAATTCAGTTTCTGTTGGATGTTATTGAATTAAGTTTTAATATTGCTTTCCCGGTCAAATCTCCGTTTATTTAAAAAGTTGTTGTGATGGTTATAAACCAGAGGCTATTTTTTTCCCTGTTAATCAGCATTTTACTGCTGCTTCCTGCTTGCCGGCACAAAGATCTTCCACGCGAAGTAACTGGCGAACTTATTCTGCTCGATTCGGTTAATGTGCCTGTTCCTGATCCAGCCATTGAAGCATCGCTCGAATTTTACCGTGAAGAGTTCGCCAGGGAAATGAATCAGGTCATTGCCTTTTCGCCTTTCGCCATGCGCAGGGCCAGCCCCGAGGGACTGCTCAACAATTTTGTGTCTGATCTCGTTCTTGAAGTGGCCAACGAACTTTACCAACCCGAAGATGGGCAGGATATTGATTTTGGTCTGCTCAATTACGGTGGCTTGCGAGCCAATCTGCCTGCGGGCGAAATTACCCGCTCTAATGTGTTTGAACTCATGCCTTTCGAAAACGAAATGGTGGTGCTGACACTTAGCGGCGAAAAAGCCTACGAGCTTTTCGAATATGTGGCCAGCAGCGACCGTGGCATGCCCATTTCAGGCCTTAAGGTCGGAATAAAAAATGGCAAACTTGGCAATGTATTGATTAATGGAAAAGCCTTCGACCCCGACCGCAATTATAAGGTGGTTACTTCCGATTACCTGGCCGAAGGCGGCGATCGCATGCGTTTCTTCCTCGATCCTATGAATACCGAAGTGCTCGGAATGCGCATCAGGGACGCCATAATGATGTATATGGAGCGCGAAACGGCCAGCGGTAAAGAGCTCCATGCTGAACTGGATGGCCGGATTTACTTTATGGACTAGCCTGTTTTTTTGTTGAAAGAAAGAAAAATAAACATGCATACCCTCAGCCGAAGAAAATTTCTTACCCTTGCGGGGATTTCGGGAGCAGCCACTTTAAGCGGCTTTTCTGCCCTGGCAGCCATGAAAGGCAACCTGAAGCGCCTCACCATCCTGCACAGCAACGACACCCACAGCCGACTCGACCCCTTTCCGGCCAACGATCCCAACTTCCCTAACATGGGAGGCTATGCCCGCCGCGCTGCCCTGGTAAACCAATACCGGCTCGATGACCCCGAGTTGCTGCTGCTCGACGCCGGCGACTATTTTCAGGGCACGCCCTACTTCAACCTTTTTGGGGGCGAAGCAGAGCTAAAGCTGATGAGCCAGATAGGCTATGATGCCGCCACGGTGGGCAACCACGAATTCGATAATGGGCTGGTGGGCTTTCACAATGTGCACCACCACGCAAATTTCCCATTCGTCGTTTCCAACTACGACTTCTCTGATACCATCCTCAAAGGAGTGACAAAACCCTTCCTTGTGCTGGAAAGAAACGGTATAAAGGTGGGTATTTATGGCCTGGGAATCGATCTCAGGGGGCTTGTGGCGCCAAGCAATTTCGAAGGATACAAGTTTCTCGACCCGGTTGAGGTTGCCAGGGCCACCGAAGAAACCCTTAAAAACCACCATCGCTGCCAGGTCATCATCTGCCTTTCGCATTTGGGATTCAGCTACAATCACGACAGGCCCAGCGATGTGGTTGTGGCCCGCGAAACTTCATACACCGACATAATTATTGGCGGTCATACCCATACCCTGCTCGATCCGCCCGTAATAGAGAAAAACAGGAGAAACCAGGAGGTGACCATTGGGCAGACCGGGTCGAGTGGCGTGAGGCTTGGAAAAATGGAAGTGCTTTTTGATGTTAACGCAGACGAAAAACTTGTCGAATCCAATACGACAAAAATTTATAAAAATCAAGGGGCTTAATATTTTTTTATTAACTATTTTTCCCTAAAATTTGTTAAGAAATCATTAAGCGCCTTCGTTTTTTTGCAGCGGCTGAGTATCAAAAGGAAAGGAAAAAAACAGTATTTGTTTTTATAGCGAGACAGGAAAGGAATAATGGAGAATATTCACGAAAAGGTTTGGTCAAGATGCTTAAGTGTGATTCGGGACAACATTAGTCCGAACAGTTTCAATACATGGTTTGCCCCCATTAAACCTGTTAGACTTGATAATAGTGTACTCACCATTCAGGTTCCCAGCCAGTTTTTTTATGAGTGGCTCGAGGAACACTTTATTGATTTACTCAAAAAGACCATAAAAAGAGAATTGGGTGCCGAAGGCCGGCTAGAATACAGCATTATTATGGACAACAACTTTCATGGTAGTCCATCTGATCCCTTTACGGTAAACGCTCCCACGCTGAACAAGAAAGCGCTCAAAAACCCGCCGGTAAGTATGCCCATTGACCTTAACAAGGAACAAGGAAAATCCATACCCAACCCTTTTGTTATTCCGGGCTTGAAAAAGCTCAATATTCACCCGCAATTAATTGACTCTTACAACTTCGATAACTTTATTCAGGGCGACTGCAACCGCCTGGCCCGCAGTGCCGGACTGGCCGTAGGACAAAATCCGGGCAAAACCAGCTTTAATCCCTTGCTCATATACAGCGCCAACGGCTTGGGAAAAACCCACCTGGCACACGCTATTGGTATTGAAGTAAAGAATAATTTCCCCGAAAAGACTGTGCTTTACGTTTCTTCCGAGCAGTTTACCAACCAGTTTGTCGACTCCGTGCGAAACAACAACCAGAACGATTTCATCCACTTTTACCAGATGATTGATGTGCTGATTGTGGATGATATTTTCTGTCTGGCCGGAAAAGAAAAGACCCAGGATGTGTTTTTTCATATCTTTAACCATCTGCACCAAAACGGAAAACAGATCGTGATTACCAGCGACCTGCCGCCGGTTGAGATGAAAGGTATTGAGCCCCGACTGCTTTCGCGCTTCAAATGGGGCCTGTCGGCCGACCTGCAAGCCCCCGATTACGAAACCCGCGTGGCTATCCTTCAAAAGAAACTATACAACGATGGCGTAGATATGCCCCAGGAAGTGGTAGAGCTTATCGCCTCGCGTATCACAACCAACATTCGCGAAATGGAAGGTGCGCTGATCTCCATACTGGCGCAGTCGTCGATGAATAAAAAGGAGATCACCCCCGAGCTGGCCCTTAAGGTAATTGAGAAGTTTGTAAAGAACACCCCGCGCGAAATCACCGTGGAATATATCCAAAAAATGGTTTGCGATTATTTCAGCATCCCGGTGGAGAAAATTCAGTCGAAAACACGCAAGCGCGAAATTGTTCAAGCCAGGCAACTCGCAATGTATTTTTCGAAAAATTATACCAAGTCATCGCTGGCGGCTATTGGCAGCAAATGCGGAAATAAGGACCACGCCACCGTGTTGCACGCCTGCAAGACTGTAAAAAACCTGGCCGATACCGATAAGAACTTTAAAAAATACGTGGACGAGATAGAGAATATCATTAAAGTAAAGATTTGAGTTTTTCTTTTTCATTTTTTGGGTTTTGGCCCGGAAACAAAAAATTATCTTTGTTTCCGGGTTTTTAATTTGAATACTTTTCGCTTATGAAAATTTTAATGGTTTGCCTTGGCAACATTTGCCGCTCTCCCCTTGCCGAGGGGATCATGAAGAAAAAACTGGAGGAGCACGGTTTAGTGGGCACCGTCGATTCAGCGGGTACTGCCTCTTATCATATCGGCGAAAGTCCCGATACGCGTTCTGAAGAAATTGCCCGCAAGAATGGCATAGACATTTCGTACCAGCGGGCGCGGGCTTTTTCCAGTGCCGATTTCGACCGCTTCGACCTGATCTTTGCCATGGACCGCGAAAACTACAATAACATAATGCGCCTGGCCCGCCATGAGCACGACCGCAGCAAGGTAGAGCTCATTCTCAACCGACTGCATCCCGGCAAGGATATGGAAGTGCCCGACCCCTACTATGGCGGAAAGGATGGATTTGAGAAGGTATATCGCATGCTGGATGCCAGCTGCGAACAAGTTGTCCTTAGCATGAAAAATTAGACCATGACTGAATTTTCCTCACCACTGAACCACTTGCCCGCTGCCGCTGACATTCAGCGTGTACGCCGCATTATTGCCCCCTATGCGCACCAAACCCCGGTACTCACCAGTCAGACTTTCGACCGCATGCTGGGTGCCAGCCTGTTTTTTAAGTGCGAAAACCTCCAGAAAGGTGGTGCATTTAAATTTCGCGGTGCCACCCATGCCGTCATGACCTTGCCCGAAGCCGATGCGGTCCGCGGGGTATGCACCCATTCTTCCGGAAACCACGCCCAGGCGCTGGCCTTGGCGGCAAGCATGCGTGGCATCGAAGCCCATATAGTGATGCCCGACAATGCCCCTCGCATTAAGGTGGAGGCCGTGAAGGGATATGGCGGCCAGATTACCTTCTGCAAGCCAACCCTTCAGGACCGCGAAGCCACCCTGCAAAAGGTAATGGAGCACACCGGGGCAGTGGAGATTCATCCCTACAACGACTACCGTATTATTGCCGGGCAGGCCACTGCCTGTGCCGAGCTGCTCGATACCACAGGCAGTCTCGATATTGTAATTGCACCTGTTGGTGGTGGTGGCTTGCTGAGCGGAACCATTCTTTCAGCCCGACATTTTGCACCCGGCACAAAAGTCTATGCTGCCGAACCCTTGCAGGCCAACGATGCCTGGAAGTCATTCAAACAAAAGAAGTTTGTGCCCTCTGAAAACCCTGTGACCATTGCCGATGGCCTGCGTACTTCGCTGGGCAGCCTTACCTATCCCATCATTATGGAAGGCGTAGAAGATATTCTTACAGCCACTGAAGAAACCATTGTAAATGCCATGAAGCTGATATGGGAGCGCATGAAGATTGTTGTTGAACCCAGCGGTGTGCTTCCACTGGCTGTTATGCTCGAAAACCCGGAACGCTTTCGCGGAAAGCGTGTTGGTCTTATCCTTTCGGGTGGAAATACCGATCTGGACCACTTGCCCTGGCTTTAAAGAAATACGGTAAAAAAATATTAATGATGAGCACTGATGCGAATAATAACCTCGGGAAGCTTTTCCTGATCCCATCTTCGCTTGGGGGCGACGATATTGATGCCATTTGGCCGGCCGGACATGTGGCCTTGGTAAACCAGCTCGACGAATTTATCGTGGAGAATCTGCGTACCGCCCGCCGCTTTCTTCGCTCGGCAGGCTATTCCCGCTCATTTGAGGAGGTGCAGTTTCATTTGCTTAATAAACATACCCGGCCCGAAGATCTTAGCGGTTATTTGACAAATGTGCTGCAAGGAAAAGATATCGGCTTGCTTTCCGAAGCCGGCAGCCCGTGCATTGCCGATCCGGGACAGGTGATAGTGGCCATGGCACACCGCAAAAACATCAGGGTAGTTCCTTTGGTCGGTCCCTCCTCCATTTTACTGGCCCTGATCGCTTCGGGCTTCAACGGGCAGCAGTTTGCCTTTCACGGTTACCTGCCTATTGAAAAAGCAGAGCTTTCGCGCAAGCTCAAACAACTTGAAAACGCAGCCTGGCAGTACGAACAGACACAGATTTTCATGGAAACCCCTTTTCGCAACAACCAGCTTATGCACGACCTGATAGGCAGCCTCAGACCCGATACTATGCTCTGTGTAGCCTGCGACCTGACCACCCCTTCCGAATTCATTAAAAGTCAGACCACTGCTGCCTGGAAAAAAGAAATGCCCGACCTGCATAAGCGGACGAGCATTTTCCTTTTGTTCAAGTCGTGAGTTATCTTCGCTTTTTCTCTTTCGGTTTTTCCCTGATATTTTCCTTAATGGTTATGGGTTCGGGTTTCTGCTTTAGCGACCAGAACATCACCACCACGCCAGCCACAATAAGCGGCAGGCTGAGCCACTGCCCCATGTTGAGGGTCATGTTGGCTTCAAAAGCTGACTGGTCTTCCTTCACGAACTCCACCAGGAATCGCACCGTAAACATTACTATGGCAAACAGCGAAAGCATGAAAGCCGGCGGCAGCACTTTGGCCTTCTTCAAATACAGCCAGCCCAGCCCCAGAAACAGCAGCAGGTAAGGTATGCCTTCGTAAAACTGGGTGGGATGCTTGGGTACCACCTCACCTGCCCTAACAAAGATAAAGCCCCAGGACAAGTCGGTTTGGTGGCCATAAATTTCAGAATTCATCAGGTTACCCATGCGAATAAAGAAGGCCCCCAGCGAAATGGGGATCACCAGGCGGTCGAGCAGCCAGGCATACGACTTGCTGCTAACCTTTTTCTGGTAATAATACAGCGCCAGGATAATACCAATGGCGCCGCCATGGCTGGCCAGTCCCCCCTGCCATATCATCAGTATTTCCAAGGGGTTTTTTATGTAATAATCAAAGTCGTAAAAGAAACAGTGCCCAAGGCGGGCTCCGACCACGGCTCCTAATGCAATATAAATTAATAGCTTATCGACCTGCATCAGCGGAACGCCTTCCCTTTTGAAGATACGGTACATAATTTCGTATCCAAAATAGAAAGAAAGTGCCCAAAACAGGCCATACCAGCGTACCGAGAGTGGACCCAGGCTAAAAATCACCGGGCTTACATCCCAGCTTACCTGCAATAATGTCATAATTTAGTTCTTTTATTGTTGAAAGTCAATCAGTTCAACATCGAAAATAAGTGTTGAATTGGCTGGGATAGGCCCAATTTCGCGGGTACCGTAACCAAGATCGGGAGGAATGATAAAACGCACCTTGCTGCCTTTTCTCATTAGGGCAAAGCCTTCGTCCCATCCCCGAATTACCTGGTTGCTGCCCAGCACAAAACGGAAGGGTTCTCCACGCTGTACCGATGAGTCGAACAAGCTGCCATCTTCAAGGAATCCGGAATAATGCACCACCAGTACCTTGCCTTGCTCCGGCAGTGGCCCTTCGCCCTCTTTCAACACAATATACATTAACCCCGACTCGGTTGTCTGCACTTCGAGTCCTGCCACATCAAAGGGCCTGGGTGTGGGTACCGGCTCGGCTTCCATTATTTCTACATCGAAAATAAGGTTTGCCCTTGCGGGTATTGGGCCACGGCCATTTTCGCCATAGGCCAACTGATAGGGAATCCATATACGTGCATGATCGCCCACGCGGAGCTGCTGAAGACCTTCTTCCCAGCCAGGAATAACCATTCCACGGCCCAGCACAAACTCAATGGGGCGTGCCCGGTCGTAAGAAGAATCGAAACGGGTGCCATCTTCCAGAAAGCCGTTGTAGTGCACCTTCAGGCGCATCTCAGGCTCCAGCTGTATACCGGATCCCTGGTGCACCACGGCATATTCCACACCCCTTTCGGTGGTTTTGCGAGGGATACCGGTTACATCGAGCGGTGCTGCCGGATTGCTGATATCCACCAACTCCACCTCAAAATTCAGGGTTGCGTTAGGTGGTATGGGTCCAACGCCATTTTCGCCATAGGCCAGTTGAGGCGGTATGGTAAAGATGGCTTTGTCGCCTTTTTTCAGCAGCTTTATGCCCTCTTCCCAGCCGGGAATGACCTGACCACTGCCAAGGGTAAATACAATGGGCTCGCCCCTTTCGTAGGAGTTGTCGAATACAGTGCCGTCTTCAAGCCTGGCAGTATAATGAACCGAAACCACATCACCATCGGCAGCCAGGGGTCCAGTGCCCATGGCATCAATGTGGTATTGCAGTCCGGACTCGGTGGTTTTCATAACAATTTTTACAGGTTCGGGCTCCGCGGCCACGGTGGCCACCTGTGCGGTTTTGCAGCCCGTTAGCCAGATAAAAGCCACCACACTGACAATGGGCAAAATTCGTTGCATTTGCCGAATCAAAAATTCCCGGGTAACAGGCGTGTGCTTTTTCATGACAATTTAATTTATTTTACACCAACAACTTCCACGTCAAAAATGAGGGTAGAATAAGAAGGCACCAGGTTACCAGCCCCACGCTCGCCATAGGCCAGGTGCGAAGGAATAATAAGCTGTGCTTTTCCACCCACGTTCATCAGGCCTATGCCTTCGTCCCAACCCGGAATCACTTGGCCTACGCCAATGGGAAACTCGATGGGTTCGCCGCGCTCAATGCTCGAATCGAACACTGTGCCGTCGAGCAGTCGGCCTTCATAATGCACAGAAACGGTTTTTCCGGGTGCAACTTTCTCGCCACTGCCCTTTTCCTTTTCTATGAAAATAAGACCGCTTTCACGGGCCGGCACATCAATATTGTTGGCAGCCAGGTAATCGGCCAGCAGGCCATCTTCGGCACCGGCACGAACCTCATTTTCGCGCATACGCTCTTCAGCCAAACGCATTTGCTCTTCCATGTATTCTTCCTCGGTAAGTACATTAAGCAACTTAATGTCGAAAGTCAGGCTGGAGCCAGCTTCAATAAAATCGGGCATCGTGGGCATTTTGGCCGTTTGGGTAAAGAACTTCTCTGCGTCCAGAATAAAAGAGGCACTGTCGCCAACCGACATCATGCCAATGCCTTCGTAAATATCGCCGGGGTATTCCGATTCGATAAACTCAAGCACAAACTGTCCGCCATCCAAACGGGTATCCATAAGCACTTCACCGGTAGGATCGCTGTATACCATTTCCATAGAAACCAGCTTACCCACCTCAGGCTTAACACCATCATTCTTGGAATGAAATTTATAATACAGGTCGTTATCGGTTTTTTTGAATCCTTTATGGGGATTGCTTGAACAGGCTGCCACAAAAACGGCAAGCACCAGCACCAGAATTGTTTTCAGATTTTTCATCCGTGATTTATGTTTTAATTTTTACCGGACGCAACTCGCATGATGAATTCTCATCCGTATTTTTTTTTAAACGAATCATGCTCGCTTCTTTCGTATTATTTTTTTGAAAATATCATTAAAAATATTTCCGTGGTTTATTTAAGCTCAATCAGCTCCACATCGTAAACTATTGTAGCCCTTGCGGGGATTTTCACACCATCGCCGGGTACTCCATGTGCCAGGTGCGAGGGCATGATAAATCGTGCCTTGTCGCCTTCTTTCAGCAAAAGAATGCCTTCTTCCAGACCCAGCTCTACCCCGCCCCGGCCAATGCGAAACTCTCTTGCCCCTTCGGTTTCTGACGAATAGATCATATCGCCGGTAAGGAGACCAATGGTGTAATTGATAAAGGCAATTTTTCCAGCGCTAGCGCTTTCGCCCTCTCCCTGCTGGTAAATCTGATACCACAATCCTGACCCGGTTTCCTTCATGTCCCAGCCATAGCGGGCTATAAAGTCCCTTATTTCTTGTTTCTCGGATTCAAGAAGGATTTTATTGGTTTCTTCCAGGGTTTTTCTTAGTTCCTGCTGATCGGGCAGCCGGCGCTCTTCCTGATGCCGGTTGCAGCCAACCGCAATGAGCCCTGAAAAAAGAAAAAACAATATAACCCTGAGAAATTTCATAATACCATTCATTTATTTAACCTGCCCGTTGCGCAACAAACTTTCAAACCTCATGGTTGTTTCCTCCAGGCTTTCAAAACTTTTGCCTCCGGCAGCATTGCGGTGACCGCCACCGTTGAAGTGGTTGCGGGCCAGCAGGTTCACATCCACCGGGCCGGATGAACGCAGGGAAATCTTCACATGATCCTCTTTCTCAATAAACAAAGCCGCCAGATTAATGTTTTCGATGCTCATGGCATAGTTTACCACCCCTTCGGTGTCGCCTTCCTGGTGGTTGAACTGCTCCAGGTCGCC
>JAWLCS010000001.1:141586-143141 GCA_041687035.1 Bacteroidales bacterium
TCTTCCAGGCCGTTGACGCGGTTTAGCCCGTTGAAATCGAGACAGAAAATTACGCTGGCCCCCAAGAAGGCTGCCGTTGCGACTTCTGTATTTTGATCGGCAATAATGATCTCTTCCTGCCAGGGCAGCCAACGCAAAAACGAAGGATAGCCGTTGGGAGTAATCACACGAAGGTTGGAAAAACCCGAAAGCAACAAAAAACCATACAGGCCCAGGGAGGAGCCGAGAGCGTCTCCGTCGGGGTTGGTATGGGTAACAATGGCTATGGGCTGATCTTTATCTGAAAGAAGCTGTTTAACCTTCCTGATATTTACTTGGTCCAAATCCGGGCTCAATTTTTTTTAAGTTGAACAAAGGTAAAAAAAAAGCCGGAGTTATGTTTTTACGCTCAACCAATTTAATTATTTTTATAGATTCTGAATATGTTGGAACTGTTTGTTTATTTTTATACTGAAAACCAATAGGTTATGGCTAGAGGCAATGTTACGCTAACGATGATTAAACCCTATGCTGTTGAACATGGCTACGTGGGGCCCATACTGGCGCGCATCAACGAGGCGGGGTTTCGCATTACTGCCATGAAGTATTTGCAGCTTTCGCCCAAACAGGCCGAGGCTTTTTACGAGGTGCACCGTGGCAAGCCCTTTTTCGAAAGGCTAACAAAGTTTATGTGCGACGGACCCATTGTGGCCGCCGTTCTGGAAAAGGAAAATGCCGTGGAAGATTACCGCCGCCTGATTGGAGCTACTGACCCAACCCAAGCTGAGGAGGGCACCCTTAGAAAATTGTTTGGGGCAAGCATTGAACACAATGCGGTGCACGGCAGCGACTCCGACGAAAACGCACTCAGGGAAAGCGATTTTTTCTTCTCCCAGCTAGAACGCTTCTGATTTTATTAGCTTACCCTTTCGGAAAATGCTCTGAAAAGCTTCCGTCGCTGTAAAACATCAACACACGCACCGTTTTTATTTGGTCTGAATCGATTTTTTTCACATCCTTGTGCGCACGTTCAGGCCGCTCAACAGGAATTTCTGCTTTTTCAATAACTTTTTTATCCTCTTCAGTTTCTGTTTTTTCCGGCTTCAAGGCCTCCTGCCTAAGAATTTCTTTTTCTGGCAAAGGTTTTGACTCTTCGCTGTCTTCTTCTTTCATGCTATCCTTTTCAACCTGCGATTCATCCTGCACCTTTGTTTCGGGCAGCATGGTTTCCGCTGTCAATTCATCATATTCCTCGTCGGGGAAAAGGGTGTTGGTGGCCTTCAGCATATGACCTTCACCACGCACAAGCCATGAGGTTCTGATTTCGGGGAAGGTGTCGAGGACTTTCTGAACAAACTCCAGGCTCGGATTATTTCGTCCCGATAAAATATGTGAAATAGTGGAACGGGGCACACCAACCTGATCGGCAAACGCCGAAGAGTTGAGTTTCTTAAGTTGAATTATTTTTTGAATGCGACCAATCATAGCGTTTCAATATTTTAAACAACTTTACATTGTTGTAAAATTATAAAAAAGTGAAATGCAAAGATATGCTTTTGTTATTTTCTGCAAATTT
>JAWLCS010000002.1:0-133436 GCA_041687035.1 Bacteroidales bacterium
CATAAACATAATCAGGCTGTAAATAGCCGGCGAAATGGCCATCACGTCGTTGTGCAGCAAAGTGCTGGCAATCATGATGCCCAAGGTGCCGTTCTGTATGCCGGTTTCAATGGAAATGGTAATACTTTGTGTAATATTGAGTTGAGTGAGCCGTGCAGTAAGGTAGCCAATAAAAAGCATAAGAAGGTTGAGCGAGAGGGCAATGGGGCCCACGTCGCGGAACGACTGCACAAAAATATCGCGGTTGGTGTTGATGGCGGCAAAAATAATCAGGAACAGCAAAATACCCGATACAATCTTAACTGGCTTGTCCATTTTGTAGGCAAACTTCTTCGCCTTTGCCCTGATAAACATTCCAATGGCCACCGGAATAAGAGTTACCAATATCAGCTTAATGATGGTTTCGAACACCGGTAGTGGCACATATTCGCCTTGCTGAAGAAAGTGTGCCAGCGAAAAGTTCACGATCAGCGGAATGGTGATAATGGCTACCATGCTCGAAATGGCCGTCATGGTGATCGAAAGGGCGGTATCGCCACGCGAAATATGACTGATCAGGTTGGAGGTGGGCCCTCCAGGACAGGCGGCCAGCACCATAATGCCCACGGCAAGTTCCAGGTTGTTAAGCCCAAAAATGTAAACCAGAAAAAAACCAACCAGTGGCAGCAAAATAATTTGGTTTACAAAACCCATGGCAGCAGCCTTGGGAAACAGCACCACGCGTTTGAAATCGGCCGGCGTAAGCGAAAGCCCCATCCCCAGCATGATTATGGCCAACGATAAGGGAAGCATCAGGTCAGTGAGGTAATTAGTTTCCATATTGTTTCGGTTTTGGTTTATACCCCGGCCAGCAACGGCCTTTTCTTTTTTACAAACCGCAAAGATATTGATTTTAAAACACGTGTTCAAAAAAATACGATCACTTAAATATTTTCCTTAAATTCGTTTCAGAAAAGGGCAAATATTCGTGCTGCAACTATTTTCAAACCCAAACATCTTCTTTATGAAGAAACACCTCTGGTTGTCCGGTTTATTCATCTTTTTGTTTCCACAGTTCAGTTTTGGCCAGATTCTTTTCCCCGAAAGTTTCAACCTTATTCTCGACAGCACAAAGGTGATACAGGGCAGCATACGGCCCGACATAAAATTCCGCACACAGAAAAGGGACCTGTTTGAATTTTCGAATACGGCAGATGTCTCTTTCCGTTTGGGAAAAAACCATGCTATGACCGTGGCCAACGAAATTGAGATTTCCCGATATGGTGAGGAGGTGCTGCTCAGCGGAGGGTATTTGTATGTAGAATATCGTCAATTGCTCGACCGGCGTTTGTCTATCGAGCCCTTCTCGCAGCTGCACTGGTCGGAGGCCCGTGGCCTGGAGTTTAAATATGCCGGTGGCATAAACGCGCGCTGGCGCATTTTTGTGAGCGGGCGCGGGGGGCTCTTCCTGGGCACAGGCCCCTTTTTCGAGTTTGAACGCTGGAACTACGAGGGTGTGCCTTACGAGATAGAACTCCCGGACGACATCACACCCCTGGAACAGAAAAACATTAAACTGGGCACTTACCTTAGCCTTAAGCTCGAACCTTTCGACAATATTTTCCTGGATTTCAGCGCTTACCACCAGGGCCGCTTCGATGCACTTTTCTCTACCCCCAGGCTGGCAAGCAGCACCATGCTTACTTACAAATTTACAAGGTATCTGGGGCTTTCGCTCGAATACCAGAACATATTCGACCCCGAACCCCTGGTACCCATACGCAAAGACTTTCACAAGGTTAAATTCGGCCTCACCGTGTCGTTCTGAGTGGGCAATTCGATTTTTCTTACTGCCTGAACAATACCAGGCGGTATAACTAAAACGCAAGGGTATGAAAAAGTCTTCGCTGCTAACACTGGCAGGCATTACCGGAAGCCTCTTTTTCATTGGCTGTGCCACACTATGGCATGCGCGCGGCCTGCCTGACTATGAAACATGGCTTGACCACCACCCGGAAAACCCCGCCAACGGAAGTGTGAAAGTGACCTTTCTCGGGGTGACTACCCTCCTGATTGACGATGGGGAAACACAGATACTTATCGACGGATTTTTCAGCAGGCACCCCTTATGGAAGGTGGTTACCAGCCAAATGCACACCAACCGCAAAAAGGTAGACGAAGCCATTTCAAAATATGGGATAAACAGGGTAAAAGCCATTTTCGTGAGCCATTCGCATTACGATCATGCCTTTGATGTGGCCTATGTTACAAAAAAAACCGGGGCAGTGCTGCACGGTTCACCATCAACCCTCAACATTGGCCGGGGTGGCGGGCTTGGCGAGGAACAAATGACCGCTTTCCAACCCGGAAAGGAAGTTCAAATTGGGGCCTTCAGCATAACCGTTATCCCGGCAAAGCATTCGCCCCCAAGTTTTTTCAACAACAACATCGGCCAGACCATCGACCGGCCATTGAGCCAACCTGCGCGGGTCATTAAATATGTAGAGGGAAACTCTTACGATTTTCTTATAAAACACGGTGGCAAAAGCATTTACATTATCCCAAGCGCCAATTATGTAGAAGGCATGCGCGACCAATACAAGGCGGATGTCGTTTTTTTAAGCATTGGCAACATTGCCCGTCTAAACAAGGCATTCAAAAACGCCCTCTGGGAAAACAGCATCGAAAAACTGAAACCAAGCCTGGTCATTCCCATTCACTGGGAAAATTTCTTCACCCCCTTGTCGGAAAACCTTAAAATGTTTTCCCCAGTTATTGACCAAACTGAAAAGAGTTTCGATTTCATTATTGAAAAATGCCAGGAGCAAAACCTGAATTTGAAGATTTTGCAGGGAGGGAGCAGTATTGTTTTATTTCAATAATCCGAAGCCGATTTGCAATTTAATTAGGTTGAGACCAAGTTGTTGCGCTTGTTAATCCCTTAACCCTATTCACTAAGCCCTTACCACCTGATTTTTTCTGTCCCGATTCCGTTCAATAATGCTTAAATTCGCAGGAAATTCGCCCCAATGATTACACCCGAGACCATTGACAAGATCATGGACGCCGCCCGCGTGGAGGAGGTGGTGGGTGAATTTGTGAACCTGAAAAAGCGCGGGGTAAACCTCATCGGCCTGTGCCCTTTCCATAACGAGAAGACGCCATCGTTCAACGTAAACCCCGCCAGGGGTATTTACAAATGCTTTGGCTGCGGTAAGGGTGGCAATGCGGTGAACTTCCTAATGGAGCATGAGCATTATACCTACCCCGAAGCGCTCAGGTACCTGGCAAACAAGTACGGTATAGAAATAGAGGAGGAGAAGCCCTCGCCCGAGCAGCAGCAGGCCATGGACGAGAAGGAGAGCCTTTATAACCTCTCGACCTTTGCGCAAAAGTATTTTGAAGAAACCCTGCACAATACCGAGGAGGGTAAGGCCATCGGCCTGACCTACCTGAAAGAGCGCGGCTTCCCGCTCGAGACCATCAGGAAATTCGGCCTGGGCTATGCCCTCAATGAGTGGGACGCCTTTACCCTGCATGCCAAAAAGAACGGCTACAAAAAGGAGTACCTGCTCAAAACCAGCCTTTCGAAAGAAAGGGATCAGCAACTATACGACAGTTTCCGCGGGCGGGTCATTTTCCCCATACACAACCTGTCGGGCCGGGTGCTGGGCTTTGGCGCACGCATCCTCACCAGCGACAAAAACAAGCCCAAATACATCAATACCGCCGAGAGCGACATCTACCACAAGAGCAAGGTGCTCTACGGCTTGTATTTTGCTAAAAGTGCTGTGTCGCGCGAAGACAACTGCTACCTGGTGGAGGGTTATACCGATGTGATTTCGATGCATCAGGCTGGCATCGAAAACGTGATCGCCTCCTCGGGCACATCGCTTACCACCGATCAGATAAAGCTCATAAAGCGATACACCAGCAACATTACCCTGCTGTTCGACGGCGACCCCGCCGGCATCAAAGCAGCTTTTCGCGGCATCGACATGATTTTGGAAGAAGGCCTTAACGTGCGCCTGGTGCTTTTCCCGGATGGCGAAGACCCCGACTCTTACGCCCGCAAATACCGCCCAGTTGAAGTTCGGGAGTTTATTGAAGGTAACGCCCTAGACTTTATCTCCTTCAAAACCAATTTGCTGCTGGGTGAAACAAAAAACGACCCCATCCGCAAGGCCGGCCTGATAAAGGAAATTGCCCAAACCATCTCGCTGATTCCCGAACCCATTGCCCGCACCCTATACATTCAGCAATGCAGCGAACTCGTGGAGATTGACGAGCGCCTGCTGGTGGCCGAGGTAAACAAGCTCAGGCGACAAAAACTCAGCCGCGACCAGAAATCAGGCCCCAGCCAGGAAATCCCCGAACCCCCTCCCGAATATGTTGAAAAACAGCAGCCCGTCCAGGTAAGCAATGGCCACCAGGAAAAGGAAGTCATTCGCATGCTTCTTCACCATGGCGACAAAACCATTGAATTTGAGGGGACCGATGAGCTTGGAAAAACTGTAAACATAGCCGTTAAGGTGATGGATTTTGTGGTCGACGACTTCAGCGACGACCAGCTCAGCTTCGACAATGCAGCCTGCCAGACCATCTTTAACATTTTTGCTGACTACCGTCAAAAAGAAAGCCTGCCGCCAGAGCAAGAGTTCTTCAACCACCCGGAGGAGGCCGTTCGACAGCTGGCCATCGACCTGCTCACCAGTCCTTACACCCTCAGCCACAACTGGGAAATACGCCACCGCATTTTTGTAAAAACCGAGGAAGAAACACTGAAAATCAGCCTGCTCGAAGTCATTTACGCCTTCAAGTTAAGACGCCTTGAAAAAATGATTGGCGAAAACCAGGAAAAACTTAAGGAAGCCCGCGAGGAAGAAGAAATTACACGCCTGCTCGAGGCCGACCGACAGTTTAAAGTAAAACGCAGCCTTTTTGCCAAAGAGCTCAGCCGCATCGTAACGCGCTGACATACGCCCCTTCCGGGGAAAATCCCTACCTCAAAAATATAGCGTCCGAAAACGTACAAAAGCGCCCACAGGCGTACACCCTTTATGTTTCATTTTGCACACATTTATTCAATATTTACACATATGAGCTAAATATTCATAAAAATATATCATTCGAAACATATAGCAAACACAATGCTTTCCGAGGAAATAAAAAAATAATGCAGTAAAAATGCATTTTTGGTACAAGATATGATGATAGGGGGAGCAACCATTCTTTAACAAGATTATTATTGTATAACAGCCATGAAACAAGCCATCATCAATCACCAAATCCATCCTGCGCTGGAGCGCGAAATGCCATGGAGGTCCAGAGAGCCTCGCATCTGGTCAAGGCGTGAAAAACTCCAGGCCATAGGCGTTTACCTTATCAGGTTCCTGGTCATCGCCGCCTTGCTGCTGGCAGTACTGAATGCCAGTGCCGGCAATGGCTAACAGCCCCGGGCATTCCTGTTTAACTTCGGGTATGTCCTTTTCAACCGCAAAACCATTGACAAAATGTTTCAGGCATTAGCCTGTATGAACCAAAACCGCCTCCTCCCGGCGGTTTTTTTTGTTGTATTTTTTTTGATTTGCAGTATGCAGCATTCTTTTTACCTTTGATGCTTGCAAAAAACACTACAAAATGAAAAAGACACCCTACACCCTATTCGCGGCCAGCCTTTTTTCGATGATCATGCTGCTGGCATCATGCGGCAATGCCCGCAACACCAGCACTGAACAAGATGCAGACCCAAATCAGCCAAGAGCCGTTGTTACTGAGCAGGTGCAAATGGTTAAGATCACCACCGATTTTGGTGAGATCGTCCTGAAGCTCTATAATGAAACCCCGGCCCATCGCGACAACTTCGTGAAGCTTGTTGGCGAAGGGTTCTACGACGGAACGCTGTTTCACAGGGTAATCAATGCCTTTATGATACAGGGCGGCGACCCCAGCTCGAAAAATGCAGCGGCCGGCCAACCCCTTGGCAGCGGCGGCCCCGATTATACCATTCAGGCCGAGATTGTTCCCGGACTATTTCATAAAAAAGGTGCCCTGGCGGCAGCCCGCCTTGGCGACCAGGCGAACCCAGAGCGCCGTTCGTCAGGATCGCAGTTTTATATTGTACAGGGCAGGGTCTGGACACCCGAAGAACTCGACCAGATGGAGCAGCAGCGCGGGCAGGCTTTCAGCCCTGAGCAGCGCCAAGCCTATACCACCATTGGCGGAACGCCCCACCTCGATGCCGGATACACCGTTTTTGGCGAAGTGGTGCAAGGCCTTGATGTAGTGGACAAAATTGCCAGTGTGCAGACTGCCCCAGGCGACCGCCCCGTGCAGGACGTGGCCATGAAAATTGAACTTTTGAAATAACCATTGCTCCCCATGACCGAAAAAATTAAAGCCCTACGGCAGGAAGTGGAGGCCTTTAAGGCCGAGACCCAGGAGCAGCTTGAGGCTTTCCGCGTAAAAATGCTTTCGAAAAAAGGACTGATCCCGGCCCTTTTTCAGGATTTTAAGTCCGTTGAACCTGCCCTGCGAAAAGAGATGGGGCAGCAACTTAACGAACTGAAGAATTTTGCCACCGACAAGCTTAACCAGCTCAGGGAGGAACTGGAACAGTCAGGCGGGCCAAAGCACGGACACGACATTCCCGATCTGAGCATGCCGGCCGACCATAGTCCGCTGGGAGCCCGCCACCCCTTGTCGATTACCCGCAACCGCATTAATGGCATTTTCGAAAAAATCGGTTTTGTGATATCGGAAGGCCCCGAAATGGAAGACGACTGGCACAACTTCAGCGCCCTGAACTTCCCGGAGGAACATCCCGCCCGCGACATGCAGGACACTTTTTTCATTGGCAAGAACCCCGACCTGGCCCTGCGCACACATACCAGCTCAGTGCAGGTGCGCGTGATGGAAAGCCAGAAGCCGCCCATCAGGACCATTTCTCCCGGCAGGGTGTTCAGAAACGAGGCCATTTCGGCCCGTGCCCACTGCATCTTCCACCAAGTGGAAGGCCTTTATATTGACAAGGGCGTGTCGTTTGCCGACATGCGCCAGACCCTGCTATACTTTGCCCGCGAAATGTTTGGCGAAAATACGCAAATACGCCTGCGTCCGTCTTTCTTCCCCTTTACCGAGCCTTCGGCCGAAATGGATGTGTCGTGCAGCATTTGTGGCGGACCAGGCTGCCCGGTTTGCAAATACAGCGGCTGGATAGAAATCATGGGCTGCGGAATGGTCGACCCCAACGTGCTCGAAAATTGCGGCATCGACAGCAAGGTGTATTCAGGATATGCCTTCGGAATGGGCATTGAGCGCATTGCCATGATCCTGTTCCAAATAAAAGACCTGCGCATGTTCTTCGAAAACGACATAAAATTCTTGAGGCAATTTAGTGCAGCTCTTTAAGATAGGATTTAATTCTTTTGTTGGCCCGGGATGGAAACGTCCCGGGTTTTTTTGTGAAGAAAATCGCATCTTGAAAAATTTTCGGATTTTTTTTCGCCCTGCTGTAACATTTAAAAGACCGTGCCGTCATACCACTGAAACGCAAACAAACCTTATTATTATGGAACCACAAACCCAAAAAAACTTCCAGCTGATTAGCGTTCTGGCAATAATTCTTTTCCTGTCTTCCTGTAATTATTCTGATAAAAAGGTAACCCGCGGAGACGGAAATGTTATCAAAACCACCGTTGTGCTCGATTACTTTGATGAGATCGACCTGCAGGGTGCCTTTAACGTGAAGCTTTCGCAGGGCACCGAGCTGCAGGCGGTTATCGAAACCGATGAGAACCTGCAGGAGCTGGTGGATGTGGAAGTGAAAGGCGGAACGCTTTTTATTAATACGAACCGTGATGTTATGCTGAGGCCCACCAAAATGGAACTTTTCATCACCTACCCTGAGCTCAAAAGGTTTACCATTGGAGGAGCATGCAAGCTGGGTTCAGAAGAAGCTATTACTAGCCAAACACTGGTTTTTGATCTTAGCGGTGCTGCAGAGATCGACCTCTCCATTATGGCAGAGGTGCTGCGAACGAACCTGGCAGGAGCTGGCAGTATCCGCTTTGAAGGACAAGCCCTGCAGCATTACATAGAACTTTCGGGCGCCAGCAGCCTGCAGGCCGAAAAACTGCTTACTGAAGTAACAGAAGTAAACCTTTCGGGTGCCGGCTCGGCCAGCGTTTATGCTTCCGATCTGCTTAAAGCGACCCTGAGCGGGGTTGGCTCCATCAGGTATTACGGCAACCCTGCCCAAACACAAATCAACAAATCGGGCCTGGGATCCATTAAAAGCGCCGACTAATTTTTTCGAATTTCCCTCTGAAACCATAAACAAAAAAATCACTTTTAATTTTTACTACCATGAAAACAAAAGAATTCAACACCAAACTTGCCGCATTTTTCCTTTTGCTGTTTCCGCTCCTGTTGTCGGCCCAGGGTTTTCAGCCCGGCCCCTTTACCGGCGTTGAGGCCGGTGGCATCTTTACCGTTAAGCTTATCCAGGGCGATAACTTTGATGTAGTGATCGAAGCCGACGAAGCCATAATGGCCGACATTTCGGCCAAGGTAAAAAACAATGTGCTGCAGCTCGAGTATAAGGGCAATGCCCGTAACCTCGACCGCATTGTGGCCCGTGTTACCGCACCGCAGTTTCTTTCGCTAAAAGGCAGCGGGGTGAGTTCCTTCACCAGCGAAAACAAGCTGCAATCGTCAACCTTTAGCATTGAAGGAAGCGGAGCCTCCAATTTCGTACTCGATATTGAGACCGATTTGCTTACCACCGTGCTTGGCGGGGCCAGCAATGCCACCCTTACTGGCGCTGCCACCGTTCACCAGCTCAAAGTTTCCGGAGCCTCCCTGGCCAAAGCCTTCGACCTGGAGACAGAAACCACCGAAGTGAATATCTCAGGTGCTTCCAATGCCAGGGTTATGGCCAACACCATGCTGACCGGCGAAGTGAGCGGCACCTCCACCCTGGCCATAAAAGAAGAACCTGTTTCGCAAAGCATTAACCTTTCGGGCCTGGCTACAATAATAAATGAGAAAAACGAGGTCGTTTCCGAATCGCGCCCGTTTACCGACACCGTTAAGGTGAGGGTGGGCTCGCGTGAGGTGACCATTACTGATGGACGGACCATTACCACCAGCCGTGCCCCGGCGCGCCGCTCCTTCCGCAAAAACTGGACAGGACTTGAGTTAGGCATTAACGGCTTCCTGACTCCTGAAAACAAAATTGACCTTCCCGCTGATCAGAGTTATCTCGACCTGCGCTACGAAAAGTCTGTTGCCGTTAACCTGAACATTTATCAGCAGCACCTGAGCCTGATCGGAAACCAGGTGGGTCTTTACACCGGACTTGGCATTGGCTGGAACAACTACCGTCTTGGCAATGACATACTGCTGGTTAAAGGATCGCAGGAACTGGAATACGACGAGGTGCTGGTTGACAACCTCAGCAAAAACAAGCTCACCATGAGCATGATCAATGTGCCACTGATGCTCGAGTTTCAGACCCGCTCGCACTCTGAGTTTACCAAGTTTCATATGGCTGCCGGCTTAAATCTCGGAATAAGGATTGGCTCACACACCAAGCAGGTGTATATGGTGAATGACAAGAAAGACAAGGTAAAATCAAACGAGGACTTTTACCTGAATCCTTTCCGTTACGACCTTCAGGCACGCATGGGCTGGGGCAAACTCAATTTCTTCGCCACCTACTCGCTCAACAGCATGTTCCGCGAAAACAAAGGCCCCGAGCTACACCCTTTCTCCATTGGCTTGCGCCTGGTAAATTTTAACTAACCCTGTACCCTTGATAATTTTTATAAACCAGCCCAACTCCGGGCTGGTTTATTTTTTTATCTTTTGGCGACTTTTAATTAATTTTACAACCCAAAATAAAAAGCAAAAAACTATGTCAGGTCACAGTAAATGGTCAACCATCAAGCGAAAGAAGGGCGCCCTGGATGCCAAGCGCTCCAAGATCTTTTCCAGGATCATTAAAGAAATAACCGTTGCGGTAAAAGAAAACGGACCTGACCCCGAAGGCAATCCCCGCCTGCGCCTGGCCATTGCCAACGCCAAAGGTGCCAACATGCCCAAAGACAATGTGCAGCGGGCCATCTCTAAGGCTGGCGACAAAAACGAAGCAAACTTCACAGAGGTAACCTACGAAGGCTATGCCAACTTTGGTGTGGCTGTGTATGTGGAATGCCTTACCGACAACCAGCAGCGTACCGTGGCCAACGTGCGCTCATACTTCAATAAGCACAACGGTAAACTGGAAACCAATGGCGCCCTGAGTTTCATTTTCGACCGCAAGGGCGTTTTTACCGTTCCAATGAACGAGCTCGACGAAGATGAGTTTATGATGGAAGTGATCGATGCTGGTGCCGAAGAAGTTGAAACCGAAGACAATTTTTTCACCATCTACACCGCCATGGAAGATTTTGGCAGCATGATGAAAAAGCTGGAGGAAATGAAGATAGAAGCTGAGAATGCAGAGCTGCAGCGCATCCCGAAAACGATGGTGAAACTCGATAAGGAGCAGGCGCAGAAGGTGCTGAAACTCATTGATATGTTTGAGGATGACGACGATGTGCAGAATGTTTTTCACAACCTCGAGCTTACTGATGAAATGATGGAAGATATGTAATAATTGTTAATGGTTAATTGATAATTATTTGCTTCGTTCATGAGCTCGCTTCGCTCGATTGTTAATTATAAATTGTTTGTGATAAGCTATTATCTTCACCAATATGTTTTCTTGGGAAACAAATTAAATTTATCTGGTTCATCCGAACAATCTGCATCATCTAAGTTCCATTAATTTTTTCGCCCCATCTCGAGCAATTAGTTTCTCTTTCAAGCTATATCAAACAAAAAAGGCCGCAATTTCTTGCAGCCTTTTCATTTTTACACAAGAAAAAAACTAAATCTCTTGATTTTTGCTGTTATCCTTGAAGGCAACTATTTTAAGGGTATCGTGTGCAATGACGAGTTCTTCGTTGGTGGGCACCACCATTACTTTGACGGGCGAGTCGTGGCGTGAGATCAGCTCCAGCTTGCCACGGATGCCGGTGTTGCGCTCGGGGTCGAACTGCACGCCCAGGAACTCGAGGCCTTTGCATACTGCCTCGCGGGTTTCGGGGCCGTTTTCGCCAACACCGCCGGTGAAAATGATCAGGTCTACCCCGCCCATGGCTGCGGCATAAGCACCAATGTATTTCTTTATGCGGTAGATGTACATGTCGAGGGCTAGCTGTGCGCGCTTGTGGCCGTCGTTCCATGCAGCATTTTCAATGTCGCGCATATCGTAAGAAATGCCGCTGATACCCAAAACACCACTCTTTTTGTTAATGAGGTTGTTGGCATCTTCAATGCTCAACTCTTTTTTCTTCATAATATAGAGCAACGCCCCCAGGTCGAGGTCGCCGCTGCGGGTACCCATGAGCAAGCCTTCCACCGGGGTGAGGCCCATGGAGGTGTCAACGGATTTTCCGTTTTTTATGGCTGCAATAGAGGCGCCGTTGCCCAGGTGGCAGGTAATGGCTTTGATATTATCCTGACGCATAAATAAGGCATCGCAGGCCTTTTGGAAAACATACTTGTGGCTGGTGCCATGGAAGCCATAGCGGCGAATCTTGTCCTGCTCATACATTTCATAGGGCAATCCGTACATATAGGCATGCTGCGGAATGCTCTGGTGGAAGGCCGTGTCGAAGACCGCTACCATAGGAACGTTTGGAAGCAGTTTCTTCATGGAAACGATGCCCTTTAGGTTGGCGGGGTTGTGCAGCGGGGCAAGTTCAATTACTTCCTCAATGTTTTTCATTACCTCTTCGGTAATGAGGGCACTTGCACTGAAATTCTCACCACCATGGGCCACGCGGTGACCAACGGCGAAAATGTCTTCCACGCTTTCAATCACACCATGGTCGGTGTCGAGCAAAGCTTTCAGGATCAGGTCGATACCGGTTTCATGATCGGGCACATCCTGAATGAGCATGTAAGCTTCCTTTCCCCTGGGCTGATGCTTCAGCTCACTGTCTTTCAAACCAATGCGGTCGAGCAAGCCTTTGGCAAGCAGCTCCGCATTGTTGGCCATGTTGATCAGCTGATACTTAATGGAGGAGCTCCCGCAGTTTAGCACTAAAATTTTCATTTCTTTGAATGGATTGTTAAAATGGGTTGTAAATATTGAAAAATGAATTGAATGTCTTTACTTACCTGCGGCCTGATTCACGGTTATGGCAACCAGGTTCACGATATCGTCAATCGAGCAACCCCGCGAAAGGTCGTTGATAGGGGCTGCCATTCCCTGAAGCACTGGGCCAACAGCCTCAGCTCCGGCCAGACGCTGTACCAGCTTATAGGCAATATTCCCAACCTCCAAGGTGGGGAACACCAGCACGTTTGCCTTGCCGGCAATGGCGCTTCCGGGGGCCTTGCTTTTGCCAATGGCTTCAACTATGGCTGCATCGGCCTGCAATTCGCCATCGATCAGCAGGCTGGGATCCATTTCCCTTGCCAAACGGGTGGCTTCAATCACTTTGTCGCACATGGGGTGTTTAGCGCTTCCCTTGGTAGAAAAGCTCAGCATGGCCACGCGGGGCTCCACGCCCACAATGGCGCGAGTGGTCCTGGCGGTCATTACGGCAATCTGGGCAAGCTCTTCGGCGGTGGGGTCAGGATGCACGGCACAGTCGGCAAAAACGATAATGCCATCATCGCCCCATTTTTCTTCCTTCATGATCATAATAAAAGCCCCAGACACCACGCTGATGCCAGGCAAGGTTTTAACGATCTGGAAAGCCGGACGAAGCACATTGCCGGTTGAATTGGCCGCACCAGCTACTTCACCGTCGGCATCGCCATTTTTTATCAACAAAGTAGCAAGGTAAAGCGGATCGACAACCAATTTATCAGCTTCTTCAAGGGTAAGACCTTTACTCTTGCGAATCTCAAAAAGCATCTCTGCAAAATAGGCACGGCGCTCCCATGTTTCCGGATCGATAATGGTAGCTTTTTCGATGGCCTTAAGTCCATGCTGGCCTGCCAGCTTCATGATCACCTCGCGGTTTCCCAATAGAATAAGGCTTGCAATGCCTTCTTCGAGAATAATGTTGGCCGCTTTCAAGGTGCGTTCTTCGGTGCCTTCGGGAAGCACAATGGTTTTGTTTTCCTGCTTTGCTTTTTGCTTGATGGAATCGAGTAACTGCATGCGCTGGGATTATTTAGGTGACTGATTTAGTTTGGATTAAAAGCCCTGCAAAATTAGGATTAATTTGCGCGGGGGCAAAGGGAAAAATGTATTTTTTTTAACCAAAGCAGCTTCAAAAAAACCCCGGCTTGTTATCCGGTTAACAAGTCGGGGCTTTTTGCAGTTTTCTCTGCAAGAACAAAAACTGCTACCTTTGCAAAAAAATTGCCCATTATGGCTGGCAAGCATTATTATTTCGCAACATTTTTATTGGCAGCCATGCTAAGTATAAATTTTCTTGTCAAGGCCAGCCCGGCCTCCATTCAAATCACCACCCCTTTTGCGGCTTCCAGCTGGAAAATTATAGAAAGCAGCTGGATATCGCAGGTGGAGGACAGGATGGACAGCCTTTCTGAAAAACAAGTTTTGAGCTCAAACGCTTTTTATGGCAGCAACCACTTGCTGGTTGCCCAAGGGCACACTCCCCTCCCTTTGGAGCCGGGGCTGGCCAACGATTGGATTCTATGGGTTGTAGCGCTGAGCCTGGGGGTTTTGGCGGCAGCCCGCTTATTGTTTCCTCACCGGACCCGGCAATTTTTCGGCGCCACATTGGGGGGCAGGCATTTCAACCAGATGGAACGTGAGGGCAACTTCTTTGACGAAAGCCCCGCATGGCTCCTTTTTGTCAACTTCCTTCTGATGACCGCCTTGCTCATTTACCAGACTTTGCTCCAAACGGGATATCTCGACAAAACCGGCAGGCTTTCACCTTTTCTTGTTTTTTTGATCATTTTGACCCTCCTGCTGCTTTATTATCCCGCAAAAAGTTTGTTAACCAGTTTTTTTGCTTATGTGTTTGGCACCGGGCAGGCAAACAACGCCTACACCAAAAACATTTTCCTTTTTAACAACCTGGCCGGAATTATTTTACTGCCCGTTGTGGTGTACAATACCTATCAACCGGCCGAATCGGGACTTTATTTTGCATGGGCCCTGCTGGCGCTGATCAATATCGCCAAGATTTTGCGGGGTGCATCCATTGGCCTCACACAGGCAGGTTTTTCTGTATATTACTTAATTTTGTACCTTTGTGCCATCGAATTGGCACCCTTGCTTATTTTTGCCAAAGCAGCCGGTAGCTATCTTATGGCACTATAGATAAAGGGTTTGTGTCTGACAATGTAATTCGTTAACCAACTAAACTAGGAGAAGGCGCCTTGAAAATTAAACAAGTTTTATTATCCCAGCCACCACCCGAAAGCGATAAGTCGCCCTACGCAGATCTGGTTAAGCAATTTAACCTGGACATTACTTTCCGCAAACTGATTAAGATTGAACGCATCAGTGCCAAGGAGTTCCGTCAGCATCGCATTCATATTCCAGAATACACGGCCCTGATTTTTACCTCAAAACATGCCGTTGACCATTTCTTTGCCCTGGCAGAAGAGTTGCGTGTACAGATATCTGATCAGATGAAATATTTCTGCACTTCAGAGGCCATTGCCCTTTACCTGCAGAAATATGTGCAGTATCGCAAGCGCAAGATTTTTTTCGGCAAGAACCAGTTCAGCGACTTGCTCGATATTATTCGTAAGCAAAAAGACGAGAAGTTCATTTTTATTTGTGCAGAAAATCATCAAAATGACATCCCGCAATTGCTTACGCAATATAAGATCAACTATGTTTTTGCTCCGATTTACCGAACGGTGCCTGAAGACCTTTCCGATCTGCCTGTCAACGACTTCCAGATGATCATTTTCTTCAGTCCCTTTGGTGTGGCTTCGCTCAAAAAGAACTTCCCGGGATACGAACAAGGCGGAACCATTTTCGGCGCTTTTGGCGAGGCCACTGCCCAGGCAATAGAAGACGAAGGTTTTACGCTCCACATCAAGGCACCTTCCGAAAAATTTTCTTCCATGGCCATGGCCATGCAAGACTTTTTGCAGAAAAACAAGAAGTAGGCAGCACCTGGCTTTGGCTTTTATGAATAAAACGCTGGCGAATCCAGGCCATACGGGATGCATGCAAACCTTCAAAAAAAGCGAACGGCTCTGTACTTTCCGACTGAAAGAGCTCCTTTTTAGCCAGGGAAAAGGTTTTTTTGTATACCCTTTTCGCATTGTGTATTACCTGATCAGCACGGAAAATCTGGAGCCATTATTTTATAAGGATGATGGCGTGGTTTTCGAGGGCAATGCGGAGCAATTGAACGAATATATTGCTGGTCAAAACCCTTCGTGGCCCCACCGGCAATTGCCTCCCACCGCATTTTTTCACCAACCGGCTAAAATGATGGTTTCTGTTCCCAGAAAAAACTTCAAAAAAGCCACCGACCGAAACCGTATCAAGAGACTTGTTAAAGAATCCTATCGTAAAAACAAAACAGACTTTTACACGTTTCTCAAAAGCAGGGATTTACGCTGCCTGCTGGCATTTGTTTATACAGGCCGCGAAATTTTGCCCTACGGCGAAACAGAAAATAAAATCACACTAACTTTACAAAAACTCCGCAGCGAGATTACTGCCCGCGAGCAAGCGGAAAACAGGGCAGGCGATTAAAAATGTTTATCATCCGTTTTATAAATAAGGTGCTGGTTATGCTTATGGTAGGACTTATCAGGTTTTACCAGGGTGCCATTTCGCCTTATCTGCCCAACAGTTGCCGCTACACACCCACCTGCTCGCAATATGGGGTGGAAGCCTTGAAAAAGCATGGCCCATTGAAGGGCGGTTGGCTTACGCTAAAAAGAGTGCTCTCGTGTAACCCTTGGGGTGGAAGCGGATACGACCCGGTTCCTTAAAGATTTTCACCAATAAAATTTTGTCCGATGAAGCTGTTAAAAAAAATCCATTCGAAAACTCGGGCCACCATGCTAATCATGGTGCTGGCTGGCTCCGCTGTTTTTCTTACCGCATTTGGTTCGCGCAACTTCGAAATTGCCAAAAACCTTGATATTTTCGCCAGCCTTTTTCGCGAACTGGTTGTAAACTATGTGGACGATGTCAATCCTGCGGAGCTAATGAAAACCGGTATTGATGAGATGCTCTACTCGCTCGACCCATATACCAATTTCATTCCCGAGTCGCAAATCGAAGACATGCGCTTTATGACCACAGGGCAGTATGGCGGCATCGGTGCGCTGATTACCACCCGTGGCGAATACACCATCATAACCGAACCCTATGAAGGCTTTCCTGCCTATAAAGCCGGACTCTTGCCCGGCGACCGCATCCTGGAGATCAGCGGACAGTCGGTGAAAGGCATGGGCTCGGAAGACGTACGCGAGCTGCTGAAAGGGCAACCCGGCACCACCCTCAACCTGCTGATTGAACGCGATGGCGAGCCGCGCCCCCTCACCAAACCCGTTACCCGCGAGGTAGTTACCATAAGCAACATTCCCTATTATGGCATGCTCAACGAAAACACCGCCTATATAAAACTTACCGGCTTTACGCAAAATGCAGGGCGCGAAGTAAGGGACGCCTTCAACGAGCTGCGCCAAAACCACCCGGTAGAAAGTGTGGTGCTCGACCTGCGCGGAAACGGCGGAGGCCTGCTCAACGAAGCGGTAAACATTACCAACCTTTTTGTGGAGAAGAACCAACTGGTGGTTAGCACCCAGGGGAAAATTGCGGAGCGGAACACCAACCATCGCACGCTCAACAACCCCATTGACAAAGAAATTCCGCTGGTGGTGCTGGTCGACCGGGGCTCAGCCTCAGCTTCAGAAATTGTGGCTGGTGCCATTCAGGACTTCGACCGTGGCGTAATCATTGGTCACCGCACCTTTGGCAAGGGGTTGGTGCAAAACGTGGTACCCCTGAGCTACAACACCCAGCTCAAGGTCACCGTTGCCAAATATTACATCCCAAGCGGCCGCTGCATCCAAGCCATCGACTATGCCCAACGCAACGAGGACGGCAGCGTAGCAATGATCCCCGACTCGCTTAAAACGGCTTTTACTACACTGAACGGACGTGTGGTTTATGATGGCGGCGGCATTGAACCCGACATTATTGTGGAGCCCCAAATGCTCAGCAATATTTCTGTGGCCCTCCTCACAAGGTTCCTGGTTTTCGACTACGCAAATTACTTTTTCAGAAAAAACCAAAGTATACCTGCAGCTGATGAGTTCAGAATTACCGATGCCATTTATAATGATTTCATATCCTTCCTTTCCGACAAGGATTATGAATACGAAACCCGCAGCGAACGCTTTCTGGCAGAGCTGAAGGAAGCCTCGAAAAATGAAAAGTACTTTGAGGCCATTGAACGGGAATATGAAGCCTTGCAGCAAAAGATGATGCACAACAAAGAGGAAGACCTGCTTACTTTCCGCAATGAAATATCCATGCTGCTTAAGGAAGAAATTGTCACGAGGTATTATCATCAGAAAGGCCGGGTGCTGGCCTCTCTCTCTGACGATCCCGAGGTGGCCCGCGCCATCGAGATCCTTTCCAATGGAAACGGTTACCGCTCAATATTGGCAGGCAGCCGGTAAAATTCATGTTTTCTTCACCTTTGGGAGCTAACTTTGCCTTAAAGTTGAAAAAACTGATCATTATGAAAACATTGCCAACCATAATACTCTTTGTATTGCTGGCTGTTGCGGTACATCCTTTATATGCGCAAGAACCTCCGGTACAAACACCGCAACCCCCTGAAAAAGAGCAAGTAAAGGAACAAACGCCCCCGGCTAAGCCACAGACACCTCCTGAGACCCCGGAAAAAACCGTGGAAAAGGAAGAGGTGAAGCAAATTGCGCCCAACAAACCTGAGCAGCAGGAGCGTCAACAGCGCCTTCGCCAGGAAAGAGGCGCGCGTCCACAGATTGTCCGCCCGGGTGGAAGACCTGCCGGTGCCGGAAGACCACAAGGCGCCCGACGTCCGGGAAGAAGGTAATCCAGCCAACTCAGCCATGAAAAACATGCTGATCATGGGCCTGCTGATCCTGTCGCTGCATAGCGGCCAATTGGCACATGCCATGCAGGTAAGCCCCGACACCTCAAATACACAAACCCCGGCCCACCAGTTTTACACCGGTGTGGGTTACGGAAGCAATCTAATCTATTACGGCACCAGTGTCTCAGGCAACCAGCCCTATTATTCGGCAGAGTTGCTATACGCCTGGAATGGCGGCATTTGGGCAGGCGCCGGCCTGTTTCACCTACCCGGCAACCAACCTTTCTTTTCATTTGTCGACCTTTCTGCCGGCTATAATTATGTATTCAACAAAGTGTTCGATGCCGGCATCAGCATTTCGCAATACTTTGGGGGAGAGAGCCTCGACACCACCTTTTATTCCAACTACACTTTTCTGAGTGCCAACCTTGGCATCGACTGGGTGGTGGCCTATACCTCCGTTTCGCCAGGATGGCTGGTAGCCGAAGACAACAGTTTTTACCTGATGATAGAAAACAGCCGGTATTTCCGCACACCAATACTTGGGAAAAAAGGAAACTATTTCACCTTTAATCCCGGCGTTTCCTTTATGTTTGGCAGTTATGCCTGGCTAACCCAAATGAGGCGACAAGGCGGTGGCGGTGGCGGACAAGGCCCAGGCCCCGGCGGCACAAAAACCTTTTACTATACCACCACCGAGCTGCGCGAAGACTTCAGGTTGCTCGATCTGCAAGTAGGCATACCAATAGCCTTTAATACTAAACGCCTGAGCCTGGAGTTTGAACCAGCATATTTTTTTAACTTTATCGAAGATGAAAACGGGGAAAAAAGCGGACAGTTTTATTTTACCGCAGGCATTTTCCTGAAAATAAATTAAGGTATGAATGTGCTGATAGTGGAGGACGAAAAAAGCCTGGCCGGCGAGATGGAGGCTTTCCTTGAAAAAGAACATTACCTGGTGGAGTTGGCCCACACCGGCATGGAGGCGTCCGAAAAAATTGCTGTAAACCTTTACGACTTCATTTTGCTCGACCTGGGCTTGCCCGACTACGACGGGCTCGAACTGCTGCGCGAAGCCAAGGAAATTAACCACGAAGCCGCCTTTATTATTATTACCGCACGTGGCGAAGTGGAAGACAAGATAAAAGGCCTTGACCTTGGAGCTGACGATTACATTGCCAAGCCCTTTTCGCTGCTCGAGCTCAACTCGCGCATGGCAGCCATTGCCCGTCGCAAGTTCGGACAGCGCACCAGCCACATTTCCTTCGGGGAGTTCTTATTGGATCCGCTTTCGCGGAAAGTAACATGCAGTGACCAGGAAGTGGATTTGACAAAAAAGCAGTTTGACCTGCTGCATTACCTGCTGCTCAACAAAAACAGGGCGCTGACGCGCATCCAGCTATACGAGCACATTTGGGGTAACATGCTGGGCGACGAATACGACAGCAATTTTATCGACGTTCACATTAAAAACCTGCGCAAGAAACTGGCAGAGTACGCCCCGGTCGACTGGCTCGAAACCATTCGTGGCGTTGGCTACCGGGCAAATACCGAGTAAAATGAAGCTTCGCTACAAGCTTGCCCTTTACAACCTGCTCACGAAACTTTTGTTCGTGGCTGTTTTCCTGTTGCTCATGCCTTATTTCCTCGAAAAAGTAAATACCTTGCAAACCGACAATGAGCTCATCAATAAAAGGGAGCAGGTAATGGACATTATTGCTGAGTTTGGGGTGGAGGCCCTGATTGCAGACACCGGACAGGATGCCTACGGCAGCTACAATATCCTGAAGCAGGAGTATATTAGCCTGGAAAAGGCAGAAACAGACAGCCTGTGGAATTTTATCGAAATTGCCCAGCGCATGGTAGACCAGGAGGTGATTGACTACCGGGTACTCAATTATTCCTTTATGGTTGATGGGGAAACCTACTTGCTGGAAATAGGCACCAGCCTTGACAATATTTACAAAACCGAGCGTAATATCCGCAGCATCACCCTGGTGTTGCTCGGACTGTTTGTGATCATCTCCTTTATTGCCGACACCACCCTGTCGCGCGTGCTTACCAGCCCACTGGAGTTTATTACCCGCAAACTAAAAGAAACGAAAAGCCCAGCACTATTTAACCGTACCCCGGTAAAAACCACTACCACCGATTTCGTTTACCTCGACCAGACACTACTGGAACTCATGCAGGAAATCGATGGGCTGTTTACCAAGGAAAAGGAAATCACGGCCAATATTTCTCATGAGTTGCTCACTCCGGTATCGGTAGTACAGAGCCGCCTCGAAAACCTGATTAACGATGGCGGCCTTTCGGAGCAAGATGCCGAAAAGGTATCTGAATCGCTCCGTACCCTGCACCGGCTCAAAGGCATCATAAACTCCCTGCTGCTCATTGCCAGGGTCGAAAACCAGCAGTTTATAAAAAATGAGCAGTTCTCTTTGGAAGAGTTGCTCCGTGAAGTTATTGAAGAGATCGAACCCATAGCCAACGACAAGGGGCTTCAGATAAAAACCCATTTTGCTTGCGACCATCAACTTAGCCAAGCCAACCGTTTACTGCTCTTTACCTTGTTCTTTAATATAATTAACAATGCGGTGAAGTTTTCAGCCACAGCGGCCAATGGCCCTGTTGAGGTACACTGTTTCAAAGAAAGCAATTCATTCCAGGTAAGAATAAGCGACAGAGGGCCGGGCATGACGGAAGAGCAGGCAGCCGAAGTGTTTCAGCGTTTTAAAAAACGAAAATCGCCCGATGGCCACGGACTGGGACTGGCCATAGCCAAAAGCATTGCAGATTTTCATAATGTGAGCATCCATATTAAAACGGCTCCAGGCAATGGAGCCGCTTTCTTGCTTGTCTTTCCGGAAGATTTGTAAAAAAATCAAAAAAAGCTTTCTTATTTGGGTTTCTTCATAATTCCTTCATCCACCGGGGTGTACTTTTACCTTGTAATTGATTGAAACACCCGCCACCCCTTGCGGGGATTTCAAAAAAAAGAAAAAAATTAAATTTTTACCTTTAAAACCCTTTCAGTGATGAAAAAACAAATGTTAGTATTGGCCCTTGCGCTCGGATTGAGCGGAGCGGCCCTGGCCCAGACCCAGGAACCCCAGAATGTTCGTAACCGTCAGCGCGACCCCCAGAACAGTGAAGCCCAGGTGCAGCAGCGCCAGCGCGTAAGAGTGCAGGATCCCGCCATGCACGACCAAGGCGCCATGGAGCAGGCTCAGACCCGTCGCGAAGAACGCAAGCAGATTCGTGAGCAGCGCAAAGCCGAGCAACAGCAGTTGCGTGAACAGCGCAAGCAACAACAGCAGCAGCGCCTGCAGGATGGCTCAGGAGCCGGACAAGGTCGTCAGAACCAAGCTCGCCCCCAAGGCAACAGGCCCAATCAGCCCAGACAGGGACAAGGCGGCGGACGCCCCAGGTAATTAAAAAAATGCCCCGCTCCGGCGGGGTTTTTTTATGGCTGACTCTAATGCGCTTTGTAGCATAGGAGTCAGCTTTTTTTAATCCCCGATTTTTGCCTGCCCCTCAAAAGGTTTTATTAATTTTGGCGCTTAAACCAGACCAAAAATCAACCTTTATGTACGGAAAAATAAAAGAACACCTTCAGCAGCAGCTTCAGGAAATTGAAGAAGCAGGGCTTTACAAGAAAGAACGCATTATTACCAGCCCCCAGGGACCAGAGATCAGCCTGAACACCGGGCAAAAAGTGCTAAATTTTTGCGCCAACAACTACCTGGGCCTATCGAACCACCCGGCAGTGATAGAAGGTGCCCGCAAAGGCATGGAAACCCATGGTTTCGGTCTGTCGTCGGTACGCTTTATCTGTGGCACCCAAGACCTGCACAAGGAGCTGGAGGCCCGCATTGCAAGCTACTTTGGCACCGAAGACACCATACTTTACGCGGCTTGCTTCGATGCCAACGGCGGGGTATTTGAACCACTCCTCGATGAAAATGACGCGATTATTTCTGATGCACTAAACCATGCTTCCATTATCGATGGGGTAAGGCTTTGCAAGGCGGCCCGCTACCGCTACGCCCATGCCGACATGGCCGACCTTGAGAAGCAGCTAATTGAAGCACAGGCACAGCGCCACAGAATCATCGTGACCGACGATGTGTTTTCGATGGACGGCGACCTGGCCAAAATGGACGAGATCTGCGCCCTGGCCGAAAAATACGACGCCATGGTAATGACCGATGTATGCCACAGCGCCGGATTTATTGGCACTACCGGACGCGGGGCTCCAGAGCATTTCGGAGTGATGGACAAAGTAGACATTATCACCGGCACCCTGGGCAAGGCCCTGGGCGGTGGCTTGGGTGGTTTCACCACCGGTCGCAAGGAAATTATCGATATGCTGCGCCAGCGCTCACGCCCCTACCTGTTCTCCAACTCGCTAAGCCCCGCCATAGTTGGCGCTTCACTGGCCGTATTCGACCTGATTGAAAACAACACCAGCCTGCGCGACAAACTAATGGAAAATGCCGCTTACTTCCGCCAGAAAATGGAAGCGGCTGGCTTCGACCTCAAGCCCAGCGAGTCGGCCATAGTGGCCCTAATGCTTTACGATGCCCCGCTTTCGCAGCAATTTGCCGCACGCATGCTCGAAGAGGGCATTTACGTGATTGGCTTCTACTTCCCAGTGGTACCAAAAGGACAGGCCCGCATTCGCATCCAACTTTCGGCGGCACACGAACGCCACCACCTCGACAAGGCCATCGAAGCCTTCATTAAGGTGGGAAAAGAACTGAAGGTGATTTGATATTTTAACTTCTTATATTTCAAAAGCCCTGCGAGAAATTGCGGGGCTTTTTTTTATTTAAATCGGTCATTGACTTGTTTTTGAAATCGAGAAAGGGATACAAAAGACATATTCAATTTGCATAACTGAATCATTTTATTATACTTAAGAGAATAATTAAATATCATAGGTGCCTTTTTTCGAGATTTTGTTTCTAATTTTATGAGGCGGTATGAAAAGGAAAGAAATTGAAAATTTACTGCCGAGGAATTGGCCAAGGAGGAGATACAACCTCATGAGAAAATGATATTGCTTTTGAAATACCAGTATGATACAACCCCCTTTTTTCATATACTAACTTTATTAACAACCCTTTAAATCATGGAAACCCAAACTGAGCCCAAACCCCAAAAATCATTTTTCCAAAAATTAAAAGAAGACAAAACCCTGGCTTATTTAAACAAACACAAACTGCCTTTTGCTCTTTTACTGGTATTACTGGTGGTTTTTATCTTTTTTACCATAAAAACAAGGAATCTTGAAAAGGAGCATTTTGTAAAGCAACGAAAGCTTATAGAGCATTACGACTTTGCCATTGACAGCCTGCAAATCTCAAACGTTGAGCTTGCCGTAAAAGCGTTTTCGTGGGCAGTTCGCAGCGAGTTGCTCCGCGATAACATTGAGCAGGTAAATCAGATCTTTGTTTCTTTTGTGCAGGAGCCCGGAATTTTAAATGTTAAACTGGTTAATCCACGCACCGCTATTGTTACGCTTTCAACAAACAAAAAAGAAGAGGGCTCTCCATTTGAAAACGTGTCATTGCTCCAGACCGATGAGCAAGTAGTTACTACTACTGACAACCATATTCTGGCCATTACCCCCATCATGGGCATGAATGTTAAACTGGGTGTTTTAGTAGTAGAAGTTCAGAAGGGCATGATAAAACATAACAAAGAAACCGTTGAACCCCAAGAACAATAACCCAGGGGTTTTCCGAAAGAAAAGTAAAAAATTAATCTGTCACTCAAAAACCTTCTTTGGGTTAGTGCAAAGCATTTGGGCCTTGAGCTTTTATCAAAAAAACATGTGAGGTTGATTTTCGGGGGATTAGACTATCTGAACTGGATAAAGAAGCTGCCGAAAAAGAAAAAACCACAAGAAACCTTTTTTGAATAATTTCCAATTTATAAACATGAAAAGACTTTCCTTTCTACTGACCTTTTTATTCCTGACAACAGGTTTTTCCTTATCCGGGCAAACATCGGAGGTAATAAAAAAACTTGACGCCTATTACGAGCAGGTACTGAAAGACTGGGACCTTCCGGGCATGGCCATTGGCATTGTGAAGGATGGCGAGCTGATCTTCAGCAAGGGATATGGCGCAATGGAGGTGGGCAAGCCCGGCGCGCCCGACCAAAACACCCTGTTTGCCATAGCTTCCAACACCAAGGCTTTTACTGCATCCATGCTGGCTATGCTGGTGCAGGAAGGAAAAATATCGTGGAACGACCCGGTGCGTATGTATCTGCCCTGGTTTGAGGTTTACGACCCTTGGGTAAGCAACGAAGCCACCATTCGCGATCTGCTGAGCCACCGCATTGGGCTGGGCACCTTCAGCGGCGATGTGGTGTGGTACAAGTCTGATCTGACCGCCAAAGAGATTGTCGGGGCCGCAAAGTATCTGCCAAAAGCTTTTGATTTTCGCAGCGGGTATGGCTACTCCAACCTGATGTATCTGGCCGCCGGCTTGGTGATCGAGGAAGTTACCGGCAAAAGCTGGATTGAAAACGTGCAGGAACGCATTCTCGATCCGCTGGGCATGAGCCGCACCATTGTTAGTCCAGCCGAACTTGCTTCAAAAGGCAATTTTGCAACCCCCCACGCACGACAAGCTGATAAAAACATCCCCATTGAATATGAAGACTGGACCGTGGTGGCACCCATGGGCGGGCTGATCTCTAGCGTAAAGGATGTGGCCCAATGGATGATCTTTAACATGAATCACGGCATTTGGGGCGAAGACACCCTTTTAACACCCGCCTCAATAAACCTGATGTGGACCCCGCACAGCAACTTTGTGGTCAATCATACCCGTCCGCAGGATTTCAACCGCCATTTCAATGCCTATGGGCTGGGCTGGGGCCTGAGCGATTACCACGGCCGCCTTAGCGTGGGCCATACCGGCGGTTACGATGGCATGATATCGGAAGTGCGCATGATACCCGACGAAAAGCTGGGTGTGGTGGTGCTGACCAACGGCATAAGAAGCCCAATAACCGCCGTAACGCAATATACCCTGGAGGCCATGCTGGGCCTTGAGCCACGCAACTGGTCGGCTGAGATACTGGAACGACAGGCACGCCGCCCCGCCGAAGACCCGCGCATTACTGCCATAAAGAATGCCAGGGTGCTGCGCACCAAACCCACACTCGAACTGAAGGAGTATGTGGGCACCTACCAATCGGCCATTTACGGAAACATTAGCGTTAGCCTTGAAGGCAATAACCTGCGGCTGAACTTTGAGCGTTCGCCCGAGCTTTCGGCCACCCTGAGCCACTGGCACTACGATGTATGGGAGATCAAATGGGACCGCCTGCATGCCTGGTTCGACTTCGGCGTAGTGAAGTTCAACACCAACAACAAGCAGCAGATCACTGGCATGGACATTGAAGTGCCCAACGGCGATATCTTCTTTGAAGAGCTGAAACCGGTGCGGGTGAGGTAAACTGGATTTTTTACCGCAGAAGCTTAGCCCTGAATGTTTTTGCTGCCGTTTCGAGGCTTATTATGTAAATCCCTGAAGCCCAGCCAGAAGATTCAATAGCTATTGTTCCTGATTTTTCCGGAATGATTTCCTTACGGAAAACGATTACTCCCTGCGAATTAAAAATCTGTAAGCGGGAAGCGGAAGTTACCATGGGTAACTCCACAGTAAAAAAATCACCTTTAACAGGATTGGGATACACATTCAGCGGGTTGGAATATTCAAAATTGTTAACTGAAGTACCCGACCCCGGGTAAAGCAGCACTGTCTCTTGCACATTTTCATTGAGCACCGAAACAAAACCTTCTTCTGTAAGGTAGCCTGTATGCGTCACCGTGTAGGCAAGCTGGCTGCCTCCTTCCACCCCCGAAAAAACTGCTACGCCGGAGGAGTTGGTGGTTTGCGGAGCAAAGCCATCCAACTGAACGGTGGCTCCCTGGATGGCCGCCTCAGTTATGCCGTGCTTAACGGTAAAATGAACGTTGAAAACACCCCCTGCCGCGGCCTCAAAAAGTTGCCCGTTTACCACATACCAGCTTTGCCACTCGCCGCCACTGACGGTTTGCCAGTCGTTCAGGTCAAAGGTATTATTCCCCTGCGGGTTACCCAGTATTTTATAAACCGACAGGGCCTGCCCGCCATGGTTCCATGTGAGGGGCGTGCCGCTTTCGCAAACCTCGGGGGCGCCGCCATTCACCTTGAGGAAATAGGCAAAATCGTCGTAGGAAGGATTGCCAAAAACCCTTGCCAGCCCATTTTCATCCACCCCCACAGCAGTGTATTCATTCACCCCAAGGCCTTTGGCATCCATTTCCCAATCAGCCACCATCCGTGCCAGAAAAGCCACATGCCGGCCTTTGCGGTCTTCATCATCGCCTTGCACACGGTTATAGTGCGAGTCAGTAACCAGTTCTTCAAGAAAAGGAATTTGCAGGAAGTCATTATCAAGGGTTACCCTGAAGTGGTAAGGATTATTTAATGCCTCCGTTGACCAGACCGTATTGTTTTCGGCTGTATAAACTACGCCTCCCAACACGGCAAGCCCGGCACTGGTGCCGCCTACAGTTACGCCCTTTTCATCAATCAGGTATTGAATGGCATCGTGAACCAAGGTGTTTTTCCAGTAATTGACATAGTCCCACTGATTGCCACCGGCAATAAAAAGCGCCTCTGCATTTACAATGGCATCGTAAACCGACTGGTTATTTGCCTGGGTCCGGCTGGAAATAACAATGGTAGTTACTGAATTTACCGGCACACTGAGGCTTGAAAAAAGGTAGTTGTTGTAGCCATCACTTCCGGTGGCCCGGATCACCACAATATCGCCCCCATCGGCCCTTTGCAAAAACCAGCGCATGGCATCATCGTTATCCGTATTGCCACCGGCCAGCAAAATGCCTGCTTCCGGGCTGGTTTGCACATCGGTCGTGGAACCCGTGTGGAAAAATGTTTGGGAAAAACCCATTAAGGGGAGGGAGAAAAAAACACCAAAAATGAGGACCAGTGACCACTTCATAACCAAATCTTTTTACTAAAGTAAATGGTTTTTCAAAAAATTTTAAGAAATTTCTTCAAAAAAGCCATACTTAAACCGGTGATAAATTTCTGATTCATTGAATTTAGTTTCAACAGTTGACCGAGAAATTAAAGCAAAGCCTTAATTTTGTCTGAATAAAATCCCACCTATGGAAAAACTGACAAAAATTGTGGCCACTATTTCTGACAAGCGTTGCGAGCCTGAATTTTTAAGGCAATTGCACGAAGCCGGAATGGATGTAGTGCGTTTAAACACTGCGCACCAAACGCCAGAGCAAGCCCTTGGGCTGGTGGAAAATGTTCGCAAGGTTTCGAACCGTATTTCACTGATGGTCGACACCAAGGGGCCCGAGATCAGGACCAATACCTCACCCAACGATGTGATTGTGACCAAAGATCAGCTTATCATGGTAAAAGGCAAAAAAGGAATGCTTTCGAATGATCAGTGCCTTTACGTGGATTTCGATGGGTTTGTTGACCGGCTTTCTGTAGGTTATAAGATTATGATTGATGATGGTGAAATTGAGTTGCTGGTTATTGAAAAGCATCCTGAGCACCTGATTTGCCGCGTTTGTAATTCGGGAATTATTAAGGGAAGAAAAAGCGTGAACCTGCCGGGGGTGCCTATTGACCTGCCATCCCTAACCAAAAAAGATATTGAATTTATTGAATGGGGAATTAAAAACAATATCGATTTTATTGCCCACTCGTTTGTAAGAAACAAGCAAGATGTGCTCGATATTCAAGATATCCTGGACAAACACAACAGCCCCATTAAGATTATTGCCAAGATAGAAAACCAACAGGGTGTTGACAATATCGACGAGATTCTTGAGCATGTATATGGTATTATGGTAGCCCGCGGCGACCTGGCCATTGAGGTGCCGGCTGAGCGTATCCCCGTGATCCAGGCCATGCTGGTAAAAAAGTGTATTCGCCAGAAAAAAGCCGTGATCATTGCCACGCAAATGCTGCATTCGATGATTACCAATCCGCGGCCCACCCGAGCCGAAGTAAGCGACATTGCCACAGCCATCTTTTCGGGCACCGATGCCATTATGCTCAGTGGCGAAACTGCCTACGGCAAATACCCCCTGGAGTCCGTGCAAATTATGACCCGCACTGCCCATGAAACTGAGAACAGCAAACCCTTCCTGATCGAAAGCAAGGTGATGCCCCACGACAACGACATTTCTGTTTTCCTTTCGAAAACTGCAGTTCGGTCCATTCAAAAGCTAAATACCAGGGCCATTATTACCGATACCGATACCGGGAAAACCGCCAGGTACCTCTCCGCGTTCAGGGGCAGAACGCCCATTTATGCACAGTGCTACGACCACCGTGTGGTGCGCGAGCTTGCCTTGAACTATGGCATTTATGCCGACTTTATGGAGGTGGAAACTTCCAAAAAAGATTTCACCAGGGCTACCCTGACCCGGCTCATAAAAAAGGACGAGATTAAGCCTGAAGACCTTATTGTGGTTATGGCCGGAAATTTTGGCAAAAAGTCGGGGCCCAGCTACGTGGAAATCAGCACTGCACAAAACATGCTCTCAACCGAAAAGCATTAGGAGAAAGAACATGAAACCCTGATTACTAACCTTTTAAATGGCATCTAATGAGCATTAGCATTAAAAATATTACCATCGACAGCATCCGCGATGCCATAAAAGAACAGCACAACGATTATCTGCTTCAGGTCATTAACGAGCTCTATGCTGCCGACATTGCCGAGGTGATGGACGAGCTGAGCCTGGAGGAGGCCAAGTATTTATATACCCTGCTCGAGAAGGAAGAGGCGGCCGAGGTGCTAATGGAGCTGGAGGACGATGTACGCGAGCGCTTCCTTTCTTCTTTCTCCACCCAGGAAATTGCCCACGAGTTTATCGACAACCTCGAGTCGGACGATGCCGCTGACCTTATCAATGAGCTTCCCGACGATATGCGGGGTGAGATCCTGGCCCACATCGAAGACCGCCAACAGGCCCAGGATATTGCCGACCTGCTCATTTTCCCCACCAACAGTGCTGGTGGCCTTATGGGAAAGGAGCTGGTGAAGGTGCATTCGAGCTGGCACGTGGTTACCTGTATTCGCGAAATGCGCCGCCAGGCCGAAGAGGTGGAAAATGTATATACCGTTTATGTGGTCGATGACGACGAGCGGCTGGTAGGGCTGCTCTCGCTCGAAAAGCTGCTCATTGCTTCGCCCCGCGACAAGATTGAAAAACTCTACGACCCCGATGTGATCTCGGTAAAAGCCTCCCAAAAAGGAGAAGAAGTGGCCCAGATCATGAATAAATACGACTTGGTTGTGTTGCCTGTGGTAGATGAGCTGGGACGACTCATTGGCCGCATTACGATCGATGACGTGGTGGACTTTATTAAGGATGAAGCCGAGCGCGACTACCAGTTATTGTCGGGTATTACCCAGGATATTGAGTCGACTGACAAGGTTTGGGAAATTACCCAGGGTAGGCTTTTCTGGTTGGTGATTGCCCTGTTTGGGGGCATTATTGGCTCACGTGTGATTTCTAATTACGAAGAGCAGATCAGCATCAACCCCGAAATGGCGTTTTTCATGCCCCTGATTGCGGCCATGGGCGGCAATGTGGGCGTACAGTCGTCGGCGCTGATCGTGCAGGGCCTTGCAAACCATACCCTGAGCGGTGGAATAATTCCCAGGCTGATTAAAGAACTGTCGGTAGGTGCTATCAACGGGCTGGTTTGTTCGGCCATCTTAATGGCCTACAGTTTCTTTTTTGCCCCTTCTTTGGCGCTGGGTCTTACCGTTAGCGTGGCCCTAATGACCGTGATCCTGTTTGCCTCCATTTTCGGGTCTTTCGTGCCATTGATGCTCAACAAATTCAAAATTGATCCGGCCCTTGCCACCGGCCCATTTATCACCACCTCCAACGACATCATAGGCCTGTTCATTTATTTTATGATAGGCCGGCTGATGTATGGGCTGTTTTAAGTTTTATCTGAGACTGTTCTCCCAGTTGAGTGTTCCGATCATGTGGCGTATGTCTTCCTCCAGAAAGTTGATGACGGGCGCCAGAGAATCGTTGTTTGGAGAAACATTGAAATAGAGTGCCCCGCGCAAGAAGTGGCTAAGGCTGTCGGTAACATAAAATTGCAACGTAGAAGCTGCCTCTGCCCCTTTGATTTCATAGAGAACACCATAAATGCGCCGCTCATCATCGCGTATCATCTCTTCGGTAATGGCCGTTGCCTTGGGAATATGCTTCTGTGCAAAGCTGCGGGCATCTTCAAAAAAGACAGCCAGGTCGGCAGGGCGTTTTACCGGTTTGTAACTCAGGTGGAGGGCGCCCTTAAAGTCAGGAAAGATAAGGTCGCCCCAGTAAGGCTCGGCCGAAGGGCGCTTGTCGGGCACAAATTCACTGTAAACAGGATACTCGAAAGAGTAGGGAAAAGACGACTCGAGGCGCACATATTCTTTTTCAGGAAGATGAATGCGAAAAAAGCCGCGGGGCTTGGGGCTATAGTTTCCCTGACAGGCGATCAGAAACAGCGAGGCAATAATGGGCAGGTATTTTTTCATTCGAAAATAATTTGTTTATTAAGGATCGGATGGAACTCGCATAATGATTTTCATCCGTGCTAATGCTTAACGAATCATGCTCGTTTCATAATATGGCGGAGCTTTATTCCTTTGGTTCGGGTTTTATGTCAACCCTTATGCGTTTAATGCGGCGATTGTCCACGCCTTCTACCTGGAATTCGTAGTTGCGGAACTTCACCTTCTCTCCCTTAAATGGCAGCTCCTGCTTTATTTCCAAAATCAATCCTGCCAGCGTGTCGGCTTCGCCTTTTACATCAGAAAAAAGCTCATAATCGGCGCCGGTTATCTTGCAGAAGTCCTTCAGCAAGGTTTTCCCTTCAAACACATAGGTGTTGGCATCGAGCTTGGAATAAATGTATTCGTCGGTGTCGAACTCGTCATTGATCTCACCCACAATTTCCTCAAGAATATCTTCAAGGGTTACCAAGCCAGATGTGCCACCATACTCATCGACCACGATGGCCAGGTGAATCTTCTTTTCCTGAAACTCTTTCAGCAGGTCGTTTATTTTTTTGCTTTCGGGCACGAAAAAGCAGGGCCGCACCAACTTCTGCCACTCAAAATTGTCGGCCTTTTCAAGGTAGGGCAACAAGTCCTTAATGTAAAGAATCCCCTCTACGTTGTCGAAACTATCGCGATACACAGGCACACGACTATAGCCGGCATCAAGGATAATGGGCAAGAGTTTTGAGAAAGGGATGGTGATTTCCACGGCTACCACATCGACCCTGGAGCGCATGATTTCGCGGGCATAAATATTTCCGAAACGCACAATGCCGCGAAGGATGTTTTTGTCTTCTTCGGTAGTGGTATTATCGGCTGTTATTTCGAGGGCATGCGAAAGTTCATTCATGCTGAGGTTGGGTCTTTTGCGGGCCATGCGCTCATCGATCATGCTGGTGGACCGCACCAGCAGCGTGCTTAGGGGCCAGAATATTTTCCGCAGAAAAAGAAGAGGGGACACCATTAGGCAGGCCATCTTTACCGAATGCTGGGCAGCATAAACCTTTGGAAGAACTTCAGCAAATACAAGGATTATGAAAGTGATGAGAATAACCTGCACAATGAAACCGAGCACCGGACTTTGTGAGAAATCGAAAAGACTGCTGAACACCGAAGCCGAAATAATAATTATGGCAATGTTAAATACATTGTTGGCAATAAGAATGCTTGCCAGGAGCCGTTTGGGCTTTTCGAGCAAGATAAGAATACCCTTGCTTGCTTTGGTCTGTCGCTTGCGCAGCTCTTCCACCTGGTTGTGCGTCAGCGAAAAGAAGGCAACCTCTGAGCCGGAAATAAAGGCTGAAAAAACTAGCAGCACCAGCATAGCCAATATTCCGAACAAGGCATTGGCCGGAATGGTATCAATAAATAAAAGCAGAGGTGATATACAACAAGAATAAGGGTCGGGTGAATCTTCCAAGGTTCAATCAAAGCTTTGTTTCACGGCAAAATTAATACAAATTTTGGCATGCTTCCAAAAATTATTAAACTGCTGTAAAACAGACAATGTACTTAATATCTCCTGCTCCGTTTTTAAGGGTAAAATTGACTAATTTTGTATAATAACAATTCTGAACCCCGCCCCTGCCAATGAGCCTGAACAAAAACCTGCAGAACCATGCGGGCATCCGCATATTTCTGCTTTTCTTTTTTTTCATTTTTCCGCTTTATCTTATCGCCGATGGCCATAGTGTGGCAGGCAGGGTCATCGACTTGCAGACACGTGAACCGCTCGCATTTGTAAATATTGTAATTGACGGTACACGACAGGGAGGAGTCAGCGACATTGACGGATTTTTCCATCTTACGCATTCTCAGCCCATCGAAAGGATAATACTCTCTTACGTGGGCTACTATCAGCTGGTTTACATAGTTGACCCCGGCAAGGAGCTGCAGTTGATTGAAATGCAACGCAAGCCCATTGAGCTGGCTGTGGTAGAGGTGTTTCCGGGCGAAAACCCCGCCCACCGGATCATTGAAAACGCCATTGCCAACCGGGACTTAAATAATCCGGAGAAGATGGGTTCTTTTTCTTATGAATCATACAACAAATTTGTTTTTACAGGCCAGTTTGACCCTGAAGTGGCGGGAACACCTTCACCGGCATTGGCAGACACAATAACTGGCAGGCTGATTGAATATCTCGAACAGCGCCATTTTATGATCATGGAAACAGTAACCGAAAGACGTTTCCGCTATCCAGGCCGCAATAATGAAACCGTACTGGCCTCGCGCATCTCAGGCTTTAAAAACCCTATGCTGGCAATAATCGCTACCCAATTTCAGTCTTTTTCTTTTTATGAGGATTATATCTCCATATCCGGGAGCGACTACCTGAGCCCGCTGAGCCCCGGCAGCACTAACCGGTATTTCTTCCTGCTTGAAGACACAACTTATACCAAAACCGATTCGGTGTTCATTATTTCTTTCAGGCCGGGGCGCGGCCGCAACTTTGAAGGGCTGAAAGGGGTTTTGTATATCAACACCAATGGTTGGGCAGTGCAAAATGTAATTGCCGAACCGGCCAGACAACAAGAAAAGTCGAGGGTAAAAATTCAGCAGATGTACGAACGGATTGATGACCGGAGCTGGTTCCCTACCCAGCTTAATACGGATGTGGAAATTTTGAATGTTCCCAATATTAACCATTTTAAACTGCTGGGCCTGGGGCGCACCTACCTTCGAAACATTAAGCTGGAACCGAACCTTTCCCGGCGAGATTTTTCATCTTATGCGTTGGAGTTTTCGCCAAACACCATTGTTCGCGATCCGGTTTTCTGGAACAGTCATCGCACTGACAGCCTTAGCATACAAGAAGAAAACACATTTGAATACCTCGACAGCATTAGCAGAAAGCAGAACCTGGATCGCCGCATCGATCGATTTGAAGCCTTAATGAACGGCGCCTGGAGAAGAGGTGTTTTTGACATTGAACGTAAACACCTGGTTGGTTACAACGACCAGGAAGGCTGGCGCCTGGGCTTTGGTTTGAGCACCAACAACAACCTTTCCAGGCGCTTCAGCGTGCACGGTAACTTTGGTTATGGTATCAAAAGCGAAACCTTCCGTTACGGCTGGGGCGGAGAAGTGCTGCTCGACAGGCTTTCGAACCTCCGTTTTGGATATGATTTTTACTGGGATTTTCTGGAGCGGGGCGGATCGAAATTTCTTGAAAACCCCTCCTTCCTTAGCCCTTACAATATCCGGTCGTTCTTTTTACGCGACATGGACATGCTCGAACGACACCGCGTTTGGCTGGGTTTCAGAACCTTAAGAAACTACCTTAGCCTGCGGTTTTATGCAAGCGACGACAAACAAACAACAAACCCGAACTATCTGTTCCTGCCCCTTGCTTTTGATGAAAGGCTACCGGCCAATAGTTTCCATTTTTTTGAAACCGGCCTGATGATGCGCCTGGCCTATGGGGAGCAATTTATCCTGACCCCCACCCGCATTATGGCATTTGGCCGCGACTTCCCAATTTGGTATTTCAACCTTTCAAAAGGATGGGATGGGGTTTACCGGGGCCGTCATAACTACTGGCGCGCTGAGATGAAACTTGAAAAGCGATTTCGCATAAAAATGGCAGGCACACAGCAATGGGTTCTGCAGGCAGGTTTTGTGCAGGGAGAAGTGCCCTGGCCCAAACTATTTACGGGGCAGGCAACCTACCGCCGGTTTGTCGTTTCGGCCCCGCAAAGTTTTGCCACCATGCGTATGGCTGAGTTTGTGTCGGATCGATACGTTAATTTATTCTTTTACCACAATTTCGAAAAACTTTTTTTTAATCGGGAGGGGTTTTCGCCCGGCCTGGTGCTGCTCACAAATATTGGCTTTGGTTCGCTCAGCAAACCCGAGCTTCATTTGGGTTACAACCTGAAAAGCATGAAAAAAGGCTATTTCGAATCAGGCTTTGCCATTACCGACCTTTTAGGATCGGGCCTCACCGGTATGGGCATTGAGTTTATGTACCGTTACGGGCCCTATGCCTTCCCCGATTTTAAAGACAACTTCTCGCTTAGGCTCAGTTATTCGATTTTGTTCAGATAGGAAAAACAGGGATCAGGGTTTAGAGATTAGTGTTAAGGTATTAGTGCAAAACACTTGTTGCCAACCAAATATTTGATTAACTTTCTGACTTCCGACACTTCGACTTTCAGCCTTTCCGACCTTCGGACTGACTACTTATTCTCGTCAGCGAACCATTCAGCATAGGATGTGGCCGTTTCGTGCAGGCGCAGGGCTTGCAAGCTTACATTGCCGGGCAGAAGGGCTTTGATGCGGGCAGCAAAATCGACAATCATGTTTTCACAGGTGGGCTGATAAGGCAAGGCCACCACCCGTCCAAACATCTGGTTGGTTTCGGCCAGCTCCTTGTGTGGCGTATTGGCATTTACCATCAAGGCATGATCGAGCGGACCGATGATGGCATCATTGACGATTTTTTTCAGCTGTGAAAAATCCATGACCATACCATGTTTCGGGTCCATAGGGTCGCTAACGGGACTTCCCTTAATGGTAACATGTAAAATGTAGCTGTGGCCGTGTATGTTTTTGCAAAGGCCATCATAGTTCCAGAGAGCGTGGGCCGCTTCGAAGCGAAACTCTTTGGTAATGCGTATTACAGGTAATCTTTCCATGAAAATGGATTAGGCTTTAGGTTAAATTTTTACGGTGTAAGAATAGGTTTGGGGCTTTTTGCCTTCCGGTTTTTTTTCGCCGGAAGGCTTATCCGTTTTTGTTTTAGGGGTGTAAACCATATTCATTTTGGCGGGCTTTGGCTTTCGCGGAAGCCTGAAGGGAATTTTCATACGTGAGTTGCTGGTAACGCGCACCCCTCGGTTTTTAACGGCTTCGTATTTGAGCAGGCCAATCAGCCGCAGGGCTTCTTCGTCGCAGCCATAGCCAATGCCATGCTCCACCACCGCATCGAAAACCTCGCCCAGGCCCGAAACCTTGTATTTAACGATCACGTCGCCTTCCACCTTGTTTTCGAGCGCCTGATGGGGGTACTGCAAGTTTTCCCTGATAAACTTTTTCATTACTTCCTTGCCCCCATCGAGCCGGGGCATGTTCAGGAATTTCTTTTTCTTTTCCATCAGAATAAAATTAATCAAAATCCCCTATACTGCAACCTTTCAAAAGGCATAAAAAAAGGCTGTCTCAAGCATGGAGATGAGACAGCCTGCTTTGTGTACCGGCAAATATGCTATTCTACCGTAATGGGATTGGTCAGGTCGAAGGCAGCTTCGAAGCGAAGAACGCCCCCACGGGTAAGCCTGTAGGTCAGTTTTGAGAAATCTTCGGCAATTTCAACAGTCCACTCGTTGGTGCATGCATAAGGAATCAGTTCGCAGGTGTACTCGTCGGCCGGGAAGTACTGCACAAAAGGAGTGCCCTGATCGGTGGCATATCCTCCGTACATGGTCACTTCGTCGGGGGTGCCGTCTTCGTGGCGGTGGTCGTGGCGGAAACGCAGCTTGCCGTCCTCCACCAGGAACATCCAGGTGCGTGAGTGGTCTTCCGAAAGATGGAATGGGATGTGTACCCGGTCATTCTCGCAAACAGTCACATGCATTACAAAGTCGAGGTGACTCCAGCTTTCGCTGCTTTCAATCATATACACCTCTTCGCCGGCAAACGACTGCCCGCAAAGGCTGGCCAGGTTGTTGAAAAAGGCTTGCTGATTGGCATCAAGCAAAAGTTCCTGGGTAAGCACTTCGGCTTCTTCGGCCGCTTGCTGACGCGGGCCACATGCTGCTGCCAGCAATGCAATGGCTAACATTGGTAAAAGTTTTCTGATCATTGTTTTGGTTTTAATGAGTAATTATGACGAATCAACAAAAGTTTTTAGAGGATGCAGGAACAAAGATAACAAATCGGCATAAACTGCCCCGATCTTTTTTTGCAACTTGCAGTCTTTGTTTATTTTACAAAAAATCGGCAGGGTTTGGGAAATCTGTTATTTTTGCAAACTCAACATGTAAACCATAACCATTAATATTTATGAGAAAATTCCGTTTCCTAACCGCTTTACTTGTTTTAACCCTTTTTGCAGGATTTAGCCACAGGGCAAATTCCTGCACCAACGTGCTGGTATCGCGCGGTGCCAGCGCCGATGGCAGCGTAATGATCAGCTACCTCGCCGATGCCGGTGGCTTTATGGATCCTCTGTATTTTAAGCCGGCCATGCAACATGCCCCCGGCGACTCCATCGAAATTTATGAATGGGATACCGGCAAGCTTCTGGGTCGTATCCCACAGGTGCTCAACACCTACAAGGTAATCGGCAACATGAACGAGCATCAAGTAGTTATTGGCGAAACCACTTTCACCGGCCGTCGTGAGCTTACCACCCCAAACGGTATTCTCGACTATGGCAGTCTGATGTATCTGGCCCTGCAACGTGCAAAGACCGCCCGCGAAGCCATCAAGATCATTACTGACCTGGTGGATGAATTCGGCTACGCCAGCACCGGCGAGTCTTTTTCCATTGGCGACAAGGACGAAGCCTGGGTACTTGAATTGATTGGGAAAGGAGAATATGGCAAAGGCGCCGTTTGGGTAGCTGCCCGCGTGCCCGAAGGCTATATTGCCGCCCATGCCAACATGGCGCGCATCCGTAAGATCGACTGGAACGATACCCAAAACTGGATTTGGAGCAAGGATGTGGTCGACTTTGCCCGCGAACAGGGCTGGTATAGCGGCCGCGACCGCGACTTCAACTTTGCCGACACCTACAACCCGGCCAGCTGCCGCTCGTTGCTGTTTTGCGAAGGCCGTGTGTGGAGTGTTTACCGCAGGGCTGCACCCTCGCAGAATTTCTCCGACGAGTTCTGGCGTTGCGTCGAAGGCGCCGAAGCATATCCCCTGTTCATTAAGCCCGACCAGAAATTAACCATTCAGGATGCAATGGGTCTGGTGCGCGACCATTTCCAGGATACTCCATACGATCTTACCAAAAGCGTGGCTGCCGGCCCACATGGTTTACCCTACCGCTGGCGCCCGCTTACCTTCAAACTTGAAGGCGACGACACTGACTATGGTTACGAAAGACCCATTTCGCAACAGCAAACCGGATTTTCATTCGTTTCGCAGAGCCGCAACTGGCTCCCCAACGATATTGGCGGCATTTTCTGGTATGGTGTGGACGACACCTACTCTACCTGCTACATGCCGCTTTATATGGGCATGGAAAAAGCACCCGTTAGCCTCACCACCGGCGACATTAACCAGTTCGACTGGGATTCAGCGTTCTGGGTATTTAACCTGGTAGCCAATTATGCTTATGGCCTTTATGAATACATGATTGTTGACATTCAGAAAGTGCAGAAAGAGCTGGAAGACCGCTCGGTGGCCATGACCAAAGCCGTAGACCAGGGCGCCCTGTTTCTGAAAGACCAGCCTGAGCTGATGCGCAACTACCTGACCGACTTCTCGGTAAATAACTCAGAATACGTTGTGCAGCGCTGGCGCGAACTGGGCTACTACCTGTTTACCAAATACAACGACCGCTACATAAATGATGTGGGCGGGCCAAGGCCCTACCCGCGCGGCGTTGGCTACCCCGAATGGTTTAACCGAAGAGCTGTTGAAGAACGCCCCGGGTATTATGATATCAGGTGGCGCAAGCCCGGCGAACCAACGCATTAACCAATATCTTTACAGAACACTAAAGGCCGTCTAAACCACGGCCTTTTTTTTGATCCTCCAAGCCTTCAGAAGTAACTTCGGACTTCCGACTTCCAGCTTCCGACTTTTTCGTAAGTTTGCCTGATATTATGCACCTCATGGCCAGCCCTTCTCTTTTAAAAGTCGAAAACCTTTCGGTAGAATTTTCTACCGATGATGGTTTGGTAAAGGCCGTTCAAAACGTGAGCTTTGACCTGATTCGTGGCCAAACCCTGGGGATTGTGGGTGAATCAGGTTCGGGAAAATCGGTCACCGCCCTGGCCATAATGGGCTTGTTAAGCAAATCGAATGCCCGGATCACATCAGGCCATGTCTGGTTCGAACACCCCGACCTTGGCCGCACCGACCTTTTGCAACTCAACGAAGAACAAATGCAAAGTGTCAGGGGCCGCCACATGGGCATGATCTTCCAGGAACCCATGACCTCGCTCAACCCCGTGAAGCGCTGCGGAGACCAAGTGGAAGAAGTGCTGCTCTGGCACCGGCAGGCTAAACCCAGCGAAGCCAGGCGCAGGGTGCTCAAGCTTTTCGAAGAAGTTAAACTGCCGCAACCCCAGAGGATCTTAAAGGCCTATCCCCATCAGCTTTCGGGCGGGCAGCGGCAACGGGTAATGATTGCCATGGCCATGGCCTGCAACCCACTGCTGCTGATTGCCGACGAGCCCACCACCGCCCTGGATGTAACCGTTCAGAACAGCATCCTTGACCTTATGCAGCAGCTGCAGCAAAGCCACGGTATGTCGGTAATTTTTATTACACACGAGCTCGGGGTGGTTTCGCGCATTGCCAGCCAGGCAGCAGTCATGCTCAAGGGCAGCATGGTGGAGTATGGCGAAACCGCCAAGATTTTTCAGCAAGCCGCCAACCCCTACACCAGGGCCCTGATTGCCTGCCGCCCCGGCACTTCGAGCCGGCCACTGCGCCTGCCGGTGGTATCCGACTTTTTGCCGGAAGGTTCTTCTGGCCCGCAAATAATCACAGAGGCGTTCACAGACAGGCAAAAACGTCACCAGCGTATTTACGCGCAAAACCCTATCCTGGAAATTAAATCGCTAAAAACCAGCTTTGTAACCAAACGGAATTTTTTTGGACGACCTTTGCAGCATCATGATGCCGTTGACAATATCAGCTTTTCGGTTTACCAGGGCGAGACCCTTGGACTGGTGGGCGAGTCGGGCTGCGGAAAAACTACGCTTGGACGCAGCATCATGAGGTTGGTTGAACCCTCAGGTGGGCAGGTCATTTACAAAGGCACAGACTTGTCTTCGCTTTCCGTTTCAGCGCTAAAGAAATTCCGCCCCCGCCTTCAGATCATATTCCAAGATCCTTATTCGTCGCTTACCCCTGGCATACCCATTGGCAAGGCCATAATAGAGCCCATGCAGGTGCACGGCATACTGGAAAACAACCAGCAACGCAAGAAAAGAGTGCTGGATCTGCTCGAAAGGGTGGGGTTGAAAGAAAATCACTTCCACCGCTATCCCCACGAATTTTCGGGCGGACAGCGCCAGCGCATTGCCATTGCCAGGGCACTTGCCCTGCAACCCGAATTCCTCATTTGCGACGAATCGGTGTCGGCCCTGGATGTGTCGGTGCAGGCCCAGGTGCTCAACCTGTTGAATGAATTAAAGGAAGATTTTGGCCTGACTTATATATTCATTTCGCACGACCTCTCGGTGGTAAAATACATGGCCGACCGCATCATTGTTATGAAAAACGGACAAATGGTTGAGATGGCCGAAGCCGACACCCTTTATCAAAACCCCTCACAGAATTACACCCGCACCCTCATCAACTCCATACCTGAAACCCTGGCCTAAAAGGGCCTGGTTTTTCCCCGAAAGGGGGTAGAAAAAACACATAGGTTATTAGCACGGGTAAAAAACCACGTATTTTACCTGTATAATTAGGGTATTTACCATATTGGGGCCCTATGCACCCGGACGTAAATTTGTTTCAATTCATGAAATAAATTAAAGTGCGTAATTACATGCAACATCTTTTACTCTGAAGATGAAATTTTGCAGCACCCTGCTGACCTCCCCCCGCTGGCCGGTTGCTAAAAAAAATTATCGACAAATTATGAAATCTCCCAAAAAATCATCAAACCCTAAAAAGAGTATTGATATGCTGTCCGACAAAGAACTGAAGTACCTCGAGGATCTCGAGAAGAACAAAGATGTGATCTATTTATTAAACACCCGCGAGTGCGAGCTCATTGCGCGGCTTATCAGAAGTTACAAGGAAATAAAACGCCAGCTTACGGCGATTCAAATCAACAAGGAGTAATAGGTGGTCGAAATCATGTAAACCAACGCAGATGACCTATAAAGACATCATCCTTAAACTGCTTAAGAGCAGGGAGGACCTGATCTGTATCGAGGACCACCTGATGAATGATTTCAGAGAAAACGGCAATACGGCAATTAGTTTTTCGGACTGGTGTTCCAAAAACCAGATTGTTTGCCGCAGGGTTCACGAAGAAAAGCCTCCCAAGCTCCACCTGAAAAGGTCGGGCATGTTAATGAACATGACCTGAGCAGCGCAAAAAAATTAAAACGTATTGATTGATCCGGCAGCGTTCCGGACAATTGCCTCCCCTCCTCCCCGAGAAAAACAAAGCCACCCGGAAAATCCAGGTGGCTTTTTCTTTTTAAAGCAATACCTAATTTTTATCAGTTCATTAGTGCCTCGATATCCGATACCGTTTTTGGGATAGCAGGGCCCAGGATACGGAAACCATCGTCGGTCACCAGCACATCGTCTTCGATGCGGATGCCGCCTAAGCCGATGTATTCCTTCACCTTGTCGTAATTGATAAACTCAGTGAATTTGCCTTCCTTTTCCCATTTTTCGATCAGAGCAGGAACAAAGTAAATGCCGGGCTCAACGGTAAGCACCAAACCGGGCTTAAGTCTTTTGCCCATGCGCAGGTATGCGGTTCCAAACAGGTCGGAGCGCTGCACCTCATCGTCATAACCCACATAGTTCTCGCCCAAGTCTTCCATATCGTGCACATCCAATCCCATCTGATGGCCCAGGCCGTGGGGCATAAACAGTGCGGTGGCGGCTTGCTCGGCAGCCTGCGGAATGTTGCCCTTCATAAGGCCAAGCCTTTTCAGGCCTTCGCCAATGATGTTGATGGCCAGCATGTGAATGCTCTTGAAAGTAACACCCGGCTTAATGGCCTCAATGGCTTTCACATTGGCTTCAAGCACGATTTCGTAAATCTCTTTCTGGCGCTGGCTGAACTTGCCGCCCACAGGTACGGTGCGAGTATGGTCGCTGGCATAGCGCATAGGTGTTTCGCAGCCAGTGTCAATTAACATCAGGTCGCCCTTTTCGAGCTTGTTGCTGTGGTCGTGGTTGTGCAGGGTCTCCCCGTGCTTGCTAAGGATGATAGGGAAAGAAAGGGATCCGCCCCCAGAGAGGGCGATGCCTTCGACCACACCGGCTATTTCACGCTCATACACGCCGGGTTTGGCCATTTTCATGGCGGTGGTGTGCATCTTGTAGCCTGTTTCGATGGCCTTTTCAATCTCGGCAATCTCTTCGGGTTCCTTGATTTCGCGCAGCGCAACCACGGCCTTGATCAGCTCAACGGAGGCTTCGGCCTTGAGCTTGTCCACCGGGATTCCCAGCAGCTTTTCCATCAGGATTTTGTTCTCAGCGCGATAGGGCGGCAGGAAATGAATCTTGCGGTCTTTGTCCATGGCATTCTTCAGAAACTCAGCCAATTCGCCGAAAGGCATGCTGTTGGGCACGCCAACGCGAGCGGCTTTGTCCTTTAACAGCGGCTGAGGCCCCATCCAGATAATGTCGTCGATGGAAACATCGTCGCCAAAGAGGTAATCCACATTGTTGTCAATGTCCATAATCCCGGCCATTCCCTGGTGGTCGATGCCAAAGAAATACAGGAAATTACTGTCCTGACGGAAATGATAGGTGTTTGCAGGATAGTTCATCGGCACATCCACATTGCCCATAATGAGCACTATGCCGTCCTTGAGGCTTTCCCTTAGTTTCTTTCTGCGGTTTACGTAGGTTTTTGTTTCAAACATTGTATTTAGAATTTAGTGATTACTGTAAATGTTGTAAGGGTTGTAAGAGTTGTAGATTTGTAAGAGTTGATTTAATTCAGCGAAGCGGACACAGCCCTGACAACCTTTACGAATTCATTATGTCTTCAATCTCCTCCACCTCAACCGGCACGCCAGCGGTCAGGTCTTTGGGGCCGTTTTGGGTGATCAGGATATCATTTTCGATGCGCACCCCAATGCCTTCTTCCTTGATGTAAATGCCGGGCTCGCACGAAAGCAGCATGCCCGGCTTGAAGGTTTCGAAGCGGTGACCCTCGTCGTGCACATCGAGACCCATAAAATGAGAGGTTCCGTGCGGATAATACTTTTTGACGGCGGGGTTGGCCGGATCCTGCTTTTCAATGTCGTGGCGGGTAATTAGTCCAAGCCCCAGCAGTTCGCGTTCCATGATCTTCATTATCTCTTTGTGATAGGCATCGATATGGGTTCCGGGCACCAGCATTTGGCGGGCTTCTTTCATCACGCGCAGGCAGGCATTGTACACCTCTTTCTGTCGGGGAGAAAAGCGACCGTTCACTGGAAAAGTGCGGGTCATATCGCCGGCATAATTGGCATATTCGGCGCCGGTGTCGAGTAGCAGCAAGTCGCCATCTTTGCAAACCTGGTTGTTGTTAACATAGTGCAACACGCAGGCATTGGCACCCGAAGCCACAATGGGGTAAAATGAGTGACCGGTGGCGCGGTTTCTTATGTATTCGTGCACCACTTCGGCTTCGACTTCATATTCCATTACGCCGGGTTTCACAAATTTCAACACCCTGAGGTACGCACCTGTGGTTATGTCGATGGCTTTCTGGATGATCTCCAGTTCGCCGGGCGACTTGATCAGCCTGAGCGAAGTGACAATGGGTGTAGCCCTGCGGTAGTTGTGCAGTGGATACTTTTCCATGAGTTCATGCGCAAAACGAAGGCTGCGGTAGTTGTACTCGCCCGGGTATCGCGAATTTTCAATGGTGTTGAGGTACACATTTTCGGCATACATCATGGCTTCCTTCATCATAGCCTCAAAAGCCGGCAGCCAATAAACCGATTCAATGCCGGAAGCCTCAGTGGCTTCTTTTTGGGTGTATTTGTGCCCTTCCCAAATGGCGATATGCTCATTGGTTTCGAGCAAAAAAAGCACCTCGCGCAAGGCCGGATTGGGGCTGTCGGGGAAAAGCATCAGCATGCTCTTTTCCTGGTCGATGCCGGTGAGGTAAAAGAAGTCGGGGTTCTGCCGGAAAGGGAAAAACTGGTCGGCGCTGCGCGGTTGCTCATCGTTCGAAAAGAAAAACGCCACCGAGCCCGGGGCCATTTTTTCCACAAAGTTTTTGCGGTTTTTAATAAAGATCTGACTGTCTAAAGGCAAGTACTTCATAATGAAAGGAATTATCAGGCTTAAAATTACTGATTTATTGTTATTTAAAAAGAATTCAAATAAGCGAATTACTTGCAAAAAATGTACTTATAATCTACATTTGTTTGCCAATGGCTTCGAGGCATTTCTTCAGCACACCAGGATCATTGAGAAATTGCCTGAATACAAATAAACTAAAAAATGCCTTAACAGGCTGCAGGTTTTAGGATTATTTAACGACCTGCAGGTTGTTTGCGCCAAACTTACATTGTGTTTTTCCTTGATATTTCTTGGCTGATTCGTTTATAACCAGTGAATTTAATCAACTCCACCCAACATGAAACAATCAACTTTAAAGCTATCCTCACTGAGCCATAAATTTATTCTGGCTCTGGCAGGCTTGTTCCTGATGCTGTTTCTATGCACGCATTTGCTTACCAACCTGCTGATGCTTACAGGCGACAGCACGGCCTTCGATAAGGCCGTGGAGTTTCTCAGCACCAACCCTTTAATAAAGGTTGTTGAATATGTGCTCTTTGCAGCCTTCATCATTCACATCATTTTCGGGGTTACTGTGTGGCTCAGCAACAACAAGGCCAGGCCTGTGAAGTATTATATGGCATCTGGTTCAGAAACATCCTACTTTTCGAAGTTCATGATTCACACTGGGCTGATCATCTTTGTTTTCCTGATTATCCACTTGGTTAATTTTTATTTTGTGAAGTTGGGCCTGGTAGCAGTACCCGATTATGCCATCGACAGCCACGACTTCTACGCCATGGCGGTGGTTCTTTTCAAGGATCCGCTTTACTCACTGATTTATGTTGTTTGCTTTATTTTTCTTGGTTTCCACCTAAAGCACGCTTTTCAGTCGGCTTTTCAAACCCTTGGGCTAAACCACGACAAATATTTTCCGGTCATTAAGGTGATAGGCACCATATACGCGCTGGTGATAAGCATTGGGTTCAGTATTATCCCCATTTATTTCTATTTTTTTCATTAAGAATTTCACCCGAAAAACCTGTGAGCTATGATAAAGCTTGATTCGAAAATACCGGGCGGTCCAATTGCCGACAAATGGAGCAACTACAAAAACTCCCTTCGGCTGGTGAATCCCGCCAACAAGAAAAAACTGGAAATCATCGTGGTGGGTACCGGCCTTGCCGGGGCTTCTGCCGCCAGTGCGCTGGGCGAACTGGGGTACAATGTGAAGGTGTTCTGTTTTCAGGACTCACCCCGCCGCGCCCACTCAGTGGCTGCCCAGGGGGGCATCAATGCTGCAAAGAACTACAAAAACGATGGCGACTCCATTTACCGCCTGTTTCACGACATGATCAAGGGCGGTGACTACCGCGCCCGCGAAGCCAATGTGTACCGGGCGGCTGAGGTTAGCAACGAGGTGATCGACCATTTTACAGCATTGGGTGTGCCCTTTGCCCGCGATTATGGCGGCATGCTCGACAACCGTTCTTTTGGCGGGGTGCAAGTGTCGCGCACCTTCTATGCCAAAGGACAGACCGGGCAGCAATGCCTGCTGGGCACCTACTCCTCGCTGAACCGGCAAATCGCCAAGGGCCGCGTGAAAATGTTTCCGCGGCGCGACATGCTCGATGTGGTAGTGATCGACGGCAAGGCCCGTGGTATTATTACCCGCAACCTGGTTACCGGCGAAATTGAACGCCATGGGGCCCATGCCGTGGTGCTGGCCACCGGAGGTTATGGTACGGTATTTTACCTTTCTACCCTGGCCCTGGGCAGCAATGCCACCGCCGCCTGGAGCGCACATAAAAAAGGCGCCCTTTTTGCCAACCCAAGCTTTATTCAGATTCACCCCACCAGTATTCCGGTGCTAAACGACTACCAATGCAAGCTTACGCTGATGTCGGAATCGTTGCGTAACGACGGCCGCGTTTGGGTGCCCAAGGAAAAGGGCGACAAGCGCCATCCCAACCAGATTTCCGAAGGGGAACGCGATTATTACCTGGAGCGACGCTACCCCGCATTCGGAAACCTGGTGCCGCGCGATGTGGCCTCCAGGGCAGCCAAGGAAAGATGCGACGCTGGTTACGGCGTTGGCGATACCGGGCTGTCTGTTTATCTCGACTTTAAGGATGCTATTGCCAAACAAGGGCAGAAAGCCATTCAGGACAAATACGGCAACCTGTTTGAAATGTATGAAAAGATAACCGGCACCAACCCATATACTGAGCCCATGCGCATTTATCCTGCAGGGCACTATACCATGGGCGGACTGTGGGTCGACTACAACCTGATGACCACCATTCCGGGCCTCTACGCCATTGGCGAGAGCAACTTCTCCGACCACGGCGCCAACCGACTGGGAGCCAGCTCGCTAATGCAATGCTCGGGCGATGGGTATTTTATCCTGCCTTACACAATTGGCGATTATATGGCTGACGAAATCCGCAATCCAAAGACCGACACCAAGCACCCCGAGTTCGAAAAAGCAGAGAAAGAGGTGAAAGACCGCATCGACCGCCTTATAGCCGTAAACGGGACCCAGACCGCCAGTTCTTTCCATAAGAGGCTGGGCAAGATCCTATGGGACCACTGCGGCATGTTTCGCAATGCACAGGGTCTGCAAAAGGGTCTGGAGCTGCTCAACCAACTCGAGGACGAATTCTGGAAAGAGATCAAGATTCCGGGAAGCAAGAAGGAGATGAACCAGGAGCTAGAGAAAGCCATTAAAGTAGCCGACTACTTTGAGGTAGGCCGCTTGATGATTGAAGATGCCCTGGCCCGCAACGAGTCGTGCGGTGCGCACTTCCGCGAGGAATACCAGACTGAACAGGGGGAAGCCCGTCGCGATGATGCCAACTACTCATACGTGTCGGCCTGGGAATATCAGGGTCACGGAAAAAAACCGCTGCTGCATAAAGAGCCGCTGAAGTTCGAATTTGTTGAACTGAAGGAAAGAAGTTACAAATAAGCCTCTAACCTATTGAAACCATGGATATAAAACTTAAAATATGGCGTCAGAAAAACGCCAGCACCAAAGGACGGTTCGAAGATTACGAACTGAAGGATGTTTCGCCCGAAATGTCATTTCTGGAGATGCTTGATTACTTGAACAAGCAGCTTATTGAAAGCGGCAAGGAGCCGGTAACTTTTGAGCACGACTGCCGCGAAGGCATTTGCGGCACCTGCGGACTATACATTAACGGAAGGCCCCACGGGCCGCTTACACACACCACCACCTGCGAGCTCCATATGCGTGAGTTTAAGGATGGAGAAAACATTATCGTGGAGCCCTGGCGCTCAAAGGCATTCCCCATTATTAAAGACCTTGCCGTTGATCGCAGCGCTTTTGACAAGATCATGCATGCCGGCGGTTTTGTCAGCGTTGACGCCGGCTCTGCAAAAGAAGCCAACGCTATTCCCATCAATAAAAAAATCTCCGACCGGGCCTTCGATGCCGCTGTGTGCATTGGCTGTGGAGCCTGCGTGGCGGCCTGCAAAAACTCTTCGGCCATGCTGTTTGTGGCCGCAAAAGTATCGCAATACGCCATGCTGCCGCAGGGCAAGTTAGAAGCCGCCGACAGGGTACAGCGCATGGTGGAGAAAATGGACGAGCTGGGCTTTGGTTTTTGTTCAAACACCTATGCCTGCGAGTTCGACTGCCCAAAGGGCATTTCTGTTGAGTTTATCGCCCAGATGAACCGCGAATTTATCTCAGCAAAGATGTGTTCACACAAGAATCACTAGCCCGATTGTTAAAAATTCTAAAAAGCACTAAACATCCGTTTAGTGCTTTTTTTTCATTTTCATCAGTCCCATCAATGATTTTCAACGCTTTATCTTATAAACATTTAAAAAAAATAATTTGAAAGGCTAGGAAGTTTTAAAATATATTTATATATTTGCTACATCTGAAGTAATTGAGTATTAACTGAACAAATATTAAAAATTATGGCAACCCAGAAACTTGATCCCAAGAAATTGGAAGAAGCAGCAAGCAAGCTCAGGGCAATTGCTCATCCAATGCGGATCGCGATCATTGGCCTGCTTGAAAAGAAGGAGCAAATGAATGTTACCGAGATATACGAGAGTCTTAAAATCGAACAAGCCTCGGCCTCCCACCATTTGAACATCCTTAAGACCAAAGGCGTTCTCGACTCGCGCCGCGCGGGCAAAAACACCTTCTATTTTCTCAAGCACGAAGCTTTGAGCCAAGTTATTGACTGCATTAACCGTTGCCACTAATTACCAGGCTACGGAAAATAAAGCAAGCTGCCCACGGGCAGCTTTTTTTTTACCTGCGCTGACCAACCCAGTGAAATACCCTATTTTTTTTAGGGTAACACCTAGTTATTTAATTTCCTTTTTCATAAATTTGCACGTTAAACCGACATAAAAAACCTCTCGTTATGAAAAAAACAATTCTGGTCGCTAACATTTTTATTTTTTGCATACTCACCTCTTTTGGCCTGATGGCCAACGGACCTGAGCTCTCCTTTTCGCTTGAGCGCCTCGACTATGGCACGGTCTATACTGACGAGATGCCCGAAACCAAGGTAGACATTGAGTTTTCGAACAGCGGCACCGCTCCGCTGTTGCTCAGCGGCGTGAGAGCCTGCTGTGGCACCAGGGTGCTGAGTTGGCCCCGCGAGCCCCTCATGCCCGGCGAAAAAGGCACCATTACCATTGAGTTCAGACTGGCTCCCAGGGCACAGCGCATTAGCCGCACAGTGACGGTGAGCTCAAACGACACCAAAAGCCCCACCTCTATTTTCAGGATTATCGGCCAGGTGGAAGAAAGGGCCGCAGAGCCTCCCAGATAATTTTTTCTGCTAAACTGCTTTTTGAATCTTGTTTTTTGGTATAATTGTTGATTAAAATCACTCTAGTTCACTAAATTGTAACACGCAAAAATTGAATGCTATGCAAAAGATTTCTTTTCTTTTTTGCATTCTGGTGTTAAGCACCACCATGCTTTTTGGTCAGGCCGCTGGCCCAAAATTTGAATTTGTTGAAGAGTCAATTGACCTTGGTACTTATTACACCGACAACCTTGATGTAATAAAAATTGAAATAGAATTCGAAAACAAAGGCGATCAGCCCTTGACCGTCAGCTCCGTAAGGGGTTGCTGCGGCACACGCATTACTGGCTGGACCCGCGAGCCCATTAAACCAGGTGAAAAAGGCACCATTACCGCCGAGTTCAGGCCGGCACCCCGTGCACACACGATCAGCCGCACGGTCACTGCCATGTCAAATGATGCCTCAGGCCAAAAAATATTCCGCATTCGCGGAAAAGTTGAAGAGCCCACCACCGGTTTTAATCCCGAGCCGGCCACCAAGGCACCCACAGCCAGATAAGCCACGGGTTTCTTCAACACCTGACCAAAAAATGAAAGAGAATCTCTACCACTTAATTTAAAAAGTGGCGGAGATTCTCTTTTATGGTGTTAAATGTAAACTTTTTGCTTTTTTTATGCGTTAAAGCAAATAAACTCCCAATTATGCGTTTTTTACTTTGGACCTCCCGTATCCTTTTCGGATTGGTATTCATTTTCTCAGGTATCGTAAAAGCCATCGACCCCCTGGGCTCCACTTACAAGTTTCAGGATTATTTCCTGTCTTTTGGCCTTGAATGGATGTTTTCGCTGGCCCTGCCCCTGGCCATTATTCTCAGCACCCTTGAGTTCCTCATCGGGGTAAACATTTTGCTGGGCATAAAAATGCGCCTCAGCGCCTGGGGTGGCTTGCTTTTCATGCTGTTCTTTACCCCGCTTACGATCTATGTGGCCATTTACGACCCGGTGCCGGACTGCGGCTGTTTTGGTGATGCCCTGATCATAAGCAACTGGCAAACGTTTTACAAAAACATTGTTTTCTTGGCCGCCGCCATTTTCATTTTCATAAAACGGAAGGAAATTAGACCGCTCTGGTCGGAGCGCAACGACTGGTACCTGTCGGGTTTGGTGGCATTGATTGGAATAATGATTTCGGTTTATTGCCTGCGTAACTTACCCATTATTGATTTCCGCCCCTGGAAAGTGGGAAACAACGTGCTCGAACTGATGACCCCAGAGCCTGAAGAGGCCGATATTTTTCTGATCTTCGAGAATCAGCAAACCGGAGAGCTGGCCGAATACCCTGCCACCGATTACCCATGGGACGACGAAGAGTGGAACCAGCTTTGGAAGTTTAAGGATCAGCGCCGCGAGATTATCAAGCCATACGTGCCAGCGCCCATTGATGACTTTTCCCTCTACGATGAATACGGCGATGATTATACCGACAGCTATATTGCCAATCCCGATTATCAGTTTTTGCTGGTGGTGTACGATCTGGCCGGGGCCAATACCCGGGCTTTTTCCGAAAGGATTAATTCCCTTGCAGCAGCCGCCGACGAGCAGGGCTATTCCTTCATAGCCCTGACAGGATCTTCATTTGAGGCCATCGATGCTTTCCGACACGAGCACCAAACGCCCTATTATTTTTACCAGGCCGATGGGGTGAAGCTCAAAACGATTATCCGTTCAAACCCAGGCCTGGTGCTTATGAAGGACGGCGTGGTGCTGGGCAAGTGGGCACATCGCAACATACCCGACTTCGAGACCATCCGGGAAAAATACATGGAATAAAGCGGGAAGAATTTTAGTTTCTCTTTTTTCGGAAAAAATCTGTCATCAGGGCTGCGCACTCCGCGGACCTGATGCTTTTTACCACTTTGGTTTTGGGATGAAAGGGATTATGGAGAAAGGTGGAAAACCCTTTTTTCTCATCGTCGGCACCATACACTACTTTGCCGATTTGTGCCCAGTTCAGCGCGCCGGCGCACATCAGGCAAGGCTCCAGGGTAACGTACAAGGTGCAATCAACCAGGTATTTCCCGCCAAGGTAATTGGCTGCAGCGGTAATGGCCTGCATTTCGGCATGGGCGGTTACATCGTTAAGCCTTTCGGTAAGGTTGTGCGCACGGGCAATGATGCGATCCTGACAAACTACTACGGCACCCACGGGCACCTCGTCGGCATAAAAGGCTTTGCGCGCTTCTTTCAGCGCCTCGCCCATAAAATGTTCGTCAGAAAAAACGGTCAGCCCCATAAGAATTCCATTTGTGGAGCAAAGGTAAGCCAAACTGGCTTAAATGGCGTTTAAATGATGCTTTACCCAGCAGCTAATCAGCAGTTGCATTTTTTTGCCATCGCTTACGCGGAAGCGCTGCGAAGTGAGGCTTTGCGGCGAAGCCGGCTCAATCTTGCGAAGCAACTCAAGGTAATAGCGGTATGCCAGGAAAACGCCCAGGCGAACATCCTTTTTGAGCCCTTTTATCCCCGGAAGGGAGTCGGCAAAATCTGCCCTCAGTTCTTCTTCAATCTCAAGCTTCTCCTTTTCTGAAAAGGTATTGTAATCCACATTGGGAAAATACACCCTGCCGCGCTCCTCGAAATCAGATTGCATATCGCGCAGAAAGTTCACCTTTTGAAAGGCTTCGCCAAGCTTACGTGCAGGAGGCACCAGGCTTTCGTAACCTGCATCATCGCCATCGTAAAACACCCGCAGGCACATAAGGCCCACCACCTCGGCCGAGCCGTAAATATATTCCTGGTATTCGGCGCGGTTAAAGGTCGTTTTGTAAAGGTCCATGTCCATGCTCTTCAGGAAGGCCTCGATCAGGTCGTGGCCGATCTTGTAACGGTTTACCGCCCACTGAAAGCTGTGCAATATGGGGTTGGGGCTCATTTCCTTTTCAATGGCTTCAAAGGTCTCCTTTCGAAATCTTTCCAGCAGCGCTCTTTTGTCCTGTTCGTGAAAGGTATCTACAATTTCGTCGGCAAAGCGCACAAAGCCGTATATGGCATAGATGGCCGGGCGGTATTTTTTTCGCAGCAGCCAAACCCCCAACGAAAAGGAGGTGCTGTAGTTTTTTGTGGTTACCTCACTGCACTGCAGCGCATTACTTGTGTAGAGATCCATATTTTTTGTCTATTCGTTCAACCACTAGTTTCGAACTGATTACGGCCATGGGCAGGCCGGTGCCGGGAACTGTGGATGCTCCCACATAAAATACGTTGCCAAACTCTTCGTCGAAATTCTTTGGCCTGAACCCGCCGATCTGACTCAGGTTGTGCCCCAGGCCCAGGCCGCTTCCCCTGTAAAGGTTAAAGGCCTGCTCCCAATCCACGGGCGTAAGTACCGTTTGCGAAACAATGTGCTTCTTCAGATCAATGCCGATGCGCTGGCCCAGGTCATTCAGAATGTTGCTGGCCACCTCATCGCGGTCGCTCCAGTCGGGCTTAATTCTAAGGTCGGGCACGGGGCAAAGAATAAAGAGGCTTTCGCAGCCCTCAGGTGCTGCCTCAGGGTCGGATTTGGAAACCACATTTACGTAGTAATATGGCTGGTCGAGCTTCACGGAGTTTTTAAATACATTTCCCGAGTATTCCTTGAAGTTGGTTCCCAGGAAATAGTTGTGAAGCGGCACATCGTCCAGCTTGGTGTCGAGCCCAATATACATGGTAAAAGGTGCCATGGTCCACTGAAGCTTGTCCATTTTCTCCTGGTTGAACTTCTTGCGCTTGAAAATCTTGTGCCGGAAAAGGGCCGCATCGGCATTGACCACGAAAAGATCGGCATTCCACTCTTTGCCATTCTGGTCAACCAGGGTTTTCAGCTTTCCTGAATCATTATTTTTATAGTCAACAATCTCCGTATTGTAATGAATGGGAATTCCGGCCTTGTCCAGTTCCTTTGTCAGGCCTTCCACAATTTTGTACATTCCTCCGTGCACGTTGTGATAGCCATCGTGCACCAGCTCGGTGTACGAAAGTATGGTGTAAATGGCAGGGGTGTCGAAGGGGGTAGCCCCCAGGAAAAAGGCCACCAGCGAAAAGATTTCCTTCACTTCGCGCGACTCGAAGTGGCGCTCCATTTCCTGCCACACCGTGCGTATCATGCGCGGCGAATATTTTACCGGCACCCGCGTCAGGGTAAGCAGATACTGCCACACAGAATCGTAGTTTCGTTTGAGCACCACATGCTCCACATCATGAAAAAAGCGGGCTGCCGAATCAAGGAAACGATTCATTTTCTTCTTGAAGTTGGGCTCCACCTCTTCAAATTCCAGCGCAAGGCGGTCAAGGTCTTTGTAAATCACGTAGCGCTTGTCGGAGCCCCTGAAATTGACCGAATATAATCGGTCCAATTCCCTGAACTCAAAGGGCATTTCTTTCAGTTGGGCATCTTCAAAGAACTCCTTAAACTCGTAGGTCATACTGAAAAAGGTTGGCCCCATGTCCCAGGTAAAGCCATCTTTTTTCATCTGGTTGAGCCGGCCGCCGGGCTGGTTAAATTTCTCGACCAGCTCTACCCTGAAGCCACGTCGGTGAAGCCGCAGCGCGGTGGTAAGGCCTCCCAGTCCGCTACCCACAATCAATACTTTTTCCGATTTGCCCATGTCTGTTATTTACTTGATTATATTTGCCTTAAGCAAAGCCCTAAATTATTAAAAATTTCAGGATTTAAACAAAAAGGTTATGTTAATGTTTGCAGTAAAGAAGTAATTTTAACCAAACAAATGCAAATTATTGGGGATGAATCAGCATGCGGCAATAATAGGTTCGGGCATTGGCGGGCTGGCTTCGGCCATAAGGCTTGCAGCCAAAGGCTACCGGGTAAGTGTTTTTGAACAGGCCCCCAAAGCCGGTGGCAAGATTAACGAGCTGCGGCTTGAAGACTTCCGCTTTGATACCGGCCCATCACTATTTACCTTCCCGTCTCTAACCGATGAGTTGTTTACCCTTTGCGGGGAGAACCCCCTGGATTATTTTGGTTACCGTCCGGTAAAAACCTCGTGCAAGTACTTTTGGGAAGATGGCACCGTGGTAAATGCCTGGCAGCAACCCGCTGAGTTTGCCACTGAAATTGAAACCGTAACGGGGGTGGAAGCCGAAAAGGTGATGGCCTACCTGGCCGAAAGCGAAAAGCTTTACAACCTGACCGGTGAAGCCTTCCTTTTTCATTCGCTGCACAAGCTTTCGAATTTTGCCAAGCCCGTTTTTCAGAAAACCATCCTCAACTCCCTGAAGCTCGATCCTTTCCGCACCTTACATAAAAGAAACAAGCAATGGTTCGGACACCCAAAGGTGGTGCAGCTTTTCGACCGCTATGCCACCTACAACGGATCCAGCCCCTATAAAACCCCGGCCACCCTGCGCATGATCGCCCACCTGGAGCACAACATGGGCACTTTTTTCCCTGACAAGGGCATGTATGACATTGTGAAAAGCCTCACCGCCTTGGCCGAAAGACATGGGGTGCAGTTCCATTACAACACCCGGGTAGAAAAGGTGAATACACAAGATGGGAAAGCTACAGGGCTAAAGGTAAACGGGAAAGATTTGCCCTTTGACCTGGTAGTTAGCGACGTAGACATTGTAAATTTTTATCGCAGCTTATTGCCCGAAATCCCGCTGCCCAAAAAGCAGCTCAGCCTGGAGAGGTCTTCGTCGGCAGTGATCTTTTACTGGGGTGTAAACCGCACATTTCCTGACCTTCAGCTGCATAACATCCTATTCTCGGAAGACTACCCGGATGAGTTTAACCATTTGTTTAACACCAAAACCCTGAGCTATGATCCCACGGTTTACCTGTTTATTAGTTCCAAAATGGTAAAGGGCGATGCACCCAAGGGTTCAGAAAACTGGTACGTAATGATCAATGCCCCCGAAAATGTGGGGCAAGACTGGAACAGCATGCTTGCCAAGGTGCGGCAAGACATTATTGATAAGATCAAGCGCACCCTGAAGGTGGACATTGAACCACATATTGTGTGCGAAGCGGTGGCTGATCCACGAAGCATTGAGCGCGATACTGGTTCATTCCACGGTTCGCTTTACGGGCTCAGTTCAAACAATATGATGGCCGCCTTCAACCGCCATCCCAACTTCCGAAACAAAATCAGGAACCTGTACTTTGCAGGGGGCAGCGTGCACCCGGGTGGAGGCATCCCCCTTTGCCTGGCCTCGGCCAAAATTATTGACAAAGAAATTCCAAAAATCAACCAATTGCCATGAGTAAGTTCGACTGGAAAAATAAAATATTCTTAACAAAAGCCATTCTCATTATTTATTTTTCGGTGGGTGTGGCCGGACTCATCTGGGATGTAACCGCCGACCTGTTTACGCGGCTCATCCCTTTAACCCTTCTGGCAAGCATTGCTGTTTTGCTGGCTTTTCATCCAAAATGGGAAAAACGGAATGTGTGGGTTTTTGCCCTGATTGCCTTGCTGGGATACCTTATTGAAATGGCGGGGGTACTCACCGGACTTGTGTTTGGCGAATACCAGTACCATTACGCCCTGGGTTTCAAGGTTTTCGGAACACCTCCCATCATTGGCATCAACTGGCTGATGCTCATTTATGCCGTTTACACCATTTTCGAGAAACAGTCAATTCCCGCTTACCTGAAGATTCTTGGCGGGGCATCACTAATGCTGGTTTACGACATCATCCTTGAGCCGGTAGCCATAGCGCTGAATATGTGGAGCTGGGGCGGAGGCGACATCCCCATTCAGAATTACATTGCATGGTTCATTATTTCGGTGGTTTTCCTGGGCATCTTCCACCTGGCAAAAGTGCGCACCAACAACCCCATTGCCAGGCATATGTACCTTGTGCAACTCGTGTTTTTCCTGGTGCTTAATATTTATTTCCGCATGGCATGATAAAGGCCGCCCATAACCGGTTCTACCAGTGGTTTTTCGGCTTCTTCATCAGGCTGCTGCTGCGCATTCAGTTCCGTAAGATCAGCATCCACGGAAGTGTAAAAGCCGAAGGCAAGTCGCTGCTGGTCATTGGCAACCATTTCAGCTGGTGGGACGGTTTTTTTGCACTGGTGGTCAGGAAAAAGGTTTTTGGCAGGAAGCTGCATGTGATGATCCTGGAAGAAGAGCTGAGCAAACGGCCTTTTCTGGCCCGCATGGGTGCCTTTTCCATTAAGAAGAACAGCCGCAGCGCCATTGAATCGCTGCATTACGCAGCGGAGCTGCTCGACGACCCAGCCAACATGGTGTTGCTTTTCCCGCAAGGCAAGTTTCAGTCGCACCACCAGCATCCGCTCACTTTTGAAAAAGGATGGCTGCGCATACCACAAAAAGCCAAAGGTAATTTTCAGGTTGTCTTTATGGCTTATCTCACCGATTATTATGCACACCCTAGGCCGGAGCTGAGCATTTATCTTGCTAACTTTGTTCCGCCCCCAAACTTTGAAAACAAAGATTTCGAAGACGCTTACAATGCCTTTCTGCATCACTGCATACAGCAGCAAAACCTGAAAGCATGATTTGGCTGGCCTATTTTATTCTGGGGTTCCTGGCGCTACGGTTGCTGGTGGCCCTTACCAACATCCTCACCCGGCAGTGGCTTAAGCCCGGCACACCGCTGGGCAAGGCTTTGGTATCGGTACTCGTACCTGCCCGTAACGAAGAGCGAAGCATCGAAAATCTGCTCCGAAGCCTGCAAAAACAAGACTACCCCAACCTGGAGATCCTGGTTTATGATGACCTTTCGGAAGATCGTACACCTGAAATCGTGAAAGGGTTTGCAGCTGAAGATAAACGGATTCAGTTGCTGAATGGGGTTGGACTTCCAAAAGGTTGGCTGGGAAAAAACCACGCCTGCCATCAACTTGCGAAACAGGCTAAAGGCGAATACCTGCTTTTTATGGATGCCGATGTAACGGCCGAGCCACAACTGATCAGCCAGGCACTGGCCCATTTGCAAAGACACAATCTGGTCTTGCTTTCCATCTTTCCGCAGCAAGTCATGAAAAGTTTTGGCGAGCGTATCACCGTGCCTATGATGAACTGGATACTGGTAAGCTTGTTGCCCCTGATCTTTACCCGCATTTCACCCTGGATTTCGTTCTCGGCTGCCAACGGGCAATTCATGCTCTTTGATGCTAAAACGTACAGAAAACAGCACTTTCACCAAATGGTTAAAGCCGATAAGGTGGAGGATATCATCATTTTCCGCAAGTTGAAGCAGATGGGTTTAAGGGGCCATACCATCTTAAGCAATGGTCAGGTAAAATGCCGCATGTACAGCAATTTTGCCGAGGCCATTGGAGGCTTTTCAAAAAATGTATTTGAGTTTTTTGGCAACAGCAGCCTGCTGACCGTTTTTATGGCTTTGCTTACTACTTTTGGATTTGTTCCTGTTTATTTGGGACTGGGTCCTGAATTTGCCATTGCCTGGGCTGCCGGTGTGGTTTTGCTTCGCGCACTGGTGGCATTTGCCAGTCGCCAGAACGTCATTCAGAATATGATCCTGCTGCCATTTCAACAATTGGCATTCTTTTTGGTTATCCTTGCAGCCATTCGGGCGCGAGTAACAGGCCGGAGTACCTGGAAAGGGAGGACGGTTTGAAAGGGAGCAGGCTGTAGAAAGTTGATTGACGAATAACGATTAACGATTTAAGATTTGAGAAGGATATCTAATCAATGAATTGCCAAAGCAGCGAATCCAGCCTTAAACATTGAACCCCAAACCCTGCCTGCGGCAGGCAGGCTTGAACTTTAAACCTTAAACTTTAAACCTTGAACCTTAACCTTTTTCATAAACTCACCATACTTCTCGTTCTAATGACCGTCTGGCATGGGGCTTCTGCCCAAGGCTCATCAAACCTTGAGACCTGGCGCAACCAGGTTTACGAGGCTTATGTGTTGAATAATATGCCGCAGTGGGACCGGACGGTCAGGGCCATGGAGGCAGCTTATACAAGGAACCCAACCAACGAACTGCTTTACGACCTAACCCTGGCTCAATATGGGCTGATCGGGTATTATCTTGGCAATAACGAAAACAGCAAAGCAGAACCCTTGCTTGAGAAAGCAGAAAAAAACAGGGAGGCCCTGGCGAAAACCCCAGCCTACGCGGCGGCCGCACATGCCTTTGAAGCCGCTTTTATCGGTTACCGTATATCACTCAGGCCTATCCGTGCAGTGGTCATTGGTCCCCGCAGTTCGCGTGCCGCTGATCGCGCCATTGAGGCCGATGCACGATATGCCCGTGCTTACGTTGAGAAAGGCAACATTATGTTTTTTGCCCCTGCCCCATTCGGAAACAAAAGCGAGGCCATAAAAGACTACCAAAAAGGCATTGAGCTAATGGAGGCCAATATGCACCCTTCACACAGGTGGCTGTATTTGAGCACGCTGGTGTCGCTGGCCGGCGCTTACGAAAAAACCGGCGATTTACCCCGTGCCATTCAGACCCTTGAAAAAGCCCTGCGCTACGAGCCCCGGTTCAAGTGGGTTAAAGACGACATGCTTCCAAAATTCAGGGCGCAGCAGGCAGGCAACTGAAAAACCGATTGCTTTCTTCGCAATTTTTTTGTAATTTCCATGGTTGGAACAAAAAACCCTAAAACATTCTGCCATGAAGAAAGCCATTCTTGCCACCGACCTTTCGAAAGCTTCTGATCTGCTTATGGAGTGCGCCCCGCAGTTCAAGACTATGGGCATTGAGCACATTACCCTTTTCCATGCCCCCGTGGTGAGTTTCAACTATATGGAATACAGCGGTTATTCGATGATGGTACATATTGAAGCCCGCATGATCAATTTGCGCAATAAACTGAAGGAGGTGGGGATCCCGGCCGACTTTGTGCTGAAAGAAGGGCTTCCGTCGCAGGAAATCATTGACTATGCCAGCCAATACCCCGAAGCCATGATCATTATGGGCAGCAAAGGCTTCGGCTTTGCCAAGCGCAACCTCATTGGCAGCACCACGCTGCGGGTTATCCAACAATCAAGAAATCCGGTGCTGATGATTCGCATAAAATACCTGGGCAAGAATGCCGCCGGCGAAGACGAATGCACCCTGGAGTCAAGGAACCTGTTGAGTCATGGCATGCTGCTGACCGATTTTTCAAAGAATGGCAGCATAGCCTTTGAATTTATCAAAGAAAACCTGGCCTCCCATTTCGAGCAGCTCAGCCTGCTGCATGTGCAAGATACCGTGGCCCTGCGCCACCACGACAAGGCAACCATTGCACGCTTCAACCAGATCGATACCGGGCGCCTGCAAAAGCTGGCCGAAGAAATCGGCGAAAAAACCAATACACTGGCAAGCATTATGTTGACTGAAGGAGCCGTTGTGCCAGAAGTCATGCGCGAGGTAAAATTCAACCAGGTTTCCCTCATCGTTATGGGAACCCATGGCCGTTCGCATTTCTCCGACATTGTGTTGGGTAGCACCGTTTTCCCTGTGATTCAGCTGGTAGAGTCGAACTGCTTGCTTATCCCTTTGAAGCAGGAATAGGGCGTTCTTTTTCAGAAATATTAACAATCCCTTAAGGTTTTTTATGCTGATAAAGCCCTAAGTTTGGGCATTGGCAACAGAATATTGCGACAGCCAGCATCAGTTTTCATAAAACGGAAGGCAATGCCTGTTTTTAGGACCGGGAAATCACTGAAAAGAAAACGCTGGAACATTTATCCAGGGATGTTTATTCTTGGACTTTGCCTGTTTTTTCTTCCTGGGGCAAACGCTTCCCTGGCTGGCCCGGCCCCCATCCTGTTAAAGGGAAAAGTCATCAGTCTAAAGGACAGCATAGCCATTCCCAACGTACATATCATCAATTTGAACAGTGCCAAGGCAACTATTTCTGGCACCGAGGGGCAGTTCTGGATACCTGCTACTGCAGGCGACAGCATCCGCTTCCAGGCGATAGGCTTCGAAACGCTGGTGCTTTTTGTAAGTTCCGGGCTGCTGGGCAAGGAACAAGACTGGGTGGTAGTGCTGGAGGAAAAGATATACGAGCTGCCGGTGGTGGAGATTTTCCCGTACCAGACCTTCACTGAATTTAAATACGCCTTTTTGAATTTTAAGGACCCCGACGAACCGGAGTTAAAAATGGAATTACCGGAGGTTGTACCCGAACCCGATTTAGAAAAAATGCCCCTAGGTTTTGGTGGTGTCATTCCTGGCCCAATTACCTTTTTGTACGACCGGTTTAGCAGGCGAGGCAAAGCCCTGCGCAACTACCAGAACGTTTTGAGGCAGGAGGAACTGGCCGGCCGTGCTGCCCGCGTGGTGAACCCCCAGGTGATAGAACGCATGACCGGACTGAAAGAACGCGTAGAAATAAATGCATTCCTGATCTATTGCGGCATCACCGACGAATTTGTAGTAAACACCCGCGAAGCCGAGGTATATGCAAGGATCATGGCATGTTATGAAACCTATGTGGCAGAAGGGAAGTAATGATTTTTCCTTATTGATTTTGTTTAGTTTTTAGGGGAAGGGCTGTAAGGGTTGTAAGGGTTTGGGCGTGTCGGCTAACCAGCGGATTGTCATTGTTGTCAGCTACGCGTTGTAATTGTTTTATAAAACAGAATTCTCGCTGAATAATAACGCAAACTGCGTTACGCATTTTGCGTAAAAAAAGCAAATCCCCTAGTGCAGTTAAATATTTTTCCGTAACTTGCGTAACGTAAAATACGGAACGCAAAATACGGAATCATGAAAAAAATAGGAAATCCTTTTGTATTGGCAGGCTTCGTATCAAAAGAATATTTCTGCGATCGGGAAAAAGAGCTGGCATGGATGCAGGATCACTTTATGAATGACCGGAATATGGTCTTGTATTCCTGGCGCAGGATGGGGAAAACATCTCTCATTCAATGCTTTTCAAATCATTTTGAAAGCAAGCTTGGATTCGAAACCATTTATGTTGACCTGATGGCCACGCAAAGATTAGAAGATGCCATCAAGAGCATTGCCCGGGCAGTTCATCAAAAGTATGGAAGTACCACCGGGGGCATAAGTAAAACCATGGGTGCATTGCTGGCCAGGCTGGGTTTAACACTTTCGTTTGACCCTGTAAGTGGGAACCCAAAGTTATCATTGGGATTAACCAACTCTATAGCCCCTGCAGAATCCCTTGAAGCATTGGGTGAATTCCTTGATGCCAGGAAAAAGAAGGTGTTGGTGGTTCTGGATGAGTTTCAGCAAATCACCAGGTACCAAGAAAAGAACGGGGAAGCTGTTTTTCGCTACTGGATGCAAAGTTTTCCAAAGGTTCGGTTTATTTTCAGCGGGAGTCAAAGAAACCTGATGCGCTCCATTTTTTCCGATCAAAACCGTCCATTTTACCGCAGCACCCAAATGTTTGGCCTGCAGCCCATCCCCAAGGAGGTTTACAGTACATTTATTCAGGAGCATTTTAAAAAGGGCAGGCTGATGATCGATGAGAAAATGGTGGAAGACATTTACCATTGGAGCAGGGGGCAGACTTATACAATACAACTGGTTTGCAATAAGGCTTTTGCCCTGCAACAATCAGTTACCCCAAAAACTCTTGAACAGGTTTACTTTGAAATCATTGAACAGGAGAAGCCCATTTTTAACAATTACATGAAGATGCTTACTAAAACCCAGTGGGAGGTCCTGAAGGCCATTGCGGTATCAGAGCCTGTTGCCAATCCTTATTCCACTGATTTCATCCAGAAAAATGGATTGGGGGCGACCAGTTCGGTAGGTACTGCCCTGGAAGCATTGCTTGAAAAAGAGATGATCATCGAGGAAAACAACCAATATTACTTGCATGACGTGATCCTTTCGCGCTGGTTTCAACAACAAGCCTAACGGGAATGTCTTGCGCCCTCTGCTCTGCGCCATGCATCTTTTAATTTCATTTCTTGCCCCGAGCGTAGTTGAGGGGTTCTTTTTTCATTTTTCATTGATTACCTTTGCATCCTGAACGAAAACCTGATATAATGCTTAGAACACATACCTGCGGCGAGTTGCGCCTTGAAGACGTTGGAAAAGAAGTGGCACTGGCGGGCTGGATGCAGCGCTCGCGCGACTTGGGCGGCATGACCTTCATCGACCTGCGCGACCGCTACGGCCTCACCCAGCTGGCCTTTAACATGGAAACCGATAGTGCATTGTGCGAACAGGCCCGCGGGCTGGGACGCGAATATGTGCTGCAGGTAAAAGGCACGGTGGCCGAGCGCAGCAACAAAAACCCCAAGATGCCCACCGGCGACGTTGAGATCGTGGTGTCGGAGATCGTGATACTAAACCCGGCCCAGACCCCGCCCTTCACCATTGAGGAGAACACCGATGGCGGCGACGAGCTGCGCATGAAGTACCGCTACCTCGACATTCGCCGCAGCAGCGTGCGCCGCAACCTGGAGCTGCGCCACCGCATGGCCGTGGAAACACGCAACTACCTCAGCCATCAGAATTTTATTGAAATAGAGACCCCGGTGCTGATCAAGTCTACTCCCGAAGGGGCGCGCGACTTTTTGGTGCCTTCGCGGGTGCATGCCGGGCAGTTTTATGCCTTGCCACAGTCGCCCCAAACCTTTAAGCAGCTGCTGATGGTGGCCGGCATCGACCGCTACTTCCAGATAGTGAAGTGCTTCCGCGATGAAGACCTGCGCGCCGACCGCCAGCCCGAGTTCACCCAGATCGACTGCGAAATGTCGTTCGTGACCCGTGACGACGTGCTCGAAACCTTCGAAGGGCTCGCCAAACACCTTTTCAAAGCTGTAAAAGGCGTTGACAATGTGAGCTTTGACCTCATCAGCTATGCCGATGCCATGAAATATTATGGTTCAGACAAACCAGACACCCGCTTTGGGATGCGTTTTGAAGAGCTGAACCACCTGGCCCAAAACAAGGGCTTCCAGGTTTTTGATGAGGCCGAACTGGTGGTGGGCATCAATGCCCCGGGTTGTGCCGAATACACCCGCAAGCAGCTCGACGAGCTCACCGACTGGGTGCGCCGCCCGCAAATAGGCGCCAAAGGCCTGGTGTATGTGAAATGCAATGCCGACGGCAGCTTTAAATCGTCGGTTGATAAGTTCTTTGATGCGGATCAGCTAAAGGCCTGGGCCGAAGCCTTCGGCGCCAAGCCCGGCGACCTGATGCTGGTCCTGGCCGGCGAAGCCAATGCCACCCGCAAGGCCCTGGGCGAGCTACGCCTCGAAATGGGCAAGCGCCTCGAATTGCGTGACCCAAACAAATTTGCATGCCTCTGGGTGGTTGACTTCCCGCTGCTCGAATGGGACGAGGAGGCACAACGTTTCTTTGCCATGCACCACCCCTTTACTTCGCCATTACTGGAAGACATTGAACTGCTGAGCACCGACCCGGGCAAGGTTCGCGCCAACGCCTACGACTTGGTCATTAACGGGGTGGAGATCGGCGGTGGTTCCATTCGAATTTTCGACCGCACCCTGCAGGAGAAGATGTTTGAAGTGCTGGGCTTCACTCCCGAGGAAGCGCAGAACCAGTTTGGCTTCCTGCTCGATGCCTTCCGCTACGGCGCGCCCCCGCATGGCGGTATCGCCTTCGGCTTCGACCGCTGGTGCGCCCTTTTCGGCGGCTCTGACTCCATTCGCGACTTCATAGCCTTCCCGAAAAACAACGCCGCACGCGATGTGATGATCGACAGTCCCAGCCCGGTGGATGAGAAGCAGTTGAAGGAACTGCATTTGAGACTGAACCAAAGCAAGTAAAAAAGAAAAAAGCGGTATTAGGTAGTAGTCAGAATTATGAATTATGAATTATGATTGATGATTTTAAAAACCGAATCCTGAGCCTTGAGCCCAAACCTTAAACAATGAACAAAAAAACCTCCCCCCAACCCCCTCCAAAGGGGGAGTCAAAACCTTGAACCTGAACCGATCCGCTGGCTAGCGGAGAATAAACCCCAAACCTCAAACCCCAAACTTTCTTGATTTCTTTAAATACCATATCGGTCCAGTTTGCAGGTACGCCGCTGTTTGATGACATTTCGTTCATTATCAACCGGCGCGACCGTATTGGTCTGGTTGGGAAGAACGGGGCAGGCAAGACCACGCTGATGCGCATCATCAACGGGCAGATGGAGCCTTCCACGGGGCAGGTAGCCAGCCCTTCGGGCAGCAGCATTGGTTACCTTCCGCAGGAAGTGCAACTAAACAGCCAGCAAAAGGTGATCGATGAGGCCCTGAATGCCTTTGCGGAGATCAAGAATCTGGAAAGAAAAATTCAGCGGCTGACCGATGAGCTGACACATCGCACCGATTATCACACGGATGCCTATCACGACCTGAGCCAGAAGCTGGCCGAAGCCAATGAGCGCTACGATATCCTTGAAGGGGCCACACAGCATGCCAAAGCAGAAAAGGTTTTGCTTGGCCTGGGCTTTGAGCGCAGCGACCTGCAAAGGCCGCTGACCGAGTTCAGCGGTGGATGGCAGATGCGTGTGGAGCTGGCCAAGATACTTTTGCAAAGTCCCGAGCTGATCATGCTCGATGAGCCCACTAACCACCTGGATATTGAGTCGATACAATGGCTCGAAAATTTCCTGATCGACTACCCGGGTGCAGTGCTGGTGGTTTCGCACGACAGGGCTTTTCTCGACAACGTTACTACCCGCACCATTGAGATCAGCATGGGCAAGGCCTATGACTACAAGGCCTGCTATTCGGATTACGAGATGCTGCGCGAGGAACGCCTGGAGCAGGAATTGGCCGCCTTTGGCAACCAGCAACGGCAGATCGCCCAGGTTGAACATTTCATTACACGCTTCCGTGCCAAAAACACAAAAGCCCGCCAGGTAAAGAGCAAAATTAAAATGCTCGAGAAGATGGAAAAGGTAGAGGTGGAAGAGCTCGATAAAAGCAGCATTCATTTCCGTTTTCCGGAGGCTCCCCCTTCGGGGAAAGTTGTGATTGAAGCGGTTGAAGTTTCAAAAAGCTATGGCAGCAAGCAGGTGCTGCGCGACCTGAATTTTATGGTGGCACGCGGCGAGCGGATTGCCTTCGTGGGCCGCAACGGCGAAGGAAAAACCACGCTTTCGCGCGTCATCATTGGAGACCTGGAGCACCAGGGGCAGATAAAGCTGGGTCACAATGTGAAGATCGGCTATTACGCCCAGAACCAGGCGGAGTACCTTGATCCGGAGAAGACGGTTTTTCAGACTTTGGATGATGTGGCTGCCGGCGAAGTGCGCAAACAAACCCGCAACATCCTGGGTGGCTTTCTTTTCAGCGGCGATGACATTGACAAAAAGGTGAAGGTGCTTTCGGGCGGAGAAAAGTCGCGCCTGGCCATAGCCAAGCTCCTGCTTGAGCCGGTGAACCTGTTGGTACTCGATGAGCCCACCAACCACCTCGATATGCGCTCAAAAGACATCCTGAAAAGCGCCTTGCTGCAGTTTAATGGCACCATTATCCTGGTGTCGCACGACCGTGACTTCCTTCAGGGTCTCACGGGAAAGGTTTTTGAATTCCGCACCAGGAAAATAAAAGAGTTTATTGGCGATGTGTACGATTTCATTGACCATCGCAACATTGAATCGCTGAAGCAGTTGGAAGCCGGGCGCAAAGCAATTCAGGCCGACCGGGAAACGGGCGAGTCGGCAAGCCGTCAGAATTGGGAACAGAAGAAACAGTTTGAGCGCGAGTTGCGCAAGCTTCAGAATGGCATTGAAAAGGCCGAAAAAGAAATTGAAAGCTGCGAAAAGGAAATGGCCGAACTGGAGAAAATCATTGCCAATCCTGCTTTAGACCTTCAAAGGATTGAGAGCGGAGAGGTTTTTAAAAATTACGAGGCACAAAAAATCCGCCTGGCAAAAGCGGAAAAAGATTGGGAACAGTTCCACCTGGAACTGGAAGTCCTTGAAAAAAAACAGGAAGGTTGATCAGATCTTTACAATCTTGTTTTTAATTGCAAACACTACGAGTTCGGCGGTATTGCTGAGCTTCAGCTTCTTCATTATGTTGGCCTTGTGGGCTTCCACTGTACGCACACTGATGCAAAACTGTTCGGCCATTTGCTGGTTGGTACCGCCCTTGGCTATAGCACGCAAAATTTCAAGCTCACGATCGGTAAGCTTAAACTGTCCGTCTTTTTTGTTCTTATCTTTTAAAAAGTTCTCGATCAGAATATCGGAAACAAATCCCTTGCTGTAATGCTCTCCGCGCATAACCGTACGAATGGCTTCCACCAGTTGCCCGGGCTTGAAATTTTTGGGCACATAAGCCATGGCACCGGCTTCAAAGCCCATAACAATCACTTCTTCACTCACTGAAGATGAATGAAGCACCACTTTGGTGTCAGGAAAGTCGCGGGTAACTTTGCGGGTAAGTTCAATACCGTTCATGCCCGGAATGGAAATATCGATAACCACCACATCGGGCCTAAGGTCAGAAACTTTATTCAAACCTTCTTCACCATCTTTGGCCACACCCACCAGCTTCATGTCAGGAATTTTTGAAAAGACCTGCCGAACAGCCAAAATTATCAGGTCGTGGTCGTCAATAACCAGCACGTTAATTTTGTCCATACATCCCCCCTAAATTGGCATACCCTACGAACAAGGTATACTTTACCGACAAATTTAACAAAATATATCATTAACTGCAACAAACCCCTAAGTAAAATACGTAATAAATTTTTCATTCATAGCGTAAAGACTCTATCGGGTCGAGTCCGGCAGCTTTTGCAGCGGGGTAATACCCTGCTACCAGGCCTACTCCAACACAAAGGGCAACGCCCCCAATGACCCATATCCATGGAATAATAAACGGGTTTCCTATGACAATGGAGATAATATTTCCGATAAGAATTCCCAGTACTATTCCAAGAATTCCACCGATCTGGCATATGACTATGGCTTCGGCCAGAAATTGTTGCTTTATTACCTTACGTGTTGCCCCTAATGCTTTCCGTATACCAATTTCCTGGGTTCTTTCTGTTACGGAAACCAGCATGATGTTCATCAGGCCGATGGCGGCGCCCACCAGTGTAATGATTCCGATAAGGCTTGCGGCCATGGTTACATAGCGCAGGTTCTCAATCAGGGCCTGTGCAATGTTGTCGCTGCGTGCAATGTCGAAGTTGAGGCTTTCGCCAGTCCTCACCCCCCTGATTACCCTGAAGAGGCCTGTGGCTTCGCCAATAGCCGCCTCCATGTCGGCTACTTTGTTCGAGTTTACCGAAATGGTATAATTCATGTTTGGCCTCGAGAAGTTTTTGCGGGCAGTGACCAGGGGTATGATGCATCGCAGGTCGTCCGACATGCCCATAGCAGCCCCTTTGCTTTTCATTACGCCAATTACCTGGTAGCGGGTGTTGCCGAAAGCGACCGAAGCCATCAGTGGGTTTTCGTTATCAGGAAACAAGGTTTTAACTACATCCGAGCCAAGAATTACCACATTTTCGCCAAACTGAAGTTCGCGCGAAGAGAAATTCCGACCTGATTCCAGCTCGTTTCCGGAAGTAATCAAGTAGTTCTCATCGCTGCCTACTACCGACACATTGGGGTTGGTTTCGCGCGAGCGAAAGCGAACCACAGTGGAGCCAGTACCGAAGATAGATACCGAAACCTGCGCAGGAAAGTCGAAACGCTCTTTGAATGCAACTGCCTCATCGTAGCTAATGTTCCGATAGACCTGCGATTGCCCACCGCCGCCCCCACCAATTATTACCCGCATCTCGCGATTGCGAATGGTAAAACTGTTGGCACCCAAACGGGCAAAATTGGAGGTAATGGAAGACTTAATGGAGTCGATTGCGGTAAGAATTCCAACCAAAGCCATTATGCCAAAAGCAATAATAAGCACTGTAAGTGAAGTACGCAGCATATGGGTGCGTATGGATGCCAGCGAAATTTTAATGTTCTCTATCAGTATAGCCCTGTCTGGCAGCATCTTTCTAAAATTTCCATGGTTATAATTTGTTTCCGAAAGCTAAATCGCCGGCATCGCCCAGGCCGGGAACGATGTAAGCCTTTGCGGTTAGTTCATCGTCCACTTCGCCCAGCCACAAAGTATAATCTTCATGAGGCAGATGTTTCTTGATATACTCTACACCCTGGGCACTGGCAAGCACTGCCACGATATGGGTATGCCGGGGTTTGCCCCGATGCAGCAACTCCTTGTAAGTGAGCACCAGTGAGGCCCCCGTAGCCAGCATTGGGTCGCTGATCACCAAATCTTTACCGTCGAGGTTGGGGCAAGAGATGTATTCGATCTTGATGTCGAAGCGTCCGTTTTTATGGTGCTTGCGGTAAGCAGAAATAAAGGCATTTTCGGCCCGGTCGAAATAGTTGAGAATGCCCTGGTGCAGCGGCAGTCCTGCCCTCAGAATGGTGGCAATAACCGGCTGCTCGGCCAGCACTTGGCATTGAGCCGATCCCAGTGGCGTAATCACTTCCTGCTGGCTCCAGCCAAGGGTTTTGCTTATCTCGTAGGCAAAAATCTCACCCAGCCGCTCCATGTTGCGCCTGAAGCGCAGGCTGTCCTTTTGTATCTCCACATCGCGCACCTCGGCAATGAAATGCTTAAGCAACGAGCTTTTATTTCCAAGATAATGTATCATACACGCCACAAATTTAAGATATTGCCCTTTTCTTTTGCTGCCATTGCCGGTAAAGGCCAACCAGCTGCCTGAGGCCAAAAGGCATTCGGTTTATTTCAATTTGTAAAAATACACATTCTTTTGAACCGAAACCCTTATAAAATCTTGCAAGTTGCGGATCAGACGAGCCTTCAAAGTCGAGCACCAGCTCCTTCCCGGCCATTTCCCTGATATAATTATCAACCAACAAAAACATTGCCCCATTATCCCGCGCCATCGGAGTGCTACCCGAAAAAAGGAAGACCGTTTTCTTATGGCTTTGAAAAAACACAATGCCGGCACAAAAATTATTCTCGACCGTATAGGCGCTCATAATCGAAACCATGCCGCGGTGCATGCCCGAATAAATCAAATGCTTGAGCACCATATAGTCTTCTTCCGAAAGGGCCTTTATCTCCCGGCCACGGTTTTTTCTGAAAGTCTCTATGATCTCTTCAGGGCGGCCGTGGGATGTTACAAAAACGCCCGCCTTTTCTGCTTTTTTAATGTTGCGGCGGGTATTTGACGAGTAACGTTGCACTATCTGCTCATAAGCCTCAATAAGGTCGAGGTGGTGGGTAATGCGGTTGGACGTTCTTATTCCAGTAATCTCATTGACCTGATTGAAGGTGTTCAGGTTTAGGTCGGCAAAACAGAAGTGGCGTGGCATGGCATTAAGGAATCGCGTGGTGACTTCTGCCGAAAGGCTGCTAGTGCTGAAAATGCCCAGTTGCTGCACGAAAAAAGGTTGGTAAATATAATTTATCCCGAGCTTTTTACGGCTGGGCAGCGGCATCACGGTCTCATAGTCGCCGTCTACCAGCGCAGCCCAGCCCGGGGCGGTCATATCGAGATACCAGGAGTAGGCGTAAAAAATACCGTTGAGCGACCGCTCAATACAATGGTCCCACTTTTCAAAGTCAATTTGCTGGTTTTCAAGGTACCTGATCATGGGTCATTGTTTTTTTTGCGGCCATTTCAATCAGCTGTTCATATACATTGCGCCAGCCCTTCCATTTTCCGCATTCGCACAAAGGCTCATTATGCCACAGGCTCATAAAAATACCATCCACTGCGCGCACAGCCTCCACCAGTTTAGCGATCCGCTCTATGGCCTGCTCAGGCTTCAGGCCCAGGTAATCTTTCAGGGTGCCGTCCATTACGGCAAAAGGGAATACTTTCAGGCTGGTAATTTCTTCGCGTCCCAGGTCGTAAAAAAAGAAGGGGCTGGCAATAGAGGCCCTGAACCCTGGCTGCGAGGCGTAACCCATGGTGAAATCGTGGTCGATGTTGTTGCGAATCAGGTTGCGGTAGGTTGCAGGCATTTGCATTCTCAGGTAATGCTGCCGGCTAAAGTGGATGTCGCGGTTAAGAATTTTTGATAATCTCGCCACTTCCGTGGAAAGCTTTTCGGGGTCCTCGCCTGTGGCGTAAGAAGGGTGTATGCCAGTGTATGCATAGTCGCTGACCTTTTTTACCAGGTTTTGAAAAACGGTAGAAAAAACGGAGATGTTGCGATCGAAGGGTCCATAATCGGCACAAAGAAAGAAGTAAAACGCCCTTAAGCTGTATTTGCGGTGCCAGTCAAGCTGAAGGTCGTAGGTGTCAAATGGATCTGCGGTCTTTTGGATGAGGACCTGCTGTCGTTCTTTAAGCCCAGCAAAATCCAACTGAAAAAGTGATCGCAGGCTGGCGCCCACCCCCCTGAAAAAGCCCCTGCCACGGTAGGCATAGGCAATATCAATATCGTAGGTGGGTACAAATGAATATTCCCTGACGGGAAAGACCAGCTCAGGAAATTTTTGCAGCAAGGCCTTATGCAACAAAATGGCATAGTGGTTAGCTACAGGCACATCAAGAAACCCATGTTTGAAAGCAAAGCTATACCCGGCCTGAAAGCGACCGTGCCGGTCTTTCTCATGCGGCAAGTACTCTTCGTAACGGCTAACCAGGTAAAAGGAAGCGGCAAAAAGATCGAATCCAAAATCATCGTCTGTTCCATTGCAGGGGAAAAGGCAAGGCAGCTCCCCTTTTCGCACCAGGTCAGGTTCAAAAGCCTGCACCCCACGTTTTTCAAGGAAACCCGACGGATTAATCAGCACTTCCTTCCCCGAAAGGGGGGCCTTGCTGTAGTTTACCTTCGCGCCTTCAAAGCCCGAAAAGACCTCTGGGCTGATGGTTAGGTCCCATTCAACACCCAGCAAGGTATCGAAGATGAGATTGAGCGTGTATTTCAACCGGCTGGTAACCTTTGTACAATATACCAAAACCATAGCGAAAAATTATCAGGAGACTTTGCGACGTAAAGGTAAAAGTAAATTTGATTTTTGATCAATAGCCCGGCCTGGGCACTACGCTTTAAGTTTTTTCATGCAACCGTTTACAGCAATCCTTCGTCGGCAAAGCTGAAATATTTTTCGTGGGCAATAATGAGGTGATCGAGTACCGGCAACTCAAGAAATGCGCCAGCTTCCTTGCACTTGCGTGTAATCTTTATATCGTTTTCGCTGGGGCGGAGGGCCCCACTGGGGTGGTTGTGGCAAATGATGATGCCGGAGGCATTGTCATCGAGGGCCATTTTAAAAATTTTCTTGGGATCGGCCACCGTGCCTTCCACCCCACCCTCGCTAATGCAAATAGTCCGTTTTACTTTATTGGAGCGGTTAAGGGTGATTACCCAAAACTCTTCATAAGCCAGGTCGCCCAGTATGGGTTGCATCAGCTCGAAGGCATCGCGGCTCGAAGTGATGGTTTGGCGCTGCAGGCTCTCGCTTTGGCGGCGGCGGCGCCCCAGCTCAAGGGCAGCAATAATGTTGATGGCTTTGGCATGGCCTATGCCTTTGAAGCGAAGAAGGTCTGGAATCCCTAGGCGCGAAAGTTCCGAGAGGTTATTTGAAACGCTGGCCAGAATTCTTTTGGAGAGGTCAACGGCCGATTCGTTGGCAGACCCAGAGCCAATGATAATGGCAAGCAACTCGGCATCCGACAGGGCCTTCTGGCTTTTTTCCAGGAGTTTTTCGCGCGGGCGGTCGTGCTCGGCCCACGACTTAATGCTTTTGAGTTTTGCCACCGGCTCTTCGGCAGGCAGGTTGGTTTTGGTTGACATAGCAGTTCTGTTCAGCAAGTTTCTGATAAACGAACAGGAAATGTTATTGGTCGAAGAACAGGTCGATCCTGAGCTAATATACAAAGAATCCGGAATAAAAAAAAGACCCTCCGCTTGCGGAAGGTCTTTTTTGTAGCCCGTAGGGGATTCGAACCCCTGTTACAAGGATGAAAACCTTGCGTCCTAACCCCTAGACGAACGGGCCATTATTTTTTTGGGCTGCAAAGGTATATTATTTTCAAAAACGGTCAATAACCTCTAAGAAAAAACCTTTGCTGCAGTAGCTTACTGCAATTTGTTCACATGGCGCATAAGGCTCGACTTGAGGTTGGAAGCCTTATTGTTATGAATTACCCTGCGCTTTGCAAGCTTATCGACCAGCGAAAGCACCTTAGGAAGCTTCTCAGCAGCCTCGGCCTTATCGGTGGTGTTGCGCAGCCTTTTTACGGCATTGCGGGTTGTTTTTGCATAATAGCGGTTCCTGAGCCTTTTGGCGTTGTTGGAACGAATTCTTTTTTGTGCTGACTTATGGTTGGCCATGATAACCTTTTATTACAATTTTAAAAAACTTTTTGTTGTAGCCCGTAGGGGATTCGAACCCCTGTTACAAGGATGAAAACCTTGCGTCCTAACCCCTAGACGAACGGGCCTTCTTTTCCCGAAAAAGGAGTGCAAATGTAAAACAATTTTGTCATTCTGCAAAACCCTTTTGGCTTTTTTGGAAATATTTTTGACCAAAAAGGACTTTCCTGCCCGGAAAAGAGGTCCCTCGCTCGCCAAAAAAAGCTGTTTTAATAAAGAAAAGCGGGGATTCAGAGACTATTTCTGTTTTTTTTTAACTCCCATTCAATGCAGTTGATTTACTGATAGGTTTGAAAACACAGAGGTTTGAGCGAAAAACAGCCTTTTTGGTGCCCAAACGAAAGCATAACAAAATCTTAAATTGCTAAATGTAATACGATTTTTTTATATATTTGTAGTGTTAAATAAAGCGTTAACGAAACCAAAAAACTGATTAACCCAATACTAAAGAGAAACGTATGAAAAGCATCAATTTTAAGATTTTAGCTTTAATGTTGCTTACGGCAACAGTTTTAAGTGGCTGTGCTATCAGCAAGATGGTAAAGAATTACGATGAACAGGTTCGTTACACTCCTGCTACCAACCCACTTGAAAATCATGGCGGCAAAGTTGCAGCCAATGTAAAAGGCAATATAAGCGAAGGTTACTTTGCTCGCAGAGCCATCATGGAGGTTACTCCTGTTTTGATTCATGAAGGCGGCGAGACAGAACTTCCCACTGTTACCCTTCGTGGAACCAAAACCACCTCTGCAGGTACCATGGTGAACCTTGACCAGGCCAGCAGCTTCGACATGAACAACACCCTTAACTTTACGCCTGAAATGCTGGCTTCGGAGCTCGTGCTGCGCACCCGGATTTACAAAGAAGGCCGTGAGCAACGTGCAAGCATTCTTCCCGAAAGGAAAGTTGCTGATGGCACCATCAACACCTCGCAGCTTGTTGACAAGGGCGAATTTACCGTGGCCTACATGCCCGACAAATACGAAAAAGTGACCATTCATACCGAATCCGCCAATCTCTATTTTGGTTATATGCGTCATAACCTCGACACACGTCTGGCCCTGAACCGCGACCCTGAGAACCAGGCAAAGATCACTGCCCTCGCTGATTTCGTAAAGAGAGGCTGGGAGTTTCAATCAATTGAAGTAAATGCATGGGCTTCTCCCGAAGGTGAAGTGGCTTTCAACGAAAAGCTTGCCGAGAACCGTTCAAAAACCGGTGAAAAATACCTGGCCGACCTTTTCACACGTCTTGAAAAGGAAACCGAAACCACCATTGAAAAGCCTGCATTTAAAGTTTCTGCCAAAGGAGAAGACTTTGATGGTTTCATGACTGCTTTGAATGCCAGCAACCTGCCCGACAAGCAGGCTATTGCCAATGTTATCAATGCCCAGGTAGCTCCCGCTGAAAGGGAAAGAAGAATTAAGGATATGACCCTGATTTATGCCGAAATTGAAAAGCTTCTTGAGCCCCTGCGTCGCGCTGAGTTTGTTGTACATCTTTACGAGCCCAAGAAAACCGATGCTGAAATGGCACAGCTTGCCACCAGTAATCCTTCTGAACTGACCCTGGAAGAGTTACTTTATGCTGCAACCCTTACCAACGACCTGAACACCAAGCTTGCCATTTACAAAGCCGGCCAGCAACTGTTCCCCCGTTGTGCCCGCCTGTTTAATAACGCTGCTGCCGTAAACATTGAACTTGGCAACATCGAAGCCGCTGCTGCCGACCTTGAAGTAGCCAACCAACTTGTTCCCGGTAACGCTTACATCCAAAACAACCTTGGTATTGTAGCTGCTTATAAAAACGATTACGTTAATGCCAAGAACCTGTTTACCACTGCCAACAGCAGTAACGTAAACACCAACACCAACCTGGGTGTTATTAACATTGTTCAGGGTGACTATCAGGCTGCTTCTACTGCATTAGCTACCAGTACCTGCACCTACAACCTGGCCATGTCGCAACTGATTTCCGGCAATGAGCAGGCCGCCCTTAACACCCTGAACTGCACCCCCGAATCGCCCCAGGTATTTTATCTGAAGGCCATTATTGGTGCCCGCAGAAACGACACCAGCCTGCTATACGACAACCTCCGTAAGGCTGTTGCCGCAGAACCCAGCTACAAGGCTATTGCCAAAAAAGACCGTGAATTCATCCGCTATTTCGACCGCGCTGAATTCCAGGAAATCGTTAACTAAGATTTCTCTGATCCCAATAAAAAAAAGCCGGCCCAACAGCCGGCTTTTTTTATTTCCTTTTTCTTAGCTGAGTTTTATCCTGGTCAAACCTTTGGGGTATTCCAGGTTCATGGTGTTTACAATTTTCTCAAAATCGGCCGGACGGGCCACAAAGTCAAGGGCATTGACGTCGAGCAGCAGAATGCGCAAATGGGGTTGCTGTTTCAGATAATCGAGATAGCTCTCCTGTATCTTCTCGAGGTACTCGTCGGGTATGCGCTGCTCATATTCCCTGCCGCGCATTTTAATGTTAGTCTGCAGCCTGTAGGTCGAAACAAAAAGGTGCACCAACAGGTCGGGCCGGGGCAGGTTGGCGTTCATTATATTAAAGAGGGTGATAAAAAGCTGGTATTCGTCATCGTTGAGGGTTTTACGTGCAAAGATCAATGACTTATTCAGGAAGTAATCGGAAATAGTAAAGTTGGTAAAAAGTTCCTGACTGGCCAGCTCGCGTTTCAACTGCTGGTAACGCTCAGCCAAAAAAGACAACTCAAGGGGAAATGCATATTTCTCCTGGTTTTCGTAAAACTTGGCCAGAAAGGGATTGTCCTCAAACCGTTCAAGAATCAGCTTGCCATTGTACATTTGGGCAATTTTGGTGGCCAGGGTGGTTTTTCCTGCACCGATATTTCCTTCAATGGCAATGTAGTTATAACGCATACGTTTCTTTTTTAGCCGGCCTGATCTACGGCTGGATTTACTTTTTGAACGGCCAGGGTGTCATTACATGACAATAGTATTTCCGAGATGGTTTTTCCCATAAGGGGATGGACCATTTCCGGGGCGATCTCTGCCAGCGGAAGCAGGGTAAAACGCCTCAGGTGAAGCCTGGGATGTGGGATTTCCAGCCCGGGGTTGATGATGACCTGTTGGTTGAAAAACAGAATATCGATATCGATGCTGCGCGATTCCATTACCCCGGCCAAACGCGTCCTTCCCAATGAGGTTTCGATTTCGAGAAGTGTCTGCAGCAATTCTGCAGGTGCGAGCATGGTTTCGGCCAACAACACCTGGTTCAGGAAATGGCTGTCGGCTTCAAAACCCCAGGGTTCGCTTTGATAAAGCGAACTGGCAAGAATTACTGTGCCTACCCTTTCCATGATCTGCTGGCGGGCCAGTGCAAAAGTTTCGGACACATTGCCCTGGTTGCCTCCCAAAAGGAGAAATACTTTATTCATTTGCTTGCCCAATAATGGGGTTTTAATTTCCAGACAAAATTCAGTAAAATAATCGGGAAAGCAAAAACAAATCAGGTTGGGTTTTACAAAGCGTAACGCTGAAATTTGTAATATTGTAAAACTTTTAATATTCACAAAAAATTCGTCGGCACCATGAAACGAGCATGATTCGTTAAACACAAATACGGATGTAAATTCATCATGCGAGTTCCATCCGACTTTAATTTAAAAATCATTTACGGATGAAACAATTCTTCAAATTTATGTTTGCCTCCATGCTGGGGTTTTTCATTTCGGCCATCATTTTATTTTTTATTCTGATCGGAATGCTGGCCTCCCTGGCTTCTTTCTCAAAGAAAGAGGTTGTACTCCTTAAGCCCCAAACGGTACTTCACCTTAATTTAACCACCGAAATTGTTGACCGCGGAGGCGCCAATCCTTTCGATTCTTTCGATCCCATGAGCTTTCAGGCCAAGTCGGCCGTGGGTCTTAACGACCTTCTCAAAAACCTGAAAAAAGCCAAAAACGACCCAAATGTCGATGGCATTTTTCTTGACCTGAGTTTGATGCAGGCCGGGTGGAGCACCATCGACGAAGTAAGGCAAGGCCTGGAAGACTTTAAAGAATCCGGAAAGTTTATTGTGGCTTACGGCGAGACCTACACCCAGAATGCTTACTATCTTGGGTCTGTTGCCGACAAGGTTTACCTCCATCCCGAAGGAGCTATCGATTTCAGGGGGCTTAACTCCGAGCTGGTCTTCTTTAAAAACATGCTTGAAAAAGTTGGCATTGAGCCACAAGTTATTCGCCATGGCAAATTCAAAAGTGCCACCGAGCCTTTTTTTCTCGAGAAAATGAGCGACGAAAACCGCGAGCAGATACAGGCCTATGTGAGTTCGATCTGGAATAACGTTTTGAAGGACATTTCCGACAGCCGTAACCTCACCATCAACCACCTGAACGATGTGGCCAACGGTTTTAACACCCGTAATGCCAGCCTTGCCCTGGAGTGGCAAATGATTGATGGAATAATGCACCGCGATGAGGTATTAGATGAGATTAAAGACCGCCTTGAACATGAAAAGGCCAGTGATATTGAGTTTGTGGCACTCAACAAGTATCAGAATGTTCCAGAGTCGAAAGAAAGCCGCAGTCCGCGCAGCCGCGACAAGATTGCCGTTGTTTATGGAATGGGAGGCATAGTCTCGGGCGAAGGCACAGAACGCAACATGGGTTCTGAACGCATTGCATCTGCCATTCGTGAAGCCAGGCTCGACACCACCGTAAAAGCCATTGTTTTCCGAATCAACTCGCCCGGCGGCAGTGCCCTGGCTTCTGATGTGATTTTGCGCGAAGTGAAGCTGGCCAGCCAGGTAAAGCCTGTAATCGCTTCCATGGGCGATGTGGCGGCTTCAGGCGGTTATTATGTGGCTTGCGGTGCCGACATGATCGTGGCCAGCCCCAGTACCATTACCGGCTCCATTGGAGTTTTCGGACTCATTCCGAATATGCAGAACTTTTTCAATCAGAAACTGGGCATCACTTTCGACAACGTTAAGACCAACGAATATGCCGACCTGATGACTATTTCCAGGCCGTTGACCCGCAATGAGCGCGCCATTATCCAGGAAGGTGTCGAGCAGGTTTACGACACCTTTATCGGACACGTGGCCGAAGGCCGCGGCATACCGGTTGAGTTGGTCGACAGCATTGGCCAGGGCAGGGTTTGGAGCGGTGCCGATGCCAAGCGAATAGGGCTGGTAGATGAACTGGGCGGACTGAATTTCGCCATTGAAAAAGCTGCCGAGAAAGCCGGACTCGAAAACTACCGCCTGGTGGAATATCCCACCCACAAGGATTTTCTGGCACAACTGATGGAAAGCTTCGGCAACATGCAGGAAGTATTTGTCAAACGCAGGATGGGCGAAGCATACCGATACTATGAGCAAGTTCAGCATGTAAATGAAATGACCGGCATTATGACCCGCTTACCTTACGACATTGTTATTGATTAACAACCAAATTACATAAAAACAGAAGAGGGGGCGTGTGCCCCCTCTTCTGTTTAATAACAGTAAGATTTTTTAAACCTGCGGATATTTTTTCATAATATCAAATGGCTTCATGAGCAGGTCTACATATTGCGCACGCTGATAAGCATAAGGATCGGCAAGATTTTGCTTTGAAAGCTTTCCGCGGAAGGCTTCCAGCGAGTCATATCCCTTATCTTTCATCCAGGCAGAAATATCGCTGAGCATTTGGGTAATATGTCCCGCCTTGTTTTTATACACGGTGCTCACAACCTGCACGGCATCGGCGCCAGCCAGCAGCATACGCACCGCGTCCTGTCCGGTAAATATGCCCGAGTTGCTGCAAACGCTGCCTTTAATATTTTTATGCAGCAAGCCCGCATAGCGTAACGGCAAACGGTAATCGCCCACCTGGCTCAGGTTGAAGGGGAAGCTCATCTCCTGTTTTTCCACATTGATCTCGGGCTGATACAGCCTGTTGAAAAGCACAAAGCCATTGGCACCTGCCTTATCCATGCGCTTGATCAGCTGCAGTGGATTGGTGTAAAATGGGCTGAGCTTGACACTAACCGGTATTTTAACCTTCGCCTTAACCGCTTCAAGAATCTTAACCTGTTCGTCTTCTTCTTTCTGGCCATTGCTTTCAAAATCGCTCGGAGAGGTATAGAAGTTCAGTTCCAGTGCATCAATGCCAGTCTTTTCCATTTCAACGGCATACTCAACCCAGGTACTCTCATTCACACAGTTAAGGCTTCCTATAACCGGAATACTCAGGGCTTTTTTCAGTTGACTGAGTTTTTCGAGGTGCTCTGCAGGCCCTGCATGCCTCAGGCTGGGGAATAGACTGACCATTTCGGCATTGCGCTCGTCATATTCGTGCAAATCCTCCTCCATTTGAATGCTTTCGAGGTTGATCTGCTCTTCGAACAGCGACTTGAACACCACGGCCGCAATACCTGCTTTTTCAAGGTTGCGGGCCGTGTCAAGATCAAAAGTAAGGTTACAAGCACCTAAAATAATCGGGTTTTTTAGCTCCAAACCCATATAAGTCGTTTTCAAATTTGCCATATTAATCCTCCATGATTGTTTTTATGTTGCATAAATTTATTAATATAATCTCACGTATGCAAAAAAATCACTTTTTTAAATTCACTTTTATGGAAATTTAATAATATGGCCGTTTTCAGCAGGTTCAATATTTGGCGGCAAACCTTGCATTGGGGTATTTGAAAATTTTATTATCTTTATGACGTTTGATTGTTGAATTTCAAACACTTAACCTCTATATTTAAAAATGGAAAAGAAAAGCAGGCGACGGTTTTTACGTACGGCAATTACACTGCCCAGTATTGCGCTGGTTCCGGTTTTTCTGCTCAGAGGGCTTCAAAATCAGGTCAAAGGCATGAACATAAGTGATTATGAGCCGGGGTTCATAAAACTGCATAAAAACGGGGAGCTGAAGGCCCGCGGACTTATGATCCGTCATTTGGTAATGCCCGGCAATGTGGCGCAAAGTCAAAAGGTAATGCAGTGGATTGCCAGCAACCTACCGAAGAACACCTATGTCAATATCATGTCGCAGTATACGCCCATGTTTCGCGCAAGCGAATTTCCCGAGATTGCCAGGCGGATAACCTTTGCTGAATATCAAAATGCAGTTAACGCAGCAAGGCGCGCTGGGCTTACCAACCTAAGGCTGCAAATGCAATAGCCGTTGTTCAGCATTTCTTAATTAGAACAGAGCATCCGGAAAAACAAAAAACCCGCTTGAACTTGCGGGCCAGTTGCGTTATATAAAAAAGCAAGAGGTGGCACGGTAATCCACCTCCTGCTCTTTTTAACCACCAAAACAAAACAACATTAACCAATAAAACAACTAAAACCTTGCAAAACTTTTTGAAGCTGGTTCTGCCTTAAACAGCATACCAATTTAAACAAACTTTTAAAGAAAAACAAGACATTTTTTGTCTTTTTATTTCTTTTTCAAAGTTAATCTTGTTCAACAATCAAAACAACCGTATTTACGCGTGTTTTAGCGGGAGATTACGCCTAAAGGTATCACTTATTTTTAGTGTTTTTTACTAAAATTCTGGACTCGAGCATATCGAGCATGGCATATTTAACCCCTTCCCTGCCGAGCCCGCTATCTTTTACCCCTCCGTATGGCATATGGTCGGTTCGAAATATTGGGGTGTCATTATGAATTACCCCTCCAACCTCGAGCTCATTAAAGGCCAGGTCGAGTTCATCAACTTTTTTGGTAAAAACGCCTGCCTGCAAACCAAAGCGACTGTTATTGACCATATTTATGGCCTCGCCGAAGTCATCAAATGCATTGAGGGTGACCACGGGACCAAATACTTCCTCATCAAAAACCTTCATGCCGGGCTCAGCCCCGATGATTATGGTTGGCTCCACATAATTTCCGTTTCGGCCGCCACCACAAAGCACCTTGGCTCCTGCATCAGCAGCCTCAGCAATCCATGTCTCCACCCTTCTGGCATTACCTTCATCGATCATTGTCGTAATGTCAGTTTCGGGTGAAAGCGGATCACCATATTTTAAATTTCTTGCCCCTTCTACCAGCTTTGTGGCAAAGGCGTCGAACAGGCTTTGATGCACAAAAATTCGCTGGGCGTGAATGCACACCTGACCCTGATAGGCAAAACCGCCTACCAGGCAACGTTTTACGGCATAATCAAGATCAGCAGAAGCGGCGACTATTGTGCCGGCATTGCCGCCCAGCTCGAGCACCACTTTTTTCTTTCCGGCATCCTCTTTCATTTTCCAGCCCACCTCGGGCGATCCGGTAAACGACAACAGCCTGAAACGTTCATCGGTAACCAGGCGGTTTCCGGTTTTTCGATCCATTGGCAAAATGGAAACCGCTCCTTTGGGCAAGGCGGTTTCGTCAATTATTTTTGCCAGCTCAAGGGTTGAAAGCGGGGTGGAAGAAGCCGGCTTTAACACAATGGGGCAGCCCGTGGCAATGGCTGGGGCAATTTTATGCACGGCCAGGTTTAGCGGAAAGTTGAAAGGGCTGATCCCGGCTACTGGACCAATTGGAAAATATTTCACCAAGCCTTCGCGCCCTGCCGCTTCGGGGGTCCAGTCGAGCGAAAGGTATTCCCCGGGCTGCCGCCTGGCTTCTTCAGAAGCAACGAAAAAAGTTTGTGCAGCACGCCTAACCTCGGCAAGGGCATATCGCCAGGGCTTGGCCGCCTCGCGGGCAATGATTCTGGCAAAAACATCTTCCCGGGCTGTGATCTTATCAGATATCTCGCGTAATATGCTACTGCGTTCAAAGGCATGCATTTTCTTCATGGCTTCGGCCGCAACGAGGGCTGCAGCAACCGATCGGTCAAACTCTTCGTTTCCGGCCAGCCAGGTTCGGGCAAAAGGTTTGCCATCGAAAGGACCATATACAATGTGTTCACGAGAGGTCCTTACAAAAGAACCTCCTGAATAAACAAGGAAAGACTCCATAACTCCGAAGATTAATTTACCAAATGGTATTGCGGTGAAAAGGCGATGGGGCAAAGAGCCCATGATTAAACCCGCCAAACTGATTGAAAGGATTGAAAGGGTTATACCCTTGCGAAACATTGAGCTGTGCGCCAAAGCGGAAATTTTCGGTAACACGGTAGTCGAAGCCTACCATCATCCCCCGCGGACTCATGTTAAAGGCCTGTGGGTTCATTTGGGGCTGAGCCAACTGCAGGTTGTTTCTCTCAAACCAAGTGCCTCCGGTAAGGGTAAGCCGCTCATTGAGCTGGTAGGCTCCCAGGGCATACACGCTTCCGCTGAAAAGGCGCTGGGGCATCATACCTGCCTGGGCTACCGGAACCAGACCAAAAGGCGAAAAACCGCCTGCCCCCGAGAACTGCCCGGTGGAAAAAACACTGCCAACCACCAAGCTGAAACGCTGAGCAGGATTCCACTGAAAATGAGGAGCAAAAGATTGTGAGAACAAGGAGCTTCCGCCAAAGGCAGTGGTAAACGAAGAACCTAACTGAAGGCCAAAGTCTATTTTGGGTATCTCAAGGATAGGTTCGCCAGCCGATTGAAGCCCGGAAGTCTGCTGAGCCGGCAAAGTGGCAACGGCAAAAAACAGGAACAATGAGAAGAAAAAAAACCGAGAGAAAAATGTTTTCATACCGTCAGGTTTTTAAGTTCATAAGATTAAACGCGACAAAACGTCGTATGTTTACAAAACCCAACGCAAATCTAATAAATTCTGCGGCTTTTATCAAGTCTGGTATTCTTTTCCAATGCCAATAATTCACAAAACAAATGCGCCAGCAATCTGTTATTCATAAAAATCAATTTCATATTAAAAATCAAATTGACATGAAAACCAACATGGGCACCATCGACAAGGTAATTCGCATTATTGCAGCAATATTGGTAGCATTCCTTGTTTATACTGACGTCCTGAGCGGCATTCCGGCCATTATTCTTTCTGTGCTGGCTATTGTTTTAGTTCTTACCAGCATGGTTGGGGTTTGCCCCTTTTACCTTCCACTGGGTATTAATACCAAAAGAAACAAGAAATAGACAAAATTCTTATTTCTTGTATTTTTATGTGTTTCCGACCTTTATTTTTTGGACTTTTGTAAAAGGTAATCCAAAAATATAAGGATCATGGGAGGCACGAGCAAAAAGAAGTACAAAACTGGGTTGGTCCTCAGCGGTGGTGGTACCCGTGGGTTTGCTCACCTGGGAGCCCTTAAGGCCCTTGAAGAGCATGGAATACAACCAGATATTATTGCCGGCGTGAGTGCCGGAAGCATTGTTGGGGCGCTTTATGCCGATGGCGAAAACGCCGAAGAGGCCCTCAAGGCTCTTACAAGCCAAAGGCTCTTTGGGTTTCTTGAATTTATTATGCCCCGTAATAGTCTGGTGAAAATGACCGGATTTGAAAAGACCTTGCGCAACAAACTTAAGGCCAAAAAATTTGAAGATCTGGAAATACCACTGGTTATTTTTGCCGTAAATATTAATTCTGCAGAACTGATTAAATTTGACAAGGGCGACCTGGTTAGTGCCATTATGGCATCCTCGTCTATTCCTGTGGTATTTCCTCCGGTAAAAATTAAAGGACAATACTATCTCGATGGCGGCATAATTAATAATTTTCCGGTCGATATGATCCGCGAAGACTGTGAAACTGTTATTGGGATAAACGTTAACCCCATTGGCGAGTTTAAAAAAGTTGGCAGCCTTAAAGCCATTGCCGAACGATCCTTTCACATTACCTTGCGCAATCAGGCCAACAGCAAAAAGGACCTTTGCGACATATATATAGAGCCGGAAGGACTTGACCAATATGGGCTGCTTGACGTTTCGCGAGCACAGGAAATTTTCGACCTGGGATATAAGGAAGCAAAGCAGGTTTTAAAGGACAAAAGCAATTAAATGGTATAAATGATAACTTTGTGTCTTTGAAACTTCCTGGTCATGCAACATTCTCTTATAATTTATAACTCGCTTTCGCGGAAAAAAGAACCTTTCGAGCCGCTGAATCCTCCTTTTGTGGGCATGTATGTTTGCGGGCCAACCGTTTATGGCGACGCACACCTGGGTCATGCCCGCCCGGCCATTGCCTTCGATCTTGTTTTCCGTTTTCTTCAACATTTAGGCTATAAGGTACGCTATGTGCGCAACATTACCGATGTGGGGCATCTTGAAAATGATGCCGATCAGGGCGAGGACAAGATTGGCAAGAAAGCCCGCCTGGAGCAGCTCGAGCCCATGGAGATTGTGCAATATTTTTCTGACAGGTACCATGAGGACATGGACCTGCTGAATGTAAAAAAACCCAGCATTGAGCCCCGTGCATCAGGCCATATTATTGAACAAATTGAGATGGTGAAGGCCATTCTTGAAGCTGGATTTGCCTATGAAGTAAATGGTTCGGTTTATTTTGATGTGGAGAAATACCACAAAACCCATCAATATGGGAAACTTAGCGGGCGCGTGCTTGAAGACATGATGGCCGGCAACCGCGATCTGGAGGGACAGGACGAAAAACGCAACAGTGTGGATTTTGCCTTATGGAAGAAAGCCAGTGCAGAGCATATTATGCGTTGGCCATCGCCCTGGAGCGAAGGCTTTCCGGGCTGGCACCTCGAATGTTCGGCCATGAGCACAAAGTATCTTGGTGAGGTTTTCGACATTCACGGAGGCGGCATGGACCTGCTATTTCCGCACCACGAATGCGAAATTGCCCAGAGCAATGCCGCAAACGGAAAAGATTCGGTTCGCTACTGGCTGCACAACAATATGATTACCATCAATGGCCAGAAAATGGGCAAGTCGCTTGGCAACTTCATAACCCTGCGAGAATTTTTCAGTGGTGAGCATGCATCACTCGAAAGAGCCTACAGCCCTATGACCATTCGCTTCTTCATACTTCAGGCCCACTACCGCAGCACCCTCGACTTCAGCAACGAAGCCCTGGAGGCAGCCGAAAAAGGCCTGAAGCGCCTTATGCAAGGCCACGAAACCCTGCACAAGATCAAATCATCTGAGAATTCATCGATCCAAATTACGGGCATCCGGCAAAAATGCTACGAGGCCATGAACGACGACTTCAACAGCCCCCTGGCCATTGCCCAGCTGTTTGATGCCGTAAGAATCATCAACTCAGTATTTGACAAGAAGGATACCCTTTCGGAAGCCGATCTGAACGAGCTAAAAGAAATATTCGACACTTTTCTGATCGACATTTTCGGGCTGAAAAACGAGGCAGGCTCTGACAACCAACAAATGAACACGATTGTTGACGGCCTCATGCAAATGATCCTCGACTTCAGGCAAACCGCCCGTCAGCAAAAGGACTGGGCCGCATCCGACAAGATCCGCGACCACCTGGCAAGCCTTAAAATCACCGTAAAAGACGGCAAAGAAGGGGCGAGCTGGGAGATGAATCAATAGCAAAACGAATAGGTTTTCTCTCCTTTACTTTTACTCCGTTGCTGAGACCTTCATAAAAAAGGCCTCATGGTTATTATTTGCCTCATTACCAACATCCGCAACCTTTATAGGGCTAATTGGCAATTATTATCCGTATCTTTACAATAAGCAAATTTATTAGATTTAAATAAAATTAGTTTCTATTAAACATATATTTACGTGTGTGGAATTGTTGGGGTTATGAAAAAAACGGGGGGAAAGCCAGACCTCCTGATATTGAAGCATATGGCTTCGACCATAAATCATCGGGGACCCGATGAAGATGGCTTTTTCATCGAAGGACGGGTTGGTTTTTTCCATAAAAGGCTTTCAATCATTGATCTTTCGACCGGAAGTCAACCCATGCGTTTTGAGGATTGCACCATTGTTTATAATGGTGAGATCTATAATTATATTGAACTGCGCGAAGATCTCAAAAAAAGAGGGCATACATTTGTTACTTCTTCTGACACCGAAGTAATCCTTCACCTTTACAAGGAATTTGGCGAAGACTTTACAAGAATGCTAAATGGCATGTTTGCCTTTATCATTTTTGACCAGGGGCAAAATCGATTGTTTATTGCCCGGGATCATTTTGGCATTAAGCCCTTATATTGGTATGAAGATAAAGACCAGTTTCTTTTCGGAAGCGAAATAAAGGCCATATTAGCCTTTCCGGAATTTAAAGCGGAACCTGAACCTGAAAGCATTTATGAATACCTGACCTTTCAGTTTATCATGGGCAGGAACACCATGTTTCATAACATCTTTAAGGTTCTGCCCGGGCATCAAATGGTAATTGAAGTGCCCTCAGGAAAAACAACGACAACAAGTTACTGGAATCCAGACTTCACGCTTGATCCTTTTCACACAGAGGAATACTTTGTTGCAGAATTGAGAAAGATATTGGAGGAAACAATTCGGCAGCAATTGCGAAGTGATGTACCTCTTGGCACCTACCTGAGCGGAGGGCTTGATTCATCCCTGGTGACCATTTTGTCATCCAAGTTTTTAGACCACCCCATCAAGTCGTTTACCGGATCCTTTCTCGAGGGTCCGGAGTTCGACGAGCTACAATACGCCAGGATCGCGGCCAAATCTTGCCATGCTGAACTAATAGAGATCTATCCCACCGAACAGGAATTCATTGACCTGCTTCCTAAGCTAATTTACCACTTGGATGAACCTGTTGCCGGACCTGGTCTTTTCCCCCAGTATATTGTTTCCAGAGAAGCCGCAAAGCACGTTAAAGTAATGCTTGGAGGCCTGGGAGGAGATGAAATTTTTGGAGGATATGCCAGATACCTGGTGGCCTATTTGGAACAAGCCTTAAAAGGCGCCATAAATGAAACAAACGAGGAAGTTGAACATATTGTGTCGTTAAGGTCAATCCTGCCAAACCTGCCATCTTTGAAGCAATACATCCCCATGCTTAAAAACTTCTGGCATGAGGGGGCTTTTGAAGGCATGGACCAAAGGTATTTTAACCTGCTAAACAGGATGGGCTCAACCCAGGCTTTCCTGACAAAGGAGTTTTTAGCCAACAGGAATGAACCTAAACTTCTCGAAAAATTTTCGCAACATTTTAACCATCAAAACACCCTTAGTTATTTTAACAAGATGACTCACTTTGACATGAATGCAAGTCTTCCGGCTTTGCTTCAGGTTGAAGACAGGGTAAGTATGGCAGCCTCCATTGAGTCAAGGGTTCCGCTGCTCGACCGACGTATTGTTGACCTTATCTCGCGCATGCCGGCAGCTATGAAATTCAAAGGAGGAGAACTTAAGTACCTGCTCAAAAAAACCATTAAAGATATAATGCCGCCGGAAATCTTAAACAGAAAAGACAAAATGGGATTTCCTGTTCCCTTGCACATCTGGTCGAAAAACCATGCAAAAAGTTTTATTCTCGATGTGTTGAATTCCCAAAAGGCAATGGACCGAAGTATTATTAACACTGCTTACGTGGAACAGCTTATTGATTCAGAGCAACCTTTCGGAAGGGGGCTTTGGGGTCTTCTTTCACTGGAGCTTTGGTATAATCAGTTTATTGACAATTAATACAATCTTATGAATCTGAACGCTACACCTATTAATGAATCTTCCTGGAAAGTTACGAAGATTGGTGTGGTTGGCCCTGGCATTGTTGGCATGCCAATGGCAGCCATGCTTGCCCATGCCAAAATAAAAATCGGGACAGATGAGCCGGCCAAGGTGGTAGTGGTTCAGCGCAATTCAAAAAACTCTGGCTGGAAAACCCATGCAATTAACCAGGGCCGTTCGGTTATTGGTGGAATTGAGCCCGGCCTGGATGCCATTACGGCGCAGGCCGTTAAGAACGGGATTCTTTCGGCCAGCTACGATTTCAATCAGCTCAGCGATGCCGATGTGATCCTTATTTCGGTGCAAACCGACAAAAAAGGCTTTGAACCCGACTACGGACCTCTGTTTGGTGCATTGGAAAGCATTGCCCAGGCTTTAAAAAACAAACCGCCAGATAAAATTCCCTTGCTCATATTTGAGTCAACACTGGCCCCAACAACGATGGATACTCTTATAAGGGACCATTTCATGAAGCATGGGCTGGAAGAAGGTAAAGACATTCTTTTGGGCCACAGCCCCAACCGTGTAATGCCCGGCCGTTTGGTTGAAAGGGTAGCAATGTCGGACAAGCTGGCTGGAGGCTTACACCCCGAAACCCCAAAATTGATTGAAAGGCTTTACAGCCATATTGTTACTGAAGGGACCATTTATAAAACAAACAGCCTCACAGCAGAAATTGTAAAAACCCTGGAGAACGCCTATCGTGATGTAAGAATTGCCTTTTCGGCAGAAATGGTGCGGTTCTGCGATGCACATAACTTTGATTTTTACCAGGTTAGGGATAAGGTAAATGAAATGATGGCCCAAAGCGATAATGCCAGCAATGACCCGAACGAAGTTCCAAGCGGGGGCCTATTAATACCCATGGTGGGCGTAGGCGGACACTGCCTGCCCAAAGATGGCATTTTGCTTTGGTGGCGAAATATCGAAGCTGGAAAAGACACCTCTAACAGCCTGATCCTTAATTCGCGGGAGATTAATGATAAGTCGCCGGAGCTGACTTTCCGACAGGCTGAAAAAGTTTTCGGCAACCTGAAAAACAAGCGTATTGCCCTGCTGGGTGTTGCCTACCGTTTTAATTCAGAAGATACCCGAAACTCACCAACCCTTAGTCTTGCCAATTTCCTTAGGAATGAAGGTGTTACTTACATCATGCATGACCCTTACGTGAAGCCTGACGATCAGAACCTTTTAAAGTTTGAGCAAGAATCTTATTTTACCAGAGACCTTGAGGCAGCCCTGAAAGACGCTGATTATGTGTTTATGTGCACTGCCCATAAAGAATACATCGACCGAAAGGAAGAGATCAGGTCAGCAATCGGGCTGGAAGGGCTAATGGACGCCTGCAACATCTACGAACCGGCTTTCTTTTCGGAAGCTTCAATCCCTTACACTGGCATAGGCCGCGGAGAATCTGTGGCACCTAACGATTTCGTTCAGTTCGTTTTTACAAGTTTTCAGGCTATGGAAAAAGGGCTGGCCTTTGAACTAAACCAACTGATTGAATTTTACAACACTAACTTCACTTTTGACGAATTCAACAAAGTGAAATTCTCGGAGGTTCAGCGGCTTGCAAAAACCTGCGGCACCGGTTGCGTAATTGCCGACCCTGAAATAGTTGATTCTGTGCCGGAATACAAAGGGTTCAAAAGCCGACTGGCAGAATGCGCAAGCAAATTATAGTTAATGAGGGGTTTAACACCCTGAATATTATTGATATGGCAACAGAAAAATCTTGGGGTATTATTGGTGGCGGGTTTCTTGGAATGACCCTTGCATTGCGCCTTGCCCAACAAGGACAAAAGGTAACCATTTTTGAAGCGGCATCAAAAGCCGGCGGGCTGGCCAGTTCGTGGGAAATGGACGGAGTGGTTTGGGATAGGTTTTATCATGTTATTCTTATGTCAGATCTGAATACCCGCAAGGTTATCACTGAGATTGGATTGGGTGATGAATTTCGTTGGGTTGAAACCAAAACCGGCTTTTTTGCAGGCGGGAAGCTTCACTCCATGTCGAACATCATTGAGTTTTTCAAATTCCCGCCGATCAACCTTTTTGATAAATTCCGTTTAGGGCTGACTATTTTTATTGCATCAAAAATAAAAAACTGGCAAAGGCTTGAAAAAATACCTGTTTCTGATTGGCTTATCCGCTGGTCGGGCAAAAGGGTTTTTGAAAAGATATGGCTTCCCCTGCTAAAAGCGAAATTGGGAGAAAATTATAAAAACACCTCTGCAGCTTTTATCTGGACCACCATACAGCGCATGTATGCTGCCAGGAAAAGCGGCCTGAAAAAAGAGATGTTTGGCTATGTGAAAGGAGGCTATGACCGCGTAAACAAGCGCTTTTCAGAATACCTGCCGGAACTCGGGGTTAACTTTCACTTTGATTCAAATGTTGAGTCGGTGAAAAAAACAGGAACCAGGCGTTTGGAGGTTACCACTGCTGATAAAAAAACGGCCACTTTCGATTATGTAATTTCCACAGTCTCATCAAAGTTGTCGGTTCAAATGGCCGAGGGTCTTGAAAAAGAAGAAATAAAAAAACACATGGATATTAAATACCTTGGTGTTATTTGTCCTTCCATATTGCTGAAAAAGGCCATTTCTCCTTACTACGTTACCAACATTACCGATTCATGGCCGCCGTTTACCGGAATTATTGAAATGACTGCCCTCATCAACAAAGAGGAGATAAAAGGGAAGCATTTGGTTTACCTCCCTAAATATATAAACCCGGAGGACCCCCTTTTCAATGAAAGCGATGACGCGCTTAAGGAATGGTTTATGGGGGCTCTGCTAAAAATGCACCCTCATCTTTCGGCTGATGACCTTTTATTCTGGGGCGTTTCGAAAGCCCGGGTAGTACTGGCCTTACCTACCCTTGAATATTCGCAGAAACTGCCAGGAATAAAAACCTCGCTGCCAAATTATTACATTATCAATTCAGCCCAGATCATTAATGGCACGCTCAACATAAACGAAACCATCCAGGTGGCTGAATCAAAACTTAAAGAGATTCTCGATGAGCAGCAAATCTAAACCACTGGCCAGCATTTCTCTTGACCTGGACAACCAGTGGTCGTACATGAAGATTCATGGCGATGAAGGTTGGGACCTATACCCTTCATACTTTGATGTTTTTGTACCGCATGTACTCGATTTGCTGGATGAACTGAAATTGAAGATCACTTTTTTTATCGTGGGGAAAGACGCGGAAAGCCAGGAGAACAGGAAATACCTGCGCATGATCGTGGATCGCGGGCATGAGGTGGGCAACCACTCTTACCACCATGAATCCTGGTTGCAAACATACAGCCCGGAGCAAATTGAAGCTGAGATCATCAAAGCTGAAGAGATGATTGAAAAAGCCACGGGCCAAAAGACCCGGGGATTCAGGGGCCCAGGTTTTAGCTGGAGCGTTGATTTGTTAAGGGTGCTGGAAAATAGGGGTTACTTATTCGATGCCTCTACTCTGCCCACCTACCTTGGTCCGCTTGCACGGAAATATTACTTCTGGAAATCTGACCTTTCGAAAGAAGAAAAGATAGCCCGAAAGGAACTGTTCGGCAAGTTCAGTGAAGGCTATCGCAGCCTTAAACCCTATTATTGGGATCTGGGCAACGGACATAAGATCATGGAGATTCCGGTGACTACCATGCCGGTATTCAAGCTCCCCTTCCACCTAAGCTATCTTTTATACCTGGGAAATTTCTCATTGGCCCTGTTGAAAATTTACCTCTGGCTGGCCATTACCATGTGCAAAATCACCCGCACACCCATTAGCTTTCTGCTCCATCCCCTTGACATCATAGGTGGAGATAAATTAAAGGCGCTCGACTTTTTTCCGGGAATGAATCAGACCACTGAAAGAAAAGTAATAGTCTTCAGATATGTTTTGACCAGTTTGAAAAAGAACTTCAGAATAGAAACCATGAATAACTTTTCAAAGTATTACGCTGGAAGGAATCTAAAAACCCGTCCGGTCAAAAAGCAGGTGTTATGAAATGCCCAATTGGAGAAATGGAGTCATACCGTCAGAAATTTGTGGTAAATGGCTACAGGATAATGGAATGCGTTAGATGCCAGCATGCCTTTACCGATCTGACCATCGGACCTCAAGAAGTGGAGAAGATCTATTCCGATAGTTATTTCTTTGGAGGCAAGGATGGGTACCCCGATTATACGCTTGAAAAAGAAGTGTTGATCAGACAGGGAGAAAATTACGCCCGTCTTTTGGCCAATTACATGCAGCCCGGAATGTTGCTTGACGTGGGAGCTGCGGCAGGCTTTATTATGAAAGGATTTGAGAACGCAGGATGGAAAGCAGTGGGTATTGAGCCAAACGTTCGGATGGCCACTTTTGGCAATGACAACCTCGGCCTTGATATCAGAACCGGAACGCTCGAAACCAATAGTCAAGCCCCAACCGTTGACCTTGTATTATTAATTCAGGTAATTGCCCACCTTTATGATCTGGAAAAATCTATGCAAAACATTTCAGAAAAGGTTAAGGAAGGCGGTTTTGTATTGGTAGAAACCTGGGATAAAAACAGTTTTATGGCAAGGCTGCTTGGTTCTTCCTGGCACGAATACAGCCCTCCATCAACCCTAAATTACTTTAGTAAAAAATCCCTTGACTTGCTAATGGAGCGCTATGGGTTCTTCTGCATAACCAAAGGCAGACCCTCGAAAAAAATCCACGGTGAACACGCCCGGTCTTTACTTAGGCACAAATTGGAAGCAAGCAAAACCCTTAAATGGCTGTGTGGGATAGAAAAAATTATCCCGAAAAACAGGTCTATCCCCTACCCTGCTGAAGATTTATTCTGGGCGATTTACCAAAAAACTTAACCCCTTGAAAAATAATGTCAGGGAGGTTTAAAAAATCAGGGACTGTTCATCAGGTCGTTTTATTACCCTGATAATAAACAATAAACGGGATGCCTTAATGAATAAATGGAAAATAATATGAGAATATTATTGATCAACCCACAAACAAGCTTTTCTCAGATATATGGGGACTGGGATCTTTCAGACCTTGACACCTACTCACCCCCATTGGGCATATTATACATCGCCAGTTTCTTAAGGCAGAATAACCATGTTACCAGCGTTCTTGATCTGGAGTCATTGAAAGGGGGCTTCGACAGGATTTCGGAGTCACTGACCAGCTTCAAGCCTGATATAGTTGGCATTACCTCAATGACCATAAACTTCGGGAATGCCCATATGATTGCTCGTTTTATTAAGAAAGAAGCTCCTAGGAAAATGGTTGTATTGGGAGGCCCTCATCTTACGGCAGCTCCAATTGAAACCATGAGAAATTATCCGGAATTTGATTATGGCGTTTTTGGAGAAGGTGAGATTACCTTTCTTGAAATGGTTGAAAAAATAAAAAATAATGAGCCTTTCGAAGAAATTGAAGGCATTGTATGGCGAAATAATGAGAATGAAATAATCTTAAACAAAACCAGACCATTTATTGAAAACCTTGATGTTTTGCCATTTCCTGCCTGGGATCTTTTGGAGGGTTTTCCTGAACGATATCCTCATTCTATACTGGAGTCAAAACGTTTACCAGCGGCATCCATTATGACTTCAAGAGGTTGTCCTTTTCATTGTACATTTTGCGACAACAAGATCTTTGGCACGAAAGTGAGACATTTTAGTGCAGAATATACCCTGGGGATGATTAAACATTTAATTGATGTTTATAGAATTAAAGATCTTATGATTCTTGATGATAATTTTCTGTTAAACCGCGAAAAATTGTTTGCCATTTGTGATTCTATAGTTAAAGACAATTTGGACCTAACCTGGTACTGTATGGGACATGCCCGGACAATGACTGAAGACAGGTTGAAAAAGATAAAAGAGGCAGGCTGCTGGTTCATTGAACTTGGAATAGAAAGCGGTAATGACCAGATGTTAAAAGCAATCAAAAAAAACACTACAAAGCAAGAGATAAAAAAAGCTGTTAGCCTTGCAAAAAAGGCTGGTCTCAGGACCAAGGGAAACTTCATCTTTGGTTTTCCCGGGGAAACCATTGAAACAATGGAAGAGTCAATCAGGTTTGCAAAAGAGATTAAAATTGATTTTTTTCAACAGAATTTTTTAACGGTATGGCCTGGTTGTGAAATTGCTCACCAAACTTCGGGCAATAGCGATCTTTTTGAGTACCATAATTCAGACTGGAATTCACTTGCTCATCAGCGAATTACATTTATTCCAAAAGGATTAACAAAAGATGATCTTATTAAGGCTTCTAAAAAAGCATTCAGGAGGTTTTACCTCCGTCCAAGAATAATCATTGGCCTTCTTCCTTTTTTAAAAACAAAAAGAGGAATCAAATTTCTTTATAAAGCTTTTGGTGCCTTCTTAAAAACCATGTTCCGAAATCAGTAAATTTGACTTTTCTGATTATCCTAAAAACAATTTGTCATGAACCCTGCACCCCAACAGACACTCACCATTCTTTTACCTGCCTTTAACGAAGAAGCCATTATTGAAAAAAATGTTCTGATTATCAGTGACTATCTCTCTTCGATAATAAAGAAAAATGATTGGGAAATAATTATTGTAAATGATGGGAGTACAGACACTACCAAAGAGATTGCAGAAAAACTCAGCAGCCAAGATAATCGAATAAAAGTTATCAACCACCTCGTGAACCTTAACCTGGGAAATGCGATTAAGACTGGCTTTGAACATGCGCATGGAGAATATATCATTGTACTTGATCTGGACCTTAGCTATGATGTGGATCACATCGGAAATATTTTTGACACATTAGTTTCTACCCAGGCACACGTAGTAATTGCCTCCCCATACATGAAAGGGGGAAAAGTTACGGCCGTTCCTTTTTTACGGGCCTTCCTGAGCCGTTGGGTCAACCGGTTTATGCGCCTGGCCGCACAAGAAAAGTACTACACGTATACCGGTATGGTTAGGGGCTACAGGACCGAGTTTATTCAAAATCTTAACCTAAAGACAAAAGATTATGAGATAAATCCTGAAATCCTTTATAAAGCCATGATACTCCGGGCAAGGATTGTTGAAATCCCTGCTCACCTCGACTGGACTGAACAAAATAAATTCAAGGGGAAAAGGGTTTCTAATATGCGTATTCTGAAGAGCGTCTTTTCTGGTTTAATGAGTGGATTTATCTTCAGGCCTTACATCTTCTTTTTGGGTGCCGCCACAATATTGTTTCTTATTTCAATGTATGTTATCATTTGGATTTTTATTAATACATATAACGTTTACCCAGAAATTATTGCCACGAGCAACTATTTTGATGATAGATTCTCTCAGGCAGTTGGGGTTGTTTTTCAAAATAGGCCCCATTCATTTTTTGTGGGAGGATTTACACTATTATTATCTTTTATTTTCTTTGCCATAGGATTTCTTTCTTTGCAAAATAAGCGTTACTTTGAAGAACTTTTTCATTTGAATACATTCATAAGAAAAAAAATAAGCTAAAAAAATAACCTCTTTATCCAAATCGTTTCCATGTTAAAATTCCTGGAAAGAAACCGCCTACTCATAATTGGGGTTTTATACTTCGGGCTCACTATTCCACTGGCCATTATTCTAAACATTCGTCAGGACGAAGCTTATACCCTCGATACCACCTCACGCGGCTTGGTCTATGCCTTTAATCAAGCCCTTCATTTTGAGCTTCAGGCACCTTTGTATTTTGTCCTGGTTTCCATTTGGAGGTTGTTTTTCGGTTCTATCTTCTGGGCAAGGCTATTTTCCATTCTCGCCATATTCGCCGCCCTGCTGATCTTCGACAAAATACTCAAAGGTCGCATTACCCACAGATTCTTTCCGCTTTTGTTTTTTGCCATCCACCCATTAAGCCTCTGGGCCGCACTCGAAATAAGGGTGTATGCCTTCTCTGTTTTGACCGTTGCAGCCTATTTATATTTTCTGGTCTGCCATTACCGGCTCAATACGGAAAAAAGGCGCAACAGGCTAATTCACATCGGCCTTATCCTTGCCGGACTCTTTAGTTTTTATTATTTCGGTTTTATCCTTGCTGGCGTATTTGTCTACCTGCTCTTGTTCAACCGTAACCTACTGAAACCGTATATCATAGACCTGATAATCCCCGTGCTGCTGCTAATGCCTATGATGGCGGTGATTTACGGGCAGATTTATGGGCACTCGGTTCTGGCAATACCCAAACCATTCACCATTCAAAACCTGTTGAAGTATTGGCAGGTCGAGTTCTTTGATTATTTTTTAATGCCAGTTTACCTGAAAGGTCCCAATGCGATATTCAACATAAGTTTCAGGCTCATCCTGCTGGCATTCCTGTCCTATTTCCTGTTTGAAAAAAGGGAAAATCTATTTTCCTTTTTCAGAAGTATCTGGTTTTGGATAACCCTGGTTTTTATCGCTTTCTTAACAACACTTAGGTTTTCTCTTGGGTCGATATACGCCGTCAACCCCCACGCACTGCTTGGCCTCATCCCGTTCCTTATGGTCCTGGTTACCTTATCGGGCTCTGGGAAAAATCCAAAACTGGCCAATGCGATGTTCCTCATCCTTGCTTTTGTGGCAACAACAAGCCTGTTTTCTGTTTACAAACCTCTTTACAAAGAGTATGACGTTAAAGGGCTGGTAAAATACCTTGAATCAATGCCTGCCGATCAGCCTGCCTTTGTATACACCAATGAGACTTGTATGGTTTTAAATTATTATTTGGACGGAGACAGGCAGTTATTTCCCCTGCCGGAAAAAATTAATTTTGAGAATTACGATTTAGCCAAATGGATTATCCAGACTCCAAGCGAACTGGACGAAGTGGTTCAGGGATACCTGCAACAAAGCGATGCAGGGAGTTTCTTTTACGTTGCAGACAACAAGGTTTATGGTAGTCTAAGAACCGAAGAGCACAACAATCTGGTAAAGGATTACTTCTCTGAACATTTTACCATCACCGACAGTCTGGGTATCGGAGGTTTTTCAGTTTATAAAATCAGCAGACCTTAAGGAATCATTATTACACCACGGAGGCTACTCCTTGAATAAGCCCGCAAGGGTTCTGGCGATTTTTGACCGTTCATCGAGATATACATAAATCTCCTTTCGGGTTAACAACCGCAGGTAACGAACCAGAAGATAAGCCACCCCAGCGATCATAACGGGCACCATGAAAAGCACCAGCCAATCAGACGGTCCAGGCCATCTTAAGGCAAAGCCCGTAACAACCAGTATTGCAACATACACCAGGACACTCAGCAATTTCTTCCGGTCTTCAAACATATAAGTGCCCGTATATTTTTTCTGGCAATACGACATATGAATAAAACTGACCAGGTAGGAAAGACCAAAGGAGAGGTATACGGAACTAAATCCAAGCAAATTAGTAAGCAAAAGCAGAGGTAAAATGGTTGCCAGAACCATAAATATCTGGTTGAAAAACAATCGAAGCGGATAATGAACACCCAGGTATATCCCTGTAGGCTCCATGGCAAGTTGTCCAAAGAGAGACCCAATTGTTACTACTAATAGAGTCATAGTAATAACTTCAACATTCTCACCGATCCACAGGCTTACCAGCGCCTTGCTGGCAAAAACCAGGATAACGCCCATGGGGATGAATGCCAGAATCAGTTTTTCCTGAACATCCTTGAGCAGGAAAGCAGCACGTTTCTTGTCCCTGAATTCGGAAAAGTACTGAAACAGGGGCCAGACAGCAGCTTTAAGAATCCTGGTAAATTGATTGCGGATTCTCATTCCAATATCAACGAAACCCACAAAGGTGACCCCAAAGAAATTGGAGATCAGGATTTTAACCAGGGGCTCGGTAAATAAGCCCAGCACACCAGAAAGATAAACCTTCAACCCATAACCCAGTTGCTTTCTGACTGATTGCATGAAATACCCGCGTAGCCCAACAAGCTCCAACGGCCCCCATGCCCTGAGAGCCTGCATTACCGTTAAGCCAAACCACACCAGGGCTGCTGCCAGAATGGCAACTCCAACCCATTCCAACCCACCACCAAAGCTAACAAACAACAAAATTAAGGACCAATAAACAATGCTATATACAAATTGCAGGATATTTACCTTATAAATAAGCCTGAGGGACTCCAGCATTGCGCTGAAGGGCATGCCGATAAACAGAAAGGCATTGGCAAAAACCAGGCAATTAAAAAGAACCTTGCTGGAAGCCAGGTAATCTTCACCAACATTAAATATTTTCAGGATGATGAAATCATTGAAAAGAATCAGAAAAACCAACATGACTGCCATAATAACCAACATGGAAAGAAAGGCTACCATTATGTCTTGGGAGGATTCGCGTCCTTTGCCCTGGAAGGATAAAAACTTGATCAGGGCAATATGAAAACCCACGTTTGTAAGCCTTGAAAGGTCGCCAATGGTACTGATGATGGCAAAAACACCAAAGAGCTCTGTGCCCAGCATTTTCATAAAAACCGGGATAGTTACAAAGGTGAGAATGGCAATCAGCACCTTCTGGATTACTCCAGTTAACGAGTTCTTTGCAAACAACTTTTTATTATCACTCATGCATGTACCAGGTTTCTCTCAACATTTTTACAATAATCCATTAAGATTGGAGCGTATTACTTTTTCATTCTTTGCCTCATCACGCCGCTTAAAGGACAAAAAGATTCAAACAAAAATATTCGTAAAAATATTTGTGTAAATTTATTGGTTTTACCTGACAATTTTATAATTTAACCAAAGTTTATTTGTTGTTCAATTGAAATTTTTATCATCTTTGTATTTTAAAATCAGGATCGCCCATAAAACATGTTTGTTTTTTGAACCTAAGAAACTTGGCTTTTAGGCCAGGTTGTATCAGGTTTTGTTTACAACAAAAACCTCACCCTTTGAAACGCATAATCCTGTTCAGATATCACCATCAATTTGAAAGAAACCGGGAATGGTTAAGGTTTCAACAATACCTGAATCCGGAAATTAAGATTTTCGGGCTTTATGGCGGACCAACAGAAGATTTTCATTTAGCCGGGGAGGTTTTGCACGATGTGTTGGTGCATAACTTTTTACTTCATCACCTCAATCCTGAGTGGAACTGGAAAAGCAGCGACCTTAGCTTTCAGTCCTGGTTCAGGGAATTTGGCCACCAGCTTGATTTCGACCTGATGCATGTCATCGAGTGGGACTTGCTTTTTTTCGAACCCCTCGAAAAGTTGTTTTCCAACATTCCGAAAGGAACGTTGGGACTGACCGGGCTTATACCCCTTGACAAAATTGAGAAAATATGGTACTGGACCCGCAATCCGCAAAAACGGGCAGAGTACCTGGAATTGCTGAACTTTTTTAGAGAACGCTTTGGCATAGCCCCCCAGCCATTTGGAATGCTAGGGCCAGGTATTACCTTGCCAAGGGAGTTTCTGGTTAGCCTTGCCGAATTTGAAATTCCCGACCTGGGTAATGACGAGCTCAGGATTCCATTGCTTGCACAGGCACTTGGTTTCCCGATAAGCGACACCGGCTTTTTCCGGAAATGGTTCTCCAACAGAGAATTTCGCTACTTTAATTCCAATGCATTTATTGTTAGCCAAAAAAATATTGAGAAACAGTTAAAAAGAAAAAACGGTCGCAGGGCTTTCCATCCGTGCAACCAGAATTTCAGCCTTGACCAACTGTTAGAGCTCCATCAATTAACCCTTCAGTTTCCCTAGCTCCTCCCTGCAGCAACAAATCAGGGAAAAACGCTGCACTCATTAAGCCCCGAGCAGGTCGTTTCCTAATGAAAATCATTTCAGTTCAAACAAAAAAGATTAGGAATTAGCCGTTAAACCCTTCTGCTTAGCCTGCCAGGGGCTCATTTCCCTTAACCAGGGAAATATAATTATCCAAAACTCCTTCCCCAATCTCTTATATTATTTTTTGTAGAAATTTTTAGATAATTGGATATTAATTCCTTACCTTTAGGTGGGAGAACGAAGAAATTTTCCTGTTGGCTTGAGGCAATCAAAAAGTGGAGTTGTCTCTGGTGTTCAAGTCAGTGATTATGAGAAAAGCCTACATCTACCCAATTTCTTCCCGGGCCTCCAAGGACATACGCAACCCCTATCTGGAGAACTTTATGGCCTCAATAAGTCAGGCCTTCCTTTTTGTGAACGAAAGTCACCCCTCGGGCACGGGAATTACCGATGTATTTAAATACATTGGAAAGATTGATGCCGTTTTTCTTCATTGGCCTGAAAACATTATTGAAAGAAAATTCGGACTACTGCAAACTATCCTCCTCTCTTTGTTGCTCCCCTTTTTAAGGATTCGCAAAGTTTTAATAGTTTATGTAGTCCACAATAAGGTCTCGCATTCCTTAAAAAATAATTGGATAAAAAAGTTAATTATTCGCAGTGTTGTGCGCCACAGCAGTTTCCTTGTCACTCATGCCCGCGATGGGGTTGATTTCATCCAGTCATTTTCCGACAAGAAGAAGCGGGTTTTCTTTTTTCCCCATCCCATTGACAAGCCCATGCCTCTGCAAACCGTTAACAAAGATATCGATGTGCTGATCTGGGGGAATATCGCCCCCTACAAAGGGGTGCACAACTTCCTGCTTGCCCTTGAAAGGCATCCGGAACTCAAGCGATGGAAAATATTCATTGCAGGCAAGGTGTCCTCAGGCCAATACTATCAAGAGCTCATCAGGATCAAGCCCGAAGAGGTGGTTCTGATGGATGAGTTTATTGGGGAAGAGCGCCTCCACCAATTAATCAACAGAAGCCGGGTCGTGCTTTTTCCCTATCTGCAAGATTCGATCCTCAGTTCGGGAGCCTTTGCCAAAACCCTGGCTTACCCTGTGGCGATTATTGGCCCCAATGGCGGAGCTTTTAAAGATTTCAGCCATTTGGAACAGATAGATACCTTCGATTTACTCGACCAAATCCCTGCTTTGCTCAGGAAAAATCTGGAAAAGCAGAATGAAAACCTTCAATGGCAGAATGAAAATGTAGTAAAACAATACTCTTGGGCCAATTTCGGAAAGGCATTCATCAAGTACTTGCACCAACAATAATTTTTGGTTGGTGCTGTGAAACGCCTGGCCTTTAAAAAACCCGGTTGGTTAAGGTTTTGGTTTACAATTTAGAATTTTTAAATGTCAAAAGTAAATATAAATAAAAGGGTAGTGGCAAAGCGTAATGCAGGTCTGGGCGACAATTTGCTTGCCACGGCCCACGCCTGGTACTTTGCCAGCCAAACCGGCAGAGACCTGGAGGTTTGCTGGGCTCCTTCCATGTATTTCAGCGACAAATCTATCAATTCATTTGGAAAATTCTTCAAGGTTCCTCAAAACATAAAAGGGGTAAACATCATTTATGAAAATAATATCGGCCCATGGAAAAGATTGCAAAGAAGGCTTCCACTTTTTCCTCTCAAATTTTTCATTCCCTCCATATTGGGGGAAGGGCTCCAAAAGATATTCAGACAACATACTCCTGCATTTCTTCAAAAAAGCAATGAGAAACGCCGCAAATGGCTGGCTGGAATAATTGCATCGGGAACTAAAGTGGAAAATAAGGAAGTGGTTTTTAATACTCACTTCGATTTTCTCGAACCCCAGAAAATAAAGCCTTTTTTCGATGCGCTGAAACTGGCACCAGAATGCCAGGAGCGCCTGGTTGAATTCAAGGAAAAGCATTTCAGAAACAAAACAGTCATTGGGGTCCACATTCGTTACTACGACAAAAGTCTGCCTTTCAGCAACCACACCCCCTATTGGCTCGAACCAGAAAAAAGCTTTTCCCACATCAAAAACGAATTGCAAAAAATCGTGCAAAAGCTGAATACCGATGACTACGTGATTTTCCTGGCCACTGACAATGTTAAGGTTTATAATTTCTTTCATGACAACATCGACCATTTAGTCACCTATCCCAAAGAATTTCAGGACATTACCTTTACCCTCGACCTGCATCAAAAAGTAAAAGAAAACTCCTTTGAAGATGACCTGATTGAAATGTTTCTTTTGGCGGAGTCCAATATCCTTTACAGATATCCCCCCAGCGGCTCCTGGTTTTCCTATTATGCCAGCCTCTATGCTGAGGAGTTAGTAATCTGATGCCTCCTCTGATTTATTTAAAAAATATTTGCCTTAAAAACCTTTCCCACAATCATCCAGAAAAATGAAAAAAAGATACGTGATCATCTCGCCAGTCCGCAACGAGGAAGAATATGTGGAAAAAACCATGAAGGCTGTTACAAGTCAAAGCATTTTACCAGCCGAATGGATACTGGTAAACGATGGGAGCGTTGACAACACCGCCCTGATCATAGAGTCTTATATTCAAAAGTATCCCTGGATCAGGATTATCCACTTAACCGACCGCGGCTATTACCTTCCGGGGGAAGGGGTTGTAAATGTTTTTTACAAAGGCTATGAGGCCATCAGCATCGATGATTATGATTTCCTGGTGAAGCTCGATTGCGACTTATCCTTTGCGGATGATTATTTTGAAACCCTCCTGAAGGCCTTCGATCAGGACCCTGAACTTGGGATAGCCAGCGGCTGCATTTACAACCTGCACAATGGAAAACTGACCCAGGAAAAAGCTCAGGAGGATCATCCTTTTGGAGCGTCTAAGGTTTACCGGAGAGCGTGTTTCGAACAGATTGGCGGCCTGCGGAGAATGCCTGGCTGGGATCTTGCCGATGTGGTATCAGCCCAAATGAAAAACTGGAAGACACGCTGTTTTTTCGACCTGAAAGTAACACACTACAAATTGGGAGGCAGCCGCAGGACCGGACTCACCAAGGGAAAATTCCTCCAGGGAAGATTCCAGTACCGTTTTGGCTATTCCTTTTTCTTCACCTCCCTGAAATCCATCTACCACCTCAATGCCCGTCCTTATGTTATTAGTGGAGTGGGCTTGATTACCGGGTACATTTACGCTGCCATAAGAAAGGAGAAGAGGTATTTCGATCCGGAAATGATCGCCTTCCTCAGGAAGCGGCAAAAAGCATACCTGTTGTCCAAATTTAATATATTCAAGCGTAAATGATTTTCTCTGTCATTACAATATGCCGCAATGACCTTTCAGGCCTGAAGGGCACCCATGCAAGCATTAGCCAGCAAAACTTCACCGATTTTGAATGGCTTGTGATGGATGGCGCATCGAATGATGGCACCCTGGAATACCTGAAGGCCATTGACGAACCCAGGCTGCATTTCATTTCTGAAAACGACCGGGGCCTCTACGACGCAATGAACAAAGGCATTGCACTTGCAAAAGGAGAGTTTATGGTTTTTTTAAATAGCGGCGATATGTTTGCTTCGGCAAACACCCTTGAGCACGTTCATGAGGCTGTAAACCAGGCACCAAAAAAGCCTGCACTGGTATATGGCGATGCCGTAGATTTTGAACCCAATGGGGATACCCACTACCGGAAAGCAAGGCCCTATAAAACCATCGCCAAAGGGATGTTTACCCAGCATCAGTCCATTTTTTTCGCCAGGCTTCCCGACGGCCAGCAACCCCTGTATCAACTTGACTATAAACTTTCGGCCGACTACCAGTTTATCATTCATTATCTAAAGCTTGAAAAGGAGGGGTATTCCATCCTCAAACTGGATGAGCCGCTTTGCCGATTTGAATTGGGAGGCCTCAATGAAAGCCAGAGATACCAAGCCATTCGCGAAGACTTCCAAATCCGGAAAACTAACCTTGGGCTCAACCCCCTGACAAACCACTTCCTGTTTGCTGCCCATTCTGTGCACACCTTCCTGAAGCGGCGCATCCCAAACCTGATGAAAAGGGTGCGTTATTCCAGGCATTGAATTTTCATTTTTCGCTGTCTCATTCATTCAATTTTCCGAAGATTCCCCTCCTTGCGTGAAAAATACCTCTTAGTCCGAAAGCAATGCTTTTAAACCTGCCCGTTTTCAGATACCACCAAAACATGACCACAAAGATGTGGTTGTAGTAAAATGTCAGGGTTTTCCAAAAAGATTTATCTTTTGAATAGGTGGAGAAAATATACACCCCGTTCCTGGCAATATAATAAGCTTTTCGGTAATGGGTGCCCTTAAAGCTGTATGAAGCGTCGTGTTTAATGGTCACCAGTGGGTTATAAAGAATCTTATAACCAGCCTGGCGGAGGCGATACGACAGATCAGCCTCATCAAAATACATAAAAAGCTTTTCATCCATTCCACCCACCTTATCATAAACATACGTCTTTACCAAAAAAGCCGATCCCTGGTAAAAATCAACCCAAACCGGCACTTTCTCGTCCTTGTAATAAAGGTTATCCATTCGCATTTTTTGAATATCCAAATTTGTTCCCGAGCAGTAAGGCGCCCCATCGGGATAAACACTTTTAGGATAGACCAGGTCAGCATCATAGCTTTTCAGCGTTTGCAAAAGACTGCCAATGTCGTTTTGTGACAATTGTGTGTCAGGATTCAGAAACAAAACGTAATCGGAAAGCCCAAGTTCTTCTTTCAGTTTCCGAAAGGCAAGGTTGCATCCAGCTGTAAAGCCAATGTTCTCTTCTGCGTAGAAAATATGCAATTCCAGATTCGTGTGATTCCTCAGAATCTCAAGTTTGCTCCCATCCGTGTAATTGTCAAGAATAATGATCCGAATATCCAATTGCGGCTCTTCAATTGAACCGATGCAGCTTTTCAGGAGCTCAAGGGCATAATAATTAACAATAATAATATCAACCTGATTCTTTTCCATAGAGAGTCACTGTTAGCAAGCATCGATTTTTGACTGGCAAAGGTTTCTGATATGTGCCGCCAGGTTTTCTCCGGTGACGTCCCAGTTTAGTTTTTCCTTATAAGTCTGAAATGACTTAAGGGCCAGTTTTTCATAGCTTTCAGAATCCCGTAAGTACCTTGCCATGACGGAGGCAATTTCGCCTGGCGAAGTGTCCGTTTCAAACAGCAGTCCATTTCTGCCTTGTTCAACCACAGAGGCAATCCCACCAACATTGTGGGTGATAGCAGGGATGCCATAAGCATTCAACTCGGCATAAACCATCGGGGTACAGTCGGCCAAAGTGGGTAATACCAGGAAATGGACCTTTGAAAAAAGCACCTCTAGCCGCTCCTGACCCACAGGGGTAGCCTTGCTGATAAAACCGTGCAAACGAACAAAGGATGGGACAATTAAGTCTGACGGGGGTGTGGAGCCTACTACGTGCAGAATGGCATCAAATCCCAGCTCCCTCAATTCGGCAGCAATAGCGATCGCCTTATCGCCCCCTTTGCGTTGCCAGTCAACGCCCATAAAAAGCAGGTGAGCCTGTTCTTTGTTTTTATTTTTTACCAGTTGAAGAATTTGCCCCGCTTCGTGCTGCACATCAATGTTGGCGCCAAGGGTTACCACGTTCACTTTTTCTGCAGGAACTGAATAATCCTCAACGGCTGAATCTGCAGCCCATTGCGAAGAAAATAGCAACCGGTCGGCATTGTGCATAGCCTGATTGGCAAGAAGCTCTCCTTCTGCGAGCGCCTTATTGCTCCAGCCCGTATAATTTCCATAGAAGTTAACCATTAAATGGAAGGTAGCATCGGTGTAAAGCAGCTTCGGAATATCCACTTTCAGTTGCGATAAAATGGGCGTGGACCAACTGAGCAGCACATCGGGTTTTTGAAGGTGAATTTCCTCCATGGCCCTTGCTGCCAGCACCCTGGCACCCACCCGGGTCCACCAGGGCCGGTAATTTTTGCCTTGCAAGGTTCTTCCAAGCCAGGCTTTTATCTTTTTCAGGAAGATCAGCCAATGGAATCCATCTTCCAAGCGGTCTATGCAAATCACTTTAAACCCTTTCTCCTCAAGCACCCTGCGGATGTTAAACGAGGTGCCCGATAAACGGGTAATGTCGCGAAGATCGACCTCCGACAAAAAACCAATTTTAATGTTCTGATCCATTATCTGCTTCCAAAACAAAAAGATATTTCCTAATGAGTCTGCCAAAAATCAAAAAAAAACCTTTCATTTATACTAAACCAATGTTTTTTACAACCAAAATAATCAAAAATACTTTCAACAGTATAAATTTACGCAATTTTGCTTAGATAACCTATTGAGTCTCGAAAAATGCCATAAACAGAAGCCGAAGGTTGGAAACAAAGTCTTTATTAATAGGACCATAGAAAGCACGAAACCACCCTGGAAGGCTGTTCCAGGGTGGTTTCGTGAAGGTTTATCGCAAGGATTAAAGGCTTTCCAGCAAATGGTGCTCCTGTTTTCCTAACGAGATTTGATGATCTTTTGGGTGATGCGCCTTAGGGGTGAAACCAGGTTTAGGAAATATACCCCGGGAGAGAGCCAGGAAACATTATACTGGTTACTGCCTTGCGTAGCGTTGGGCAAGTTACCAATGAAGCGTCCGGCGTTGTCTATCAGGAATACTTCAAATTCTTCTGTCTGACTTATATCAACATTCAAAATATTTTTGGTGGGAATGGGATAAACATTGATTTCGTTTTCATCGTCGATTTCATCGTATATGATTTCTTTTTCAAAATTGGCATAAACCTCAAGATCGGACTCAACCCCAAGGTCTATGCGGGGATTATACTTAAAGCCATCACTCCAGTTTGCAAATTTATAACCCGCATAAGGAACAGCTTCGATCATTGAACCATCGCTCCCGTGGGCTACAAATTGTTCTTGCACACCTGCAATGCTTCCATTGTTTCCGGCCCTATATGACAGGGTATAGATGTTTTTATCGAAAAAGGCTGTCCGGGTAATGTTTGTCGTCACATTGGCCTCTACCTTTGGATTACTTACCGAAAAGTCGCACCATCTGACAAAATGGTAGCCTGAATTTGGATTGGCATAGACAGGATTGCTGCTTTCGCCATAAGGTACGTACTGGATATTATCTCCCTCTAAATAGCCATTTTCACCGGGAAGAAAAATCAACACATACATATTCGGGGCAAATTTGGCAGTAAGCATTCGGTTTTGAGTGATATTGAAAGAAAAAGAGGCATTGCTGGAAACCACTACACCATTTTCCGTCCAGTTAACAAAAGCATATCCTTCTGAAGGGGAGGCCGAAACCGTGGCAGTGCTCCCAAACAAATAGGCCCCGGCTCCCAAGGTAGTGCCTCCCGCTGTTGGGCTGGATACCAATGAAATCTCGAAAGAACTTTTTGAAAATTGAGCGGTCAGCATACGATTACCCGTTACAGAGAAGGAATAGGTGGCATTAGTGGAGACCACATTGCCGTTCTCAGTCCAATTGGTAAAAGCATAGCCCTGCGCCGGGGCAGCATTGACCGTGGCATTTTGACCGTGGTTGTAATTTCCGGCACCCATTGTTGTGCCGCCGATTGTTGGATTGGATCCCAAGCTGATGGAATAGGAATTGTTCGAGAAATTGGCAGTCAGAATGCGGTTTTGACTCACCGAAAAAGTATAAGCAGCATTGGTAGACACCACATTGCCGTTCTCAGTCCAGTTGATAAAAGCATAGCCCTGCGCTGGGGCAGCATTGACCGTGGCATTTTGACCGTAATTATAGTTCCCGGCACCACTTACCGTTCCACCCTGGGCAGGATTAGGGCTTAGCTGAACCTGAAATTGGTTTAACTGCAAAACAACCATCACTGTTGCATTGGCATTCACGTTGTAATTATTAACCGTTAGTGGCTGATAATCAGGTGCCGTCACGCTGTAAACGTAAGTACCCGCAAGAATTCCACCAAATGAATAATTGCCAGGGGCATTTGATTGGTTGTTAAAGGTAATGGTGGCATTGTTGATGGGATTATTTTGCTGATCCCTGACATTGAAGTCAACGGAATAATAGGAGGTAGAGGATCCAGCCAAAAATTCGTAAGCCCCAATGTCATAGCCATTGCCCTGTGGGCGCGGTGTACCCTCAATATCATCGGTAACCTGGTGATACTGAGTGAAATTCCTGGTAAACGAATTGCCATCCTGATTCACGTTTGCCACGAAAGTGGCCTGGGGATTGTACACGTTGGGGTCGCCTGCATCAACTCCTGGGGAGCCTTCCTGAAGCCTCCAGTCGCCGAAATCATTCCAAACCACGTAATGGTGGGGGTGTTTGCCCGATACGTTTTGCCGGCTGTCAGAGGTGATCCAGGTGAAGTCAACATTCGGATTAACGAATTGAGGATTTATCACTTCATAGTCATTGGTGCTTTGGTAATGCTGCATCCCCAGGTAATCATTTCCTTCGGGGTTATAGTGAATAATCCCCGACGCATCCGCTTTCCGGTAGCCCAAATCCATGGCCCTGGTTGTGTTGTAAAATATGGTATTCCGGATGTTGGGATTTGCACCTACCCCACCGATGGCCTGATACCAGTTGGCAAACACGGAGTTATAGATATCGCGTGTGGTGCCCCTGATGGCGTATCCGGCCCTGTTAGCACCCGTATCAATAATGTTAATGTTGCGATCGGTACCAACAAAAAGGCAGTTATAAAACTTGGTGTTGTAATGAACCCCGGCACCACCCGGACCAATGAATGTTGAATTGTACACAAAAAAATTGGCCGCGGCATGGAATGCCATTTTGTAGGGATGCATCATGAAGGTTGAGTTTCTGATAATCACTGTTCCGGTGTTACCCGCAGCAATGAAGTTAAACTTACCCCCGTATCTTGAACCGTCAATAATGGAATTCTCGAGCACGAAGTATTTGATGCTGGAGTAGGTTCCCCCGGTAATTTGAATGCCATCGCCACCGGGTTCAAGGGAAGAATTGCCGGTACTATGATATTCATTTGCCCCGAATTCCCACTCCCTATTGTATTTCTCGAGGTGAAAATTATCGACAAAAACTGAGTCACAAGCTGACATAAACATTCCGTCGTGCCATACATTGGAAATGTGAACGTTTTTTATGTCGACTCTTCTGAAACGTTGGATGTCAATGGCGCGATATCCATAGGTAATATCGAGTCCGTCAATGTCAAGCGTTGTGGTTCTTGGCTGGGAAGTCTCATAATCGCCTGAACCATAAAAGTTCCAGTTAACTGTCAGGTAGGTAGTATCCTGCACAGCCCCCCTCAATTCGAGATCCCGAACTGTTTGTCTGGCACCGCGTGTGTTAAGTTGTCCGCTGCCGATCTGAATTACCGCCTTAAAACCCGCTCCATATGAACCAAAATAGTTATTATCCCCGTCAATCCTTATTCTTGGAGAAATGTTATGGACCACTCCATTTTTAAACAGGAAGGCCGTATTGCTTTTAATGAGCAAATTGGAGCCAGAACTCCAGGTGGGGAGCCCCCAGAGGGGCTGCTGGTGAAAACTGTTCATGGGATTTTCAAAGCTGCCATTGCCCTGCACCGGAGCGGAATAGTCAATAAACAGGGTGTCGGTAATCCAGCCAGGAAGGGTTGGGAGCTGAGCCTGCGTTTCCCCAGAGGACCAAAGCAATAAAATAGTAATGGCGCTAAAAAGCCCTTGCCTCAAGCCTACGAATAAGCTGGTGACATTCGAAGCACCCCTGGAGGGGCTTCTCGAAATTCTGAATTGATTTAGCATCCTCATTTTTTTATATTTACAAAATGACCTGAAGTTCCAGCTATGCATTTTCAGATTTGGTTATTGACCATTGAATGAAAACTTCAATGAACGAAAGCCAGATATTTGCGCCTAAAAAAATAAAAAAGTATGTTAAAAAACTTCCTGTTTCCACAAAAACCGACAAATCTATCACGAACCACAACACTTTGCCTATGAGTAAATTACTCAAGCATCCTAAGTGTTTCTGGTAAATCTAACAAGGTTTTTGTAAGAAATACTACGTGGATCAGGGAGTCAAAACAGGTGATGTTGCGTGCTCAAAATCGAAAATTTACTTTGATCGCAATTTCTTGTATGGTGAAAGGTGGTATGGCTGCAGGAAACAGCTTTATGTTAATCAGTCTTATTACGTAAATAATAATAAAAACAAATTAAAATTTAATGTTATTTAACTAATTTCTGTCAATGCACTTGATTTAATATAACTCATTTTCAAATACTTAACAAATATTTATAGAGATAATTAAATTGAATTTTATGATAAATTGGGATACAAGGGAGGATATCACTGTTACTATTTCTTTACCCCAAACCAGCCTATTCATTTAGCTGTAAAATTTTTCCATTCAGCGCCTGTTGCTGCAGATCTCCTATTATGCAGGTAAAATTCACCCAGACATTTAATCCAGATTTATTTATGCATACCTTAAAACTCAAAAACGACAATGACCTTATTACAAAAAAAGGCTTGCCCTTTCATGAAAATGAGAGAAGGGCAAGCCGGTTGTGTTTTTCAGCAATGCAGGAAAGGGAAAGAATATCTTCGTTCTTATTTGAGATCGAGGAGAGGCAAAGGGATGTTATAAGAAAACAAATCGGGTGAAGGAGAAACTTGCTTAATCTGACTGTTCGGCGTTTTGAAAAGCCCTGTCGTAATCATACAGATACAACATTATGCAGACTGCAATAATGCTGTCAAGGAACTCAAATGAAGTTTTGGCAAGAATGATCAGCAAAAACTGAAAAAGGAAAAACATTTTAATAAAAAACACCTTTCTGTTGATTTTTGTGAGGATAACCTTCAGCATGATAAAAATAACTACCAGGGCAGCCAGCAAGCCATATTTGAAATAGAATCCCACAATCCCAATATCTGAGAGATAGAAACCTGACACCAGGGATAGAATTGCCAGTTTCCGTCCATATGGTGAACGTTCGGTGGGTTCTCCATTCCCGGTGAGGTAGGTCATTTTATTCTCTTCGTTTTTTGCCAGGAAATATCCGGCCGCCCGAACCCTTATATACGAGGTGCCCTGCGCGGTTTCCCTTTCAGCCGATTCTTTCATTTCCATCAAGATACTGTTGAAGGCAAACCCTCCGGCTGTAACCAACATTGCATAAAGCCCAAAAAGGAGCGCCTTGTTCCTTACTTTGGTGTTTAACAGGATAAAGGCTGTGGTAATGAGGGCATATGCAGCAAGGGTAGAGCGGAATGCAGACAGGAAAGCAACGAGTAACAACACGATCATTCCAAAACCGTATTTCTTTTTATAGGTGGTAAAAAAACGGTCGGCACTAATGAAGAAAGCGATATGCATATAATAGGTTCCGGGCAGGTTCATCCGGACGGTACCCCTCCCAAGAAATACCTTAGCATCGGTAATTAGGGTAGGGAACAAAAGGTACTGGGCCAGGAAGAATAAACCGCCAAAAACCCCGAAATAGAACAAAACATCGATTAGCCATTCTGGCTTGGGGGCCATATAAAGAAGGAGAAAATAAAACAGGAAGGCATACATATGCCTTTGCTGATAAAAGGTAAGGGAAAGGTTCTGTCCGTGAAACACTTCGGCGGCAATGGCACTGATAAGCACGGCCACTAGCAAAAGAATGATTGGGATTCGGAAATGAGCCTTAATCCTCTCTTTGTTGGGGCCCCAAAAAGCATAAACAAGTAAAGCCAGGAAAATAAACCCCACGGTAATAACATCGAGCACGCGCACAACAATGCCCAGGCCTCTTAACTGGTATAAGCCCAGGGAGGCCAGGATCAAAAACAGAATTATTATCTTTTCGAATAGTTTCATTTCTTGCGATCCATTCAAAACAAGTGACGGATTGATATCGGGGAATTATTCCGCCCTCCGCCTGCTCTTCCCAAATGAGTGTTTTAGCAGATAATAAAAGAACCGGAATCCACCCATCAGGTATCTATTCCCCATCCTGCCCGGCTCAAGCATTAGCCGATATAACCATTCGGCATTGATTTTTCTCATCCATAAGGGAGCCCTCTTAACCTTACCTGAGATAAAATCAAGAATGGCCCCACCTGCAATAATGATCCTGACTTTAGGAAACAGATGCTTATTCTCCATGGTCCATAGCTCTTGCTTTGGAACACCCATCCCAAGGACGAGAACTTCTGCATTTGAATGATTAATTTGCTGAACAAGGTTTCCGAAATCTTCTGGTTGGAAGAAACCATTGTGGGCACCAGCAATCAGCAACCCCGGGATTTGTTTGCCGGCGCGGGAAGCTGCATTAACTGCAACCCCTTCAGCGCCTCCCAGGAAGAAAACCGAACTACCTTCCCGGGCTGCCAGCTCAAGGATGTGAGGAATCAGATCCGTGCCATTCAAATTATCGGGGAACGATATCCCTGAAAACCAGGAAGCAATACGCACTCCAATGCCATCGTTAAGTAACAGATCTGCCTGGTCGATCGCCCGGAAGTATTCAGGGTTTTGCTGGGCGATATTAATGCAATGTGCATTTAAAAAAAAGATAATATTGGTGACCCCTGAAGATAAAAAATCAATACAATGCGCAAGGACCTCCCCTTGCGTAACCACATTGATCCTAATATTTAACAATAGTTGCTTCAATTTGAAAGAAACTGGCTGGTAACAAATCAAATCAGGATTTTCTTTTTTTTAAACCCATTTTCCCCTCACCATCTTTCTCATAATATTTGTACTGGCCATATCCCTTGCGCTCTTCCTTGTCCTCATTCAAAACGACATACAGGTTTTTTACCTGTTTGTTCTTGATATCTTCCATGTTCTTAAGAAAGACGCTTTTTTTGGTAAACCCAGCCCTGGCAATAAAAAGATTAAGGTCAGAAAATTTCATCAGTACGAAAGGATCACTCAGGAGTCCATATGGAGGGGTATCCAGGATGACATAATCATAGATATTCTTCAATTCGACGATCAACTCCTCTGTTCGCGGACTATGAATAAGTTCGATGGGATTTGGTGGCACCTGCCCGGAATGTATCACATCGAAATTCGGTATTTGGGTGGGAATGATAACTTCCTGCAGGCTTGCCTTTTCAATCAGGTAGGAGCTTAAGCCGGGGTGATTCTTGATCTGTATCACATCGGCATAATTGGTAGGCTTCCGCAAGTCAAATTCTACCAGCACTGTTTTACTATTGGTCATGGCAAAACTTGCTGCCAGGTTAATGGCCGAAAAAGACTTTCCTTCCCCGGGAATGGATGAAGTAATAAGAATGGCCCGGTTCTGTTTTCCATGCAGAAAATACACCAGATTGCTCCTGATAATATGGAACGATTCTGAAACAATGGAACGGGGATGCTCTATAACCGCATTCACACTGGAAAGCAGGTTCTGGGGAATAGTACCAATGACGGGAATTGGGGTGAGATATTTAATGTCCTCTTTTCTTTTTATTCTGTTCACAATCAGGTCTCTGCCCATAAAAAAGCCGGCAGGGATCCCAAAGCCAAGAAATAAAGCCATCAGTATAATGAGGGATCGCCTGGGACTGGCAATACCGGCATACCTTGGGGGTTCAATGATTTTTGCATCCGGAAGTTTGGAAGCTTTTATGATTTGGGCCTGAATACGTCTTTCTAGCAAGAAGGTATAGGTAGCGTCATTGAGGTTAAACCGCCTTTCAATCCCCAGCAATTCCCTTTGGGTGCCAGGCAAACCGGCAAATTCACGATTCAGGGAATTCACCTCACCATTTAAGTTGCTGATAACGTTGCGTGTATTGTTAATGCTATAGCGCAAATTCTCAAGGATAACCCTTTTGAGGTTTGCAATACTGATTTCGAGAGAAGCCAGCCTGGGGTTTCTGAGCTGGTCCTGACTGATGATCCTTTGACGTTCAGAGTTCAGGGCAGTTAACTCCTCGATGAGATTGTTAAGCATCGGGTCGGCAAGCCCCAGCGATGACGGGGCAAGAATGCCGGCGGACTCCATGTTTTCTGCAAAATAGTTATTAAGTTCTTCCAGTTGATTAAGCCGGCGTTGCGCTTCATCCCGAAGCAGCCTTACTTTCTGCAGTTCTGAATAAATTCCCTGAGATTTGTCTTCAATATTCATCACCCGGTGACTGGTTCTGATCTGCTGCAGTTGCTGTTCCGAGGCATTTAAATCATCGGAAACATCGACAAGCTGATTGTCAATATGCTCAATGGTTTGGCTGGCCAGGAAGTTGGCCTCTTCCATATTATTATCAATGTATTTTTCAATGAGTTTCTCCAGAAAGTCCAACCCCAGTTCAATGTTGTCGGTTTTAAACTTCAGTTCTGCCAGAGTAGATTCCAGTCCCTGGCCTTCGATACTAAGCGCACCCTTAAAGTTATCGGCGAGGTAATTGAAGTTGTTAAAGCAAAAGAAATAATCCCGGCCAATATGCTCCTCCGGGTCGAAATTGGCATTGAGAGCAATGGAGAACGAACTTTTTTCGGTTTCCACCTGGGTGCCAAATTTATGAATGCCTTCCAGCTCATAAGGCGAAAAATATTCTACTGCCTGCTCTGTTGTCAGGTCGTGTAGCTCAACCCCATTCTTGGAATGGGCTGAAATCTTAAAATGCTCGTTATTGATTATGCGCACATGGAAGAAAAGTCCAACAGGCTGGATATGGTCTTCGCGTGGAATCACCCAAAAGGGTGAACTTTTGTATATGTTATTGCGGGCAAAGGAAAACCTGGAAGGGATGTTTTTTCCTTGCTCATAATACCCCACCCGGTAATTCAATTCCCTGGCCACTTCCCCAATAAGGGGATAGGATTTCAGGTAAAAGATTTCGTTCTGGAAGGTCTTGTCCTGAAGCATAAAGTTAAAAGCCTTCAAAACTTCTGTTGACCCCCCGAAGGTATTGCTTGCACCTTCAATCCTTACCAAAACTGAAGAATCTACCCAATATTCCTTGGAGGCATACTTTAAGTAAATAAAAGCAAGGCCCAGAGAAAAAAACAGGAACAGTGCAATTATATACCAGTAATTAAGCAGGTTTTTTGCTGCAGCAATTACATTGCTTTGAAATACATCTTTCGGTTCATTCATATAAAACTATAACTTATCACTTTGTATTAATGAAGGTGATGACTAAAAAGGCGGTTGAAATAACGGAAAGCATCAAATTATAAGGGACCTTGTTCATGTCCCATTTCTTTCGGCCAAGAGGCTCCACGTATATTATATCATCCGATTTGATAAGATAAAGATTGGAAGTAAGCAATTGGTCTGACGTCAGGTCAAGATAATGCTTTGTCCGCACCCCTCCTTCTTCGCGTATCAACAACACATTTCTCCGGTTGGCAAATTCAGTCATATCACTTGCATAACCAATGGCTTGCAGGATATTGATGTTCTTATAATTAAACAGGTAAACTCCGGGACTGTTAACTTCTCCTAATACAGTAACTTTTGTATTGATAAACCTGATGTAAACGGTAGGGAAAAAAAGGTATTGGGTTAGTGCAGCCTCAACGCTGTCAACGGCTTGTTCGAGGGTAAGGTTAGCCACATGAATAAAACCTACGTAAGGAAGTTTTAGGTTACCCTCTTCATTAACCGTGTAGCTCATCAGGGAGGGATCATAAATATTGGCCCTTGCTTCGTTGCTGAGACTGGTAGGACCTTCATCGGCACTGCTGATACGAACATAAAGCTCATCTCCCTGCCGAATGACGTTGTCCACTGCGGACCCTTCAAAGATCATTTCCTGCATTCTCTGATCAGACTGCACATAGGCAACCCTGTTTAAGGGAACACACGATGAAAAAAAGCCCATGGTTGCAATAAAAACAACCACCAAAAGAATGTTTTTCATTAGAAAAAGATTTTATATAAAATTACAAAAAAAAGAAACAGGTTTTTCATATTTTCAGTTTAGTCAAACTTTTTAAACATTTCATTGAAAATTTTAAGCAAATCATCTTTTTTTTGTAAACGGACCGGTGCAAATCAAGTTACCTGCCTGTAGCAAACACCATGGCACCAATGGTTTTAAACACCAACTGAAAATCTTTTGCCAGGGTCCAGTTGTCAATATAGTTCAGGTCCATTTTCATCCATTTATCAAATTTAATGTCGTTTCGGTTGGGTTGAACTTGCCAGGTGCAGGTAATTCCAGGCTTTACCGAAAGCCTCCGAAGATGCCAGCGCTTGTATTGCTTTACCTCTGAATCAACCGGTGGTCTTGGCCCAATTAAAGACATTTGTCCGCGAACAACGTTTAGTAATTGCGGAATTTCATCAATGCCAATCTTCCTAAGTATTTTTCCTAAGCCAGTAATGCGGGGATCATTCTTTATCTTAAAAACGGGCCCATCAACTTCATTAAACGCCTGTAGTTTTTCCTGCGATTGTTCTGCATTTGCATTCATTGTTCGAAACTTCAGCAGGTTGAATTTCCGGCCACGCAAACCAATTCTTTCCTGTTTATAGAAAACGGGTCCTTTACTCTCCAGCTTTATCAGAAAGGCAACAAGAAGCAAAAAAGGAGAAAGGAAAATTAGTCCAAAAAAGGAAAAAATAAAATCAGAAATACTTTTTATCTCATAGGCAAGCCCATGGGCCGGAAGGTCAACAAGTGCCAGATCTTTATTTCTGCTCAAGGTTTTCATTTCCAAACGCCCAGAAGCAAGGTAAGAACTTTGCGACTGAACCCTTAAAATCACCCCAATCTCATCACATATCCTCAAAATCCGGCGAAGCTCACTTTCATCTATTGTCTTTTTGAAATAAAACACCTCATCAACCACCTGACTTTCAAGAATATAATCCAAACTTTCAATATGTGGCATAATGGGGAAATCCGGGCTGTATTTTCTTCTGATTTTTTGAGACTGGGTAACAGCACCCAAAATCATGTAACCCCAATCTTTTTGCGATTGGAATGTTTCGATAATAAAACCGGCAGATTCATCTCCAATAATTATTACCCGTCTTTGGTTATGCCCGCTAGCCCTGTATACCCTTAAGAAATACAAGGAAATGATACGAAAACTTAAGGTCATCAAAAACGCAAAGCTAACATTGATCAGTACAAAAATCCAGGGAAGGTTATTCAGGCGTAAAACAAATTTGACAATTACCAACAAAATTAAAATAAAGAAATACCCTCGAATAAATAAGAAAGCCAGGTTCAGAAATCTCTGAGACCTTGGTGAAGCTGCCATGAGGGAAACTTGAGAGATCCCTACCCAGAACGCTATTAAGAAAAGTGAATAAATAAAGCACTGATGAAGGTTAAGCTCAAAAGACAAATTCATTAAAAAACCAGCTTCCATGAGAAAAAGGCAAGCCAGAGGAACAGATAACAATATAAGCGAGATTTCAATAAAATCAAGCATCCAACGCAGGACAAACCTGTTTAGAAATTTGTATTGAGCAAACTTACTTACTATCGACCACTTATCTCCCATATATATTTATTCCTTATTGTGTTCACTAATTCAAACACGCTCACCAAACGAATCTTAACAAAAAATTAAATTATTGCCGATTGGTAAGTTTTTTTATTTTAACTAACACACTATTTAACCAAGCAATTCAAATGAATAACCCAATTTTAGAGTACAATAAAGGTGGGAAGTAACCGGGGGAGAAGCATTACATTTTAACAAAAAAGACTTACAGATATCACAGGCCTTTAAGATTCTCCTTCGCTTTATCTTTATAAAAAAAAGGGATAGTCATATATTGGCCTTGAGACCTCCACTTAAAAAAACAAGTTTCTTTATATTATTAAGAAATGCCCGGATAAAAAAAATCGAACCAGGAAAACACCTGGTTCGATTTTTTCTTTGCTTTAAGGAAGGTCTACAAATAAGAGAGTATCCTGCCCGAAATCTGCAGCAGCGATATCTCAGCAAGTTTAGTTTGAAATTGAATGGATAGCAACCGCTCCTCAGCATCGAGCAAACTCTTCTGCACCTCGCGCAGTTCCAAGCCGGCAAGCGCGCCTAGTTTATACCTTTCCAAGGCGATCTCAAGGTTTTCACGGGCAATTTCAAGGTTCTGCAACTCCAGGTTAAGAAGCATCAGGTTGTTGGTGTATGCGTTGTATATAGTAAAAAGGTCTGCCCTGGTTTCCTGTTCAATCTGCTGGAGGAGCAACTCCCGGTTGTATATTTCGATAGTAGCATTGCTCATGGCCCTGCGCTGGTTGAAGCCGTCGAAAATGGTTAGTCCAAGCGTTAAGCCGTAATTGGCGCTCAGGTTTCGCTGGTTGCTAACCGAGCTACTCCCGAAAGTGTTATAAGACAATCCGTAGCCCGAAGAAAAGTTCAGGTAAGGGTAAGTGCGCGAAGCGATGATTTTCCTGTCGTACTCCGAAATGTTCTGATTTTTTGCGGCAATCATCAGGGCAGTGTTGTTGCTCATTGTGGCCTGCAGCAAGTTATCGTAAACGAGGTTTGGATTCACTTCAATAATGGTATCTCTCACATATACCATTTCGGTAATATCATCGAGGGCAATCAGTTCGTTGAGCCTGATGCGCGAGGCCCTCACGGTTTCATACTGACGGCCCAGCCTGGAGCTGTCAGCATTCAGATAAACCTGCGATTGCAGTAGCTGAAGCTTGGAACCAGATCCCAGCAAATACCTTTCCTCATCAATACGCGCCCTTTCCTTCGAAAGGTCAACGGCATACTGAAGATTACTCAAAAGCCTTTCTTGCTGAATAAGATTATAATATTCGGAGATAATCCTTCCCAGCATATTTTCAATGGTAAGGCGGGTTTGCAGTTCCCCAATAGAGCTAATTTCCTGAAGGCGCTGATACGTGGTCTGCACCCTGAACCCGTCGAAAATGGTTTGATTAAGACTCAGTCCGGCATTGCTGGTGGTATTGTGAACACCCCTGGTGGAGGAGGTTCCGCCATCTGCCAGGTTCTGGTCAATGTTATTAATAACCCCCGATTGCTGTGCGCTAAGGCTCAGCCGCGGCAAATACCCGGCATTACCCAAGGTGACATTGTTGGAAGTTACCTCTTCATAGTTTCTTGCCAGGCGTATGGAGAAGTTCTTTTCCAAGCCTTGGTTTATGCATTCCTGCAAGGTCAGAGTTTTCTGTGCTGCTACAAAAAAAGGCAGCATCAGCAAGAGAGCGACACTAAGAAACAGTTGTTTCGCTTTCATTTTCGAGGTCTTTGTTTTCGGTTGAAACATAAGAGTAAACGGCTGGTACAACAAACAGAGTAAGGAAGGTAGAGAGGACCAAGCCTCCGACCACGGCCACACCCATGGCCACGCGGCTTTGGGCTCCCTCTCCAAATCCAAGGGCCAGCGGCATCACACCCAGGATAGTAGAAAGGCTGGTCATAAGAATTGGCCTGAAGCGGGCTGCCGCAGCATACTTGATGGCTTCAAGCTTTTTCATGCCGGCGCGTTTACGCTGGTTGGCAAACTCCACCATTAGGATACCGTTTTTCGACACCAGGCCAATAAGCATAATGATACCGATCTGGCTGAAAATATTCATGGTGATGTCGAAATACCACATAAACACCAGCGCACCGGTAATGGCCAGGGGAACGGTCATCATCACAATAAACGGATCCTTAAAGCTTTCAAACTGTGCCGAAAGTACCAGGAAGATCAGCACCAAAGCCAGCAAGAAAGCAAACATAAGGCTGGAAGAACTTTCCTGAAAATCCTTTGAGTCTCCTGCCAGGGCTGTGCGGAAAGTCTCATCGAGCACTTCGTCGGCAATACGGTCCATTTCAGCAATGCCATCGCCAATGGTTTTTCCGGGGGCAAGACCTGCCGAAACAGTTGCAGCAACAAAGCGGTTATAGCGATAAAGCTGTGGTGGGGCAGTCTCCTCCTGTAAGGTTACCAGGTTATCGAGCTGAACCATATCGCCTGAGTTGTTTCGCACATACAGCGATTTAAGATCGAGCGGCTTATTTCGGTTTTCGCGTTCCATCTCACCCAGTATCTGGTATTGCTTGCCATGCATAAAGAAATAGCCGAATCGTTGTCCGCTAAGGGCCAGCTGAAGGGTTTGTCCCACGTTTTGTGCCGTCACCCCAAGGGAATTAGCTTTTTCGCGGTTTATGGTAATCTGAATTTCAGGCTTGGTGAACTTCAGATTCACATCGGCCATTTGCAGCACCTCACTATCGTTTACCTTGTCCATAAACTCGGGCAGCACCTCGCGCAATTTATCGATACTTTGAGCCTGGAGCACATACCGCACCGGCATGCCCGATCGGCGGCCACCAAAGGTCGATTGCTGCTGTACAAAAGCCCTGGCCTGGGTCATGGGGCGCAATGCACCAGTAAGACGGTTGGCAATTTCATCCTGGGAGGCCGCTCTCTGGTTGGGGGGAGGCAGCATAACACGCACGTTGGTCCAGCCACCGCTAACCATAGATATCATTCCTTCACGTTCGGGAACGACCTGCTCAACCATGTCAGACACATCGTCGATGTAGCTGCGCATAAACTCGTAGGTTGCCCCTTCGGGCCCGCTGGCGTTAATGGTGATTTGAGAACGGTCTTCCATGGGGGCCATTTCGGCTGGAATCGAAGAGAACAGTATAATAACCAGGCCAACGGAACCTGCCAGAATTACAATGGCCAGCCAGCGCCTTTTCAGAAATTTATCCAAAGCATTCTTGTAGGCATTATTCAGGGAGCGGAAAAAGCCTTCCGTATTCTCGTAAAACTTGCCATGCTTGGTGCGTTGCTTCAGGATCTTTGTCGAGAGCATGGGGGTGAAGGTGAGTGCCACAAAAGAAGAGATAGCTACCGCCCCGGCAATCACAATGCTGAATTCCCGGAACAGACGCCCGGTCATGCCCTCCAGAAACACAATGGGGAAGAATACAGCAATAAGGGTAATGGTGGTTGAAATGATGGCAAAAAAGATCTCCTTTGAACCGGCAAGACCTGCCTGAACAGGCGTCATCCCCTGCTCAATCTTCACATAAATATTCTCCATCATAACAATGGCATCATCTACCACCAGGCCAATGGCAAGCACCACGGCCAAAAGAGTAAGCACATTGATGGAAAATCCCGCTATGTACATTATAAAGAAGGATCCCACCAAAGAAACCGGTATAACCAGAATTGGAATTAAGGTTGTGCGCCAGTCGCGAAGAAAAAGGAAGATGATAATTACCACCAGCACAAAGGCAATGTAAATGGTGGTTTGAACTTCGCGAATGGAAGAACGAATAAACTGGGTATTGTCAAAGCCGATACCAATGCTCACATCATCGGGCAGGTCACGTTTAACATATTCAATTCTTCGGTAAACTTCATCTGCAATTTCAATGTGGTTTGAACCTGGTTGCGGAACAATGGCATTTCCCACCATCGGCACTCCGTTTCGGCGCACAATGCTGCGTTCGTCTTCCGGGCCCAGTTCGGCCCGGCCCACATCCATGAAACGTACAATCTGCCCACCCTCTTCTTTAATGATCAGGTTATTAAACTCAGCAGGTGTGGTCATAAGGCCCAGGGTGCGGATGGTCAGTTCGGTGGTAGAACCTTCAATACGTCCTGCAGGTAGTTCAATATTTTCACGATTGATGGCATTTCGCACATCCAGGGGAGTCAGGCCATATCCGGCCATTTTTACCGGGTCGAGCCACAGGCGCATAGAATAACGTTTCTGCCCCCAAATATGAATGCCGCTCACCCCTGAGATGGTCTGCAGCCGTTCTTTCAATGTCAGTTCGGCAATTTCAGAAAGTTCGAGCAATGAGCGACGGTCGCTTTCCAGGGTAATGAACATTATGGGGCTGGCGTCGGCATCGGCCTTTGACACAATGGGCGGGTCCACATCACGTGGCAGCATCCGCTGCGCTTGCGAAACCTTGTCGCGAACATCATTGGCTGCCGTTTCCATATCAACGGAAAGCTCAAACTCAACGGAGATTCTGGAGCCTCCCTGACGGCTAACACTGGTGAGGGTTCTGATGCCGGGAATCCCATTAATGCTTTGTTCCAGCGGCTCGGTGATCTGTGTTTCAATCACATCGGAGTTGGCGCCGGGATAAGAAACGCTCACCGAAATAATTGGCGGATCAACACTTGGGAATTCCCTGATGCCCAGATAGGTCATCCCGATAAGGCCAAAAAGCAAAATCAGAATGGTAAATACCGTGGCAAGAACAGGTCGTTGTATACTTATGGACGAAAGACTCATTTTGAATGGATTTCAGATTAACACTATTCTGCACTGACAACCTGATCGAGAATTACCTGGATGCCCTGTCTGAGTTGCATAACACCGGTGGTAAGCAGGGTGTCGCCAAACGAAAGGCCCTCAACAATCTGAATGCGATCTGCCGTCCTCAAACCGGTTCGCACCGTAAGTTGCTGGGCCTGGCCGTTCCGGTAAACATAAACTTTATCGCCATCCATTTCTGGAATCAGGGCCTCCGTGGGGATGGCAATGGCATCTGTGATCTCGTCAAGCTGCATGTTGATGGCGGCAAAACGGCCTGGTTTAAGTCCTTCACTCTGGTTTGGGAAAAGCGCCCTGACCACGATGGTTCGGGTACGAATATCGACCATGGGGTCGATGGCATATACAGAAGCATTGAAGGGTTGGTTGATGCCATCGATGCTGAAAGTTATCGGAAAGCCTGGCCCCACGCTTCCTGAGTAGCGCTCAGGAACCGAAAACTCTATTTTAAGGGGGCTTATCTTCACCAGCCTGGCGATCCGGGCGTTAGGGTTGGCATAGGCTCCCTCGCTTAAATAACGCAGGCCGATAATGCCATCGAAGGGCGCGCGCAACTCGGTTTCGGCAATGCGGGCTTCGAGCAGCATAACGTCGGCCTCGAGGGCTTGTAATTCTGTAACAGCCTGGTCGTAACTTTCCTGACTAATGGCATCGCGCGAAAGCAGGTTACGCTGCCTGAACTCACGCTCCTCGGCCAGCTTAAGCTGAGCCTTAAGTTTGAGTAATTGGGCTTGCAAATGGCGGTCGTTGATCTTGGCAAGCAAATCGCCACGTTTTACCCTGGTACCTTCAGTGAAGTTAACATTTACAATCTTTCCGGAAGTTTCGAATGACAGGTCAACTTCTTCATCGGGAAGCAAGGTACCCGTGCTGTTGATCATTTCACGCAAAACCGAAGGGCCAATGATCAGGGCATTGGCCGTGAGCGCCCTGGGCTGAAAACCTTGCGCCCCTGGGCCCCCGCCTCCGGGAGCACCAGCAGGCTTGCTAAACATAGGCTTAATTTTTGGATAAAGAATTATCCCAAGAATGACTACAATGGCCAGGATAGTAAAGATCAGCCGAAGATGCTTTTTCATATATTGCTGGGTAATGAAGTGTTGTTTTTTAAAAAAATTTTCAACTATGGGATAATGTTTGACACCAAAAAAAAGCGATGGTTTAAAAGGCAGGAAAAATTAAAGAAATTTAACCTTTTTTGCTAATTTATAGCGAATTATAAAACGATTTTTCTCTGGAATTGTTTGATTTTTTACCAAATTTGCGAAGTCAAAATAATGCGTGCCTTTTTCAGGAAGTAAAAATTTTATGATTTGACAAAATGCGCCGCAAAGAAAAAGCAGACTTCAATTCAAAATTCTTCAAAAACAAAAAAATTTTATGATGGCAAAAAAAATGTTGATGCGTTTTAGCACCTTACTGGCCTTGCTGCTTATAGTGCAGGGTTTTGCAATAGGGCAAAAAACCTACACTTACGAGAGTTTTCCAAACGACCCGCTGAACGCCCGGATCTACACCCTTGACAATGGACTGAAGGTTTATCTTTCGGTTTATGATGAGGAGCCCCGCATTCAGACCTTTGTAGCCGTTCGGGTAGGAAGCAAAAACGACCCGGCCGAAACCACTGGTCTGGCGCACTATTTCGAGCACCTCATGTTTAAGGGCACCAGCACCTTTGGCACCCTCGACTGGGAAAAGGAAAAGCCTTTACTCGATGAGATTGAAGCTCTTTTCGAGGTGTACCGCAATGAAACTGACCCAGCGGTAAGGGCAGCACTTTACCGGCAAATAGACAGTATTTCATACATCGCCTCTACCCTTGCCATCCCCAACGAGTATGACCGCCTGATGACCGCTATTGGCTCAACCGGCACAAACGCGGGAACCTCCAACGATTATACCATTTACATGGAAAACATTCCTGCCAACCAGCTGCACAACTGGGCCATGATTCAGGCCGAGCGTTTCAACGATCCGGTGCTGCGTCTTTTCCACACCGAACTCGAAACGGTTTACGAAGAAAAGAACATGTCGCTCACCAACGATGGCCGTCAGGCGTCAGAGGCTCTTTACAGGGGTCTTTTCCCCAACCACCCCTATGGTCTGCAAACCACCCTGGGCGAAGCAGAGCATCTGAAAAACCCCTCACTGATCAACATCAAAAACTTCTTCAAACAATATTATGTGCCCAACAATATGGCTGTGGTCATGTCTGGCGACTTCGATCCGGATGAGGCCATCGTAATCATTGACCGGTATTTTGGACAGCTTACACCCTCTCCTATTCCTACCCCCAACTTTGGCCCTCAACCCGAAATCAAGCAACCTATCGTGAAGGAAGTTGTAGGTTTGCAAGCCGAAAACATTCAGATCGGATGGCGTTTCGAAGGCATAAATAGCGACCAGCGCCCTTATCTGAATATGATCAGCATGATTCTGAGCAACGGCCGTGCGGGCCTGATTGATCAGAACCTTAACAAGAAGCAAGCCACCCTGGGCGCCGGAGCATTTACCCGGAACATGACCGACTACTCGGCATTTACCATGTCGGGACGCAACAAAAGAGGCCAAACGCTGGATGAGGTGAAAGACCTGCTTTTTGAACAACTCGAGTTGCTAAAAAAAGGTGAGTTCCCCGACTGGCTTATGGAAGCGGCCATCAATAACCTGAAGCTGCAAGAAATGCGTCGGGTGGAGAGCAACAGGGGCAGGGCTGCAATATTGTATTCTACCTTCCTTAACGATACTCCCTACGAACAAACTATCAATTACCTTGACCGCCTGAGTCAGATCACCAAGGAAGAGGTGGTGGCTTTTGCCAATCAGCACCTGCACGACAACAATTACGTGGTGGTTTACAAGCGTCAGGGCCAACCAGAAAACCTCGAGCAGGTTGAAAAACCGGCCATTACCCCAATTCACATAAACCGTGATGCTGAGTCTCCCCTGCTTCAGCAAGTAAAAGCTTCGCAAGTTGAAGCCATCGAACCGGTGTTCCTCGATTACCAGAGAGACATTACCCGCGGACAAACCCGAAACAATGTGGAGGTGCTTTATGCAAAAAATGAGGCCAACCCCACCTTTACCCTAACCTACCACTGGGAAAAAGGCAGCTACCACGACAAGTACCTTCCTTATGCCGGAAACCTCATCAACTTCCTGGGTACCAGCAATTACAGTGCTGAGGACATTGGCAACGAGTTTTATAAGCTGGCCTGTACCTTTAATGTAATGGTTGGCAACGAAGAAACCCGCGTTTCTATCAGCGGGCTGAGCGAAAATATGGAAGCCGCCATGAAACTTTTCGAAGAGCTGATCTTCAACGCCCGCGCCGACGAAGACGCCCTGGCACGCTACATTGAAAACGCCAAGAAAAGCCGCCAGGACAGTAAAGCCAACCAGGGTTCGAATTTCTCCGCACTGGTTAACTACGCCATTTATGGCCCTGAAAACCCCAGCACTTATACGCTTACGGATGCCGAACTTGATGCCATGACCTCGGCCCAAATGATCAAAACCCTGCAGGACCTCTGGTCGTTGCAGCACCGTGTGGTTTTCTACGGCCCGCAGAGCCTTGGTGAAGTTACCGCACTTGTGCAGGAACATCACAAAACCCCCGCAAGGCTGCAAGCCATTCCAACGGCCACCCGTTTTCAACCCAGGGAAACCACCCAGAACAAGGTGTATTTTGCACATTATGATGCCAACCAAAGCTATCTGCAAACCATTTCTAAAGGTATTGGATACAATACCGAAATGGTTCCCCAGATCACCATGTACAACGGCTACTTTGGCGGCGGCATGAACGCTATTGTTTTCCAGGAATTGCGCGAAAAACGCGGCCTGGCATACACTGCCCGTTCAAACTATTCGGCACCCTCCTGGCCCGACGAAAACTACATTAACAACAGTTTCATTGCTACGCAGAACGACAAGGTAATTGATGCCTTCGGTGCCTTCAATGAACTTTTCAACGATATGCCGGTCTCCGAAAGCTCTTTCCGTCTTGCCCAGGAGCAGCTTATTTCCAACATTCGCACCCAGCGCATCCGCGATACGGGCGTGATCTGGAACTACCTGAATGCCCAGCGTATGGGACACGCGCAGGATCCGCGCATAACTCTGTACAACGAACTTCCCAAACTCACCCTCGAGGATGTGAAGGCTTTTAATCAGAAATACATTAAAGACCAACCCAAAACGTATGTGATCCTTGGCGACGAAAACAATGTGGACTTTGCCGAGGTGGAGCGCCTGTTTGGCCCGGTTACAAAACTTACCAAAGAAGACCTGTTTATCTTCTAAGCAGGTTTATGATAAAATAGCAGCTGCCCCGAGAAAACTCTCGGGGCAGCTTTTTTATTGAAGGTCAGAACCAAAGCCATTCTGATTTGTTGTATTTTCAATAAACACATTTAAATAATTAATTGTAAAAAAACCATACGCATGAATTATTGTTTCAGCACCAGAATGCAAAAGACCTCTTATGATGAGGCCATTGCGCTAGTAACGGAAGAGTTAAAGAAAGAGGGCTTTGGGGTTCTTACCCAGATTGATGTGAAAGACACCCTGAAAAAGAAAATCGATGTAGACTTCCGTAGGTACATTATCCTTGGCGCCTGCAACCCGCATTTCGCTTATAAGGCTTTACAGTCAGAGCCCAAACTTGGTGCCTTTTTACCTTGCAATGTGGTGGTTGAAGAGCTGGAAGACGGTCAGGTGGAAGTTTCAATAGTAGACCCCTTTGCCATGATGGCTTCGGTAAGCAATCCTGATTTGCAGGTAATGGCAGGCCAAGTTAGAGAAATGGTACAGCGAGTTATTGAGGGCACGGCTGCCAGGGCCCGATAGCCATCAGGCAGGCAGCACGTAAAAGAAAATAGAGAAGAAGTGGAAAATGGCGCCTGCCAGCACGAACAAATGCCATATTACGTGATTGAAGCGGTTTTTGCGCCGCAGATAAAATATTATCCCCATACTGTATGCCAGACCACCGGCCAGCAGCCAGTAAAGGCCCCCGGCAGGTACCGTCTGCAGTAATGGACGGATGGCAATAAGAATGATCCAACCCATTGCCAGATAGATTATTGTCCCTACAACCCTCATTTTATGAGTGTAGAAAAAAAGCTTGAACACCACCCCGGCAATGGCCAGACCCCAAATTATCCCAAAGATAGTCCATCCCCAGGGACCCCGCATCGACACCAGCGTGAAGGGTGTATAGGTACCTGCAATCAGGATAAAAATTGAAGAATGATCGAGAATGTTCAGATGCTCCTTAATGCGCTTGTTTTGAAAACTGTGATAGAGCGTAGAGGCAGTGAACATCAGGATGAGGCTGAATCCGTAAATGGAAAAACTGACAATCTTCCAGGCATCGGGCTCGCGAATGCTGGCATAAACCACCAATAGCACTAAAGCGGCAATGCCCAGCAAGATGCCTATACCATGGGTGATGCTGTTAAGAATTTCGTGAAGGTACAATATCCAGCGCCTGCGTTCCATTTATATTTTCTTTACATCAACAAAGGGGCTATAAAAGTAGACAAATTAAATAACTATCAACTTTGGATTTTAGGGAAAATCGATTTAAATCCCCTATTTTTACAAACGTCATTTAACATTTTGAATTACCCAAAATCAACGATTATGCTGGAAGATTTCAATCCTACCCTTGAATATGCCCTTGAGCTCGACCGCAAAGATAAGCTTGCCCGCTTTCGCGAACGTTTTTACCTACCAGAAAATACCATTTACATGGATGGCAATTCGCTGGGCCTGCTTTCGCTGGATGCAGAAAAGTCGACGTTGCGGGTGCTCAACGAATGGAAACAACTGGGCATAAGGGGCTGGCTCGAAGGACAACGGCCCTGGTTTTATTTCGGAGAACAGATTGGTGATATGGCTGCTGAAATTGTTGGCGCAGAACCTGGCGAACTGGTTTTTTCCGGCACAACCACAGTGAATATCCACGCCTTGGTAAGCACCTTTTATCAGCCCGAGGGCAAACGTGCGAAAATTCTGGCCGACGAGTTAAATTTTCCTTCCGATATCTATGCCCTGAAGGGACAAATCAAAATTAAAGGCCTTGATCCAAAAAAAGAATTGCTGCTTGCCCGGAGTGCCAATGGACGCACCCTCGACGAAAAAGCCATTGTTGAGCTGATGACCGATGAGGTGGCATTGGTTTACCTGCCCTCGGTTTTATATGCCAGCGGACAGTTGCTCGACATGGAATACCTCACCGTCGAAGCCCACAAAAGAAGCATTCCGATAGGCTTCGACTGCAGCCATTCGGCCGGTGCGGTTCCTCACCACTTCAGCAAATGGGGAGTTGACTTCGCCACCTTCTGCAGCTACAAATACCTCAACGGTGGCCCGGGCTGTGCGGCTTTTCTGTACATTAACAAAAGGCACTTTGGCAAAGAGCCATTGCTGGCCGGCTGGTTTGGATATGTAAAAGACAAACAGTTCGATATGTCGTTGCAGTTTGAGCATGCGCAAAACGCCGGTGGGTGGCAAATCTCTTCGCCTGCCGTGTTGGGGTCATCAGCCATGGAAGGCGCCCTGCAAATAACCTTGGAGGCAGGCATAGAAAATATACGTGAAAAATCACTTATGCTCACCAACTATTTTATGAAGCTGGTTGAAGCTATCCTGAGGAAGCCTCTTTTAAATTTCACCATAGTCACCCCGCCCGAAGCCAAAAACCGTGGCGGACATATTGCCCTGACCCACCCAAACGAGGCGCTGCGAATTAATGAAGCACTTAAAGCCCGGGGAATAATCCCTGATTTCCGCCAGCCCGATATCATACGTATTGCTCCTATTGCCCTTTACAACACCTTTGAAGAGGTTTGGCAGGTTGCCAAGGCCTTAAGAGAAATAGTGGAAAACAGGGAATTTGAGCGCTTCCCAACCCACAGAAAGGCAATCAGTTAAAAAAAATTTGGTCTGTCAGCATAAAGACTGCCCAACCTATTAAAATAAGCACTACTTTTACGGCGCATTAATTTTTAATCAAACCTTTTAAAATGAACATTTTTGTAGGAAGCCTTCCTTTTCGTTTGGAAGAAACGGACCTGAAGGAATTATTCGAGGAGTATGGCGAAGTTACCTCTGCCAAAATTATCACCGACAAACTGACCGGCCGCAGCAAAGGCTTTGGTTTTGTTGAGATGTCTGACGACGAAGAAGCCCAGCAGGCTATTGACGCCCTGAATGGTACTGAAGTTATGGGCCGCAGCATTGTGGTCAATAAGTCGGAAGAAAGAAAAGACCGTGGTGGCGAACGTCGCGGTGGTTTTGGCGGCGGCCAGGGCCGTGGCGGATACCAAGGCGGTGGAAACCGCAGGTCGTACTAACTCCCTGCCTCCTTGCAGCTTTTGGATCTTGTAAGAAACGATTAAGTTTTATAAAAACCTCTTCTTCACATTCCAGGCGCGCAACACCAAAAAGTAAGAAGCTGTTCCTCAGGGGACAGCTTCTTTTTTTATGCAAAAAGCATTCATTTCAATAGAATCAATAATAATACATAACTAGGTATTTATACTCATAATTACCCGAAATAACTTAGGGTTTTACAACAATAAAAATTTAAGGGTTTTAACAAATTGATTTACAGGGTTTTTGTTTGTAACTTCAATTAACGGAAAAATCGTTGGCCTGAAGGAAAAAGAAACAGGCTGTCAGCCCGGTTTCGGTTTATCACAAATTACTTAAAACCCAATTCTAATGAAAACAAAAAAAATGGCCCTGTTGGTTGGTATCGCCCTTTTATTACTGGCCACTCCCGGAAAATCGCAAATGTTGCTCGAAGGAAAAATTAAAACATGGAACAAAGGCGAAGGACGCATTGTTTTCTATGATATGATTACTGGCGACCTGACCGACATGGGGAGCATTGATGAAAGTGGCGGCATAAAAATTCCGCTGTCGCCCAACTTTAAGGAAGAAGTTGATTTGATGATGAAAAAAGCCATGGAAAACGCCCCCCAAGGCATGAGAATGAGAAAAAATACGGTTGCCTCAACCTTTAATTGCAATCCCGACGAAATAATAATGACAAACGGCGAAGCCGAAGTTTTGGGGCTACCTGAACTTGAGCTAACCGATAAAGCTGGCATGGCCGAAAACGGCTACCTGTATGCCAGCAACAACCAGCAGGTTGCCGAATGGCTCAAATCATGGGGCATGGAAAATGCTGGCAAGGGATATCACCTCCGCTGGTATTTTGTGGAGGAAGACGCTTCGGTAAACGGTGAATGCATTATTCCTACCTATACTGGTAATGGCGATGAAAATTACGAGGATTTGACCATTGTAAATTTGGCGTTAAAAAAAGGCTGGAACACCATCAAAACTGAATTTGAAGAACTTTTTACCGATCAAAACGGCAAGACTTACGTCTCAAGAACGGTCATCTCACGTATTGAGGAACTTCCACCAGACCTTAATTGGTTTGCCCTTGGCGGGAAAAATGAATAAGACAACCCGAGGAAAGATGCACTTTCTGGAAAATTCCAGAAGAAATTTCAAAAAAAGAAACTTATGAAAAGATATGTCTTGATAGTTTGTGCTGTTTTGTGCATTAACCTTTTTTCATCAGGGCTTCAGGCCCAGGTGCTTAGAGAGCTCAGGAACCGCACCATCGAAAGAACCATTGACAAAGTAATTGACCGCACCGCTGAGAAACTGGCCGAAAAAATGGCTACTGCCATTATGCGTATGCTCGAGCCCAATTTCGAAGAGTGGATGAAGGGAACCGGCAATTCTTTTGACTATACGCTGCTCCCCGAGGGGTATCACTTTCATTACATCTACCGGTTGCAAATAACCAGCAGAGAAGGCACCTTAGAAATGGACTATTTCCTGAATAAAAACAACCCAGGTTATGTGGGGGTGCAGTTTAACTCAGGTACTGAAATGTTTATGGTTATGGACCATAACCTGAAAGCAAACATCACTTACATAAATACCGGCGATACGCCAATGGCCATGGCCATGGAGGCCATAGACACTACTGAGGAGGAAATTTTGGAGGATTATGAGGGTTACACCTTTTCAGAACTTCCTGACAAAGAATACCTGGGTTATAAGTGCAAGGGCCGGCAAATTGAAAACGACGATCATAAATTCATTATTTATGTCGCCCCAAACATGCCTGCCAACATGGGCAATACTTTTACCCCGAACACCACGGAGCTGCCACCTGCCCTGGCCTCCACGGCAAGTGAGTTCGAAAACGGGCTAATGATGTTTATGGAAATAACCGACAAGAAAAACCAGCGCAGGCAAAACCTGAGCGGAACAATGGAATGCATTGGCTACGAAGCTTTCGAATACTCCATAGTAAACAGCCATTATAGCTTCCATTAATAACCTCCCCATTCCACAAGTTTTTCCAATAATTTTGCCGACAAACGGCAATTAGGTTCCCATGAATCAAGGGGATATTTTTCTCTATTAATTATTCTTGTTTTTTCCAGCCGGAGTTAAGTTTTAAAGACCTCGGCTTTCAGTCTGTCTTTTTACCCCAAAATGAACAGGTTAAAAAAGGAGTAATTTTTAAATACGCATTTCACTACCTAATTAACTGATCCTAAAGCATATTTAAACACTCGTTTAGGTATGTATACGTATGTGTAACTATGTTGATTCCCTTATGGAACATGGCAGGCAATTTAAGTGAATTTCCCCATTGATAACTGGCTTTTTTGTTATTAAATTCATTTTATTGAACTTTTTTCACCTTTAATAGAAATTTTTCTTCAAACAAAAAAACATAGACATGAAAAAAATGCGACATTTTAATCACTATTTTCTTTTTGTGTTATTGAGCGGGTGGTTGCTCTCAGGAGCGGCCATCCGCACAAATGCACAGGAGCGGACTGAAGTTTTTCCGGAAAGCGCAGAATTAATTTTGCCAGAGGAAGAAACTTCCTTAAAATATCTTGGCCGCCAGGGGAAGACCTACTATGGCGCAGATTTCCAATCGGAAGTCTCTAATTCAATTACTCAAAGTAGTATCCAGGCAAAGACCACTGAAGGACTGAAGTCAGGAACCACCTTTGTGGTAACCAATACTGATGATTCAGGTGAGGGGTCCCTTCGTTGGGCCATTCAGCAGGCCAATGGTACAGCGGACCTGGATATCATTCAATTCAATATCCCCGGAGCTGGACCACATGTGATCCAACCATTAGACCGGCTTGGTTATATTATCAATCCCATTATTATAGATGGAACCTCTCAGCCGGGTTGGGCGCCAGGAGCCCCTGTGATTGTGCTGGATGGAATCCTGACTCCTGATGGGCAGGAAGGTTTTCGCCTTTATGACAATGCCCATGGCAGCGAAATAAGAGGATTGGTCATCGGAGGTTTTGACCGGCCAATTCCTCAGGGTCAATCCCAGGCAGGATACAATGGATTTGCCATAGTGGTTGAAGTCAACAATACTAAAATACAGGGAAACTTTCTGGGGATTGCACCTGATGGAGTTACTCCATTCCCAAATATGCGCGGGGTGCAAATTATGAACAGTTCGAACAACCTGGTTGGAGGAACTTCTCCCGAAGAGCGAAATATTATTTCGGGAAACCTAGCCATTGGCGCTACTGTTTTTGGAAATGAGGTACGGCCGGGTCCAAACTCTTTTGATAATATTATAATAGGAAATTATTTTGGGACTGATGTTACCGGATTAATTCGGGTTGCCAACAACAACAACATTCAAATTGCAGAAGGCCCTCAAAACACCATTATAGGAGGTAACATCGAGTCACATCGGAATATAATCTCTGGCGCAAATAACGCGGGGGTTTTGATTGCATCGGCTACCACTCAAAACACCCTAATAAAAGGAAACTTCATAGGAACCAATTTTGAAGGCACTGATCCAATTGGAAACAGAAACGGGATTTTTATTGTTGATGGACCAGTAAATACCATATTAGGTGGTGAAGAGTCTGGGGAAGGCAATGTTATTTCCGGAAGTACAGATGCGGGTATTATGTTGTCCAGGACAACTCCTGTTTTCCCGGTTACGGGCACCATTATTAAAGGCAACCATATTGGGTTGGACCAAAGTGGACAAATTGCCATTCCAAACTATTGGGGCATTTATGGCTTCACGCAAACCGAAAATAGTCTGATTGGGGGAACAAATTCTGCAGCTCGAAATGTAATTTCTGGCAATACCATTGGGATTACTTTGACCGGTGTTGCCAACCAAGCCAACATCATCAGGGGTAATTATATTGGAACAAACCCCTCTGGCACAGGCTCAATAGCCAATGTTATTGGAATTAGCATTTCTGGAGGGGCAAACAATAATGTAGTTGGTGGACTTACCCAGGGGGAATCTAACCTTATCTCAGGGAATAACCAACACGGAGTTTCAATTACTGGAGCTACAACAACCGGAAATCAAATACTTGGAAACACCATCGGTTTAAATGTTAGCACCACCAATAAGTTAGGAAATGGAACAGCCGGCATTAACCTTTCCGGAAACAACAACCTGATAAAAGGGAATATCATTTCTGGCAATAATTTCTATGGGGTTCAAATAAGTGTTACTTCTGCAAGCCTTGGAAGTCAGAATCAAATAATTGGAAATTTGATTGGGACAAACACGGATGGCCTTGACCTAGGCAATGGCAGCATCGGGATTTATATAGTTGGAGGCTCAAACAATAAAATTGGAGGCATTCTGCCGGATGATGGAAATGTTATCGCTTTTACTACCGGTAGCGGAGTGCACCTGGCAAGTTATCCTTTCACAGATCCACCTCTTGACCCGGTTGGAAATGCAATTCTTAGGAACTCCATTTATTCCAATACTCAATTAGGTATAAGGCTTGCTGGCTTAACCATCCCCGCCAACGACGCTGGTGATGCCGATACCGGCCCCAACAAGCTGCAGAACTTCCCTGAGATATCGCAGGCCAGTTACGGTGGCGGTCAAATGGAAGTCACCTATTTTGTGCCTTCTGCTCCTGAAAATTCAGCTTATCCCATTCGGGTGGAGTTTTTCCGCACCAACACCAGCGAGCGTCAGGGAAAAACCTTTTTGGGCTTTGACGAATTTACCGTGGCCGACCATACAGCCGGAACGAAAACGGCAACCTTTGCCGTCGCCCCAGAACTGGGCTTCGAAATTGGTCAGCAGATCACGGCTACTGCCACCGATGCTGATGGAAACACTTCGCATTTCGGCACCCTGGTAACCTCACAGCCCGGACAGGTGTTTTACACTATCACTTCCTCTGCTGATGCTGGCGGAACAATCGAACCGCTGGGAGAAACAGAAATAGCAGAAGGTGGCAGCCAGTTATATACCATTACTCCTGACACTGGATTTGAAATCGCCGATGTGCTGGTTGATGGCAATAGCGTGGGAGCAGTACCTTCTTATCTGTTTGAAGATGTAATAAGCAACCGATCCATCCATGCCACCTTCCAGAAACAAACCTTCACGATTGCCGCTTCGGCAGGAGTGGGCGGATCGATTGATCCAGCTGGCAATGTTGTGGTGGAATACGGCGACAGCCAGTCATTCACCATTACACCAGATACCGGTTATGAGATAGATGATGTGCTCGTTGACGAAGTAAGTGTAGGCGCCCTTCCATCCTACACCTTTGAAAACGTAACAGCTGATCACGCCATTGAGGCTTCCTTCAAGAAGCTCACCTTCACTATCGCCGCTTCCGCAGGAACCGGCGGATCGATTGATCCCACTGGTAACGTATTGGTGGAATACGGTGCAAGCCAGTCCTTCACCATTACACCAGAAACCGGATTTGAGATAGATGATGTGCTGGTGAATGGCACCAGCGTTGGAGCGCAGCCGTCCTACACCTTTGAAAATGTAACGACCGATCAAACCATAGCGGCTTCCTTCAAGAAGCAAACCTTCACAATTGCCGCTTCCGCGGGAACAGGCGGATCGATTGATCCCGTCGGTAACGTGGTGGTGGAATACGGCGATAGCCAGTCGTTTGTTATTTCGGCAGATTCAGGTTACGAGATCGCT
>JAWLCS010000003.1:0-1284 GCA_041687035.1 Bacteroidales bacterium
TCATTAAACCGGTCCGTATCCCAGTTCTTTGGGTTGTAGATTATGTAATTTTCAATTCTTTTATAATCCGCCCTATTACGGATAATATGATCGTAATATCGGGGTTGCCATGCAAAAGCATTGTCGCCTGTTTTTCTAACGGCGGTAGTTACGGCGGATTTGAAACCGCGAATTATTGATGGGACATTTTTCGATTGGGGTCCGAATTTGTTTTTCCCTTCTGTAGAGACGCAATGCATTGCGTCTCTACTATGCAACCTGTCTTTGCTCCATGTTGAAGTGTTAAATTCATTTTGTCCAATTATCAATATTCCGTGAAAATGATTTGGCATAACCACAAAAACCCCCAATTTAATATTCATGTCAGGACGCATCTCTGGTATTTTTCTCCATTCCCTTTCCACCAGCTCCCCAATATCTGTCAAAACCATTCTCTCCTTTGAAATCTCTCCGAAAAAATGCAATCCCTTTCGGGTGTTGATGGTTATGAAATAGGCCGCATTGCTTTGGTAGTCCCACCAGGAAGCGCGCGGAGAAGGAAGGCTGTATTTTTCACGATATTTTTCCAAACTGTAAAATGTAAAGTTGTTTCTAATTTAGTGTTTTTATTTAAAAGTATCTTTGCTTCACTCCTGCAGCATTTTAACTTTTAATTCCTTAAAATATGAAATCTTACTTGGGCCTGATTATCTGCTTTTCATTTTTGTTAGGGTTTTTTACCGCCGCCGCCCAGCCCATTGTGCTCGTAACCTATCACAGCAAAACCGGTAATACCCAGGGTTTGGCCGAAGCTGTGGCTTTGGGTGCGGCGCAGGTCGAGGGGGTGAAGGTGGTGCTGAAGCCCATTGCTGAGACAACTACTGAAGATTTGCTTGAAGCGGCCGCCATCATTGTAGGCAGTCCGGTGTATAATGCCAATGTGGCGCCCGAGGTGCAGGCATTTATTTCGTCGTGGCCATTTGAGGATGCGCCGCTTAAGAATAAGATCGGGGCTGCTTTTGTCACAGCCGGCGGCATTTCGGCAGGGGAGGAGCTTACCCAAATGAATATGCTGCAGTCGATGCTGATCTTCGGCATGATCGTGGTGGGCGGCCCCGACTGGACCGCACCCTTTGGCGCTTCTGCCATTGTGGGTGAACCTCCCTTCTTACCCGAAGCAGGCATTGCGCCTCAGTTCATACAAAAAGGGAAAGGACTGGGCAAGCGTGTGGCGGAACTGGTGGTGAGGATGAATTAATTTGCCGGTGGATTTACTTGGGCCAGATTCTTCGCTTCGCTCAGAAT
>JAWLCS010000003.1:1384-122576 GCA_041687035.1 Bacteroidales bacterium
AGGGAAAGGACTGGGCAAGCGTGTGGCGGAACTGGTGGTGAGGATGAATTAATTTGCCGGTGGATTTACTTGGGCCAGATTCTTCGCTTCGCTCAGAATGACAAACGTCTTCTTTTTTAAGAATGGTGGCTGGTGGGGCATCTAAGCCCACCAGCCAACATAGTTCAAAAAAACGGGTGATTGTCATTCTGAGTGTAATCCCGATTTTTCGGGATGAAGCGAAGAATCCCGAACTTTCTGGGATTTTTTCACGAATTAGTTTTAATCACTTCTTTTTCATCAGCATCCTGTCAAACGAAAACGCTCCGGCGCCCATGATCAGCAGGAACAGGGAGCCCAGGGTCATGGCAAAGTCGGTGCGCGAGGCGTGCATCATATACCAGAAGCCTTCGAGCGAAAGCATGGGCAGCTTGGTGGTATACATGGCCACCCCCATGATAACCAGCAGGGGGATGGCCGCAAAACGGGTAAACAGCCCTATCAGCACCAGCAGTCCGCCAATGACCTCAAAAGTGGCCACAAAACTGCCCAAAAACTCCGGGTTTGGCAGTCCGATGCTTTCAAAGCGCCCCGCCCCGCGAATGGCAGGATAAAGAAATTTTTGTATGCCTTCCGAAAGGAATACTACGCCAACCATCAGGCGTATAAGCAGCGTGGGGCCGGAACTGTCGGTATGAAGCATTCTTTTAAGCATAAGTCAATATCGTTGGTTATTGAATTTAAACAGGCCAAAGGACCATTTGTTTGTTTTTAGCTTCCCGGCGGCAAAATTAACCAGCCCCTGTTCAGCCAATTACACCAGAAAGCCTATCTTTGCACTGTTTTTTAAAAGCTATATGTATGAGTTTATTGATTGTTGGCACCGTGGCGTTTGACGAGGTAGAAACCCCTTTCGGGAAGACCGGAAAGATTTTGGGCGGTGCCGGAACCTATATTGGCCTTGCCGCCAGTCACCTTACCGATCATATAAGCATTGTGTCGGTAGTAGGGGGCGACTTTCCCAAAAAATATCTTGACCTTTTCAGGGAAAAGCAAATCGACACCACTGGTCTGAAAGTGGTTGAAGACGGAAAAACTTTTTTCTGGGCCGGCAAGTATCACCTCGACATGAACACCCGCGACACGCTGGTGACCGACCTGAACGTGCTGGCCGACTTCGATCCCGTGGTGCCCAAACATGCCCGCAACAGCGACTATGTAATGCTGGGAAACCTTACGCCGGCCATTCAGAAGCGGGTGATTGAACAGCTGGAAACCCGTCCGAAATTGATCGTGATGGATACCATGAACTTTTGGATGAACACCGCCTGGGACGACCTGATGGAGGTGCTCACCATGGTAGATGTGCTGACCATTAACGACGAAGAGGCACGGCAGCTCTCGGGCGAACACTCGCTTATGAAGGCGGCAAAAAAAATCCTGACCATGGGCCCAAAATATCTTATTGTAAAAAAGGGCGAGCACGGCGCCATGCTGTTTTACGAAAACCAGGTGTTCTTTGCCCCGGCCATGCCACTCGAAAATGTATTTGACCCTACCGGCGCAGGCGACACCTTTGCGGGCGGATTTATCGGATACATTGCCCGCAAAGACGACACCTCATTCGAAACCCTGAAAAATGCCCTGATCTATGGCTCGGCAATGGCCAGCTTTACCGTAGAGAAATTCGGCACCGACCGCCTGCTCGAAATCAATGGCGAAGATATCGGAGAGCGCCTGCTGGAGTTTGTCAAAATGGTGGCCTTCAAAATCTAAAACATTCTGTTCCAAAATTTTGAAGGATTGTTTACATTACTATGCAGTTTTTTTTTAACTTTAGCCACTTTTTTCGGGGCAGGTTTCCGAAAATGAAATGATGGCCGCAGGCCTCATTTTTTTTGCCGGCAGCCTTTATTAATTTGAAAACCAATCAAGTTCATTATACACGCTTTAACCCGTTGATGCTGTTATGAAAGTATATCAAACAAACGAAATTAAGAACATCGCCCTTATCGGGGGCGCTAAATCGGGGAAAACCACCCTGGCTGAAGCCATGCTCTTTGAAGGCGGAGTCATTAACCGCAGGGGTTCTGTCGACGACAAGAACTCGGTTTCTGACTACCGCGAAATAGAACTCGAGCGCCAGGCCTCCGTTTTTTCCACCGTAATGTATTCCGAATTTGCCGGAAAGAAAATCAACATAATTGATACGCCCGGTTTCGACGATTTTATCGGCGAAGTGATTGCCGCCCTTAAGGTGGCCGACACTGCCGTTATGGTAGTGAACTCGCAAAACGGCGTGGAAGTTGGAACCGAAATTACCTGGCGTTATATTTCCAGGCTCGAAAAACCTGCTGTTTTTCTGGTTAACCAGCTCGAAGCCGAAAAGGCTAACTTCGATGAGACCCTTCGCCAGTTGAAGAGCAACTTCGGCGACCGTGTGCTGGTAGCCCAGTATCCTGTCAATGCAGGCCATGGATTCGACAGCGTTGTTGACGTGTTGAAAATGAAACTTTACAAATTTCCGGTTGGCGGCGGTAATCCCACCATTAGCGACCTGCCCGCTGAAGAGAAAGACAAGGCCGAAAAATATCACAATGCCATTATTGAAGCTGCCGCCGAGAGCGAAGAAGCCCTTATGGAAGCATTCTTCGAAAATGGCAGCCTCACCGAAGAAGAGCTGGCAAAAGGCATTAACCAGGGTATCGCCACCCGTACTATGTTTCCGGTGTTCTGTGCCTGCACCAAGCACAACCAGGGTGTAAACCGCTTTATGGAGTTTGCTGTGGAAAACCTTCCTTCACCCAGCGAAGTAACTTCCACTAAAACAGCCGAAGACAAAGACCTTGCCTTCGACCCTGCCGCCGCTCCCATGGCTTTTATTTTCAAAACCGCAGTTGAACCCCACCTTGGCGAGATCTCTTTCTTCAAGGTGTATGATGGCACCATTACCGAATCCATCGACCTGCTGAACTCAAAAACCAATTCTAAGGAAAGGCTCTCGCAGCTTTTTGTCGTGGCCGGAAAGAACCGCCAAAAGGTTGATAAGGTAATGCCCGGCGATATTGCCGCCACCATTAAGCTGAAGGACTCCCATACCAACAATACCCTGACCTCTGGCAAGAACCAGGGGCTGATGGTATCGCCCATTGTGTTTCCCGAGCCTAAGATTCGCATGGCCGTAAAAGCCAAAAATACCGCCGACGAAGAGAAACTGGCCGGCATTCTGAAGGAAATGAACAACATTGACCCCACCCTGATCTATGAGCACTCCAAGGAACTGAAGCAGCTTATCCTGTCGGGCCAGGGCGAAATGCACCTTAATGTGGCCAAGTGGATGATCGAAAACCTTAACAAGGTTGGGATCGAGTTTCTTGCCCCCCGCATTCCTTACCGCGAAACCATTACCAAAAACGCCAAGGCAACCTACCGCCATAAAAAGCAGTCGGGCGGTGCCGGTCAGTTTGGTGAGGTACACATGATGATTGAACCTTACTACGAAGGCAAACCCGACCAAACGGAGTTCCCGATTCGTGGCCGCGATGAGCATCAGCTCCCATGGGGCGGATTGCTGGTTTTCAACAGCTGTATTGTTGGCGGTGCCATCGACTCCCGCTTCTTGCCCGCCATTCTCAAAGGTATTATGGAAAAAATGGAAGAAGGCCCGCTTACCGGTTCTTATGCCCGCGATATCATTGTAAACATTTATGACGGTAAGATGCACCCGGTCGACTCCAACGAAATTTCTTTCAAGCTAGCCGGTCGCAATGCCTTCAAAGAAGCCTTTAAAAACGCAGCCCCCAAAATCCTTGAGCCCATTTACGATGTGGAAGTTATGGTGCCCGAAGAAAAAATGGGTGATGTAATGACCGACCTTCAGGGACGCCGCGCCATTATTATGGGTATGGACAGCGAAGGCAATTACCAGAAAATCAAGGCCAAGGTGCCCCTGGCCGAACTCAATCGCTACTCCACTTCCCTGAGCTCGCTCACCAGCGGCCGTGCTACCTACGGTATGAAGTTTGCCGAATACCAGCAGGTGCCCATGGACGTGCAGGATGCCCTGCTCAAAGCTTACGAAGAAGAAGAAAAAGACGAAGATTAATCTTTTGCTTCAGATATTTCTGGAAAAGCCTGGTCATTTGGCCGGGCTTTTCTTATTTAGAAAGGTTTTAAGTTACGAAAAGCCATTGGCAAAGCCGGCAATTTTCCTATTTTTGCCTGCAAAACAAAACACTGGCTTACTATTAGTTACAAGAGAATATTTTAATTTGTTGTATTTTTTTAGAAAACTTTATATCAAAACAATAAAAATCAATGGCTAAAGATAAAAAAAGCAATGGTGCCGCAGATAATAGTTCTGGCGGTTTTTTGGGTTGGATTGAGCAAATGGGTAACAAGCTGCCGCATCCTTTCTGGATTTTTGTCTGGATTTGTATTTTAATTGTGGTTACCAGTGCGGTAACTGCCTGGCTGGGTGTTAGTGCAGTCGATCCCGGCTCGGGCCGGCTGGTAGAGGCACAAAACCTGATGTCGGGCGAGGGCCTCAGGCGGTTTGTGGAACACATGGTAAGCAATTTTGCCTATTTTGCGCCTTTTGGCCTCGTGCTGGTAATGCTGATGGGGGTTTCCATTGCCGAGCGCAGCGGACTGCTGGCTGTGGCACTTCGCACGGTGGCCTTCTCCGTTCCCAAAAAAATCGTTCTTCCGGTTATTTTCATTATTGGTGCCTGCGGTAATATAGGCTCTGATGCCGGGATTGTGATTGTTCCGCCCATTGCAGCGCTTATCTTTATGCAGATGGGGCTCAACCCCATCGCCGGGCTTATTGCCGGTTATGCGGGCGCTACGGCGGGTTTTACGGCCAACTTCTTCATTGCCGGTACCGATGTGTTGCTGGCTGGCATCAGCACCGAGATTACGCATCACATCGATCCAAGCCTGGAGGTGAGTGCTACGGCCAACTGGTACTTTATGATTGCCTCCACCTTCCTGCTTGGTTTTGGGGGTGCGTTTATAGCACGAAAATATACCATTCCGCGCACGAGCCAGTTTGCCATACTGGGCGATACCACAGAGGTGGTTGAGAATCCTTCGCTTACTGCGGCCGAAAGAAAAGGCATGAAACATGCCGGACTGGCCTTGCTTGTTTATGTTATCCTGGTTTTGCTGGTTGTGGTGCCCTCGGGTGCTCCCCTGCGAAACCCCGAAACCGGGGGCCTGGTGCCATCGCCATTCCTCAGGGGGCTGGTGCCGATACTGTTTTTCATGTTCGCCATTCCGGGTTATTTTTATGGCAGGGCCACCGGCACCATCAAAAACAGCAACGATGTGCTTAAGCACATGGAACATGGCATGAAGGAGCTTTCGGGCTATATTGTGCTTATGCTGGTGGTGGCCCAGTTTATTAACTTGTTCTACTGGTCAAATCTCGACACTATTCTTGCCATTCGCGGTGCCGAACTGCTCAAGGCATCCGGACTCACCGGGCCGGTCATGTTTGCCCTGTTTATGATCATTGTAGCTTTGCTCAATATTTTCCTGGGTAGCGGCTCGGCCAAGTGGGCCATTTTTGCCCCGGTATTTATCCCCATGCTGTATCAGCTCAACTACAGTCCGGCCTTTGTGCAACTCATGTATCGTGTGGGCGATTCCATTACCAACTGCGTAACGCCCTTGTATGTTTACTTCCCACTGCTACTGGGCTGGATTCACAAATACAACAAAAACATTGGCATCGGAACCATCGTGTCGTTGCTCATTCCCTATGCCGTGATTCTGTTTATTATGTGGCTGGTGCTGCTGTTTGTGTGGTTTGGCCTTAACCTTCCCATCGGGGTGGGCGAGTGGATTTATCTTCAGTAAGCTTTCGCTGAAAAATTTTAAGCCCGGGATTTTTCCTGGGCTTTTTTAATGCCGTTGCTTTTCGTAGATTTATATACAAAATTGAAAGCCATGAACGCAAAAGCCGATATCATTTTTAACCGCCGAAGTATTCGCCATTACCAGGCCGGACCTGCTATTAGTGATGATACCATTCATTTTTTGCTCGATGCCGCCATGAGTGCACCAACGGCGCGCAACCGCCAGCCCTGGCATTTTGTGGTTGTTACCCGTAAGGATTTGCTGGAGGAACTGAGCCGGCGGCATCCGTATGGTAAAATGCTTGCCAGCGCCGCCATGGCCGTTATTGTTTGCGGGGACCCTGGGCTTGAAGAAGAAGAGAGTTACCTGGTGCAGGCTTGTTCGGCGGCCACCCAAAACCTGCTGCTGGCAGTGGAAGCTGCCGATTTGGGAGCAGTATGGCTGGGCGTGCATCCGCGCAGGGAGCGTTCAGAAGCCATCAGAGAACTGCTCGGAATACCTGGAAATATTATCCCGGTTTCGCTGGTATCAATAGGATTTCCGGCTGAAGAAAAACCCCGCAATAATAATTACAGGCAGAGCAGGGTTCATCTTAATGGCTGGACAGAAACCAGTGCTTAGCCGCATTTACTCTCGCCACAGGTGGTGCAGATTAGGCACCCTTCCTGGTAAATAACACTTTCCTGGCTGCATTTGCTGCATACCCGTCCGTGGGCCTGTGTGCCATCAGGAATAAATTTCTTGAGGGCGCGCACTACCCCGTTCTTCCAGGTGTGCAGATGGTCGCTGTCGAGGCTCAGGTCTTCGATCACATCCACCACCGAGGGCAGGGGCATGCCATGGCGCAGAATGCCCGAAATTAACTTGGCATAGTTCCAAAACTCCTTGTAGAATGAGCGTGACAGGCCTTCAATGGTCACTTTGTACCCGTCGCGGTCAAGAAACTGGAAGTCGTAGCGCTTTTCGCCGTCATCGTTGCGGTTTTTAATCACCCAGCCTTTTTCCACGTAAGTGGGGAGATAAAAACCTTCGGCCTTGCCCGTAAAGATTTCGTAGGGGCGATCGTTGAGGATGCCCACCACGGCGATCCATTTTTCGGAGTCGTTGTGAAAACGCACCACCTCGCACTCCAGAATTTTTGGGCGTTTGGGGGCGTTGGTTTCCTTAAACTCCTGCTTGTCATCCTTCTTGCTGTCTTTTACCAGCACGCCCGATCGTGAGCCGTCGCGATAAACGGTGATGCCTTTGCACCCGCTTTGCCATCCCGTAAGGTATATTTTGCCTACCAGCTCTTCGGTCGCATTATTGGGTACGTTTACGGTAACACTGATGGAGTGGTCGACCCACTTTTGCACGGCACCTTGCATGTGTACCTTGGCCACCCAGTCGACGTCGTTGGCGGTAGCTTTATGGAAGGGCGACTGTCTGATCACGTCCTGCAGCTCGTTTTCCTTCAGGTGGGCCAGCTTTTCTTCGTCGTGGCCATTGGCACGCATCCAGTCGATAAACTTGTGGTGGAACACATTGTATTCTTCCCAGTGGTCGCCGATTTCGTCTACAAAGTCAACCCTAACGTTTTTGTCGTTGGGGTTTACCTTGCGCCTGCGCTTGTAAGCCACCATAAACACGGGCTCTATGCCCGAGGTGGTCTGCGTAAGGATTGAAACGCTGCCGGTGGGGGCAATGGTAAGCAGGGCAATGTTGCGGCGGCCGTGCTTTTCCATGTCGGCATACAGCTCGGGATCGGCTTCCTTCATTCGCTGAATGAAAGGGTTTCCAGCTTCGCGAAGGGTATCGTAAACGGGAAAGGCGCCGCGGTCGGCTGCCAATTCAACGGAGGAGCGGTAGGCAGCCAGGGCCAGTGTCTTGTGCACGTTTACCGAAAAATCGGAAGCTTCTTCGGTGCCATAGCGGAAACCCAGGGCAGCCAGCATATCGCCTTCGGCGGTAATGCCAATTCCGGTGCGGCGGCCTTCGATGCATTTCTCGCGAATCTTCATCCAGAGGTCTTTTTCCACACGCTTTACCTCTTCCAGCTCGGGGTCCTTGTCAATTTTTTCAATGATCCTGTCAATTTTCTCCAGCTCCAGGTCAATAATGTCGTCCATTATGCGCTGGGCCAGGGCCACATGCTTTTTAAACAGCGGAAAATCGAAGCTGGCCTTGCTGGTAAATGGATTTTTTACGTAGCTGTAAAGGTTTATGGCCAGCAGTCGGCAGCTGTCGTAGGGGCATAGCGGAATTTCGCCGCAAGGGTTGGTCGAAACGGTCTGGAAGCCTTGGTCGGCATAGCAGTCGGGCACCGATTCGCGCAATATGGTATCCCAGAAAAGGATGCCGGGCTCGGCTGAGCGCCAGGCGTTGTGTACGATCTTTTTCCAGAGATCGCCTGCGTTGATGCGTTTAATGTACTTTGGGTCGCTGCTGCTAATGGGATATTGCTGCACGAAGTCTTCCTGGTTCACCACAGCTTTCATAAACTCGTCGGTAATCTTCACCGAAACGTTTGCGCCAGTTACTTTTCCCTGTTCAAGCTTGGCATCGATAAAACTCTCGGCGTCGGGATGCTTCACCGAAACGGTAAGCATAAGGGCTCCACGGCGGCCATCCTGGGCCACTTCGCGCGTTGAGTTTGAATAGCGTTCCATGAAAGGCACTAGTCCGGTGGAGGTAAGGGCACTGTTCTTCACAGGGCTTCCCTTTGGCCTGATATGGGAGAGGTCGTGCCCCACGCCACCACGACGCTTCATCAGTTGCACCTGCTCTTCGTCTACTTTCATGATGCCGCCATAAGAGTCGGCATCACCCTTGTTTCCAATTACAAAACAATTTGATAGGGAACCGATCTGAAAAGGGTTGCCAATACCAGCCATGGGGCTGCCCTGGGGCACAATATACTTAAAACGGTCCAGTGCCTGGAATATGGTTTCCGCGTTGAGTGGATTGGGATAGTTTTTTTCTATGCGTGCAATTTCGCGTGCAATACGCCAGTGCATATCTTCCGGTGTAAGCTCATAAAGATTGCCTTCCGAATCCTTCAGTGCATATTTATTTACCCAAACGCCTGCCGCAAGGCTATCGCCATTAAAATATTCGGTGCTCTTTTTCAGGGCTTCTTCAAAAGCATACTTTTTGAAAGGATGTCCGGCCCCGGCTGGTGCCGCGCCTTGATCGCCTCCGATATCGGGCCGGCTTCGCTGGTCAAGTACCTGATTGTATAAGTTTTGACCCTCCTTCTGTTGTCCTGTCTCAGTTTGTGTCTCCGCAAATGCAGGCTTATTCTCCATTGCAACTATTGATTTTTAACGTATTACGTGGAAAAATCGCCCCTTTCGAATGAAAAAAACATGCTTGTGATTAGCATTTCAGAGGCGATTCTAGGGCGAAGATAAAAAACAATACCGTTGGAAACGACGGTAGGTTATTAACAATGGCCGAAAGTTATTAACCGATCTTGTTTAACTGTTTGACTGGAAAATGAATAAGTTAAATGTAGTTTTTTTGCCTATTTGCTGAGTCGATAAATAACTGAATATCAATCGCTTGTTTAAAAAACAAATCCCTAAGCGTCTATGTTTGTACAACTTACGAAAATGTGAATATGCAAATATTTGCTAATTCCCCTGGCGGTTAAATGAAATTTCAGTTGCTTGTTTACGACTCACCAAATTCAATGAGGAAAGCTTTGATGAATTCGTCGATTTCGCCATCCATTACCATCTGCACATTGGATGTTTCGACACCCGTTCGGAGATCTTTCACTAATTTGTAGGGATGGAAAACGTAATTCCGGATTTGTGAACCCCATTCAATTTTCTTCTTGGTGCTTTCCAGGGCGTCGAGTTTTTCGCGTTTCTTGCGCAGTTCTATTTCGTAGAGCTGCGATTTAAGCATGGTGATTGCTTTTTCGCGGTTCTGCCCCTGCGAGCGTGTTTCCTGGCATTCGACCACAATGCCGCTAGGCGCATGGTGGAGGCGAACGGCCGTTTCGACTTTGTTTACGTTCTGACCGCCGGGTCCGCTCGAGCGGAAGGTGTCCCAGCTCAGGTCGGCAGGGTTGAGTTCTATTTCAATGTTATCGTCAACCACAGGATAGGCATAAACCGAGGCAAAGGAAGTATGACGGCGATTGGCTGAGTCGAAGGGCGACAATCTTACCAGGCGGTGCACGCCGCTTTCTCCTTTCAGGTAGCCAAAGGCATAATCTCCCTCAAACTCGATAGAGGCACTTTTTATGCCAGCGCCATCGCCCTCCTGAAGGTCGAGCACTTTGGTCTTGAAATCGTTTTTTTCGCCCCAGCGCAGGTACATGCGCATAAGCATTTCGGCCCAGTCCTGGCTTTCGGTGCCGCCAGCCCCCGAGTTGATGTTGAGAATGGCGTTCAGTTGGTCTTCCTCCTTGCTCAGCATCTTTTTGAACTCAAGGTCTTCCAGGTGCTTCAGTACAAGCTGGTACTGTTTGTCGACTTCTTCTTCGCTGCCCTCTTCGGCTTCAAAAAAGTCGAAAAGCACCTTCAGGTCATCGAGTTCCTGTTGGGTCTTTGAAAAGGCGCTGGTCCACTTTTTCAGCTCGCTGCCTTGTTTCAGTACCTTTTCGGCCTCTTTGGGGTCGTCCCAAAAACCGGGTGCTTCGCTTTGGGTTTGGAGTTCCTGTATCTGGTTTATCTTGCTGTCAAAGTCAAAGGAACCTCCTCAAGGCTTCAAGCCTTTTGTCAAGCTCTTTGATGTTTTCGGAATAAATCATGGTTTTATTTCTTTTGTGAGGTTTACAATTTGTTTACCACCTTCCACACCAGGCCGGGTTCAAAGCCTTTCCTGATACAATGTGCTGCGGTCTTTCCCCTGGCGGCAAAATCTGGCTGTCCTTTCAGGCTTTTCAGCTTTTTGGCGGCCATTTCGCTGAGCACTTCCAGGTATTTGTTTTCATCAATTTCGAACAGGGCCTCAGCAATGGTGTTTTCATCCATTTGCCTGAAGGCAAGTTCCTGTTTTATGCGTGTGCGTCCCCAGTGGTTATGTTCAAATTTTCCCCTGGCATAGGCCCTGGCAAACCGCTGTTCGTCAACAAAACCTTCTTTTTGCAGGGTGTGGATAATTTTTGCCGTTAAATCCCGGTTGGCTCCAAGCTGGTAAAGCCGGTCGGCAGTTTCTTTTTTGCAGCGGTCGCGGTAGGCACAAAAGCGGCGGGCTTTTTCAAGCAGTTCTTCAAAAAGCATTCTTTCGGAAGCAGCCTTATTATCCATACCCCTGTTGTTTTCTGCGAGAGCAAAGGTAAGCCATTGCCCCCAAAAATAAAAGCAGTGTGCATGTCGGGTTTCGCTGGGAAAGCGCGCATGCACACTGCCTAATGTCAGCAAGCTTAAAGCTTGATCTCGTCGTCCAGTTTATTGAAAAACCGGTACTCGAGGGAGTGATACGAATAGGATGGAATAATTTTTACCCACTTCTTGTATTTAAAGAACCATTTCATTTGTTGAGAAAAGAGGCCTTTGGTGAGGAATGCCCCGATGTATGGGTGCACCCTCATGCTGAGGTACTTTTCGTTTTGCTCCTGGATAAGGTAACGCAGGTTGTTTTCGATTTCGTCGATCAGGATAATGCTGGGTTTAATTTTGCCGGTTCCTTCGCAGGCGGGGCATTTTTCCAGAATTTCCACATTGGTCTCCGAACGTACTCTTTGCCGGGTGATCTGAACAAGGCCAAATTTGCTGGGCGGTAGGATGTTGTGTTTTGCCCGGTCCTTGCTCATTTCTTCCTTCATCTTCTCGTAGAGCTTGCGGCGGTTTGCCGGCTGCACCATGTCGATGAAGTCGACCACGATAATACCGCCCATGTCGCGCAGCCTGAGCTGACGGGCGATTTCGGCGGCGGCCTCCAGGTTCACATCCAGGGCATTCTCTTCCTGGCTGTTTTCGCTGTTCATGCGGTGGCCGCTGTTCACATCAATAACATGCAGGGCTTCGGTGTGTTCAATAATCAGGTATGAGCCGCTTTTTATGCTTACAATTTTCCCGAAAGAGCCTTTGATTTGTTTTTCGATACCGAAATATTCGAAAATGGGCGCCTTGCCCTTGTAAAGTTTCAGAATATCGATCTTTTCGGGAGCAATGGTTTTGATATAATCCCTGAGCTCTTCAAACATCAGCGGGTCGTTTACGTGAATGTTGTTGAACGACTCGTTGAGCAGGTCGCGCAGCATAGCCGAGGAGCGGTTGAGCTCGCCCAGAATAATGCGCGGGGGCTTGGCTGCCGAAAGCTTCTCTGCAATGCTGTACCATCTCGAAACGAGGTTGTTGAGGTCAGCATCCAGGTCGGCTACCATTTTGCCTTCAGAATTGGTCCTGATAATTACACCAAAATTTTTGGGTTTGATGCTCTGCACCAGCCTTTTCAGGCGATTCTTTTCATCGTTGCTTTGTATTTTCTGCGACACAGAGATGCGGTCGGAGAAAGGTACCAGCACGAGATAGCGGCCGGCAAGCGAAATTTCGCTGGTAATGCGCGGCCCCTTAGTTGAAATGGGTTCTTTTGCAATCTGAACAAGCACCGGCTGATTGGCCGTGAGTACGCTGGTGATCTTCCCTGTTTTCTCGATCTCTTTTTCGAGAATGAAGTTTTCCATGGGAAGTACCCGGGTTTTCCCGGCAATGGCAAGCTTGGTGTATTTGTTCAGCGAGTTGACCTGGCTACCCAGGTCGAGGTAATGTAAAAAGGCATCCTTTTCGTATCCCACGTCTACAAAGGCGGCATTCAACCCGGAGATGATCTTCTTGACCTTCCCAAGGTAAATGTCGCCAACCGAAAAGCTGTTATTTTTTCCTTCTTTGTGGAGCTCTACAAGGAGTTTTTCCTCCTGCAAAGCCATAACAACTTCCGAAGCGTTGGAGTCAATAATTAAGTCTTTGTTCACTTTAGGGATACTTTATGATGTTTTTTCATTCAATGGAAATTCAATGAATGAGGAAGGAAGCATAACCGGGAAATCCGGTTCTTTTAAATAAAATTACATAATACCGCGCAGGTATTATGTAATTTTATTTACAGGTAAAAAAGATCAGCAACTCTTGTCCAAAAGCGTATTACTTCTTCTTGTGCCTGTTTTTTCTCAGGCGCTTCTTACGCTTATGGGTTGCCATCTTATGTCTTTTTCTCTTTTTTCCGCTTGGCATAATGGGTCTCCTTGTTAATAAATTTTCCTGACCGAAAATCCGGCAGGGTTAAGAACATAATTGTTATTTTACAACAACTACCGATTCTTTAACTTCGTTTACGAACTCTTTGGCAGGCTTAAAAGACGGGATACTGTGGGCGGGAATAATAATGGTGGTATTCCTCGAAATGTTACGGCCGGTCTTTTCTGCTCTTTCTTTAATAATAAAGCTACCAAATCCTCTTAAATAAACGTTTTCTCCTTTTACCAGCGAATTTTTCACGGTGGCCATGAAAGCCTCGATGGTTGCTTGTACCGCAACTTTTTCAATTCCTGTTTTATTGGCAATTTCGGTAACAATTTCAGCTTTTGTCATTGCTATTACTTTTTGGTTATTAGAATTTTACGAAGTTTTTGCTTTAATCGGGTTGCAAAGATAAGTTTTTTATCATTATCAGAAAACAAATTATTTATTTTTACCATCATCAAATAAGTGATTTTTAACATTTAACAAAAAGGCTTGCCTTCATTTCATGCATTTTTCCTCCCGTCTTTTACAATGGTATGCCCAAAATGGGCGCACGCTTCCCTGGCGGCAAACAAGGGACCCCTATATTGTATGGATCACCGAGATTCTGCTGCAGCAAACCCGTGTAGATCAAGGCCTGGCATATTTTTACCGGTTTACCGAAGCCTTTCCCAATGTAGCTTCCCTGGCTGCCGCGCCGCTCGATGAAGTGCTCAGACTCTGGCAGGGCCTGGGCTATTACTCCCGGGCCCGCAATTTGCACCAGGCGGCTCGCGACATCATGGAGCAGCGAAACGGAAAACTTCCGGAAAGCTACAAGGAATGGCTTAAAGTTAAGGGAGTGGGCCCTTACACCGCCGCTGCCATTAGCTCCATTGCCTACAATGAGCCGGTGGCCGCCCTCGACGGAAATGTTTACAGAGTGCTTGCCAGGCTTTTTGCCATAGACGAAAAGATGGATACCGGCCGTGGAAAAAAGGTGTTTGATGAAGTGGCTTCCGAACTGATCGACCAAAAAGATCCGGGTTCCTTTAACCAAGCCATGATGGACTTTGGGGCCACCGTGTGCAAACCAGCCGCACCCCTTTGCAGCGAATGCATCTTTAACCGCGAATGCCTGGCATTTCTGCACCATCAGGTTGAAAAATTTCCTGTGAAAAAACCACGCAAAGCTTCACGTACAAGGCATTTAAACTATTTCTATATTTTCTTTGAGAATCAGGATGGTCGCCGCCTGTTTTTTGTCAATCAGCGCAACGACGATGATATCTGGAAAAACCTGTATGAACTTCCACTGATCGAAACCAGCGAGGAGCTTAAACCGGAGGCGGTTGGCAAACTGCCTGAGTGGAAAGAATGGTTTGCCGGCAGCCACGATTTTGTGATGGTGGGTTCACCTTTGTTTTTTCGCCATTTGCTAACCCACCAGAATATTCACGCCCGTTTTTTTCAAATAAAGATTAAGCCCGAAAAAGCAGTTACTTTTACCCGGTTTTTCCAAATGGTCGATCACCAAAAGTTTGAAAAAATGCCAAAATCGAGGCTGACTCTTTCCTTCTTCCAAAAAATTTAAAAAATTAAATTTTGGCCAGGATCAAAAAGGGTTGATCTCATCCTTTTTTTTGATAATCTGGTGTAAATTGTTTGGAATTTTTCAAAAAACTTTTTAAATTGCAAATTGCATAATGTTAAAAATTTAATCAACCAATTATTAACCAAAAATGAGAAATTATGGCTGGAGTCAATAAGGTTATTTTATTAGGGAATCTGGGGAAAGACCCGGTGGTACGTTCATTGGAAAGCGGTGCAAAGGTGGCAAACTTTTCGCTTGCCACAAGTCGGACTTACAAAGGGCAGGATGGCAATCCTGTGGAAGAAACTGAATGGCACAATGTGTCGCTTTGGGGCAACCTGGCCGATCTGGCTGAGAAGTATCTCACCAAGGGCAGGCAGGTATTTATTGAAGGCCGAATTAGAACCAGGCAATATGACGATAAGGAGGGCGTGAAACGCTATATTACCGAGATAATAGGCGAAAACATGACCTTTGTGGGGTCGCGTCCTGATGGTCAGGATTCGGGGCCAAAATCAAGTTCAGAGCCGCCCAATACTGGTGATGTGCCTGCGGTAGAGGACGACCTGCCCTTTTAGTCAAAATCAGTAAATGGATTGGAACAAGTGAGCCCGGGTTTTTCCGGGCTCTTCTTTTATTTGGTGTTGCCAAAAAGTTTGTAAGCGGCCAGAAAACCATCGACCAGCTTTTCGAACCCTTCCTGGTCTCCATTGTGGAACACCACTTTTATGGGAATATAAAACACCGGAAGACCTTTGAGCTTGTTTTGCAACTCTTTTTGCCGCAGCCGCATGGCATCCTTTTCGGTAACCACAATGGCTTTTGAGCCGCCATAAGTGTCTTTGTATTCCTGCTTTAATTTATCAAGGTCACTGGCCGAAAACTGGTAATGATCAGGGAACTTTCTCACGATCAGATCCTGGCATTTTCTTTTTAAATGCTCCTCAATGGCCGAAGTATTCGCAATACCGGAATACAAGAATATGGTCTTGTATCCTTTAGGTTCTTTTTGACAATCCGGCAAAAGAGGCACCCACGAGCCATATTCTACGGTGGAAAAGAATACCTTTTCAGGTTTGTATTTCTCCAGGTTTTTCAGATAATAACGTCGGTCGAGGGGTGAAAAAACGGGTGGTGTCTTGCTCACAATAAGTGCGTGAGCCCTTTTTGCCCCGCTTTTTGCCTCCCGCAGGTTGCCGCATGGCAAAATATAATTATTGAAAAAGGGCTTGTAATATTCTGTCAGAAGCAGGTTTAGGCCCGGCTTCACAAAACGGTGCTGAAAAGCATCGTCCAGAATGATCAGGTTCACCTCAGGGTGCATTTGCATGATTTTTTTTATGCCTTTCCTGCGCCGCTCATGCACGGCTACAATAATATCAGGAAATTTGCGGCAAATCTGCAGTGGCTCATCGCCAATTTCCGAGGTGCTGTTGTTTGGGCCGGCAATCAGAAAGCCCCTCGTTTTCCTTTTGTAACCGCGGCTCAGAACAGCAATTTTGTAATTATCCCTCAGATATCTTACCAAGTATTCAACATGAGGGGTTTTTCCCGTGCCCCCGGTGCTCAGGTTGCCCAGGCTGATGACAGGAATGCTGTAACTCTTTGAGGGTAGCAGTCCCCAGTCAAAAAACTTGTTGCGGAGCCATGTGATGAATCCGTAAATCAAGCAGAAAGGAAAAAGCAGTAAGCGAAAAGGGGACATGCCTCAGCAAAATAAAGATGTTGGTTTAACTTCAATCATAACCACCTTGTTATTAATTATATACGCAGGTTCCCCATTCAGGTTACAATAAACTTTCGTAGAAGCAAATAAGGCTTTGAGGCAATAAATATTTATGGTCGATCTACAATTATGGGGAGTAATCTTTCATGTGCCTTTATACGGAACGCATTTCAGTGAACATTTTTTTACCTTTGAGGATAAACTTTATTCCAAAGCCATGATTCTTAAAGAACTTCTCGATTATTTTGAGTATTTGGCTCCCAGTGCTTTGCAAGAATCCTACGATAACAGCGGATTGCAGGTCGGTTCGCCCGAGAAGGAGATTGCCAAAGCCCTGATTTGCCTTGACGTAACGCCTGCGGTGGTGAACGAGGCCATTTCTATGGGCTGCGACCTTATCATTTCGCACCATCCACTTATTTTTTCAGGCCTGAAAAAAATTACCGGTGCGCACTCAACCGAAAAAGTAATTATTGAGGCAATAAAACACGACATCGCCATAGTGTCCTTGCATACCAACCTCGACAATATTGCACTCGGGGTAAATCACCGGCTGGGTCAGGTTATGGGCCTGAAAAATCTAAAAATATTGCAGCCGCAAAAAGGGCAGTTACGAAAGCTGGTCACTTTTTGTCCGCAATCGCATGCCGAAAAAGTGAGAGCTGCTATTTTTGAAGCAGGGGCAGGCCATATTGGCGACTACGATTGCTGTAGTTTCAACCTCGAGGGCAAAGGTACCTTCCGTGCAGGAAAGGATACCAATCCATTCGTGGGCCAAAAAGATGAAATGCATTTTGAGCCGGAAGTTAGAATTGAAACCATTTTGCCGGCTTATCTGGAGCGAAAAGTAGTGAATGCAATGATAAAGAGTCACCCTTACGAGGAAGTGGCATACGATATTTATCTCTTGGAAAATGTCTTTGAAAAAATCGGCTCAGGCATGGTGGGTGAGCTCGAAATTCCGCTATCAGAGAATGATTTTCTTGAAATTCTCAAGAAAAATTTAAAAACCCCAAGCTTACGGCATACAGCATTTACAGGGCAAGCTATTAAGAAGGTAGCTTTTTGTGGCGGTGCCGGGGGCTTTTTGCTGGGCGATGCTCTTAAAGCAGGTGCCCAGGCCTTTGTAACTGGCGACCTGAAATACCATCAGTTTTTCGAAGCAGAAGGTAAGATTCTGATTGCCGATGCGGGGCACTATGAAACAGAGCAATTTACCAAAGAATTATTGTATGACATTGTTAATAAAAATTTTAGTAAATTTGCACTCCTTATTTCAGGGGTACACACCAACCCTGTAAATTATTTTTAACGCATACTTTTTAACAAAACAGATCCCCAAAATCCATGGCTAAAAGTTCAAAAACCGAAGAGGAAGTTCCCAGGCAAATTAACCCCAGTACCGGTACCGAAGGCTCGCCGGTGGCTGTTCCCGAGTCGGCAAGTGAAGAAAGTGTTGAACTTACGGTAAAGAAAAAACTTACCGCACTATTCACCCTACAAGCCATCGACACCCAGATCGATAAGATTCGCGCCATTCGCGGGGAGTTGCCCCTCGAAGTGCAGGACCTTGAAGACGAGATCGAAGGTCTGGAAACCCGTATTGAAAAGTTCCGTCAGGATCTTAAAGAACTTGAAGCCGAAATTGCCGGCAAGAAAGTTTCTATCAGTGAGAGCCAGGATCTTATCAAGAAATACGAAGGGCAGCAAATGAATGTTCGCAACAACCGCGAGTACGATTCTCTTTCGAAAGAGATTGAATTTCAGACCCTTGAAATGCAGCTTTCCGAAAAGAAGATTCGTGAATTTGCAGCAGCCATAGAGCTGAAAGACGAGACTGTGAAGCAGGTTGAAGCCGAACTGGAAGAGCGTCGCGGCGACCTGGAGGCCAAGAAAAACGAACTGGACGACATTATTGCCGAAACCCGTAAGGAAGAAGAACTGCTTTCCGAAAGTTCGGAAAAACAAAAAGTTACCATCGAAGGTCGCTTGCTTAACGCCTACCAGCGTATCCGCGAGAATGCCCGCAACGGTTTGGCCGTAGTGCCGGTTGAACGCGACGCCTGCGGCGGCTGTTTCAACAAAATCCCGCCCCAGCGCCAGCTCGATATCCGCCTGCACAAGAAAATTATTGTGTGCGAGTATTGTGGTCGGATCCTGGTTGACAATGATATTGTGAGTTCAGTTGAACCGCTATCGTAAAAAACATTTTTCAAAAAAAACGGGGCCGAAAGCCCCGTTTTTTTTGTCTTTTCCTGTTTTGGTTTTAAAACCTGAAACCCAGGGTAAGCATAAATCTGCTCATGGAGTAATTGTTTTCAACTGGCCTTACAAACTCTGCGCTGTAAAGGTAATAGTCTTCACTGAACAAGGCAAGCGAATAGCCAAAATCAATAAAGTAATGGCGCTCGCGCAGGCCAAGCCCGGCTGAAAATACCGACTGCTGCCCGTCGTTTACGCCCGTTCTGTAAGGGCTTGAGTAAAAAGCATAACCTCCCCTTATTACCAATGGATCCAGCCTAACTTCTCCACCCAGCCTGAGGTTGTGCTGCGCGGTAAAGTTGTCGCGAATAATACTGTTTTCAGTAGAGAACATATAATCGTCGCTGCGCAGGCGCATGCGTGTGTAGTCCACGTATTCATAGTCGATGCTAATCAGTCCGGTGGTGCCAAAAACCAGGCCCAGGCTGCCAATGGCTTTCATGGGGGTATTCAGCTCATATTTAAACCAGCCATCTGGAGAAGAGGAGTAGTCTTCATAAGATTCCAGGTTTAGCGAAGAGCGCATGGTAGCATAATACTCATCCTCAAGTTTGTAGAAGGTAGGAGTGTGCAAAGCTGCGCCAATGCGGACGATGTCAGAAAGGCGGTATATGGCGCCTACCTTTAGATTTACTCCCGTACCAGAGGTGTTGAATTTGTTGGTGTAGGTGAGTGAGTTAAAAACATTGCTCTCGTTGTCGCGGTCGCTTTCCACAAAAATGGAAGATTCCTCGTAACGAACCGACGGCAAACCAACTGTAGCCCCTAGAAACAGGCGATCGTTATAATTGGCACCCATCGAAAGAACAAACTCACGAATGGAGCCTGAAGTACTTGTTTCTTGCCGCTGCAGTACTCTTCCGTTAGGCATGTCAACCATAAACTGTCCGTTATCCTGGTAAAGCAGCCAGGTATCCCAGGCCAGTCCGGTCGAAAAGTCATTCAGGTTTGAAACGCTGCCTTCGCGGTTGGCCTGATTACGAAAATCAGTCATGAGCGAACTTTCAGGGTTAAAACCTTCGGCGATCCATCGCTGATTGAAATTATTGTGGCGGTTTATGCCAAAGCCAAAATTTATCGACTTCCAGCCGGGTTGATCTAATGGATTGGAAATGGGAAGCGCGAACACCACACCCAGGTTGTTGAGGTTAAAATTGTATTTCATATCATCCGTAGTGGTGCCATAATAGGCCGACTCCACCAGGCTATAATCAACCGTTGGGGTGAGGGTGATCTCTGAACTGCGGAAAACGCCCAGGCCTGCCGGGTTTATGCTAAGGCTCGAAAAATCGCCGCCCAGGGCACCAAAGGCTCCGCCCATACTGGTAAAGCGAGCCGTACCGCCGGGTTTCATGAATGAATACCTGAAGGCATCGTTTTCGTTTTGCGAAAACACCTGTAAACTCAAGAGGAACAAGGTTGCCAAGGCTAAAGTGATCCTTTTCATGGTATTAATTTTTTTGTTATCAACAGGTTTAAAAAACCTCCCGGCTTTTGGGGTTATTTATTAATGCCGGGAGGGGATATTATGCAAGGGGAAAACTTTTAATAGAAAGTGTTAGCGTGGCCGACCGCCACTGCTGCGTTCTGTTGACCCTCCTCCAGAACTACCTGAAGAACTACCACCTGAGCTCCTTGATGGGGCACTGCTGGCACCGGAGCTTCTGGAGGGAGACGAAACGGCCGGTGCACTGCTACCCGAACTTCTCGAAGGAGTGCTAACATTTCTTGAGGGCGAACTTTGTGTTGGAGCAGTGCGTGCCGGTGCTTGCTGTCTTGCCGGAGGTGAGTAGGAGGGCTGGCCTCTCTCTTGCCTTGTGGGCTGAGTGCGCTGTGTGGGAGCCGGTTGGCTTTGTGGCCTGGTTTGCGGCCTTACCTGCTGGGGCGAAGGCCTTGTCGGCTGCTGTGGCTGGCGCTCGGGGCTGGCTGTGGCAGGTGTCCTTCCCGACTGCGGGCTGCTATAATCCTGGTTGGTTTTGGGTTGCTGATAGCTGGGCGAAGTATAGGTACGCGGTCGGTTGAAGTTGGGATCGTTTTCCTGGCGTTGGCTGCCTGCCGGTGCCTGCTGAGGCCTTTCATAGCGCTGCATTTGGTCGCGCTGGTATTCGCTGCGCGAAGGCGCCTGGTAGTCAGAAGGTGTGCGCTGCGGTTGCGTTGGCCTGGCAGGCTGCGTGGTGGCAGGTGCTGGCCTGGTTTCGGGCTGAGTTTGTGGCCTGGCTTCCGGAGTGCGGGTAGGCTGCTGCTGCACCGGGCGGGTTTGCTGCTGCTCGGTTGGGCGCGTTTGCTGCGTTGGACGAGTCTGCTGCGGCTGCTGCGGTGCCGGACGAACGGCAGGACGCTCCTGAGGCTGAGTCGGGCGGGCTTCTGTAGGACGCGTTTCAGGTGCTGGCCTGGTTTCGGGACGAACGGCGGGAGCAGTGGTTTCGCGAGCATCTCTTGCTGGCTCAGCAACAGAAGGCGTGCGGCTTATTTCAGCGGCTCCGGCAGGCCGGGCGCTCTCAGTCCTTTCAGGACGGGCTTCCATTCGCCCATCGTCGATGGTTTGAGTGCCTCGCGTGCGGGTCACATCACGGTTTGCTTCAAAGCGCTCGGCAAAGGTGGCCGGGCGGCCTTCTCCCCGTCCTGTGCCGCCTGCTACTGCACCACCACTGGCATCGCGGTGACCATAGTAATAGTTGCTGCGGTCAAGGCTGTTGTAGTAGTACTGATACTGATAAGGATTGCTGTAATATCCGTGGTAAAACCCTGAATAATAGCCGGCGTGGTAACCCGACCAGTAACTGTAACCCCATGGGCTGTAGTATCCTGGGCTAAATCCCCAATAATTCCAACGGTGCCAGCTATTCCAACCCCACGGAGAGCTCCACGAATAGAAGGGCGAATAATGTGAGTACCAGTAAAAGCCGGGGTTGTACATCATGTATCCCGGGTAATAAAAGCCCATCGAGCCATACCCCATGTAAATACTCACACCATAATAGAACGGGTCGTAGGTGTACCAGTACATATTGGTGTAATAGGGGTCGTAATACGACCAGCTGGTAGCCGGACGGTGAAACCTGCGAATACGGGCCGAATAGGAATAATCGTAGTAATCGCCGTAGTAGTAATTATTCACGTAAGTGCTGCCATCGGTATCGTAATAGGTTTCAGAAGTTGATGGGGTGTACTCGTAATAGTCATCCTGATTCACGTAACCTTCACTCTGGTTGTCGTAATACTGATTGCTGGTCTCAGGATAATAATCGCTTTGTGCGGTTACATCTACCGGGGTGGCTTGCTGCGTCGCGGCAGCCGTACTGGCATCCCTCGGGATGTAATAAATATCGTCATAAGTCTGAGAGGCATGGTAGGTTGTTGAGCAACCTGCCAGCACTACCGACATGACGATCAGAATTTTAAAAATTGCTTTCATAACTGTTTCCTCCTTGCTTGTGGTTATTGACAAAGTTAAGAAGTAAAGTCAATTATCGTGGTTTTTTCTTAAATTTGCCGGGTTTATTCAACAGAATAATTGCAAATATTATACCAAAGAATTACATGGCAAAGGATTTTTCAACACGCGAAGAAAATTATTCCAAATGGTACAACGACATTGTTCAGCGGGCAGGACTGGCCGAGAACTCAGCCGTTAGGGGCTGCATGGTAATAAAACCATATGGCTATGCCATTTGGGAAAAAATGCAGGCGGCACTCGATAAGAAATTTAAGGATACCGGGCACTCCAACGCCTACTTTCCAATATTCATACCAAAGTCATTTTTTAGCAAGGAAGCTGCACACGTAGAAGGCTTCGCCAAAGAATGCGCCGTGGTTACTCATTATCGCCTGAAAAACGACCCGGATGGCAAAGGTATTGTAGTTGATGAAGACGCCAAACTGGAAGAAGAGCTGATTATCAGGCCCACTTCCGAAACCATTATATGGGACACTTACCGCAATTGGGTGCAGTCGTACCGCGATCTTCCCATCCTTCTGAACCAGTGGGCCAATGTGGTTCGCTGGGAAATGCGCACCCGAATGTTTTTGCGCACCGCCGAGTTTCTTTGGCAGGAGGGGCATACCGCCCATGCCACCAAGCAGGAAGCCATCGAGGAAACCGAACGCATGCTGGACGTTTATGCCGATTTTGCCGAAAACTTTATGGCCATCCCGGTGCTTAAAGGAACCAAGTCGATAAATGAGCGCTTTGCAGGCGCGGTAGAGACCTATTGTATTGAAGCCCTCATGCAGGATGGAAAGGCCTTGCAAGCAGGCACATCGCACTTCCTCGGACAAAATTTCGCCAAAGCTTTCGATGTGAAATTTGCCAGTGCCGAAGGAAAACTCGAGTATGTGTGGGCCACTTCGTGGGGCGTTTCCACCAGGCTGGTGGGGGCGCTTATTATGGCTCACTCCGACGACCATGGGCTGGTAGTTCCACCCAGGCTGGCACCAATTCAGGTTGCCATTGTGCCCATTTATAAAAATGCAGAACAGCAAAGCCTGGTGGTTTCAAAAGCCCGCGAAATCAAGGAGCAGCTCGAAAAGAAAGGCATCTCAGTGAAACTGGATGACCGCGACACTTATAAGCCCGGCTGGAAGTTTAACGAGTACGAATTCAAAGGCGTGCCCGTGCGAATTGCCATTGGTCCGCGCGATGTGGAGAACGGAACGGTGGAGGTGGCAAGGCGTGATACCCTGGAGAAAAAAATTTACCAGATGGCTGATATTGAAAACAAGGTTGAACATTTGCTCGAAGCCATCCAAAGCAATCTTTACCAGAAAGCGCTTGCCTTCCGTGATCAAAGCACCTACAAAGCCGACACCTGGGAGGAATTTGTAGATATTCTCGACAACAAGGGCGGCTTCATCTATGCACATTGGGATGGTACCGCCGAAACCGAACAAAAGATCAAAGAAGAAACCAAGGCCACCATTCGCCTGATTCCCCTCGACGCTCAGCATGAGGAGGGTAAATGCATATACTCGGGCAAGCCATCGTCCCAGAGGGTTGTGTTTGCCAGAGCCTATTAAGGGCTTTTAGCCAGTGGTTTTTTTGGCATTTGTTTTGATAAATGCAAATTTTGGTATTTTTACAAAAGAAATGCAACTCTTATGAGAATAATTCCCTTTATATCGCTATTGATGATGGTGGCAAGTTATGCCCAGGCTGGAATTTATGCCCAGGCCGATACCACCAGCCTTGAAGTGAGTGTGCGGCAGGATCCGCAGATTGAGCAACTTATGCGTGCCCACAAGGAAGTGGTATCGCGCGAGCGTGGTATCAACGGCTTCCGGATTCAGATCTACAGCGACTCTGGCAACCAGTCGAAGTTGCGCACCCAGCGCCGCAAGGCCGACTTTGATACCAAGTACCCCGGGGTAGCATCCTATGTCGTGTACGATGCTCCCGACTTCAAACTCAGGGTAGGCGACTTTCGCACCCGCCTCGATGCCCGCCGTTTTCTTGAAAAAATAGCCAGGGATTATGAGTCTGCCTACATTGTGGTCGACATGATCAATTACCCTGGCTTTGATTAATTTCTCCCGGCCCCCTTTCGGGGAAAACGTTTAGTTTTTGTTCAGCGAGTTAAGGTCTTCGTAGGCCAGTTTCAGCCGGTCGCGCATGGTTTCTTCGCCTTTGCGCAGCCATGCCCGTGGGTCATAATACTTCTTGTTGGGCTTATCATCGCCTTCGGGATTGCCAATCTGGCCCTGCAGGTAACCCTCATATTTCTTGTAATAGTTCTTAATGCCTTCCCAGTAAGCCCATTGGGTATCGGTATCGATGTTCATTTTTACCACACCGTAGCCAATGGCTTCGCGAATCTCCCCGCGGGTTGAGCCACTTCCTCCGTGGAAAACAAAGCTTACTTCCTTTTCGCTGGTATTAAAATGCTTTTGCAGATACTCTTGTGATTTTTTCAGAATAACGGGTTCAAGCTTCACGTTGCCTGGCTTGTATACACCATGCACGTTACCAAACGAGGCGGCAATGGTAAACTGGTCCGAAACTTCCAGCAAAGCCTTATACATTTTGGCCACTTCTTCGGGCTGGGTATAAAGCTTCGAGCTTTCAATGCCGGTATTGTCCACACCGTCTTCTTCTCCGCCCGTAACGCCGAGTTCCACTTCCAGGGTCATGCCCATTTTCTTCATTCTTTTCAGGTAGCGCTGGCTTATTTCAATGTTTTCTTCCAGCGAGTCTTCTGAGAGGTCGAGCATATGCGAGCTAAACAAGGGTTTTCCAAAAGCCTTAAAGTTGGCTTCACTGGCATCGAGCAGGCCATCAATCCATGGCAGCAACTTTTTGGCGGCGTGGTCGGTGTGCAAAATTACCCTAACCCCATACTCCTTGGCCATAAGCTCAATGTGCCTGGCACCCGAAATAGCGCCTGCAATGGCGGCACGCTGGTTCTCGTTCGAAAGAGACTTGCCGGCATAAAAGTGGGCACCGCCATTCGAAAACTGAATAATGACCGGAGAGTTTACATCGCGTGCCACTTCCAGCACGGCATTTACTGAGTTGGTTCCAATCACATTTACAGCCGGAAGGGCAAAATTGTGCTCCTTGGCTATGCGGAAAATTTCCTGTACGTCGCGACCGGTTATTACCCCCGGCTCAATATGGTCCATTAAATTTGTTGACATGTTTAAATGTTTTATGTTAAAAAATCAGTTTAAATTCCTTTCCCCAAAATTAAGAAATAAATGGGTAATTGCTAAATGTGCCTTAGGCTTCCATAATACCAGCAATTTCAAAAGATTTTTTTGTTTCAAACAAAGTTAGCGCTATTTTTGGGGGCAAATTTTCATTTTACCGCAAAACAGCGCCATTGGGTGCGCAGTAGCGAGGGTTTTAATAATTCGGCGTTTGTGAGTTTAAGAATTGCTATAAATACCAGGTTGCTTTTGCCAGGAAGGCTCGAAGGGATCGGATGGTTTACTTACCAGACTTTCAAGCGCATTGCTCTTGCCCATCCCGAGGTGGAGTTTCATTTTATTTTCGACCGGAAATTTGATGAGCAATTTGTTTTTGCCGACAATATTAAACCCGTGGTGCTCTTCCCGCAGGCGCGTCATCCGGTGCTTTATTATCTTTTTTTTGAAAAGGCTTTGCCCGCCTACCTGAATAGGATCAATCCTGCCCTGTTCGTTTCGCCCGACGGGCTTTTGTCACTTTCGTGGAAGGGTTGCCAGATGCCTGTTATTCACGACCTTAACTTTATTCACAACCCCGGGTATTTGCCCTTTCTAAGCAGCAAATATTACCGATGGCGGTTTCCCAAGTTTGCCGAAAAGGCGCACCGCATTGCCACGGTTTCGGAATATTCAAAGGCCGATATTGTAAAAACGTTCAACTATCCTGCAGCCCAGGTTGATGTGGTTTATAATGGTGTAAATGAAGCGTTTAAGCCTGTTGATGAAAGCGTTGCCAGTGAAATCAGGAAGCAACACACCGGTGGAAATCCTTATTTTGTCTATGTAGGATCTCTCCACAAACGCAAGAATATTGACAATATGTTGCTGGCGTTCGAAGCATTTAAAGCTATCGACAATCGCAACCATAAAATGGTGATTGTAGGCGAGCATATGTTTGGCACCAATGGGCTGCAAAAAGTGCTCGATTCAATGAAATATAAGGATGACGTAGTTTTTACCGGCCGTTTATACAATGATCAACTTAGCCGGGTGGTGGCCTCGGCCAGTGCCCTTTTGCTGGTGTCGTATTTCGAGGGGTTTGGCATACCTATTATCGAAGCCATGAAATGCGATGTGCCGGTCATTTCTTCCAATGTTACAAGCATGCCCGAAGTAGCCGATAACGCTGCCCTGCTGGTCGATCCCCATTCGGTCGTTGCCATTTCGCAAGCCATGCAGAAAGTGGTAAATGACCAATCGTTGCGCCTAAGCCTTATTGAGAACGGTCGCCTGGTGCGTCAGAAATTCTCCTGGGATTTGACCGCTCAGCGCATGTGGGAAAGCATGTCTCATTGTTTTTGAAATTACCGAATCGTCTTTCTGCTGCCCCAACTGAAATCCTTCCCTTTTAAGGCTTTTTTTCAGTTTTTGGTAATAGTAATGATTTTGGTGGTAATTTTGCAAGAGAATCATCTTATCATCCCTGAATCAGAGGATTATGCAGCCAGGTGTTTTTTTCACCGATCAGTTGAAAACAAGGCTGCTGAATTTGGTTTCATCAATTTATTTTCATTTTTGCCTACGGGCTTTGTAAAAAAAACACCTATGAAAAAGATCATTATCCTAGCCGTTTTTTCGGTGGTAATTGCCTCCTGTGGGCAGAATAACCAAGAAGAAATAGAACGTTTACAGCAAGAAAATCTTGAGCTTAAGGAGCAGGTCAGCACCAGTGAAAGCACTTTCAATGATTTTTTTGCCTCCCTTAACCAGATTGAGGAAAATCTTTCCTTAATCAAAGAAAAGGAAAATATTATTTCGCAGGGTACGCAGAACGATCTGGAAGGCCGCACCGATAAAATGGAGCAGATCAACGAAGACATCCGGCTTATTGGGGAGCTCATGGAGAAGAACCGCCAGCTTATAGGTCGTCTCAACCGCGACCTTCGCAATTCGAATGTGAAAGTGGCCGAATTTGAAAAAATGGTGGCGAGGCTCAACGAGCAGATACAGGAAAAGGAAGTGGAGATTGAAGGGCTGCGAGAAGAACTGGGCCGCATGAACCTTCGTGTGGACTACCTTGCGGCCACGGTCGACACCCTTCAGGAGGTTGCTCGGCAGCGGGGCCAGATCATTGAAGAAAAAATTTCGGAAATGAATACCGCCTATTATACCATGGGTTCGCGCCGCGAATTGCGCGACTGGGGCGTTATTACACGCGAAGGCGGTTTCCTGGGCATCGGCCGCACCAACAGGCTGCGTGCAGATTTCGACCATTCGAACTTAACCCGTATTGACCTTACCCAAACCCGGGAAATTACCGTGGCTGGTCGCGATCCCATTTTTATTACCTCACACCCCGAAGGAACCTGGGAGTATAAGGTTGAAGATGACGTAACCTACCTGGTTATTACCGATCCGGCAAAGTTTTGGAGCACTTCGCGCTACCTGGTCATTGAAATTGAGTAAGCCTATCAGAAACCACTCAGTTTCATTGTTACGGTGGGTATCAGCAGCAGGAATCCAAGAATCACAACGGTAACAATAAGCGGCCACACCCATCGCACCCATTTGTCGTAGGGGATACGGGCCACCCCCAATACTGCTATCAGTACTCCCGAGGTGGGTGTGATCATATTGGTAAACCCATCGCCAAACTGAAAAGCCATTACCGTGGCCTGGCGCGAGATGCCTATCAGGTCGCTGAATGGAGCCATAATGGGCATGGTAATGGCAGCTTTGGCCGAACCGGATGGAATTACAATGTTGATGATGGTCTGAATCACATACATAACCCCGATAGAGGCAATGTCGCCAAAGTTGCCCATGGCTTTAGACATCCCGTAAAGGATGGAGTCGACAATGCCGCCGTCTTCCATGATAACGATGATCCCTCTGGCCAGGCCCACAATGATGGCTGCCGAGAGAATATCCTTCACCCCCTCCAGGAACTCTTTTGCAATATGGTCGGCCGAGCGGTTAAAGGCCATGCCCGAGGCAATGCCCATCACCAGGAACAGGGTGGCAATTTCCATAATGTACCATCCATACCCCATCACACCCACAATGAGGTATAGAATGGTGTAGCCAAGCAGCAGCAGAATAAAATAATGCACCGACTTACGCAGCGATAAGAAACCCAGCAGTGCAAATAATGCCGTTAGCACCGGGATGATCACAATAGTAACTAGGGAGTTTCCGATCTGAAGGTTTGTAACAGGATAAATTACCGAAAACACAACAAAGGCGGCCAGGATAAGTGCATAAACCACCCAGGCCATTCGGGGAGTGAAATATTCGATGCTTTCCATATGGCCTGCATCGCGGTTGCGCCAGTATGCGTCTTCCTGGTACATAATGGAGCGGGTAGGATCCTTGCGAATCTTCGCCACATAGCGCAGCACAAAGAAGATACCCACAATGTTGATCACTACCCATGAAAAAATTCTGTAGCCCAGGCCCGAAAACAACGGAATCTCGGCAATACCCTGTGCGATGCCAATGGTAAAGGGGTTGAGAATGGCACCGGCAAAGCCCAGGTGGGCTGCAATGTAAACCATACAAACCCCGGTAATGGAATCGTATCCCATTGAAATGGCCAGCGGAATCAGAATTATTACAAAAGCAATGGTTTCTTCGCTCATGCCAAAAATGGCTCCGAAAAGGCTGAACATGATCATGATGAGCACAATGATCACATTATCCACCACATTGCGGTGCATAATGTTGCGGGTTTCGAGCAGGCGCGTAAACCTCAGAAAGGCAAAAATGCCCACATCAATGGCCCTGGTTTTATTCATGATCCAGAAAGCCCCGCCAATCATCAAAATGAAAATGATAATACCCGATTGCTTCACAAAGCCATTGAAAAGGGCTGAGAACACTTGCCATGTCTGTGGCTGGCTCGGTTTGTCGGGCTGGAATTCGGCAGGAAGGTCTTTTTCGTAAAAGAAAACAATCTCCTTCTTTTCTAGGCCGTCCCGCTCCACGGTTCTTTCAATGTATTTTCCGGGTGGGATAAACCAAGTGAGTACCGCGGCAAAAATGATAATGCCAAACACGATCACATAGGTATGGGGCACTTTCTTTAGCATGGCGCTGTATTTTTTACCTTATCCTGAACTTGTCGCCTGGCAGCAGCACATCAACCTCAAGGGCTTCCGCGCCCAGTTTCTCTCCCAGCTTGCGGGTGCTTTGCTTCGAATTTCTATAAACGATAACCTGCGAAATTCCCACCACCTCAGCCGAATCGCCCTTTACCAGGATGGCGGTAGACTCGTCGATGCCGATTCCTATCAGGGCCGGATGTTCGATCACAGCTGTAAGCAAACGGTTGTGGCGGCTGCGCCATACAAAATGCTGGTCGATAATGGCCGTGTTTATCAGCCCCAGCCCCTGTGCCAGCTCAATATTCTCTGCCTCAATGGTGCGAAAGGTCGATTGATAATCGGGGTATTTCAGCTCGTTTCCGGTAATCATTTTTTCGCTCATTACGGCGGCCCCTGCACTGGTGCCGGCTATCATGGCCCCATTCTCATAAGCCTGAAAAATGGCTTCCATAATAGGGGTGTCCTTCACTATTGTCATAAAACGGTTCTGGTCGCCACCACTTATGTATATAAGCCGGGCGTTTCGCAGCGAGTCAACCCAGACTCCGTTGGGCGCTTCTCCTGCAGGGAAATTAAAACCTTTGACATTTGCAAGCCCTTGCTTAAGAAATTGCGCACCCGACCAGATAATGGCCGAATCAGGTTCTGAACTCGACATGGGCAAAATCACCACATACCCTTCCTTGTCAACCCCTGCCTCCGAAATCATACGCTGCACCATGGCTTCGGGGCGGCTGCCCCCTCCAATGATAAATAAGCTGCCTTGGGCGGTGGTGCCGGGTTGCTGTTCCTCGGCCGGGCCGGTCTGGCAGGCAGTGAGGAAGAAAAATGCCGCAAATAAAAAATGGGATGCTTTCATACCTGATCAAAGTTTTGGATATGCGAAAATAAAAAAAAGCCAGCCCGCAAGCTGGCTTTTTCTTTTAAAAAGAAATTATTCAATTTTGATAACCTCAATCTTATCCAAGAACATGCGGTCCTTGTCTGTCACGTTGAAATGCCTGATTGCGATAAAAACTGATTTGCCTTGGTAGGCTGAAATGTCAATGGTTCGCAACAGGGGCGTCAGCCGCGGAGTGTCTTCAGTAAAGGTCTCCTCAAACAAAAGTTCGAAGTCCTCCGGCTGCAGACCTGCGTCCGAGATGAACACCCCGTAATGCTCTTGGCGATAGGCTGGAGTATTGGCCATGACACCTACCCAGTAGTTCAGGGTGATTTTCTGTTCCCCTTCCAGGCTTCCTAGTTCTAGGTGAGGTGTTATTACCCAGTTGTCGGGCGTCAGCGCACCCTCATCTGGATCCCACGATTGGCTCCTGATATGCCCGATTCCGTCCAGGCTGGACCAGTACCATGTTAGTCCGTCCCCGTCCAGATCCCAAATAGTCATCATCTCGGGAATCCCTTCTCCAGAGTTGAAGTCTTCCATGTAGGGCAGAGGAAGTGCCCCTGTGGCAAGTGTGATAGTTGTCATACGTTCCAAGCGGTTGTAATGTAGGTTGTTTGCACTTGTTACGGTGAGCCTTATTGTGTATTGCCCCGACTCGGTATAGACCACATATGGATGCTCTTCTGAGGATGATTGACCATTCCCAAAATCCCAATGGAAGGACTGGGCCAGGATGGATTGGTTGATTAATTGCACCCCGAAGCCTGTAATAGCCTCCCCTTCACGCAACGTATCTACCTCCCATGAAAACATGGCTTGGGTACTGGCTTGGGGAATGTCAAAACCATCGTCGCGGCAGGCAAAAACCAGGAAGGTAATACCTGCCAAAACTGACAAAGCGATTGGATTTATTTTTTTTGTTTGCATAGCCTTTCTTTTTTCAGTTTAAGCAATTAGTATCCTTGGTTCTGATACATTCCCGGATTGTCGTTGGCCAGGATTTCGTTGAGTGGAATGGGGAAAAGCATTTGATTGGTGTTGTTCACATTTGGCAACACTTCAACGGCCCTTCCGGTGCGCACCAAGTCGAACCAGCGGTGCCCTTCAAAGGCAAATTCTTTCTGGCGCTGCGATTCCACTTCAAGCAGCAGGGCCGTAATGTTGGAGCTGGTGGTTGGTATGAGGCCGGCCCTTTCTCGTATCATGTTAATATCGCTCCGTATGGCTTCAAGGTTGTTCCCGGAAGGCTTGCGCAGTTCGGCTTCGGCGCGAATCAGGTACATTTCTGCCAGGCGAAGCACATATACATTGTCGGTGCCGGTTTCTATGTCGTTGTATTTGTAAACATAGGGGTTGGTTCCATAAAATTTCACCGAAATGTCCTTGCGGACATCGCTCGCCGCAAAAGAATTCAGATAAAACTCGGTGGGAGCAAACTCATATCGCCCGCTTAGTGAGGTGTAAAAGAAATATTGGGCCATCCGGTTCCAGTCCTGCTCGTTATAATCAATTTCGAAAATTGATTCGCGGTTGGCGGTTCCGGAGAATAGGATGCTGTAATCAGATTCCAGTTCAAGGTTCGGATGGTTGATTACCGCGGTGGCATTGTTAATGGCTGTTTCCAGGAAAGGCACCTGGCCAGTGAGGTTATATTGATGCAGCGCCACTCTGGCCTTTAATCCCTGGGCGGCAGGCTTCGATGCCCTTCCCCTGACAATCGCTGAAGACATATGCTCAATGGCAAAGTCGAGGTCGGTATTGACCTGTTGCAGCACCGTTTCCACGCTTTCTCTTGGCATGTTGAGGCTTGCTTCGTCGCCCGACGATGGTGTTGTTCTAATGGGAACCGGCCCATACAAACGCATAAGATCGTAGTGCGCCAGTGCCCTGATAAAATACAGTTCCGCCAGGGCGCTGTTCTTTTCGGTTTCGCTCATCGACGTTATTTCAGGGATTTGAACGATGACGTTGTTTACCCTGTTCAGCACGCTGTATATGGCGATCCAAACGCCTTCCACCAGGCCGTTATCGGCCAGAATATTGTTGTTGTTAATTTCGGCATAGCTAATGGTTACGCCAGAAAACCTCAGGTTGTCGGCCAGCAGGTCGCCGAAAACAAAATAGTCGAGGCCGTAATAGGCACCGCTTTGCATGGCATCGTAGCAACCAATAATGCCCCTTTCAACCTCGGCAGCGTTGGTGATGGCCAGATCGGCCGGGATGGAGTGGTTCGGGTCGACATTCAGCACGTCACATGCCGCGAATGTCAGCAGAAATAAGGCGGTTATAATTGATAAATGTTTCATAGTTTCCATTTTTTATAATCCCAGATTTAAACCAACTGAAAAAGTTCTGGCTTGGGGATAGGTGAAGAAATCGGTTCCCCTGAGCAGATTGTTATCGCCGGTGTAATTTACTTCCGGGTCCATGCCCGAATAATTGGTGAAGGTGAGCAGGTTCTGGGCCGAAACATAAACCCTGGCGCTTTTCACTTTAAGGCGATCGGCCATCTGCTGGCTCAGGATGTACGAAAAGGTGAGGTTTTTGACCCTCAGATAGGAGCCATCTTCCACAAAGCGCGAAGAAATGCGGTTATTGTTGTTGGGGTCGTTTTCGGTTGCCCGGGGAATATCTGTCAGGTCGCCGGGCTCTCGCCAGCGCCGCAAAATGGCGGTGCTCTGGTTGTCCGATCCCTTCATGGCCTCAATAAAAACGCGGTTTCCATTAAAGATGTCGTTTCCATAGGAGAACTGCAGAAAAATGCTAAGCTCGAATTGCTTATAGCTAAGGTTGTTGGTAAAACCGCCGGTGAGTTTGGGGTTGGGGTCGCCGATCTTAACCCGGTCTTCGGCATTGATGAGCCCATCACCGTTCACATCGTCAAAAACAATATCGCCGGTTGAGGGATCCACTCCCAGGCTGCGGTAGCCAAAGAAAATGCTCATGGGCTCTCCCACCATTACAATGCTCGGACTGTAACGGTCGAGGTTGTCAAGGGGCTGATCCTTGTAAAGCGAAAGAATCTTGTTGCGGTTGCGGCTGATGTTCAAACGCGAATTCCATTCAAAATCGTTGGTTTGCAAATTGATGGTGGTCAGGGAAAATTCAATGCCCCGGTTTTCCAGCTCGCCGATATTGGTGGTGATGGAGTAATATCCCGAAGTCATTGATACCGGCCTGTCGAAAAGAAGGTCTTTGGTGCGGTTGTTATAATAGTCCACGGCCAGGCTCACCCGTTCTTCGAGCACTGCCAGGTCGAGACCCACGTTGATCTGCGCGGTAGTTTCCCACTTCAGGTCGGGGTTTGGCAACTGCGAAGGTGCAATACCAGCACTGCCGAGGTAGTTTGTACCCCCACGGTAAAGGTTCAGGTAGGCAAAATCGGGGATGCCATCGTTGCCGGTAAGACCAAAACTTGCCCTCATCCTAAACTCGTCAAAAATGCTGGAAAACGGCTGAAAGAAAGATTCCTCAGTAAGCCTCCATGCCAGCGACATGGCGGGGAAGAAGCCGTATTTGTTGTTGTCGCCAAACTTGGTCGAACCGTCGTACCTTCCGCTGAAGGTGACAATATAGCGGTAGTCGTAGTTGTATTTAAACTGTCCGAAATAAGAATTCATTCCGCGATTCACTGCCCTGGCATAGGAGGAGGTTATGGTTGCAGCTTCGGCAATATACTGGAAAAATGGCCCGGGGAAATCGACACCGCGGGCATACTGGTTTCGGCGCTGAAAAATCTCGAACGAATAACCTGCCAGGGCTTCCACGTTATGCACCCGGTTAAAGGAGTTGCTGTAACGAAGCAGGTTGTTCGAAACAATGTTCAGCACATTGTTTTGCCCGGCAATGCCAATGCCATTAGAGCGTGCGCCCTGGCGGGTAGTTGGCGGGTCGAAGCTGTGTTCGCGCAGACTGAGGTAGTCAAAGCCCCATTTTGTACTGAAGGTCAGATTTTTCAGAAGACGGATATCTGCGTAAGCATTTCCAAGGGTTCTGAAAGAATGAGCTTCGTTAATGGCTTCCTTGCCAATGGCAACCGGGTTGGCATAGGGGCCATCTTCGTTGTAAGTGTTGTCGTCATTGTAAACGGGGTGAATGGGCGGCATGGTCAGGGCATTGGGCAAAACCCCGTTAAGCGAGCGGTCGCCTTCCACACGATTATTCAGCGAATAGCTGGCTCCGAAGCTGGCTCCCAGGCTCACATGGTCATTCATTTTGTGGTCGAGGTTCATGCGGCCGTTCAGGCGTTGGTAATCGGTACCCAGCAGGGTGCCTTCCTGGTTGTAGTAGTTTCCTGAAATGAAAAACTGGGTGGATCCGTCGCCGCCACTGGCCGAAAGTTCGTAGCTGCTCATGGGAGCGACCCTGAACACCTGGTCGAGCCAGTTTACGTCAACCGGGTTGTTTGGATCAGGCTGTGTGCCTCTGTATTCGTGCCATTGCTCGGCATTGATCATTTCCTGCACCTTCACCACTTCCTGAATTCCAGTGGAAACATTGAAGTTGATGTTGGTGCGCTGCTTGCTGCCACGGCGGGTGGTAATAAGAATAACACCGTTGGTGGCCCGTGCCCCGTAAATGGCGGCAGCAGAAGCATCTTTCAGCACCGTGATCGACTCAATGTCGTTGGGATTAATGTCTGACAGGGCGTTAATGCCTTGTCCCGAGAAACCTACCTGCCCATAGTTACCGGTAATCATGGGGATGCCATCAATAACGTAGAGGGGTTGGTTTCCGGCGGTAATGGAGCTGTTGCCCCTGATCCTAACGGTGGTGGCCGAGCCCGGCGTGCCCGAGTTCTGGCTTATCTGAACCCCGGCCGAACGGCCCTGAAGCACCCCATCGATGGTTCGCAGGGGCACGTCGCGAATTTCGGCATCGCTTACCACGCCAAGCGATCCTGAAACAAGGCGGCTCGACTCGGTGCCGTAACCTACCACAATAACCTCACCCAGCCGGGCAATGTCGAGGTCCATCCCCACATTGATAATGTTCCGGCCGTTGATGGGGACCTCGGTGGTTACCATGCCCACATAAGAAAACACCAGGGTGTCGTTGGCATTGGCTTCGAGGCGGTATTGCCCGTTCAGGTCGGCAGTGGTGCCCTGGGTGGTGTTTTTTATCATCACAGTGACACCGGGCAGGGAAATATTATTTTCCATTACCGAGGTTACGGTTCCCGTAACGGTAATTCTTTGTCCGAAAACAAAGACTGGCAAAAGAAACAATAATAACAGAAAAAGAAATGGTTGTTTCATATAAGCTGGTTTTGGTTGGTTGAAATCAGAATGGGAGAAGGAGAGGCCAGTTTTTTGTGATAGGCTGGCAAGTAAAACTTTATGGCCAGGGCACCGCCGAGAGTTGAAAAATTAAGTGGCGATTTGGTGAAGCTTTCATTCGAAAGAAATTTTCCCCACAATATTAATAAAAAATTTTAAAAATTGAGTTCCATGCCATTTTATTTAACTTATTGAGATTTTTTTTGTGATCTCGTGATACTTTTGCAGCATTTTGCCGGGGCCACCGTAATAGCAAAATTGTGTTATTTTTGTAGGCCAAATTTGTACCCCTTTGCGGGAAAATATTGAAAAAGCAATGGAAGAACTGAAAAGACACAGAGTATTTGATTTGCTGAAAAGCGATGTGAGCCATTTAATTGGACAGAAAATCAACGTAAAAGGCTGGGTAAGGACCAAAAGGGGAAATAAAAACGTGAACTTCATTGCCCTCAACGATGGTTCGATCATTCATAACATTCAGGTAGTTGTTGATGTTCAGGCGTTTAATAACGATGAGCTGCTTAAATATGTAACCACTGGCTCGTGTATTTCGGTCAATGGCATCCTTGTGGAATCGCAGGGGCAGGGGCAAAGCATTGAGATGCATGCTTCTGAAATAGAGCTTTATGGTTCGGCCGACCCTGATAAATATCCTTTGCAAAAGAAAGGTCACACCCTTGAGTTTTTACGTGAAATTGCTCATTTAAGGCCTCGCACAAATACTTTTGGGGCTATCTTTCGCATTCGTCATGCCCTGGCTTTTGCCATTCATAAATACTTCAACGATATTGGCTTTTATAACTTGCATACGCCCATTATTACCGGCTCTGATGCCGAGGGGGCAGGGGCCATGTTCAGAGTAACCACTCTAGATATGCAAAACCCTCCGCGCAAAGAGGACGGCAGCATCGATTACAGCGAAGATTTTTTTGGCAAGGAGACCAACCTCACCGTTTCGGGTCAGCTCGAAGGCGAATTGGGTGCTTTGGCCCTTTCAAGCATTTACACTTTCGGCCCTACTTTCCGGGCAGAAAACTCAAATACGACCCGCCACCTGGCCGAGTTCTGGATGATTGAACCCGAAATGGCGTTTTACGACATTAAGGATAACATGGATCTGGCCGAGGATTTCCTCAAATACCTGATTGGTTATTTGCTCGAAAACTGCAGCGATGACCTGGAGTTCTTGCAGAAAATGTACGACAAGGAGTTGCTTGAGCGCCTGAACTTTGTTGTTGAGAATAAGTTCGAACGCCTCAGTTATACCGAAGCCATTGAAATATTGCTTGCATCGGGCCAGAAGTTCGAATTTCCCGTTAGCTGGGGTGTTGACCTGCAGGCCGAGCACGAGCGCTACCTGGTGGAAAAACACTTTAAGAAGCCCGTAATTCTAACCAATTATCCAAAGGAGATCAAGGCTTTTTACATGAAGTTAAACGACGACAACAAGACGGTGCGCGCTATGGACGTATTGTTTCCAAAGATTGGCGAAATTATTGGCGGGTCGCAGCGCGAAGAGAATTACGACAAGCTTTACGGACGCATTAAGGAAATGGGTATTCACGAAGAGGACGTGTGGTGGTACCTTGAAACGCGCAAGTTTGGCACCGCCCCGCACAGCGGCTTTGGCCTTGGCTTCGAGCGGCTTATGCTTTTTGTTACAGGCATGGGTAACATTCGTGATGTGATTCCATTTCCCAGGACACCACAAAACGCAGATTTTTAGCACGCAAGGCCGGTTGGCATGAATTTTTTTTTTAACTTGGATTGCATTTGAACAGAAAACAAACTGTTTTCAGGAATTATTAAAAATCATTAAGCAGGTTTAAATATGCTCAAACAGAACCTTCAGCAAAAACTTTTGCAAAAGCTGTCTCCTCAGCAGATTCAGCTCATGAAGCTTCTGCAGGTACCTACCATTATGCTCGAGCAGCGCATAAAGCAGGAAATTGAAGAAAACCCTGCACTGGAAGAGGGCCGCGACGATGTTGAGGAAACAGAAGATCAGTTTGATGATGATTTTGAACAAACTTACGATGAGGCGGGCAACGAAGTAGTTTCTGAGGAGCCTGAGCGTAACCAGGACGACGAGTTTGACCTGAGCGACTACATCGACGACGAAGAAATCCCTTCATACCGCCTTAACGCCAACAATACCAGTGCCGACGACGAACGCAAGGAAATCCCTTTTGCCTCGGGCACCAGTTTTCAGGAGTTGCTGCTTTCGCAGCTTGGCCTGCGCATTCTCAACGAACGCGAGCAGCTCATTGCCACCCACATTATCGGAAACATTGATGACTCGGGCTATCTGCAGCGCGATATTCATTCGCTTATCGACGACCTGGCCTTTAACCAGAACATACAAAGCAGTTTCAAGGAAATTCTGGGCCTGTTGCGAGTGATACAGGAGTTTGACCCGCCTGGCGTTGGTGCTCGCGACTTGCAGGAGTGCCTGTTGTTGCAGATCAGGAGGGTGTCGCCCCGCACCCCTCAAGTAAAAAATGCTATCCTGTTGCTCGAAAAGAACTTCAATGATTTTACAAGGAAGCATTTCGACAAAATTCAGAAAAAGCACAACTTCAGCGATGACGAACTTAAGGAGGCCATTGATGAAATCTTAAAACTTAATCCTAAACCTGGTAATTCGCTGAGCGAATCGGGCAAGGCCTCACAATATATTGTACCTGATTTTTTTGTCACTGTCAGCGATGGCGAGATGGAGCTTTCGCTCAACTCGCGCAATGCGCCCGATCTGCGCATTAACCGCACTTATTCGGAGATGCTCGAAACCATGGCCGAATCGAAAGGCAAGGCTGATAAGAGGCAGAAAGAGGCTTTAATGTTTGTAAAACAGAAACTCGATAGTGCCCGCTGGTTTATCGATGCCATCCGCCAGCGACAGAACACCCTGCTGGTAACCATGGAAGCTATTCTCAAATACCAGAAGGAGTATTTTCTTACGGGTGATGAAACAAAATTGCGGCCAATGATTCTGAAGGATATTGCCGAAATTGTTAAGCTTGATATTTCCACCATTTCAAGGGTGGCCAACAGCAAATACGTACAATCTCCCTATGGAACATTCCTGCTGAAAACCTTTTTCTCTGAATCACTTCAGAATGACTCGGGCGAAGAAGTTTCAACGCGCGAGGTAAAAAAGATTCTTCAGGATTGTATTGAGGCTGAAGACAAGGCAAAACCTGTTACCGATGAAGAGCTGGCAGCCATTTTAAAGGAAAGGGGTTACAACATTGCACGCCGTACGGTGGCAAAATACCGCGAACAGCTCGACATACCTGTGGCCAGGCTGCGAAAGGAACTTTTATGAAAACGGAAACCCGAATAGCCAGCCTGCTCTCTGCACTACTGCACCCGCTTATCCTTCCAACCCTGGGGCTGATCATTCTGTTTAACCTGAACACCTATCTCTCGTATTCCATACCCGGGCAGGCAAAGAAATTCATCTTGCTTATAGTTTTCATCAATTCGGCTATTGCACCTGTTTTGTCCATACTCTTGCTAAAAAAAACCGGTTTTATTAAAGACATTACCCTGGACGACCGCAGTGAACGCATGCTTCCACTGCTGCTTTCAGCAATTTATTTCTTTCTGACCTATTACCTTCTGCGGAAGGTGGCGTTGCCCTCCTTGCTTTATTTCTACATAATCGGGGCCACCATGTTGGTTTTACTTTCGCTGATCATTACCTATCGCTGGAAAATCAGCATTCATATGGTTTCCATGGGCGGACTTACAGGCTTTCTTATCAGCATTGCCCTGCTGATGCAGATCGACATTTACTGGCTGCTGATGCTTGCTTTCCTGCTTTCGGGTATGCTGGGCACGGCGCGTGTAATAGTAAAAGCCCACGACCTTCCCCAGGTATTTGCGGGCTATGCTATGGGCGTTGGAGTGATGCTGATTTTATTTCTCTACCTGCGGGCCTAATAAACAATAAAGGTGAGGCCTACCGAGAAGGGCTTCATGTCGGTAACGCTGTTATCCTTGAAAATTTTTGTGAGTGGCAGGTAGGCGTTCAGGTTAATGCGCCCGTAGCCAATGCGTCCGGAAAGGCCAAACTGAAACTTTTCCAGGTTACCCAGTTTGTGTTCCTTGTATTTCCTTTCATCTTGTGTGCTGCTTCCGACCCCTCCATTATCATTTTTAATATGGGTTTTGGTGTGGGCATTAACCAGGTAACCGGCCCTCACCCCAGCAGTGATTCTGAAAGTATGCGGCAGGCTGTTGTTGCGATACCTCAGTTCGAGGGGGAGGTTAATATAGTTAAGGCTTAGTTTGTTTTTCTTAATTTCACCATCGGTGTCACCAATAGGAGTAAAATCGTAAGTGCCTGGTTGAGGGTAAGCTGATGACCAGCTCATTGGTACATAATTATAAAAATAATCGCTGTAAAGATTATGGCTTGCAATGCCCAGGCCGGTGGCAACACTGATTGGCGATGCACCCAGTCGAAACTCCTGCATCATGGTAATGTTTACCCCACGGTTTATGGTATTTATATCCATGTTTTCGGGGGCATTGCTCCATATATCCGTAAAAAGGTCGATCATAAAGCGGTCGGAACGGCCAGTCAGAAACTCATCCTGGGCAAAGGCGGCACCCGCTGTAAGGCTAAATGCGGTTAAGATAATTACAAGACGTTTCATATCAATGCGTTTTTATTTAAATTTGATTCACGGTTAAGCACGCTGTATTTTGAAAGATGCTGGTTTTGAAACATAAAAGTACGGAAAAACCAGCAATTTTGCACCAAAGTCTCCTTTGAGCAAAAACAGTGCCTTTAACCTTTATTGTTGCAGGTATTTTTTTTCGCCTTCAGGCATGTATTTCTCAAAGGACTTTAGATGAAGCATGTCTTCACCTGTTTTCGTACCAAGTTTTATCAACTCCTGAAATTGCATTTTTATTTCCTCAAAGCCATACTTAAGTCGTGCTTCGAGGGCGGCCTGCATGGTGGGGTTCAATGATTTTTTCAAAAACGGTGCAGCAATAAAAACAGGTATCAACTGCATCCAAAAGGGAAAAATGCTATCTGCTTTTAAGCCGCCTTTGCGGGAAAAGCTCAGCACTTCCTTTATGCAATGAAGCGATTGGGCGATCAGTTTATTGTTTTCGGCAAACAATCTGAAGCTGCCTGCCTTGATAACAGGCCCCAGCATGGCTGCCTGCCAAGCAAAATGCCCCCTGATCATTGGTTCAATCGAAGGGATTATCTTAGGTTGCAGGCCTGAGCTCTCCAAAATGGCAGCAAGGTCTTGCAGGCGTTTGCTGGTTTTTCCGTCGGGTTCGCCCAGGTAGGTATGGTTGTCGCCAAACAAGTAGCAATTTATCCCGCCAAGGGTTTGTGAGCCAAGTACCATGGCCGGCAAACCGAAAAAGTAACGCCCTTTGGGCAAATGTTTTTCGATCATGGAAAATTCATTCCACAAATGACCAAGAAAAAGGATATGGGCGTTGCCCGAAAATTTTGCAATATGAGGCAAGGCATCGCCCAGCTGGAAATTTTTTATGGCCACAATGATCAGGTCAAAGTTGTCTTTTGGTTCCAGCCGATCGGTGGTTTTGGGCCGGAAAACCGTTTTCTTGTATTCCTTCTCTTTTCCGCGCACATCGGTGCAGGTAATGGTAACACCCGAATGGCTGTATCGAACCAGCCGCTGCCTGCGCACCAGCAGGCTCACCTCGTGGCCTGCCTCCCACATTTGCCAGGCATAGGTGGTTCCTATCACCCCGGCTCCAAAAACAAGAATCTTCATGCAGTGGTAAATTGAAAACTTGTTCAAAAATACAAAACCCTTATTCATATTTTTCGATTTTTTTCACCGAAACATGGCTGCCCCGCCTCTATTTATTAATTTTACCTGCAATCGCCAGGAAAAATGATTCAGGAATACCTCAAAACCTCCATAGAATACCTAAAGGGCGTGGGTCCCAAACGAGGAGACTTGCTACGCAAGGAAGCAGAGGTGTTTACTTTTGGCGACCTGCTTGAGTTTTTCCCGTTTCGTTACGTGGACCGCAGCAAGTTTTACAAGGTGAGCGAAGTCAGCGAAGACCTGCCTTATGTGCAGATCAGGGGCTATGTTGTTGATGTTGAGCTGCATGGCCAAAAGCGCGCCACCCGCATGACAGCAACCCTGCGTGACGATACCGGCACCCTGGAGTTGGTGTGGTTTCAGGGAATAAAATGGCTGAAGAGTGCCTTCAAACCCAATGTGGAGTATATTGTGTTTGGCAAACCTTCACTGTTTGGGCGGCGCTACAATATTGTGCACCCCGAAGTGGAACCTGTAACACCCGGAGCCATAAACCAGGAGTCGGCCATGCAGCCGATTTACAATTCTTCAGAAAAGCTGAAGTCGCAGGGGCTCGACAGCCGCGGCATCAGCAAACTGATGCGCACCCTGCTTCCCCTTGCCATCGACCACGTAAGGGAGACACTTCCTGCCGAAATGCTGTCTGCGATTAAGTTGCCCGACCGCAAAACCACCCTGTTGCATATTCACTTTCCGCCCGATCCGCTGGCGCTTAAAAAGGCAGTGGCCCGGCTCAAGTTCGAAGAGTTATTCTACATTCAGCTCAATCTGCTCAGGCACAAACTGCTGCGTTCAGAAAAGAGTGGAGGTCATATTTTCAGGCAAATCGGCGATTACTTCAATGGTTTTTACAACACTTGCCTGGGCTTTGAGCTGACGGGAGCCCAGAAACGGGTTATGAAGGAGATCAGAAGCGATACCCTTTCGGGGAAACAAATGAATCGCTTGCTGCAAGGCGATGTAGGCAGCGGCAAAACAGTTGTAGCCTTGATGACCATGCTCATAGCCCTCGACAATGGCTATCAGACGTGCCTGATGGCACCCACTGAAATACTTGCCTTTCAGCACTTCGAGTCAATTTCTCGCTTGATTGAACCCCTGAATATCAAGGTCGGACTTTTAACCGGATCCACCCGGTCGGCTCAGCGTCGACAGCTTCTGAAAGCCCTTAAAGAAGGTAATTTACAGATAATTATAGGCACCCATGCCCTGATTGAAGATGTGGTGGAGTTTGACAAGCTCGGAATGGTGGTAATTGACGAGCAGCATCGCTTTGGGGTGGCTCAACGTGCCAAACTTTGGTCGAAAGGGCATGTGCCCCCACACATCCTGGTAATGACTGCCACACCCATACCCCGCACCCTGGCCATGACACTTTATGGCGACCTGGACGTGTCGGTGATCGATGAACTGCCCCCGGGCCGCAAACCCATAAAAACCCTTCACCAATACGACAGCAACCGCCTGAAGGTTTTTGGCTTCATGCGCGAGCAGATTAAACTTGGAAGGCAGATCTATGTGGTTTATCCCCTAATCAAGGAATCGGAGACCCTCGACCTGAAGGATCTGACCGATGGCTATGAAAGCATAGTGCGCGAGTTTCCGTTGCCCGATTATGCGGTGAGCATCGTGCACGGGCAGATGAAGCCTGCCGACAAGGATTTTGAGATGCAGCGCTTTGTAAAGCGTCAGACACAAATCATGGTAGCCACTACGGTGATTGAGGTGGGTATTGATGTGCCCAATGCATCGGTTATGGTAATAGAGAGTGCGGAGCGCTTCGGCCTATCGCAGCTGCATCAGCTGCGCGGGCGGGTTGGGCGCGGTGCCGATCAGAGCTATTGCTTACTCATGACCGGAAACAAACTCAGCAACGACGCCCGCAAGCGCATTGAGGTGATGGTACGCTCTACCGACGGCTTTGAGATTGCCGAGATGGATCTGAAGCTGCGGGGGCCCGGCGACATACAAGGCACACAACAAAGCGGCATCCTCGACCTGAAAATGGCTGATCTGGCAAAGGATGAAGCCATCCTGAAGTTTGCGCGCGACAAGGCCAGGGAACTGCTTGAAGATGATCCGCACCTGGAAAAACCTTCGCACCGCATGGTCGTCCAGCGCCTGCGCTCACTGTATCACGACAAACTTTTCTGGAGCAGGATCAGTTAGGGCATAAAAAAACGCCGCACCAAAGCGCAGCGTTTAAGTTTTTTTTGATTCCTTCGCTTAGTTGAGAACGAATCGGATGGGCATGTTGAACTGTACCCTAACCGGCTGGCCCCTTTGACGGCCGGGGTTCCAGCGGGGCATGTTGCGAACCACGCGCACGGCTTCTTCGTCGCAGCCGCCACCGATACCGCGCAATACGCGTACGTCGGTAACAGAGCCATCGCGCTCAACCACAAAGGTTACGAATACGGTTCCCTGAATGCCTGCTTCGCGGGCCATCTGTGGATAGCGCAGGTTGTCGGTAAGGTAGCGGATACGTGCCTCTTCGCCACCCGGAAAACTGGGCTGGTCTTCAACCACGGTAAAGATCACGTCTTCGGCAATTTCTTCTTCCTGCTGCACCACCACGGGAGTAAATTCCCTTACCTCGGTGGTAACGGTAGCTTCCACATCCACAATGAAATCTTCTTCAATTTCCACATCATCTTCTACAATGATCAACTCAGTAGAGGCTTCAGGTGGGGGAGGTGGCGGAGGGGTTTCCTGGCGAGTGATCGGAATGTCTTCCTCCTCAATAAAGTCCATTTCCAGGGTACCCAGGTCGTACTCTGGCCTTTCGTAGGTTTTCCATTCGAATGCGACCAGAACACCTACAAGCGCGATTGCCAGACCAATCTGGAGAAAAATGCGCTTTTTGTTTTCGAGGTCAGCTTTCGGTGTTTTTTTTGCTTCCATATATGTTTGCTGGTTTTTGGCAGGCGCCTGTAAAGGTGAAATATTACTGGTTTAAAAGCGACTGCTAATATACAAATAATTTGAAAAAACTGTTCCCGCTTTCTTAAATCAAAACTTATTTTAATAAACCGGGCCTGATTCTCAAAATAAAACTGAATAATGTAACCCCAAAAACTGTTCCAAAGAGATTGAATAAAACATCGATAATGTTACCATCCCTGCCGGTAAAATAAAAATGTTGCAGGATCTCTGTTAAACTTCCGTATATTACTCCTGCCAGAACCGTGAACAGCACAAACCGAAGGTGAAAAACTCCCTGCTTGCTTTGCTTAAAAAATCCGTACGAAAACAACAATCCAAAAACTGCAAAAAGAGCAAAATGCACAAACTTGTCGAAATGCGGTATGCTAAAAATGCCGGACTTTGGGATGTTTCCCGGTGGCATGCTGATGGCGATAAGAATCATTATTCCCCACACCACGGCAGGAATAAAATATCTGAAAGCCATTATTTTGGATTGCCGTTCAGGAGCATGCCCGGTGCATTATGCACCAACCAGTTCCTTATACTGAGCGGGGGTTAGCAACTCTTTGGTTTCTGAGCTGTCCGACATCTTCATTTTAATAATCCATCCATCCCCGTAGGGGTCTTTGTTTACAACATCGGGAGTAGATTCGAGCTCTTCATTAAATTCAGTTACTTCACCCGACAGGGGCATAAAAAGGTCGGAAACGGTTTTTACCGCTTCAATGGTCCCGAAGGTTTCTTCTTTGTCAAGGGTTTCGCCCACGGTGTCCACTTCTACATATACAATGTCGCCAAGCTCTTTCTGTGCGAAATCGGTAATGCCCACCGTTGCGTTTTCGCCTTCAATCTTTACCCATTCGTGGTCTTTGGTGTACAGTAAATCTTCAGGAAAATTCATAGTAAGAATATTTTTTTGGTGAATGAATTGGAACTGATGGTTATGTGGCCAAAAGTACAATCTTTTTTTATACTAAAAAAGAATTTTGCAGCTACCGCAAAGGTATCTTGCGCTGAAGGCGGACCCTAGAGCAGGCCCAGCTCAAGCATGGCTGCCTCAGAAATCATATCCTTGGTCCACTCTGGCTCGAAAACAAGGGTTACATTAACCTGCTTAATACCTTCAACCCCTAGAACGGCGTCTTTCACATCGCGTGGTATTTCGTCGGCCACCGGGCAGTTGGGGTTGGTAAGGGTCATGGTAATGTCCACCGTATCATCGTCCTTGGCCACAATTTCGTAAATGAGCCCCAGGTCGTAAATGTTAACCGGAATTTCGGGGTCAAACACGGTTTTGAGGGCATCCACGATTTTTATCTCTCTTTCGAGGAAATTGCCTTTTGTTTCCATTTTCAATGTGATTAATTTCCCTGTTGTTTTGCCTTTATGGCCAGGGCATAAAGTTTCATTTGCTTAATCATGTTTACCAGCCCGTTTGAGCGGGTGGGAGAGAGGTGTTCCTTTAGCCCAATGGCATCGATAAATGCCAGGTCGGCATCCACTATGTCCTGCGGGGGCTGGTTGGAGAGCACCCGGATGAGCAGACCCACAATGCCGCGGGTAATGAGTGCGTCGCTGTCGGCTTTGAAAATCACTTTTCCATCTTCCATGCTTGCCTGGAGCCAGACCTGCGACTGGCAACCCTTGATCAGAAATTGGTCTTGCTTGTATTGCGGATCAATGACCGGAACCGACTTACCCGTTTCGATAATGTAGTTGTACTTGTCCATCCAATCGTCGAACATTTCAAACTCAGAAATGATCTCTTGTTCCTTTTCCTTGATATTCATATGCTGATTTTTGCAAAATTAATTTATGCTGACATTTCGTCAAACAGTTGCTTTTTTTCCAGTTCGGAAAGGCCCAGGTCGTGCGAAGTTTTGAAGTGATTGGGCCTGCTGATAACAAAGAACAGCAAAATGATGGCCAAAAGCAGGATCAAATCGTTATCGCCTGTTAAAAGAAAAGCAATAATGGCAAAAAAGGCCACCCCTTCGGTAAGAGCAAATCGGATGATAAGTGCCTGTTGGTATTTGCCAATTTTTTCGGGTAAGCCAGGTTCCGGCCCGATCTTTTTTATCATTCGTTGCGGGAAACTGTAGGCCAGGGGTATGATTACAACGGTAAATCCGATCACCAGCAACTTGAGAATCTGGTGTATAAGAGGGTCTTGGCCTGTCAGCGGGCCTGTGTTGCTCACCAGCAAGGAGGCGATGATAAGAAAGCTTACCATCGTAAGAAATAATATCCAGTATACCCTGGTAAGGTTTTTAAAAATGGCTTTTGGGTCGCTGTTAAACATGGGTGCTAGAAAAAAAAGGTGGATAAATAATTCCTTTCCCCGAAAGGGGCGTATTAACCAAAAAGTGTCCTAACCTTTTTCAGGCCATCAACAAGCATATCGATTTCCTGGCGGGTATTGTACACGGCAAAGGAAACCCTGACCGTTCCGGGCACTTCGAAAAAGTCCATAACTGGTTGTGCGCAATGGTGACCGGTTCTGACGGCAATGCCCATTTTGTCAAGAATGATGCCGGTGTCGTATGGGTGAATGTCGTTAAAAACGAATGATATCACGCTGGTTTTTTTCTCAGCTGTGCCAATGAAGCGAACATTTTCGAGGGTTTGCAGTTGCTCCAATGCATATTGCATGAGTTGGTTCTCGTATGCCGAAATTTCGTCGTGTCTGAGGTAGGACACAAACCTCAGGGCGGCCTCCAACCCGAGCACGTCGCCCACGTTGGGGGTGCCGGCTTCGAACTTAAAAGGCAGTTCATTATAGGTAGTTCCGCTGAAGCGCACTTCCTTAATCATTTCGCCGCCGCCCTGGTATGGAGGCATTTGCTGCAGCCATTCTTCCTTGCCATATAGCACGCCCACGCCCATTGGCCCGTAGAGCTTATGCCCCGAGAAACAATAAAAGTCGCAGTCGAGGGCCTGCACATCTACTTTCATATGTGGCACGGCCTGGGCACCGTCGATCAGCACCGGGATGCCTTTTTGGTGGGCCCTGGCAATGATTTCTTCAATGGGATTAATGGTTCCCAGTGAGTTGCTCACATGTGCCACGGCCACAATGCGGGTTTTGTCGCTGAGCAGGTTCTCGTATTCCTCCATGAGCAGCTCACCCTTTTTGTTCATGGGGATCACCTTCAGTATGGCGCCTCGTTCCTGGCAAGCCATTTGCCAGGGCACAATGTTGGAGTGATGCTCCATGGCCGAGATCAGGATCTCGTCGCCTTGGTTTACGAACTTTTTGCTGAAAGAACTTGACACCAGGTTAATGGCTTCGGTGGTGCCGCGAGAAAAGATTATTTCGTGGCTGTAGGCTGCATTCAGGTATAACCTGGTTGTTTCGCGGGCATTTTCATAAGCTTCGGTGGCCTGCTGGCTCAGGTAATGGGCCCCGCGGTGAATGTTGCTGTTTTCCTTGTAGTAATAGTCCATCAGGCGTTCCACAACAGCCTTTGGCTTTTGGGTGGTTGCGGCATTGTCTAAATACACCAGGGGTTTGCCGTTTACCATTTGATTCAGTACCGGAAACTCTCTGCGCAGCTGTTCTGTATTGAAGCTCATATACCCGTTAAATTTTGCTCATGTCTATGTTAAAGGTCGTGGGACCTTTGTCGCTGCAGTGCAACACGCACTGATCGCAAATGGAGAGTTCTCCTTTGAGGCGTTTTTCCACCATATTGCCAATCCGTTGCCTTAAAGCTTCGATGTTTATTTTTTGAACCACTTCATCGGCAAAAGCCAGCATCATAAGTTGGCGCGCGTTTTTTTCGCCGATGCCCCTCGACCTGAGATAAAACATGGCATTTGGGTCGAGTTGGCCTACGGTGGCGCCATGGCTGCACTTCACATCGTCGGCATAAATTTCGAGGTGTGGCTGGGTGTTCACCTTGGCTTCGTCGGTAAGCAGCAGGTTTTTATTGTTCTGGTAGGCGAGGGTTTGCTGAGCCTCTCGTCTCACCATAATCTTACCGCTGAAAACGGCCCGCGCCTGATCGTCGAGTATGCCTTTGAAGAGCTGGTTGCTGAAGCAACCTTGCGCAGCATGATCGATCATCACCTGGTTGTCGACATGCTGGTTGCGGTCAACGAGGTAGAGGCCGTTAAGGTCGGCATGGGTTTCGGTTTCCAGCAGGGTTACATTCAGGTTGTTGCGGGTAAACCCGCCGTTGAGGGTTATGATGTTGCTGGTAATCTTGCTTGCTTTTTCCAGTTGAAAAAAGGTGGAAGTAAACAGGGCTGAGTTTCTGCCTTTGTTTTGAATCTTGTAATGGTCGACCACCGCTTCGGAGTGTGCAAAAACTTCCATTACGGTGTTGGTCAGACTTACATTGTGCGTCAGAGAGTGATCGCAATGCACCAGAGTGACATTTGACCCTTTTTCAGCCACAAGCATATGCCGTGGCTGAAGCAGCAGCGGTACCTGCGAATCGACGATGTTTATCAGCTGAATGGGTTTTTCTACGGTAACACCTTCGGGAACATATATGAATAGTCCATCTTGAATAAATGCGGTGTTTAAAGCCACCAGTCCGGAGTTTTCCACGGAAGCGGCCTTGCCCAGGTATTTGTCAACGATTTCAGGGTAAACCTCCATGGCTTTTGACAGACTGCCGATAATGGTTCCGTTGGAAAGGCGGGTAAGGGGTGCGTTTTTGTAAACAAACCAACCGTTTAGCAGGGTAACACTGAAGGTGTCAAGATCGTACACATCGCAGGTAAAGATCTTTTCGATGTCGAAGGGGCGGCTTTGGTTGCGAAAGTCGAATACAAAGTCGGTTTCGAGCAACAGGCTGATATCGGAGAATCGCCAATTTTCCAGTTTGGTATTTGGAAAACCCTGGCGCTCAAATGCAGCCAGTGCCAACTCGCGCAGGCGATTGGCGGCAGGTGTTGCGTTTCCCTTGATATGCGGCAGGTTTTCGTAAAACAGCGAAAGCAGCCTGTCCTTGAGCGGTAGGGTATTTATGCTGGTTGTCATTTTGTTCTGAGTCATTTTAGAAAAAACAAAGCATGCGAAAACCGCTATGAATGGGCCGCTGCAATATTGGCTTCTTTTTTCACCCATTCGTAGCCCTTGCTTTCAAGTTCCAGGGCCAGGCTCTTATCTCCGCTTTTTACAATGCGGCCGTCAAAAAGCACGTGCACATAGTCGGGGATAATGAAATCGAGCAAGCGCTGGTAGTGTGTTATAACAATGGTAGCGTTTTCGGGTGACCGAAGCTTGTTTACACCATTGGCGACAACTTTAAGTGCGTCGATATCGAGCCCCGAGTCGGTTTCGTCGAGTATGGCCAGCCTGGGTTCGAGCAGGGCCATTTGGAATATCTCGTTTTTCTTCTTTTCGCCACCCGAGAAGCCTTCGTTTACCGAGCGGTTGGTGAGTTTCGAATGGATCTCCACCAGTTTTTTCTTTTCTTCCATCAGCTTCAGAAACTCGGCTCCGCTCATGGGCTCCAGGCCAAGGTGTTTTCTTTTTTCGTTTATAGCGGTCCGCATAAAACTTGCCATGCTCACCCCGGGTATTTCCACGGGATACTGAAACCCAAGGAAAATGCCTTCGCGGGCCCTGATTTCGGGAGCCATATCAAATAGGTTCTGCCCGCGATAAGTGATCTCACCGCGGTCTACATCAAACATGTCACGGCCGGCAATAACCGAAGCCAGGGTGCTTTTTCCGGTACCGTTGGGGCCCATAATGGCATGAACCTCGCCTGCCTTCACTTCAAGGTTGAAACCATCCAGGATGGTTTTTCCGTTGATGGATACTGAAAGATCTTTAATGCTTAACATGGATAAATATTTTCAAAAGAGTGATTACAAATGGATTAACCTACGCTGCCTTCCAGGCTTATTGAGAGCAGCTTTTGGGCTTCAACGGCAAACTCCATGGGCAGCTTGCTGAGTACCTCCTTGGCATAACCATTTACGATCAGGCCAATGGCGCTTTCCATATCAATGCCGCGCTGCAGGCAATAGAAGAGCTGGTCCTCAGAAATTTTACTCGTGGTTGCCTCGTGCTCTACAATCGATGATTTGTTCCCCACTTCAATGTAAGGGAAAGTATGTGCACCGCACTTATCGCCCAGCAGCAGCGAGTCGCACTGCGAGAAGTTTCGGGCATTTGTGGCCTTGCGGGTGGTTTTCACCAGGCCTCGGTAGCTGTTGTTGCTGAAACCGGCAGAAATGCCCTTGCTGATAATGGTGCTTCGGGTATTCTTGCCCAAGTGAATCATCTTGGTGCCGGTATCGGCCTGTTGATGGTTGTTGGTAACGGCCACCGAGTAGAACTCGCCAGTGGAGTTGTTGCCGCGTAAAATCAGGCTGGGGTATTTCCAGGTAATGGCCGAGCCGGTCTCCACCTGTGTCCAGCTGATTTTTGAGTTTTCGCCTTCGCAAATGCCGCGTTTGGTCACGAAGTTATACACCCCACCCTTGCCATTTTTGTCGCCGGGCCACCAGTTTTGCACGGTAGAATACTTCACCTCGGCATCTTTGTGGGCAATGATCTCCACAATGGCGGCATGCAGCTGGTTTTCGTCGCGGATGGGGGCTGTGCAGCCTTCCATATAGCTCACATAGCTGCCCTCTTCGGCAACGATCAGGGTGCGTTCGAACTGCCCCGTATTGGCCGCATTGATACGGAAATAGGTGGAAAGTTCGAGCGGGCACCTTACCCCTTTTGGAATAAAAACAAAGGAACCATCGCTGAAAACAGCAGTGTTTAAAGCGGCAAAGAAGTTGTCGGTGTAGGGCACCACCGTGCCCATATATTTTTTGATAAGCTCCGGATATTCGCGCACGGCCTCGCTGAACGAGCAAAAAATCACCCCTTTTTCTGCCAGGGTAGAACGGAAAGTAGTGGCCACCGACACGCTGTCCATCACGGCATCGACGGCTACACCTGCCAGCATTTTTTGTTCTTCGAGCGGAATGCCCAGCTTTTCGAAGGTCTCAAGAAGTTCAGGATCAACTTCGTTGAGGCTCTCATACTTTGGTTTCTTGCGCGGTGCAGAATAATAAATCAGGTCCTGGTAATCAATAGGAGGATATTTTACATGAGCCCAACTGGGCTCTTTCAGCTTTTGCCAGTGGCGAAAGGCTTTGAGCCTGATTTCGAGCATAAAATCAGGTTCGTTCTTTTTTGCCGAGATAAACCGGATGGTATCTTCGGTAAGCCCTTTTGGGGCTTGCTCCATCTCCACGTCAGTGTAAAAACCATACTTGTATTCACTGCCGGTTACTTCGTCAAGAATATCGTTGTTTTTGTCTTCCATCAACAAAAAGATATATTATTGTCTGGGTTTCAGGGTTCTTTGCAGAAAAACATATCTGGAAAAAGCCCTTAACCTTATTTAGATTTAATTAAAATTAGCTTGCAAAGATAGCAAAGGTAGCGGGGATATTCAAATGTTTGCCCGGAATAATTTGCCTTTAACACTGGGTTTTAGGTCAGAAAGATAGAATGTTGGTTTCGCCCACCAATTCAAGGCCGGCATTGATGCCTGAACCAGTAAAAATGATGTTCCCCTGGCTGTCGGACAATTTTATGTGAATGGTTGCGTCGATACTTTCATGAATCACACGCTCCATATTGCCTGAAACGGGGGCTTTCAAATGGCCTTTTTCGCCTTTCTCTGCAGTAATCTCAAGAGAGAATTTGAGGGATTTAATAATTATGGTGAGATTATTATTGCTTTGATCGATTTTTTCAACTTTTGCCCCGGTATAAGTAGCAAAGGCAAAAAGTTGTCCCTGGTGGAGAAAAAAGCCCAGAAAACCGGTGAAAGACTTTCCAATCCAGGGAATCTTTGCTATACTGAGCATAAACGAAGTGCCTGCCTGCTCAAAATGGTTGGTCTGCATCCAAATCCATGCTTCGGGCATGGAGGTGCCCCAGTCTTTTTCGATATAACCGCGGCCGTTATTGAAGTTTAAAGACCCTTCAGCGCTTTCGATATTCCCTCCTACGGGGTGATCAAGGCTAACCACGCCATGGTAGCACTCCATAAAAGGCACGTAGCGGTACCAGCCCATTATGCCCGGCCGGCGCAGCGAGACAGGGAAGCGGGCTGTTTCACCGAAATCTATTTTTCCCTTGAAAAAGCCGGTTTCATTTTTAAGGTCGAGTTCAAACCCTTTTTCTGAAAATAAGTTCGGGCCAATGGCAACATTGAATCCCTTGCCGTAATAATTGAAGGCTTCGAGCGGAAAACGAAAATACCACGTCTGCCCGGTTTTGCCATTGATGGCCTGCACAAAGGAATGGCTGTCGGTGCCGTTTACCGATATTCCGGGAATAAAAGCCATGGAATGCCCGCCATTTTCACTCACCGACTTGAAATACCAGCCTTCGAAATAGTTCTTCTTTTGGTGGTTTCCCTGAAACCAGTCGGGGTTCCAGATTTTCTTAAAGGCATAGGCTGCCTTTTGCTTTTGGCGAAAAGAAAAAAATGGGTTGTTTTTATCCATGGCAAGGAGCCGGCTTTTAGTTTTTATCCTGGTTGAGTTCTTCCAGGATTTTTTTCACTTCCTCTTCTGTGGTGTGCAGTGCCTTTCGGCAAATGCCAATCAGCACAGAAGCCCTTTTTACTTTTTCAGATAGTACATCAAGGGAGATGTCTTCGTTTTCTATTTCGCTTACAATGGCCTCCAGTTCTTCAATGGCCTCGGAATAGGTTGTTTCATTCTTCATTTTCGCTGGTTTTTGGCTGAACAATACTTTCGATGCTTCCTTCCATAAGCCGGGTAGTAATACGGTCGCCGGTTTTAAGCTCAACCTCGCTTTTTATACTTTTCCCGTTAAGGAGGGTAATAGAAAACCCTCTTTTCAGAATTATTTCGGGTCGCAGCAAATTGAGTTTTGCATTCAGGTGTTCCATCTCTCTTTTTTCCTTTTCGATAAACCGCGAGGTGCTGTTTTGCAGCCCAAAGATCAGGCTGGTCATCACCATTCGGTCTTTTTGCAGCGCCTTGGTAGAGAAGGATTTGAGGTAGCCGGCGGCGCGTATCAGGCGCTGGTTTTCTAAGCTTAATGTTCGCTGCGATCTGTCGCTTATTACACTTAAAGCAGCCTGGGTGCGACTGTCGAACTCGGCAAAGCGGCTCACCACAAAATAGGCCACATCGGTGGGCGTCACCTTATTTTGCCAGGCAACCATTTCAGAAATGGTTTCGTTGGTGGCGTGTCCAATGCCGGTGATAACGGGGATGGGGAAGTTGGCAATTTCGCGCGAAAGCGTGTAATGATCGTAGCAATTGAGGCCCACGTCACCCCCACCACCACGTATGATGGCTGCCATATCAAAAAGGTGGGCCTTTTTTCTTATCAGCCTGAGCTGCGCGGTGAGGCTCTCTACGGCTTTATCGCCCTGCAGCAGGGCAGGAAAGAGTTTGTGCCAGATGGTGAAGCGGCCCTGGTAGCTGGCCAATATCTTCAGGAAATCGTGATAGCCCTTGCTGGTTTCTACCGATACCACGGCGAGTTTTCGCGGCAGCAAGGGCATTTCGAGGGTTTTGTTGCGATCGAAAATGCCTTCGGCTCGGAGCCGCTCAATGGTTTTTTGTTTTTCGTAGGCCATTTGCCCCAGGGTAAAAGAGGGCTCGATTTGTTGAATCTGCAGCGACAAGCCATACACCGGATGGTAGGTAACGCTGGTCTGGAAAAGAATGGCCATGCCTTCGCTCAGGGGTTGGCCTGTCACTTCAATAAATTTTTGGTTTATCAGCTTGTAATCGCCGGCCCAGAGGGTTGCCCGCATCTGTGCCACCACCTGCTCGCCGGTTTTCTCCACCAGGTCGGGATAACAATGTCCGCTGCGAGGGTAATGGTTCAGCTTGGCAATCTCGGCCTTCACCCAGTAGGTGCCCGAATAATTGCGCTCAATGACTGAGCGCAGGCTGCGGGCAAGATCGCTGAGCGAAAAGATTTTCCTTTCTCCTTCCATAGCAAGCAAATTAAAACATAAAATGCCGGGTTGGTGCCAGCATTTTATGGGCTAATATAAGAAATTTAAGAATGAAAGGAAAGCCTCCGAGGAAAATCCTTTGGAAAAAAAGAAAAAGGCTAAATGTCTTGATTTACTACCAGCTTAAATCCCTTTCCGTGCACGTTGATGAGTTCGACTTCGGGATCATCTTTCAGGTATTTTCTAAGCTTGGCAATATAAACGTCCATGCTTCGGGCGTTAAAGTAGTTGTCGTCGAGCCAAATTTTGGTGAGGGCCTCGGAGCGGTCGAGCACGTCGTTGGTGCGGTCGCAGAGCATCTTCAGCAGCTGGGCTTCCTTAGAGGTGAGCTTTTGCTCGCTGTCTTCATACTTCAATGTTTGCCGCGAATAGTCGAACGCATATTTGCCCACCTGGAAAAGTGTTTTGTCGGTGTCGCCGCTTTGCTCGGGGTTGGTACGGCGGTATATGGCGTTGATTCTTAGAAGCAACTCTTCCATGCTGAAAGGCTTGGTGATGTAGTCGTCGGCGCCAATCTTAAGACCTTCTATAATGTCTTCCTGCATGGCTTTGGCCGTTAGGAAAAGGATAGGAATCTTTTTGTCGACTTTGCGGATTTCCCTGGCAAGGGTGAAGCCGTCTTTTATGGGCATCATCACATCAAGGATGCAAAAATGAAACACTTCTTTCAGGAAGGCATCATAAGCTTCCTGGCCGTTTACACAAAGGCGGGTAGGGAAGCCCTTGGCTTCCAGGTAGGCCTTCAGGATGGTTCCCAGGTTGGGATCGTCTTCGGCCAGTAAAATTTTAATGTTTGGTTGTTCCATGGTTGCTTTTTATGATAATTCCTGATTGTCTTTTTGGTATCCGTTAAAACCAAAAGGTATAAAAATACTGAATCGTGATCCTTTTTTAAGTTCGCTTTCGAGCGAAATATATCCGCCGTGCTTTTCCACAATGGCTTTCACATAGCTCAGGCCAAGTCCGAACCCCTTCACATCGTGAATGTTGCCGGTAGAAACGCGGTAAAGATTATCAAAGATCTTTTTCTGGTTAGCGCGGCTAATGCCAATTCCGTTGTCTTTAATGTGCACCAGTATGCCCCTGCTGGTATTTTCGGTGCTTACTTCAATTTTCGGTGCATTGGGCGAATACTTGTTGGCATTATCAAGCAAATTTACAAATACATTTGTTAAATGTACTTTATCTGCTTCAATAAAACTGTAATCGGCCCTGAGATTGGTAGAAATTTTTCCGTGCTTGGCCTCCACCTGCAAGCCAATTTTTCTTACCGCCTCATTTACAATGTCGTGCACATCGAGCCCGGTGCGGTTGAGCCTCAGTTTGCCTTTTTCAATTATGGCAGTTTGCAGCACCTTTTCAGTCATGAGTCCAAGCCGCTGGTTTTCCTCATCAATCATTCGTATATAGCTCTGGTAGAGGTCCTCCGATTTATTTATTTCCCGGTCTTTTAAAGCCTGGCAAGCCAGCGAAATGGTAGAAATGGGCGTTTTGAGCTCGTGGGTCATGTTGTTTATAAAGTCATTCTTCATTAAAGAGAGCTTCTTTTGCCTGATGACGGTAAAAATGGTAAAGGCAAAAGAGGAAATAATGACCAGGATAAACAGCGAAGAGGTGGCCAGCATGGTATTGATCTGCGAAACAATGTAGCTTTTCTGCTGGGGGAAGTATACCAGAAGGAATTCGGGGTTGATAAAGATATCGTTTGGAAAAAGGTTGAACTGGTATTGGCTTTGCAGGAGGGCCTGGGTGTTTTTTCCGGTTTTTTCGGCCACCAGGGCATTGTAGGCAGGGTTGTAAACGGCAAAGTCGTACTCGGTTTTTATGCCCTGGCTCCTGAGTTCGGAATTGAGCAGTGAGTCGAGCACATCAAAGCCCTCTTCGCCCGAAAACTGAAAGGAGAACCTGTTGGAAAACATGTCATCGAACATGTCGTTGATAAACTTGCTGCGTTCGAAAAACATCCGCAGGGGGTCTTCTGTTACGCCTGCGCCCTGGCTTGGAAGGTAACCGGGCTGGTTGCCACCCGCCACCGACTCGCGAACGTAGGAAGTGTCGAACGTTCGGATCTGCTGGCCGTTTTCGTGCTCGCTGATGTTGAACTGAAACGATTCACGAATATAAGAAGCGTTGGTATCTGCGCCGGTTTCCTGCTGGCCAGCTGGGTTAACAATGGCATTGTAATATTCGCGGTTGAGCGAGTCGAGCAGTTCGTAATACTTGTTCATTTGGCTATTCCTCTCCTGCTGCAGCAGAAGCTTGCGGGCCATTTCAATCTTGTTGAACTTGTATATGGCTTTGCTAACGGCTTCGCCCACCCCGCGGTCAAAATTCATCTCCTTCACCGAAAGGGCATTTTTTATCCAGTAAATCTGAATACCCACCAGCCCCAGCAGTGAAATCGTAATGGCCACAATAAGCAGAATGATAAACCTTTTTTTCATACCTGAAAAACAAATATGCAGAAACGAAATTTGTAGAACCAAATAGTTTTACGTCAGGGACCAAGCCCTGGTTTCATTGCAAAAGTAAGTTGTAAAGGAATGGCGTGAGGGGGTTTAACACAATTTAACACGCCTTTAACTTTTTTTAAATCAGGCAGAAACGGCTTTTGGTTTACCTTTGTGGCAAGGCAAAAAATTATACTTAAAATGTTATATTGGTTTTTTAGTGTATAAGTTTTGTGGTTATAAATTGTGGGAAAGAGAGGGCCATTGCGGCCCTCTCTTTTTTTGTATTACAGTCTGCTTTCCACTTTATTCCAATCAATAAGTTTCCAGAACGATTCTATGTAGTCGGGGCGGCGGTTCTGGTAGTCAAGGTAGTATGCGTGCTCCCACACATCGCAGGTTAGCAAGGGCTTTTTTCCGCTGCGCATGGGGTTGCCGGCGTTGCTTTCCTTCACGATTTCGAGCTTTCCGTTCTCGTTTTTTACCAGCCAGGCCCAGCCTGATCCAAACAGGGTGGCAGCGGCTTGTGAGAATTCCTCCTTAAACTTGGCAAAACTCCCAAAACCTTCTTCAACGGCTTCCATAAGCTTGCTTTTGGGCTCTCCACCCCCTTTCGGGGAAAAGCTTTCCCAGTAAAAGGTGTGGTTCCATACCTGGGCGGCATTGTTAAAAATGCCCCCTTCGGCTTTTTTGATGATCTCCTCCAGGCTGGCGCTCTCAAAGGGGCTGCCTGGCAGCAGCTTGTTCAGGTTGTTGACATATGCCTGGTGGTGTTTTCCATAATGGAATTCGATGGTCTTGGCCGAAATGACTGGCTCCAAAGCTTTCAGGTCATACGGCAACTTAGGCAATTCGTGTGTCATGGCGATGGTTTTTTGGTGTTACATATTTAGCAAATATATATAAAACCTCGCTCTTATGCAAATGATTGGGGGGATAAGCCGCATTTTTATATTTTTGTTTCACAAAACCTAATGAGCCATTCAAATGTCCAATTCAATTTTACGCCTTTCTGTTCCTTTTGCATTTCTTTTCATATTCTTAGTCTTGCTAAGTGCCTGTGGCCCAACGGCCGAACAGCAGGAAAAACAGCGCCTCCAAGATTCGATTCGCCTGGATGAAGAGCGCCGTGAGCTGCTGGAAAGAACCGGCAGGATGCTCGACTCCATCAGACCAGCCCATGCCGATACCCTCTAAACCAGCTTTCCATACCGATTTCTGTGCGTCCGGAAATGAACAATGTTGTTCGTTTTTTTGGCAGTTCTATTTCTCGTTTTGCTAAAGGGTTTTTATAAACGCCTGTATGCTAGAAAGGTATGATTTATTGTATGTTTTTTGATATGTTTATTTGGATAAATATCTTTACAAGAAATAGTTTTTGCCATGAGAGAAATAGTAATCCTGATTCCGGAGGTTGACGCACAGCAAAACGTTGAAATTGATGTTCGCATCAACGGCAAAAGACGTACCCTTAAATACCGTGTTGAGATTGTAGAGTGGGAGGGAGACGACCCGTCGAGTGACCGGGTTTCGGTGCTGAAGCGCAAAATCGAAAACTATGACAAAGGCTGGCAGCTAATGGAGATCGGTGCACCTTTCGATCATCAAATTCCATTGGTATTCCGTCAACGCAAAATCGAAGAGGATCACGAATAAAAAAGCCTCCCGGTTGAGGAGGCTTTTTTGTACCCGGGGCCGGGATCGAACCGGCACGGTATTGCTACCATTGGTGTTTGAGACCAACGCGTCTACCAATTCCGCCACCCGGGCTAAAGCTGGCTTGCAGCGCGTTTTTTCAGGTGTGCAAATTTAACCAATACTTTTAATCATACAAAAAAAATTCCCAAAATCATAGAAGACATAAAGGCTCAAGTCTGATATTATTTCTATTTTTGCTGAACCCAACATTATTTCCTCACCCCAAAACCGCCTGCTATGTCCTCGGTCGTCAAAATTTTTTCTGGTTCGGCATCTCGTTACCTGGCCCAAAAAATTACAGAACATTACGGAATACCGCTTGGAAAAGAGGTTGTTGCACGGTTCTCTGATGGTGAATTTCAACCTTCGTTCGAAGAAACTTTGAGGGGAAAAGACGTTTTTATTGTGCAGAGTACTTTCCCTCCGGCCGAAAACATGATGGAGCTGTTGCTCATGATCGATGCGGCCCGCCGTGCTTCGGCCAACCAGGTGGTGGCCGTCATTCCCTATTTCGGCCTTGCCCGCCAAGACCGTAAAGACAAGCCCCGCGTGCCCATTGGCGCTAAGCTTATGGCCAACCTGCTTACCGCCGCAGGAGTTAGCAGGGTTATTACCATGGATCTGCATGCCGATCAGATTCAGGGATTTTTTGATGTGCCAGTCGATCATTTGTATGCTTCGGCCATTTTTGTGCCCTACCTAAAAGAGCTCAACCTGCCCAATATGGTTATGGCTTCGCCCGACACCGGGGGCACCAGGCGTGCCGGTGCCTATGCCAAATTCATGAATTCCGAACTGGTCATCTGTTACAAGCAGCGAATAAAGCCCAACGAAGTGGACCGTATGATGCTTATTGGCGATGTGAAAGGCAAGGACGTGGTGCTGGTCGATGATATTATCGATACAGGTGGTTCTATAACCAAAGCGGGGCAGATGATGATGGACAACGGAGCAACCAGCGTGCGGGCTATTTGCACCCACCCGGTCTTCAGCGGCAAGGCGCTCGAAAGGATCAATAACAGCGTGTTTGAAGAAGTAATTGTTTCCGACACCATTCCGCTGGCCTGCGAATCGCCCAAGATTACGGTGCTGAGCGCCTCAAAACTATTTGCTGATGTTATTCAGCGGGTGCATTCACACCAGAGTATCAGTTCTCATTTCGAGTTCTCTACCATGCTGTAAGTTTTTATAAAATATTCATAGCCAATTGCCTGTAAAGTATTATCTTTGCAGGCAATTTTTTTGGGAGATTTATCCCATTATTTTTAAACAAATTATTTTTAAAAAAATGAAAAAAGTATCTGTGAGCGGTTCTCCGCGCGAGAACGTAGGGAAAAAAGATGCTAAGCGTCTGCGCCGCGAAGGCCTGGTGCCTTGTGTATTGTATGGTGGCAAAGACCAAATCATGTTTACGGCTTCCGCAAAAGCTTTTAAAGATGTGGTTTATACCCCCGAAGCATGTCTGGTAGATCTTGACATTGATGGCAAGAAAATTACCGCAATTCTTCAGGATATTCAGTTTCACCCGGTTAGCGAAGACATCCTTCATGCAGACTTTCTGCAAATTTTCGAGGACAAACCCGTTAAAGTTGATATCCCGGTGAAACTTTCAGGAGTCAGCCCCGGCATTTTAAAAGGTGGCAAGCTTCATATGAAACTTCGCAAGGTAAAAGTAAAAGGCTTACCCAGCGATTTACCCGATACTATTGATGTTTCCATTTCAAAACTTGAAATTGGTGATTCTTTTAAAGTGAGCCAGCTTTCTTTCGATAAGCTTGAGTTTATGGATTCACCCAATTCGGTTATTGTAATGGTGAAATCGACCCGCGTTGTTGCTGTTATTGGCGACGATGATGAAGAAGAAACAGAAGGTGGCGAAGGTGCAGCTCCTGCTGCCCCAGCAGCCGAAGAATAAAACCTGTTTATCATTTGGTTATAAAAGGCACAAGGTTTTTTCCTTGTGCCTTTTTAAGTTTTTATAACAGCATCTTTTCGCTTATTTTTACAATCAGTATTTACCACGGCTTCGCTATGCCGCAAAACCTGTTTTTTGCATGAAGTACCTTATTGCCGGGCTTGGCAACATTGGCCCTGAGTACCATGAAACACGCCACAACGTTGGTTTTATGATACTTGACTTTTTGGCAAAGGAGAAAGAAGTGGTTTTTGCCCCGGCCCGTTATGGCGACAAAACCGAATTTAAATTCAAGGGCCGCACCTTTATTCTGCTAAAGCCTTCAACCTACATGAATTTGAGTGGTCGGGCCATTCATTATTGGATGACGCAGCAAAAGATTGAACTCGAAAATCTATTGGTGGTAGTTGATGATGTGGCGCTTCCGCTAGGTACACTGCGTATGAAGGCAAAAGGCGGAGCAGGTGGTCATAATGGCCTTTCACATATTATCGATATGCTTGGCACCGACCAGTATGCCCGTTTGCGGTTTGGCATTGGAGCCGACTATCCCAAGGGCTATCAGTCGCAATATGTGCTGGGCAAGTGGGAGCCTGAAGAGCGCGAGATCATCGACCCCCGCATTAAAATCGCCTCCGAAATGGTTGTCAGTTTTGGTATGCAGGGTGCAGAGCGCACCATGAATCTTTTCAACAAAAAATAGCGCCCATGATCAGGGTTACCTGCGCCATTATTAAGGATGGCGACAAGATTTTTGCTGCACAGCGCGGGCCCGAAGCACAGCAGGCCCTGAAATGGGAATTTCCCGGCGGCAAGGTAGAGCCCGGCGAGTCGGACGAAGAATGCCTGCTGCGCGAATTGAAAGAAGAACTTGAAATTCAGGTGAAGGTCGAAAGGAAACTGCCCTCATTTACCCACGATTACCCTTCATTTTCCATCGAACTGATTCCCTTTGTGTGCCGTATGCAGCGGGAGGGCCACTCGGCAAATGAGCATGCCGGTACAGGCTGGTTTACCCGCAAAGAGCTCCTGGAGCTCGATTGGGCTGCAGCCGATGTGGCGGTAATGCACTATGTTATCGAAAAGGTGCTTTAAACGCGGTGTTCCTTACCAGCGTCGTACATGCGTTTCCATTCAATCAGCCCCATTACTGCAAGAATCAGAAAGATGACAAACTGGAAACTGGTGAATACAAGCCCTTTGATGAAATACAGGGGAATGGAAATAATGTTTCCAGCGATCCAGTAAATCCAGTTTTCGATCTTTTTACGGGCCATATACCACATGCCTATCAGGAATATGGAAGTGGTAAAGGAATCAACATAGGGTACGTAGGTTTGCATGTAGCCACCCGGATCGTTACGGGTAAAGATCCAAATCAGTCCAAGAATGATTACATACAGCACCGGGATCATTAAAATGCCCAAGGCCTGTTCTTTTTTGGTGTTCCAGCGGATGGGCAGCACCTTCTGATTATCGTCCTTGCGCGTCCACATATACCAACCATAGATGCTCATGCTGGTGTAAAACACGTTGATACCCATATCGGCATAAAGCTGGGCAAAAAAGCAAATGAAGATATAAATTACCGTGCTAACAATGCCCGTGGGGTAAACCAGGATATTTGCCTTACGGGCAAACCACACGCTAAGGATACCAAAAACTACGGCAACGATCTCCCAAATGGAAGATTCACCTAAGTTCTGCATGAACAATTCAAAGAAGGTATTCCAATCCATGATAAATACGGGCATTGTTTTTTTGGGCTGGGCAAAGGTATTAAAAAAGCCAAATATTGTCCGCTCACGGACAAGATTGTATTAAAACGAGACATGATAGCTGGTAATTTCTCGTCGTTTTTTTCATAAAAAATAGTATATCAGCATTTTATATTTAATGGTTTGTTTTTTGGTGCTCTGCTTTTATCAAAGCTTAGATGTTTAACCGGAATCCTGATTTTCCAAAAACTTTCGTTTTATGAAAAATTTGCCCTTTCTCTTGGTACTTGTGCTTTTTATCACCAACACCAATGCTCAGAATCTTCCAAGACGCGGATCCCTTGGTACACAGCTGGTTGCAGTCAATGATTCGATGGCTCAGGTTAACTTACTTTTTCCTCCTGCCGGGGTTGCTGTTCATTATGTTGTTGAAGGTGGGGCAGGGCATGGCATGGGGATTTTGGCCGGGGATATTATTTTATCCATTAACGAAGAACCAGCTCAGGACGTTAATTGGCTGGTTCGTAAAATTGGTCGTTATCAGGAAGGCGACAGCATAAAACTAAGTATCATGAGGAATGGCGAAATGCTAACCTTAAGCGGCACTTTAAAGGGCTTTCCCGAGGAGACCTCTCCTTTTGCCAATGTTTTATATGATGCGGTTCCTTTTGAGGATGGGCTGTTGCGAACCATAATTCATATACCTGAGGCCTCAGGTAAACGTCCGGCCATTTTCTTTATCCAGGGATACGACTGTTCATCTATTGACAATTTGCATCCTGCCAGTGCATATAATCGGCTTTTGCAGGGGTTCTCTGAGAAGGGGTATGTGGTTATTAAAACAGAAAAACCAAATGCTGGGGACTCCCGTAATCCATGTGGTTGCAGCGAAATAGATTTCTTTACCGAAGTAGCGGCTTTTTCTGCTTCATATAATGCCCTGGCAAAATATGATTTTATCGATCTTGAAAATGTGTTTATCATCGGATATAGCATGGGTGGCTATCAAGCACCTATGCTGACAACTGAATTCGACCCCAGAGGGATTGCCGTTTTTGGAACGGTGGTGAGACCTTGGTTTGAATATTTAATAGAAATTACTCGCTGGCAGCGCTTGCTAACGGGTCAGGATTATTTGCAGAATGAGGCAAACCACCTAAACACCATTAAGTTCTTCTATCGTTTTATGATAGAAAAACAGCCCCCTGAAGTTTTGCAAACTGATCCGGAAATGGCCGCTTTTCTAAAGTCTTTCTGGGGTTATACCGATGAAGAGAAACTCCTCAACGGTCGTCATTACACTTTTTGGCATCAAGTGCAGGATGTTCGTCTGTTTGAAGCCTGGAGTAAGACTCCGGCTCATGTCCTTTCTCTATGGGGTGAGGGCGATTTCGTGGCCCTTAATCCAAAGGAGCACGAGTTGATTGCCGACATTGTAAACAGGTATAATCCAGGTAAAGCACACTTCGTGGTTGTTCCCAATACTGACCATTCACTAAATTTTGTAAGAGATCAGAAACATTCTGCAGAAGTTTGGGGTAATTGGGCCTATTCAGCCCAAAACTTCAATCCCACCATTATTGAAATCATATGCGCTTGGATGAGTGAGGTTATGGAAAACTAACCGGCCTTACCCTGCAAAAGGATAAGGCCGGTAATGTGAGTATGTTTACTGCAACCTGAAGGAGATACTGGCGCTGAAACTAACCCTTACAGGTCTTCCTGCCTGGATACCAGGCTTCCAACGGGGCATGGTGCTGAATACTCGGATGGCTTCTTCATCGCACCCTCCGCCAATTCCACGCAATACCTTGATATTGCTTATGCTGCCATCGGGTTCGACCACAAAACTTACATAAACGGTCCCCCTGATGCCGGTTTCCTGTGCAAGGCGCGGGTATTTAACATTTTTCGAAAGATATTCATGCAGGGCTCTGCCGCCACCCGGAAATTCGGGCATTTGCTCTACAGCGACAAAAATCGTGTTTGGGTCTTCGAATTTTTCAGGAGCCTGTAAAACAGGGGGGAGTTCAGCAATTGCAAGCTTTTCGTTGCTTTCAGTGTTAAATTTCAGTTCGGGAATTTCAACCGGCTCGTCATTCTTTACAATGTCGATCTGCGCCAGATCAGCTGGTGGAGGAGGAGGTTTGGGAATGGTAATCGGGATCATTTCAATCACATCGGTAATTTCCGTGGCATGTGTGATAATGATCTCGCTGCGGTTGTAAACTTTCCACTGGAAAGCCAATAAGATTGTAAAAAGGCTTATGATCAGCCCGATCTGGAAAAAGGCTCCCTTGAGCCGCTCCAGGTTTTTTTGAGGTGCTTTTTTTGGGTGCATGGTAAAAACAGGATTTAGTGAGTATAGGTTCCTGTTTTAGCTAAAAAACCATGCCAAAAATATACTTCTTTCTGAATGATATTTTTATTCCTGATTTTTAAAGAAATGGCAGCCTGTTTTCCTTATTGCAGCAAGGGTTTCAGCAAAGGGGGCCTTCAGCACATTTCCCTTGCTGCCACGGCAAAAGGGGCAAGCGTGCACTTCGGCGTTGGCATCGATATAGAGGTAACGGTTTCCGGCGCCCATGCAACCAATTTCGCGCTGGTGGTATCCAAAGAAATTCACAATTGGAAATTGACGAAAGCCGGGATCAGTATTTAACTGATTGAAAAACGCACTGATAATTGAAATGTTTTCCCCAGGCAGCTGCACATCTTTGCCTGCAAAGCTGCCCACGGCCCGTGGCTCAAGGATGCGGATAAAATGCACGCCCCAGTCTTTGGCAAGGCGGGCATAAGCATACAGGTTTTCTTTGCTGACAAACTCTCTGGTGGCGCAAAGCGAAAGGCTGACCATTAGCCCGGCTTCCCTGCAGTTTCTTACCGATTTTTTCACCCATTCGAAGCTGTGTTCGTTGCGGCGGAAGGCATTGTGCTTTGCCTCGTCCCAGTGGTCAAGGCTTATGTTGGCCCCAAGCAGTCCGGCTTCTTTCAAAGCCTGTGCCTTTTCTTGCGTAAGGCCAAAGCCAGAAGTAAGCAACCAGCAATCCATCTGTTTAGATGCCAAACCGATTAACTCAAGCAGGTCGTTGAAACGGGCCAGGGGTTCTCCTCCGCTGAATTGAATGTGCTTTAATCCTTCGCTTTCGATGTGGCGAAGCACCTCAAAAAGCTGATCAAGGCTCAGGCTGTCTTTGGCTTCTATGTTTTCCCAGTCGTAGCAATGGCTGCAGCTGAGCGGGCATCGATTGGTAATGCCCCAGATAAGGGTAACCATGGAAGGCGGGCTGCCGTTTGTTCCCGGCAGGCTAGGGTGGTGTCGTGCCAGTTCACTTTTTATTACATGAGCCAGCCTTGGCGAGGGGAAACCGGGAACTTCGCTCGACCAGAAATACCTGCCATCTGATTTCACAAACTTGAAAATCTTTTCCAGTCCCTGCTGTTTTTGTCTGAAGGCCATTAAATGATTCAACGCCCTTAATGCTTTCAGCGGGCTTTTGTGCTCGCGCAGCATGAATTTCAAGATGTTGAAATGCAATTTCCGGCGAATCCATGCTGCCCTCTTTCCCCAGATTAGTTCGGGTGTTTTGTTCATGCCATTTTTTTATTCAGAGATGGCCCTTGCCAGTGCCTGCAGGTGTTCAATGGTAAAGCGGTTGAACTGCCCCGGCTCGCGAAAGCTCTGAAGATATTGCCGGTCGGGCCTTCCGCTGGGCTCGCGGATTACCTGGTAGTGTCCTTTTGAATGCAGGATAATACTGCGGCTTTCGTTGGTTATAGCAGGAAGTGCAAACTTCACCACCGCCTCATCACCAATTTCGGGCTGAATGTAATACAGGTAGTCGTCGCTGGTGAGTAGCGGGGACACATCTTCACCCCACTGGTTGATGGCCGATTGCAGGGGAACAACGTGCTTTGCTACTTTATCATTATCAGGAAAATCCACCCCCACATAATCCACCTCCCACAAATAGGCGCCATATTCGAGTTTTACCCGGAGCGGCCCTTCAGCGGTCAGGTCAAGCGGAACAGACAATACATCGTCCTTCAGCGCCATGGGCCCAGCAATGTTGTAATAATCAACAAATGTCCACCCTTTGCCCTGATCGATGTAAACAGAAAGTGGGATGTTCTGGTCCAGTGTCCATTGTGTCAGCTGTTCGGCAGGCGCCGCGCGCTGCCTTTCCTGCCAGTTGTTGTATGCATTGCCAAAAAGATATTGAAAGCGTTTCAAGTTGTAATCGAGCAGGAAGGTGTTCCTGGCCCTGATCACCAGTTTTGCGTTTTCGGCGGCAGCGGGTTTATCAAACTCCAGAATCAACCCATCCGTAATATCGTGCTGTTCCTTTGGGGAGCCACCAATGTAAACAAGGGAGTCTTTTTTTGCGATTTGGGTCAGCATATCGTTGCCCGAAAAATTCACTGCACTCAGCGGTGCCTGCAAATCAGAAAGGGAATATGAACTTCCGTATTTGTCGGTAAGTATTTCAATGCCAGCAGCATGGTCAAAAACCCAAAGTTCAAGCAGGTTGGTGTGCTGAATTTCCTTAATCTCGTTGGAGATTTTCATTTGGAAGATCTCGATTTGCTTATCCGGCATAGGTAGTCGTAAGTAATCGTGCCTTTCGAGCTGGGGTTGAATGGCCCCGCTGTAAATTTCTCCCACAAATGCATAATCTTCTCCATCAAAAACGTATATGAACGGGCATGATTCTTTAAAAATCAGCAGAAGAATAAAAAAGGCGGCAAAACCGGCAGCAACAAGTCCAACCCCTCCAATGATCCAAGAACCAACGGTGGCTCCCACATCCTGGTCGTACATTTCAATTTTATGTATTTGTTCCAGTGGGATGGAAATCCTGTTATCGGCAGGCTTCTCAAAATCGTTTACAAAAATCTGAACTTCCTTGAGAATGTGAGATTCCTTGGCTTTAATATACCGGTTGGGTCGATCGGGTTTTGTTTGGATATGTCTTGAATAACCATGCAAAAGCTTTATTATCCCGGAAATTTCACTGTTGGTGATTTCAGCCTGTGACAATTCGTACACATTTTCGCCGGCAATAATAAGGATGGTTTTCTGATCCGAAACCGAAGTTTCAATGGTATCCTGAAATGCTCCCAGCGGACGGCTTACCTTGTAATAATTCCTGCAACCAGTAAGATTCAGCAATGCGAAAACCAGCATCCAACTCAGCATTCTTGAAGTGATCGATTCCCTGAAAAATTGAATGATTTGGGGTGGGGAGGATTGCCTCCCTGCAGTGGTTTGTGTTTCCATGTGATGTTTTTTTAATGAATTAAAAAACCAGAAACAACGGGAGGCTTATTCGTAAGCAATTTACGAAAAAAATTAAACAGGCCTTTAATTTTGGAAAAACAGCTTTATTTTCTTTCATTTTTCTGATTCGGGATCCGCCAACTCCCTGTTCATATGCGCCAGTGCAAACCTGGCTTCGCTGTATGTAAACTCGCTTCCCAATACGGCCATTACATCACCCAGCCGGGTACTTTTTACGGCTTTTGAAGCCGCGATGATCTGATTTATTTTTTCGGGCTCTACAAAGCGGGAGGCTTCCAGTTTGCCCTGCTCCACAAACCAGGCCAGGTGGCCTTCTATGGTCGATTCGGCCAACGACCTTGTTCGGGCAATGGCTTCTAAGCCGAGTCCCTGGCAAAAAAGCTCATAGGTGATGTCGCGTGAGTGGGGCTTGGGTTCTTTTTTCTCAGCGGGCTGTTTGTTTTTCTTTTTCCGTCCGCGGCTGCCCTTTTCGGGTTCTGCCCCGGCGGCCATCAGCTCGCGTTCCAATTGTCTGCCGCGGTTTTTCAGTCGGCTTTTGGTCAGTTCGTTGTTTTCGATAACCGATTTTACCAGCAAAACCAACTTGTGCATGGCCTGCAGGCGGGCATATACTATGCTTTCAAGATCGCGAAGTTCAGCCGTGTATTTTTTCATGCCGCTTTGGCCGCTCACCTCTTTGATGTGTTCAAAGATCTTGCCCGACAGTTCTTTCAGCAGTGGCTCAAAATAATCGGTAGCGGCCTGCAGGCGCTGGTGCAATAGTGGAAACTGATCTCTTTGCGAAAGGGCGCCCTGTCGCGAGAGCTGGTTCAGGAATTTGGCCGCCACCTCCTTCAGGTTTCTTGCTTCTTCGAGCCAGGCTGCCGCAAAATGCTGAAAGGCCTGTTTTGCCGAGCGCTTCTCGTCCTTGTTGTAACTTTTCACGAAGTCTTCAAAGGTCCAGACCAGGGGTGCCAGATCGAAGGTGTGCTGCACCTCACTTCCAATAAACAGGTGGGTTTCGCTCTGAAGGCGTTGCATCAGGGTTTCGTTTCCTGGCCTGCTGCCTGCAAAGCTTACCAGCGAGGGATCGAGCCCGGGGCTTCTTTCCGGGAAAGGGGCTGTAAGCACCAGCCCGTCGAGGCTGCGCAGGCGCGACAGGGCCACATAGGTCTGCCCCGAAGCAAAGGCGCCCGACACGTCGATCACCGCCTTGTCGAAGGTGAGGCCCTGGCTCTTATGAATGGTGATGGCCCAGGCCAGCTTCAGCGGGAGGTGCGTAAAGTTACCGGCCACTTTTTCTTCAATTTCGTTGGTGGTCTGGTTCAGGCTGAATTTTTTGTTTTCCCAGGTGTAAGGCTCCACTTCCGTGGAAGTTGAACCGTCGGTGAAACGCACCACCACCGTGTCGTCGCTAATATCGTCAACAATGCCGATCTTTCCATTGAAGTAGCGCCGCTCGCCCGAGTAGTCATTTTTTATGAACATGACCTGGGAGCCAATTTTCAGCTCCAGGGTATATTCTACCGGAAACTGCGATTCATTGAAATCGCCATCCACCCTGGCATCGAAACGGTATACCTTCCCTTTGAGTTTGTCGAGGGCTTTGCGGTTTATTTGGTCGGCCTTTTGGTTGTGAGTGGTCAGGAATATCCAGCCTTCGTTTTCGGTGGGGTCGAACCCGGGCTGGTAATGGCTGTTGAGCAGGGCAATATCGGATGTGCTGAGGAGGTTGTCGCGCAGGTTGTTGAGCAACTGAATGAAACGCAGGTCGGTTTGGCGGTAAATATTTTCCAGTTCAATATAAAGCGGGGGCTGCTGCTTTAGGGCCTTGGCCTCGAAAAAATGCATGGAAGAGTAGTGCCACCTGAGCAGTTCCCATTCGTCGTTTTTCACCACCGGCGGCAGCTGCCACAGGTCGCCGATAAACAGGATTTGCAGTCCACCGAAAGGAATATCCCTTTTGCGGCGCACATGCCTCAGAATGGTATCGATGGCATCGAGCAGGTCGGCACGCAGCATGCTCACCTCGTCGATGATTAGCAGTTCGAGCTCCCTGAGCATATTGCGCTTGGTGGCATGCAGTTGTATCTTGCCAATAAGGCTCTGTGGGGTGTTGATTTGTGTGCTGAGGCTGGTACGGTCTACGCCCTGCAGCGAGGGCAGGAATGACCCGAACGGCAGCTGGAAAAGCGAATGCAGGGTGATGCCTCCTGCATTAATGGCGGCAATGCCGGTGGGGGCGGCAACTACGGATTTTTTATGGGTGTATTCAACAATTTTGCGCAAAAAGGTGGTTTTTCCCGTGCCCGCTTTTCCCGTAAGGAAAATATGACAACCCGTATGGTTGATGAAGCGTGAAGCCAATGCAGCGGCTGAAGGGTAGCTTTTCATTCTTGCACAATTTTTTCCCCGGAAGGGTAAAACTAATAAATTTCGGATAGCCGGAAAAGGAATTTGCTCCCTTTCCGGGAATAAAAAAAGCGCGGCCGTTTGAGCCACGCTTTTTAAAGAGTTGTTAATGCCGGTTCTTAGAACCTGTAGCCCAGCGAAATACCAAAGCCAGTGTTTTTTAAGCTGGTTTTGTCGTTGCTGTCAGAAGGATCGGCGGGGTTAATTTTTGCCAGACCAAGCTGGGTGTTGAGCTGGAACGAAAGACCAGCGGCAATCTCATATCCGAAAAACACATTGGCTCCAAAGTCCAAAGGCCTGAACTGAGCAAGAGATTCACCTGTTTCGTATTCATTGGTAAACGTAATGTCTTCTTCGGTGGAAATGCTGTTTATGGTGTATTTTGCCTTTCCGCCAATACCGTAACCCAGGTATGGGCCAAAGCCAAGCAAAAAGCGGCCGTTGCCCAGCTGGGGCTTGTAAAGAAAACTAATGGGCAGTTCCAGGTATGCAATATTGAGGTCCATTTCGAGGTTCTGTCCAAGAAACTCCTCACTGGTTTTAGCACCTTTGGTGGTGAACAATAAACCAGGTTGCAGGAAAAAATCGGGGGCAACCGGAATTTCAACTACCACCCCTGCGTTAAAGCGCGGGGCCAGATCCAAATCCAATTCATCCCCAGTGTTGTCTTTTCCATTAATGTTCTGAAGGTCGAAACCTCCCCTGAGCCCGAAGGATATGCCTTGGGCCTGGGCTGTAAAGCCTGCCAGGAGGAGAAATGCAATTACTACTAGCCATTTATTTTTCATAAACTTTTGAGTTTTAGGGTTAATAAAATGGTTTGAAAAACGTTGATTCAAAGTCGTTAGTTACCAGCTGCTTCACGTTCAGCTGCTTCACGCATTTGTTCATTGGCTGTGATGGCAAACTCAACCCGGCGGTTTTGGGCCCTGCCATCAGCCGTTTCGTTTGTGTACTTGGGATACTCTTCGCCAAAGCCAATTATGGTTAGGCGAGCTGCTGCAATACCCTGGGTTATGAGATAATCGGCCACTGCACCCGCCCTGCGCTCAGAGAGGGTTTGGTTGTAGCTTGCAGCTCCCTGGCTATCGGTATGACCATGTACCTCAATGTCCGTATCAGGGTAACTGTTGAGAATGATCACCAGTTTGTCAAGATTTTCTTTTGCACCTGCTGTCAGGGCAAAACTATCGAAACCAAAAAGAATATCGTTGGTAAACTCCACAACAATACCTTCGCCCACTCTTTCCACATTTACACCCGGAATTTGTTCCTCAATCTCCTTGGCTTGCTTGTCCATCTGGTTGCCAATAATGGCACCTGCGGTACCACCCACGGCTGCCCCGATTACGGCGCCTGCGGCTGTGTTACCCGAAGCGCGTCCGATAATTGCACCTGCCGCTCCACCAGCGGCCGTTCCAATGGCGGCGCCTTTCTGTGTCCTTGTTAGCGATTTGCAGCCCTGAAAAAACATGGCAGCAGTTAAAATTCCAATAAAAATCAGTTTGGTTGTTTTCATATCGTATATAATTTTAAAGAAAAGGTTTGACCTTGCTATCTTGCTGTTATAGGGCAAAAGAAATACCAACAAGAATAATTATTGAAAGACCGTTATCTTCAGCAAGTTACAAAAAAAATAGACATGAAGCAACAATCAAAATGAGAAATTATTTCTCATTTTGAGAAATAATTTCCTTATATAAACGGATTTTTCAGTTCCTGTTTTAGGGTTTTGCCATGAAGCTAACAGCCACTCCGCCACCCGGGGCAAGTCTGATGTTTAGCACAGTTTCAGCATCAACTTCCTTTTCTTCAATCACATAGGCTGTGGGGTTATCGAACCAATGAGAATCAGGCCCATCTGAGTAGATGGTTGCGAGGTAGTTCTGTCCTGGTTTCAGAAAATCTGTTTTCACAGAAATGCTGCGAGCATCCTGGTTGGTAACACTTCCAAGGAACCAGTGGCCTGTTTCACGGTCCTGGCGAGCGATCGTCACAAATTCCCCAATCTCACCATCGAGCACTTTGGTTTGCTCCCAGTCCACACCCACATCTTTTATGAACTGAAAAGCCGGATGTCCTTCGTAGTTTTCGGGCAGATCGGCGGCCATTTGTATGGGGCTGTAAATGACCACATACAAGGCCAACTGATGAGCAAGGGTGGTGTTCACCTGGTTGTCGGGCTTGGTAGGCCCGAGTTTAATATTGAAAATACCCGGTGTGTAATCTATTGGTCCTGCCAGCATACGGGTAAATGGCACAATGGTAAGGTGTTCGGGAGGATTTCCCCCATCGCTGGCCCATGCGTTAAATTCCTGTCCGCGAATGTTTTCCATGGCAAACTTGTTGGGCCAGGTGCGCCTGAGCCCGGTAGCCATAGACGTTTCGTGCGAGTTGACAGCTACCTTATGGCGGGCTGCGGTTTCAATAACTTTTTGATAATGGTTCACCATAAACTGGTTATGGTGGTATTCGCCTTCGGGAATAATGGTTCCCACATACCCCGTTTTCACGGCATGTATACCGAGGCTTTCGGTAAAGGCAAATGCAGTGTCGAGTTGTTGTTCGTAGGTAGTTACAGCTGCGGAAGTTTCGTGGTGCATGATAATGTCGACCCCGCGTGCCCGACCATAACTAACCACTGCTTTGATGTCATAGTCGTGATAAGGGGTTACAAAATCATAAATACCCTCGCGGTCGGCGGTTCCGATCCAGTTTTCCCAGCCTTTGTTCCAGCCCTCAATGAGCACCGCATCAATGCCGTTTGCTGCTGCAAAGTCGATGTAGCGCATGGCATTGTCAGTAGTAGCTCCATGTCGGCCAGAAGCCATATTCCAGGTGGAGAGATCCAGATGCATCTCCCACCAAATCCCAACGTATTTAATGGGTTTAAGCCAGGAAGTGTCATCAATCTTACTGGGTTCGTTCAGATTCAGAATCAATTTTGACTCGATGAGATCGCCGGCACGATCTGCGACCTGAATCATTCGCCAGGGAGTATTGAATGGTGTTTTCTGTTCAACCTTAAAATCGCGCCAAGAACCCACCAGGTTGGTGACCATGCCGAGAGTTTCCGGGTCGACTGCAAGGGTCATGGATGAATAATTGACCAGGGCCGCTTCGTGAAAGCTCAGGTACACCCCATCAACGGTTTTCATGGTAACCGGGGTGTTAACGGCATTGACAGGGATATGGGTCTGAGCCAGGTTTGGATGGTTGCGTTTGCTCAGGGCGTCGATCCCGCTGAAGAGGGTGGTGCTGTAAAGATGCTCGGAGATGTCCCAGTCGCCGGGTGTCCACCATACCCTATGATCGCCTGTAAGGTTAAACTGTGTGCGCTCTTCGGTAATAAAAATTTCCTTCATATTCTCCTGTTCCGGAAATTCAAAGCGGAAGCCCAGGCCATCATCATATACCCTGAATACCAGGTCGAATTCTCGTTTCAGCCCTTCCTTTTCTGCGAAAGCCAGTTTGAGTTCATTGAAGTGGTTATCGACTAAGCGTTGCTCACCCCATGGCATCTCCCAGGTTTCGGAAAACTGGCGGGTGCTGGCCTGCCTTATTTTCAAGCTGGTTTTCAGGCCTGGGGCATCACGAAATTCAAAAGCAAACCCGGAGGTGTCAATCAGCAATTGTTGCTTGAAATGCACAATGTAGGCCGCTTGCCCGTCATCCAGGGTAAACACTTCCACCCTGATTTCCCCGGAAGGGGATTCCACGGAAGTGACCGGGGCTTTTTTGCAGCCTGACAGATTGATAATCAGCAGGGCCGGAAGCAAGAGCGCGATCAGTTTTTTCATGCCTTGTTTTTTTTATATTCTACAGTTTGATAAAGATTTTTTTGCGGTAAAGGATGGTTGCCGGAATAAACAGTACGCCAAGGTAAAACAGGGCATACATCAGGCTGGCCAGTTTTGGTGCAATGCCCAAGCCGGAAAGCATTTGGAAGGCGTGCTGGCTGAGCCTGAGGCCGCCGTAATCGAGACGGTAGAATATGAGCGAAAGCAGTCCTGCCAGCACGTATACCGCAATGGCGTTGGTACCGAGTATTACCCATGGCTTGGTTCCGAAAGTCTTTTTCTCCATATCGATCAGGTAATAGCATGCTGCCAGGGCCATGCTGGCAAACCCAGAAGTTATCATAACGTATGAGCTTGTCCAAATGGGCTTGTTGAGTGGGAAGTGCAGGCTCCACACATAGCCGATGATGCTGGCAATTAATCCGGCCAGGAACATCCAGATCACTTTTTTCTCATGGCTGTGGGGACTCAGGATAATTTTCCCTATGAGCATGCCGGTAATACCGGTGGCAATGGCGGGCAAGGTGCTAAGCAGGCCTTCAGGGTCCCATGTGCCCTGCCACATGCGGCCGGGCAGCAGGTAGCTGTCGATCCAGGCGGCAAGGTTGGCGCCCGGCTCAAGCATTGGCTGCCCGTATCCCGGTGTGGGGACAAACATCATTGCCAGCCAGTAAACAATCAGAATGGCTGCTCCAACGATGGCCTGTGTTTTCCACTTGGTTCCAACAAAAAGAAATGCACAGGCCATAAACACCAGGGCAATGCGCTGCAGCACCCCGGCCACCCTGAGCTCGGCAAAATTAAAATAGGGCCACAGGCTCAGGAAAATACCCACCGCAAAGATCTTCAGCCCACGGAAAAGGATCTTTCGGTAAATCCCGGCTAGGGGCAATCCTTTTTCCAATTGTTTGGTATAGGCCAGGGCAATGGACACTCCCACGATAAAAAGGAAAAAGGGAAAAACCAAGTCGGTGGGCGTGATGCCATGCCATGGCTTGTGCAGCAGGGGCGCATACACCTGACCCCAGTTGGCCGGATAGTTTACAACGATCATGCTTCCGATGGTAATTCCGCGGAAGACATCAAGTGACACAAGGCGCTTAGAAACGTTTTGGTTCATTGGCTGGGATGTTGGTTCCTGCATTATAACTTCACTTTAAGGGGATTGATTTATAAAGTGTTATACGTTATCCTCCTCAACTTCATCGCCATCGTCCAGGCTGTTCGCCTCGGGCAAAATGAGGCTGGCTTCGGTGCTGCTTATTGTTTCCACGCTTTTCAGCTTTCGCTGGATGGCCCGGGTGCGCTTGCCCATCACTTCGTCGATCTGGTTGCTGGCCGTCTGAATGTTCTTCTGGGCCTTTTCGAGCATGCCGCCAAAACTTTCGAACTCTTTTTTCACGGCGCCCAGTATTTTCCAAACCTCGCCGCTGCGTTTCTGAATGGCCAGCGTGCGGAAGCCCATTTGCAGGCTGTTGAGGATGGCAGCCAGGGTGGTTGGTCCGGTTACAATCACCTTGAACTCGCGCTGCAACTGCTCAAGCAGGCTGGCACGGCGCACCACTTCGGCATAAATACCCTCGAAGGGCAGAAACATGATGGCAAAGTCGGTGGTGTTGGGCGGGTCAATGTATTTGTCGTGAATGTCGCGGGCCATTTTCTTAATGGTGCTTTCCAGGGTTTTGCTGGCCGCCTCAATCATTGCCGGGTCAGCAACGTCATAAGCGTCGAGCATTTTTTCATACACGTCTTTTGGGAACTTGGCGTCGATGGGAAGGTATACCGAATCGAGGCTGTCGTCGCGGCCGGGTAACTTTATGGCGAACTCCACCGCATCGGCCGAGCCTTTTTTGGTCCTCACGTTTGAGTCGTATTGTTCGGGGGCCAGCACCTGTTCGAGCAGCATGGCCAGCTGCACTTCGCCAATGCCGCCGCGGGCCTTCACATTGCTCAGCACCCGTTTCAGGCCACCCACATCCTGGGCAAGCGTTTGCATTTCGCCGAGCCCTTTTTGCACACTTTCCAATTGTTTGCCCACCAGTTCGAACGACTGCCCCAGGCGCTCGTTGAGGGTTTTCTGCAGCTTCTCATCAACGGTTTCGCGCATCTGTTCCAGCTTCTTCTCAGTGTTTTCAAGCAGCTTGTTTTGGGTAATCTCGAGTTGTCCGAACTTCTCGCGCTGCAGATCATTAAATGAAGCCACATTCTTGTCGAACGACTCCTGGAAGTTTTTCATCACTTTTTCGAGCGATTCCCTCATTTGGGTATTGTCTGTCTTGGCCTGGTCAGTTAATAATTTCAACTTATCCTGCACCTGGGTGTTTATGAGGCTGAGCTGCTGCAGATTGCTTTCGTTCAGTGCTTTAAGGGTGCGTGCCAGCTCATCGCGAAGGTCCTTCAGGCTGTCGTTCATCTCCTTGCGGTTGTCGCGGGTTAAGTTGGCAATCTCTTCGCGGTTCATGCGGAAGTCTTCCTTCAACCCGGCCTCAAATCTTACTATGGCCTGCGAAAGATCGCCCAGGCGTGCCTCCAGTTTCTCTCTTTCTTTTTTCCCTTTCGGGAGAAAGATCAGCATCAGAATAAAGGAGATTATTGCCAGCAAAGCAATGAACAAGAGAAAATAAAACTGGAGGTCCATAAAATCAGACGGTTGAAATAAGTAAATTCAATGTTGAAAATTAGCCTATTTACAAGGAAAAACCAAAAAACAATTTCATATTTTGCTAACTTGCCGGCAAATTTGATTTATGCCTGTCCAAACTTTGATACAGCAATTTGATGAAGCCTTGGCTGCAGCCGTTGCCAGGCAAAACGAAGTGAGGCTCGATGTGATGAACAGGTTTGACAATGCTGCATTATTTCGCGATTCTCTGAAGTTCGAAATGATCAACCGGCCGGCTCACCCTGACTTTCCTGAATTGTATGGTTTTTATTCCTCGTTTTTTACTTTGCCCGACGAGACCGAAACTTTCGATGGTTTCGAGGCCACCCTCGCACTGAACACCGATCCCTTATTTATTGAACGATATGGGCAGCATGAAGAAACCTGGCTTTACCTTCGCGAGCCCGAAGAAGGACAAATTATTGCCGGGGTGGATTTCAGCACCTATCTCTTGCCTTACGATCTTCAGGAAAAGTACGGTTTTGCTGGTACCAACCACATCATTTACATTTTTGTTAAGCCCGAATACCGCAGCCTGGGTATTGCAACGTATTTGCTGAGAAAAACCGAAGATTATGCCCGTGATTTTTGCGGAGGCGGAGAGGTGTTGTTTTTCTGTGAGCAGAACGCACCCGAACTTATGACCGCCGAAGAGTATTTTCACGACAACCTGAATGCCCTTATCGATCAGTGTGAGCGCTTGAAGTGGTGGGACCGGCTGGGCTATAAGCGTCTAAATTTCAATTATGTGCAGCCCCCGCTCAACCCCGGCATGGAGCCATGTATAAACCTCACTTTTAATGTGAGGGCCGGAAAATTGAATCCCATTCCATCAGCCCTGGTGAAAGCCCACCTCGAAAGGTTTTTTGCGATTGCTGTATTCAAGGGCAGAGAGTCTGCCGGTAATCCTGATTATGACAGACAGATTTCATGGCTCAGCCGCCATGATCAGGTTCAGTTAAGTGGGAGCAAAGTCTATTACGAATCGCTTCGAAAAAAAATCTGGAAGGATCCGGAAGGTTGGCGGCCTCAGAAAAACTTCTTCTGATTTTTTGTTTAAATCATTGTTTCTGATGCCAGGTGTTCGTATTCGCTGATGGCTTTTTCAATTTCCGTTTTTGGCAAGCTTGCCGGAGTTTCGTCGGTAAGCATATGGATGGCCCAACCATGATGATTGAGCCTTGTGTTTTCGGGCAGGTGCAGGAAGCCGTTGTTGGCCCAAAACCTGAATTTTCTTAGGGTTTGCTGATCGCTTTCGTGTGGAACCCTCGCCAGCAGGAACTGAAGACCCCGTCCGTTTTTTTGAAGGGCATCCTGCCTGAGCATTTGCAGCGAATGGTTTATGAGGCGCTTTCCTGTACCATTGTTCCGGAAGTTGTGCCCCACGGCAATACTGTCGATCACCCCACAACGCGAATCGGGCATATATAATGAAGTTGCTCCACCAATCACCTCACCCTCAACATTCATTGCCAGAGAAACGTGAAAGTTGCATTCCTCCGGTTTTCTGCGCATAAGCGCAAACATGCGGTCGAGTGAAAGGGCCGAAGGCAGGTTTTCGAACTCCGAAAGATAGGTGTCGGCATAGAAGTTACAAAGGTGACGAATGCCTTCTTTGTTGCCAGCCTGCACACTCACAACTTCAACTTCTGATTCCTGGCTTACAAAGTAATTGTCGAAAGTGTCGAGGATTTCACTAATGGAGAAAGGCGTTTCAGTTGACAGATTGGTGCTGAACCAGCCATTGGGGTTCTCCTTTCTGATTTCTTGAAGGCGTTTCAGGAAAAGACTTTCAATATAAGTGTTCATCGAAAGACAAAGCTGGTATTTTCTCACTTTGTAGTCTTTGTGAGAGGCAATGTATTGAAAATGGCCTATGCATTTTTCCACCAGGGTGTTTGCCAGAAAATGATAATTGGTGGTGTCGGCCAGGTTGGCGTGTTCAAAGAAAGTGACGCTTTTTCTTGGGGTAAACCCCGGATTGGTTTGGTCAACCAATGCAAACATAATCCACAGGTAAGCAGAGAAAAAGTAATTGTCGGCTTTCAGGCTATGCTTCACTTCATAATGTTCCAGTTCCATTAGAAACGAAACGCCCAGCGATTCGGCCGAGAGTCTTTTAAGGAATGGCATGGCGCGTAAATCCATCTCATCGCGCTTGTAGTTGTAATACTCTGAGGTGTCGACCAGGCGGCCCCGTATCATGCAATTATAACCGAATTTCTTTCCTTGTGTTTCATCGCCCTCATGACAAATCTTTTCCCAGAGGCTGTTTCCAACCTGGTCATTTTTCAATACAATATTCACTGAGTTCGACTCATCGCCGAAGCCATATTGTATCAGTTTGTTTTTTTGCGGGGCGTATTTTATCTGGTAACTGGGTCCCCACATCAGCCAGTTGTAAGTAAAATATAGTTCCTCTGGCAGGATAGCCGTTTCAGGTGGCTGTTCATCGCCAAAAGCCGTGAAATAGTTGCCAAGGATCTTCTCCCAGTCTTCATCATAGCGATCGTTCAGGCCAGTAATGAAGGTTATGGGTACAATAAAGCCTTCGTTTATCTCGGTTTGAATAATGAAAGAAACGGGCTCATCGGCTGGTATGGCAAACTTGTCGCTGGCCTTGTTTTGCTTGAAGAATTCAAAATAATTGGCTACCAGTTCGTTGAACTCGGCGGAAGCCACATCGAAGCAGGTATCAATTTTGGCAACGTAGGGTCCTGAATCGCCCTGGTCATCCAGGAAACGCTTGAAAGTGCGGCGAAATTTGCGCCACCATTGCCGGTTTTGGTGCTGCCCGCCCGTATGGAAAATGGCCAGTTCAAGATATACCCGTATGAGTTTGCGGGGGCTGTTGTAGCAAATCCATAACACGCTAATAACTTCGGTAAATCTCAACCCAAGAGGGCCCAACAGCCTTCGCAGCGGCCGTACATAGGGGATGGTGAAAAAAATCAGCCCGGCAGCAATGGCAAAAACCAGGATCAAAAACTGAATGTAATTATTTACATAGTCAATGAGATCTCCCAGGCGGGTCAGAAAATCTGTAATCATAATGGCGGGCCGGTTTGGTTATCCTGAAAAAGCGTTTCTATCGGCTCCGAAATTACAATTTTTTAAATATTTTGATTCCGTATTTTTACTGAATGAAAATATTCTGGTTGCCTAGGTGGAACTTCAATTTACTCACCATACTAATTGAATGTTTCCTGCATTAAGGTGAGAAAACATTGATGAATTTTGAGACAATGCAGAAAACACAAAACAACAAAAAGGGGTCTATTGACCCCTTTAAAAATTTAAGTCAAAAAAACTTAAGGTGCAGGTACAAGAACTACTGCTCCTGGGTTAGCGGGAGGATCAATGTCAAAGGGTTCCGACGAAGACTGCGGCACCGGGGCATTGGAGAACAGTCCCAGGGGCAGGGCTCCCACTTCATTGGCATTGCGTATGCGAATTGTTACCCGCGGAAGGTCAGATGTAGAACCGTCGGTGCGCTTAGTTGCTTTGATCACATCAAAGGCTACCACACCCAAATTGGCACCCTGAAGGTTTCCTTCGAGCGGGGAGAAGTTTATGGAAATATCACTATCGTATACCACGGCATGAACGGTTTCACCCACCAGCATGGCAAGTCCGGTAGCTCTAAGAGGGGTTACATTTGGTATTTCGTCAAGAAGTACCTCGGGGCCATCACCTGAAGCACCCAATCCCGGTCCGGGGGTAAGGTAATTCTTCAGTCCATTGTTGGCTGGTCCCGTGCTGATCCAGCTGTTGGGGATGGTTTTTAGGGCAAGCCAGCCTTCGTCACCAACCTGGCCAGTGTATAAGTCAATGGTTTTACCCACATTCTCCTGGAAATACTTCAGGGGCTGACGCAAGCCAATTGCCGCCAGCTGGTCATTCACATCAGTATCCGAGAAGTTATTTGGTTCGTTGCCGTTGTCGATGCTGCTTTCATCGATCAGCAAAAATACGGCCTCGGTGTTGTCAAAAGGATCGCCCGGATCATTTTCATCATCATTTGTTGTACAGGCAACAAAAGAAAAAGCCACAAGAAGTAAGGCAGCATTTAACTGGCTGCTGCTATTTGATCTTAATAAAGACCCGGCACTAATACGATTCCCTGGAAAGCTCTTTTGCCTTTTCCAGGTAGGGCAGGGGTGAAATGAGGTCATACTCGCGTGATGCATCAAAGAAAATATTCAGCAGGTTCAAGTGTTCGGCTCCTACAATGAGTAAAATGCGGTCGGTATGGTTTTGCGGGATTCGCTGAATGTTTCTGAAAATCCTCAGGTTGCGGTTATACCACCTGCCAGTTTCAAAGTCGACACCCGTAAAATCGCCCGCTTGTTCTTCATATTTGAATGGATGCAACAAATAGATTGAAAGACGCTCTTTGAGCCTTTCCGGGCGATTGTTTTCATAAAGCTCATCGATAATGCTGCTGATGCTTTTTCCCGGATTCGGAGGAAGATATTCTGAGTGCTGATTTTCAAGATAGAACTTTTCAAAGTTTTCAAGCCGATTTCTGTCACTGAAGATTTCTTCAATGTTGGGATAATGCCTGCCCGGATCATCTACGCACCAGACTTTTCCAAGGTCCAGATCCTTTACCAGCCTGAACCCCAGTTGTTCAATTTCGTTTCGCCTGAGCGTCCGCAAACCCTTTTGGTATAACCCAAGAAGGGAGTCAAGAAATGACTGGTTGTCAGGGGTGCTCTCAACGGCAATGATGGTGGGGTTGAATTCCTTCAGGGCCTTGGCAATGGCTATGATCTCCGATTGGTATGGCTCATCAAACACTGATATCTGGTCTTTTTCGTCGGTCTTCTCTGCATCCAGGTTTGGATAGGCAAAATGGAAAACCCCCAGGGTCATTATTTGGGTTTGAGTTGGATTGTTTTTTTCCTGACCAAATGTTATTGAAGCGATTAAAATGCAAAGAAAAAAAGATAGGAATGTTCTCATTGTTTTTAGTTTTAATTCTTTTGAAAAGGGTAAAAGGCAAATTAGAATTGAAAAAAGCCATTATTGCAAGGGTTGATCAGTTACAATCCTTTTGATGAGTTCGTTAAAGCGTTCAACATCTTCAAACAGTGGGCTGTGGGCGGAGTTCTCGAAGGTGAAAAATTCTTTGTGAGGTGCCTTTAGCTGCTCGTAAAAATCCCTGGCGACAACATAGGGGGTCTGGTAATCATACACGCCCTGAAAAATGTAAATCGGCACCTGCATGCTGTCAATGTGGTGAAACAGGTTGGTGTTGATCACATCCAGCCAAAGATGCTCAAGAGAAAACATACTTCCCCTCATAAAATTCATTTTATCACTGAAAGTATATTCCCTTGTTGCGAACACCATTTTTACGAGTGGCCCCATTCCTTTCATTTCTCGGGTAACCCCACCGCCATAGCGCATTACATAATTTCGCTCTGTCATCAGGAATGCTTTCCAGACATCGCTACCTGCCTGCGAATCGGGAAAGCTAAGACTTTCCAGGTTTTTGATGGCCTTTTTGTCATTGTTTTTCCGGGCCTGTTCTTTTACCCATTCGAATGAAACCAATTCTCCCCGGTATTGGTCGCATACCTGCCCGATGCCAAAATAGGCGTGAAAGAGTTCCGGATGCTGGTAGGCTGTCAGCATGCCAAGAAAAGAACCCCAGGAGTGCCCCATAACGTAGATTTTTTCTTTATTGAAACGCTCAGCCAGGTATTCGCTTAGTTCGCGGGTGTCGGAGATCATTTGCTCCAGGGTCATGCTTTCGGGCGGGATGTTTTCTGACCATGACTTGCCTGCTCCCCGCTGCTCCCAGTAAACCAGCACAAAGTCATTCTCCAGGTCTGGGTTGAATGCTTTCATAAAGGCATACTCAGGGCTCCCCGGCCCGCCATGCAGAAAGAGCATTACCGGTTTGTTTTGGTCTGCTCCCCTAATGATCAGATACTGGTCAACCCCACCCAGGCTGATCTGCTCAATTACCGCAATACTGCCTTTTAGCGGCTTGCTGTCAGCGCCTTTAAACGGGGCAGTCTTTCCGGGGCTTTTTAACCAAATAAAAACTGCTGACAATAAAACGACAACAACCAATCCAACAAGGATGAACAGAAAACCTTTAAGAACCTTCTTCATAGCTTTCGTTTTGTGTTATTATTTTAAAAACAGAAAGGTGTTGTCAGCCACAAAAAACCATTGGCTATGCCCAACCCAAATACCAAAAAAATCCAGGGGAAAGGATAATGATCGTTTCAAATTGCCTATGGCAGAAAGGATATCTTCCTTCACATGATACTGGTTTATCGGGGCTTTAATCAATATCTGAACCAATTAAGTCAATTGGTTGAAAGGTAATAATTTATTCTTTTTTGAATGAAAATTTTCGCTCATTTCTATACAAAAAGTGTTCATAAATGAACAGGTGGCCGGACACTATTCGAAGCGGGTTTTTTTGCAGAAATGCCTAAAAAGAAGATGCTCTGTAATTGGTTTTCAGAATCATTATGTATCAATACCTGGTTTTCATTTTTTATGCGTAATTTTCGCATATCCAATGAAGCAACTTGTTTGAGCCAAAACCGATACACCTGGCCAAATAATGCTTTTTCTTTGGAAAAATTGTTTTTTAAATCGTCACCAACCTTAAAAGAGCCGAAAGCCTCATTGGTTCAATGTTTTAGAGAACGTTCGTCTGTTTTTGGTGGAAAGTGATTACACAAGAAAATTATTATGCCGGGTTCTGAGTTATGCTTATTTAATGGGCTCGATTTCCGGCTGAAATAATTTTTTAGAAATAACACACATGGCAAAAAAATACGATTACATCATCGCAGGTTCAGGCATGGCAGGTTTGAGTTTGTTGTATCACCTGCTGCTTGATGATTCATTGAATCAGAAGAAGATCCTGGTCATTGACCCCGTAAAGAAAACGGTAAACGACAGGACCTGGTGCTTTTGGGTTAAGGATGAAGGGGTTTTTGAGCCGATCGTCAGCCATCAGTGGAAAACCCTTCAGTTTTTCTCTCACAAGGTGTCCAGAAAGTTCGACATGAAAGAATACCGTTACAAAATGATTCAATCCGGCGAATTTTATTCGCTGGTGCTCGATTTTGCCAAAAAGTTTGATACGGTAACATTCAGCCATGAGAAAATAACCGATATAGGTGTGCAGGGCAATGATGCCGTAGTGAAGACCGATAAAGGAGAATACGCTGCTGAGTATGTTTTCAATTCAACCGGTTTGTTCCACCCTGAAATGAGTGAAAAGAATACCCTTTTGCAGCATTTTCTTGGTTGGTATATCAAAACCGATGCAGCTGTTTTCGATAGCAATATTGGCACCCTGATGGATTTCAGGCTGAGCCAGCAGCACGGTACTACCTTTATGTATGTGCTGCCCACCAGTTCCACAGAGGCTTTGGTAGAATACACCCTGTTTAGCGAAAGAACCCTGGAAGAGGAAGAATACATTACAGAACTCGAAAATTACATCCGCGACAGCCTGAAGATCTCTGATTATGAAATCACGCACCGCGAATTTGGGGTGATACCCATGTCAAAAGCCCGGTTCAAACGCTTCCAGGGAGAGGGCAACAGAATTATCAATTTGGGTACTGCCGGAGGTTTTACCAAACCAAGCACCGGCTATACCTTTCAGTTTGTGCAGAAACATGTTGCACAAGTGGCCGAGAGGCTCAAACGAAATCAATCACCCGCCATCAACCCGTCATTAAGGGAAAGGATGTTTTTTTGGTATGACATGACCCTGCTCGATGTGCTCCTTACACGCAAGCTTTCTGGTGAGCAGATTTTCTCCAGCCTGTTTAAAAAAGTATCCCCTGAAAGGATTCTGGCATTTCTTGCCAACGAAAGTGGTTTTTGGGAAGAATTCAAAATCAGAAACAGCGTACCTTTGCTGCCGTTTATGACTTCAGGAATGAAGCAACTATTCCAAAGGTAAATTCCATAGCATAGGTTTAAGTAAAGGCCAATTCGCTTATGCTGATTGCGAATTCACGCATGACGATGATATTAACACACTTAATATCAGTGGCCCGATAATGACGTATTATTTAACCAGGTGCTTTTCAATTACTATTCATTACTTTTGAAAACATCTTCCATAAAATACTAACCAATTGCAATGCTAAGTAATCATTTCATTATCGGCCTTCGCAGCATTCGCAATCATCGTTTTTACAGCATACTCAACGTAGTGGGATTGGGAGTAGGTTTAGCGCTGGTGATTTTCATTGGTCTGTACCTGTATGACCAGCATCGCTTTGACCGCTGGTATGCCGATTACGAGCGGATTTACCGTGTGGAATACGGAGAATGGGGCATTACCGGCCCGGCATTCAAACGCGTGATTGGGGAGTCAAGTGCCGGTATTGAACAAACCCTCCGGCTCAATACCAATCAGTTTTATAATGCTGCCTTACGCAAAGGGGATGAAATAGTGCGCATCAGAAATGTAGTTGCTGCCGACCCCGAAGTATTTGATTTTTTTGATTTGACTTTTTTACATGGAGAGGCAGCAACAGCACTTGACGATATAGGCAAAATAGTACTTACCCGCAGCGAGGCGCTCAGATTGTTTAACACAGAAAATCCCATTGGCGAAGTGCTCAGCCATAACGACCAGCACAACATGGTGGTTTCTGCAGTGATTGAAGACATCAGCCATTTTCATGTGCGGGTAGATGCACTGGTTTCCTTTTTTATTTTTGGAAAATATTTTGGCGCAGATTATTTTGACCGATCTGGCAACTGGAACCACCTTACCTATGTAAAACTGCACCCTGAAGCAGACCCCGCCATCGTGCGCCAACAGGTGGAGGAAAACTCCATAAACTTCATTTTTGAAACCACTGGCATCCAATATGACAAAGACATCCGGCTCAGACCTGTTAGCGACATATACTATGCAACCGAAAACTTGTTGGAGGGGCGTGTTCTGCATGGAAACAAGGCCCTAAGCATCGCCTTTATGGTAATTGCCGCATTTGTGCTTTTTATTGCCGTGGTAAACTTTATCAATCTTTCTACGGCCCACTCCACCACTCGGGCAAGGGAAATGGGCATCCGGAAGTTGTTGGGCGGTACCCGCAACAGTTTGATGCAGCAGTTTTTACTTGAATCCATTTTTATAACTATGGCCGGCATGCTCCTGGCCGTAGCCCTTGTGGAGGTTTTTCTGCCTTCTTTCAACACGCTTGCTGGGGTAACAATCGACCTGAGAGAATGGTCCTTTGGCTGGCACTTGCTGGTATTTTTCGCGGCAGCCATTATTGTAGGAATTGTTAATGGAATGTACCCTGCATTTTACCTAAGCAGTTTTGAGCCTGCACGAATACTTAAGGGTGAACTTACCAAGGGCAGGAGTGCGGCAATTTTCAGGAAAGGGCTCATGGCGTTTCAGTTCGCCACAGCCATCACGCTGATTGCCGGTACCCTTATTGTTTACCAGCAAATCCAATTCATGAAGTCCAAAGACCTGAATTTCAACCCGGAAAATATATTGTTTTTCAGGGCCAACCAACCTGTATTGCAAAGGTGGGATGAGTTCAGGAATGCCTTACAAAGTTCGCCGGGCATTGAGCAAGTGGCCCTTACCAACTCCTTGCCCGGGAATGTGGGCTGGCAGGAAAGTGTGTACCTCGAAGGACAACTACGTCAGTTCTATTACTGGCCGGCAACGCCTGAGTTCTTTACTATGCTGGGAGCCGAGCTTCTGGCAGGCCGGTGGCCCGATCGGGCACTGGTTACCGATCAGCAAAATAACATGGTGGTGAACCGGCAATGGTTGCACCTAATGGGGCTCGAACAGGATTATGAGGATATTATTGACCAGAGCATCCCATGGGGAGAGGGCAAAATAACCATTATTGGCATTGTCAACGATTTTCATTTCAACTCACTGCACAGCGCCATCGCTCCAATGGCTTTTGTCTGGTACGAAGAACGATGCCAAATGGTCAGTATCAAACTGACCCCCCACAATACAGCCCAAACATTGGAGCATATCAGCAGCACCTGGCTGCAGTTTTATCCCGACGAGCCACTCTCCTGGAACTTCCTGGATGAATCCCTCATGGCACTATATTCCAATGAGGAACAAACCGGCACCATCCTTACATTCTTTTCTTTGTTTGCCATTTTTATTGCTTGCCTGGGTTTGTTTGGTCTTTCATCCTTTTTGATAGAAAAACGAAGCAAAGAGATTGCCCTTCGTAAAGTGTTGGGTGCTCCATTGCTTCGTATCCACATGCTTCTGCAAAAGGAATTTGTGCTGCTCATTGCCATCGCATCCCTTTTAGCCATACCGGTCGGTTGGTATTTAATGGGCAACTGGTTGGATGGTTTTCCATACCGCATTCACATGGGCGCCGGACCCTTTTTTCTGTCAGTGTTGCTTACCCTTTTTATTGCCATGGCAACCGTTTCATGGCACGCCATCAGGGTGTCGGGCAAAAACCCTTCTGATTTTTTGAGGACAGAATAATAACCAGGAAATTTCTGTTGCTAAGCAAGCTGTAAGGGGTTTTCACGGGGAATTGCAAACTTGTGGAGAAATTTCCGGTTTCCAGAACAAGCATTTCCCGAAAAAGCCATTTACTCATACATCTTATCAGGACTTGTGTTGCATATTTCAACAACAAGTTCTCCGATCCTGCATGTCAGGGCAACGAAGTATTTTTCGCCTTTTTCGCGAGTAGCAAGTTTTGGGTTGCCAACGCCGGTATCCTTTGTTGCCAGCGGCCATTTTCGCTCGGTCCAGGCCCAGCCTTCGCTGAAGGCTTTGATCTTGTTTTTTCTTTCCAGGCCTTCGCCCCACTGCTCTTTGGGCAAAACCAGGTCGTGACGCACATACAGCATCAGGCTGGTTTCCATTTCGCCGGCATGGTCGCCGGGGCTATCGAAATGGTCTTTTTTGATGGGGTGTTGATACCAGTTTACAACACTCAGGAACATTTTCGGGTATTTCACGCCCAGCTCACGGATAATGGGTTTAAAATCATTGCCACCATGGCTGTTCATGATTACCAATTTGAAAATTCCCTGGTGGTTGAGCCCATCCACAATGTCAGAAAGAATGGTCAGCATGGTGCTTGGGTTGATGCTGATATCCAGGTAAATGTCGCGCTGACCGGTGTTTACGCCATAGGGAATGGTGGGCAACACCATCACTTTTGCGCCCTTTTCCCAGGCTATTCGGGCGGCTTCTGCTGCAATAAAATCTGACTCAATGTTGTCGGTTGAATAGGGGAGGTGATAATTATGCGCTTCGGTGGCACCCCAAGGCAAAATGGCCAGTTCAATCTTTTGATCTTTCAGGGCAGCCCAATGGGTTTCTGCGAGTATATATGGTCTCATTTTTTCCTCCATTTGGTTCAATAAACCTTTATTTGTTTCCCTCTTTTGCCTTTCGTTCAAATTTATCCTGATTATTCAGAACCTGGGAAATATTTAATGGGGTGAAAATTACAACAATTTTTCCGGGCTTAATTCTGTCTGGTTTTCCAAGTATCCGGTCAGGGTTTGTAAAAACCGCACCATTGGTGCACCATCAATAACATCGTGATCGACCAATACGGTCATGTTCAGCACTTCCCTGATTTTTATTTCGTTGTTTACTACAAGCGGTTTCTTCACCACTGAACCAACTCCAAAGGAAACGGGGTGGACTGAGCTGTGAATAAACCAGCCGTTGATTCTTCCCACCATGCCCACTGAGGTAACGGCCACATTGCCCATTTTTTTGAAAGCATACCTGGGATGGCTTAGCATCCATTTCCAAAAAGCTCTCCTTATTATCCCCGGAAAGAAATAATACAACCGCTCATATAAAGGTGGACGCTTTGTCAAAACTATTTCCCTTTCGGAGAATTCCAGGTTTTTGGCATTTTCAATTTCGAGGGTAATTGCCAAAGCACTCTTTTCATTTGCTTTTTCAATGACGAGCGGGATGGGGACTTTTTTGTCGCCCAGCTGTTTCTCCACTAAAATCGAGATATTTATATCATTAAAGATGATCAGTTTCTTTTTGCTAAAAAGATATGCTGCCGCATCCGGGTGCTGTTTCATGACCTCACCGATTACCTTTATTAGCCAACCATTAAATGAAACTTTCTTGCCAGCTCTCCTGAGTTCCATTAATTTTCGCCGGATTTCGGTTACATCAAATTCGAGCATTGCGCTTACGTGATGCTTCTGCATTCCAACAGAATAAACATCAAAAGTGGCGATTCTGGATTGGGGGATTCCCTGAAAAGAATAGGGCTGTTTCATGATATGTTTGGAAAACGATCGATTTCTGTGCTTGCAAAGTTAGGGTGAAATTAACATGAACCTGCAATCTGAGTAAACGATTGGGTTAAATTTCAAGCGCAAAGGAAGTGTTTAAATTGCCAATTTATTCCATAAAAGCCAAATCAAAAGGCAGAACTCCTTCTATTATTACAGTAAGGCATCCACCGTTTTTTTTCAATTTTAAAATTGATCGGCTCTGACAGCCATCACGTCAAGTTGTTCATCGTATTATGTTTTCAGCACACCATATCCGCCATCAACATGTAATATTTGCCCCGTAATCCAGGAAGCTTTTTCAGAAAGCAGAAATACGGCGGTTTCGGCCATATCTTCCGGTTTTCCAAATCGCTTCATGGGGTTGCGCTGGGCAGCGCCTTCGCGTTTGGCGTCGTCGTTGAGCAGGCGGGCTGCCAGTGGGGTGTCGGTGAGCGAAGGGGCAATGGCGTTAAAACGTATGCCGGGAGCAAATTCGGCGGCCAGTGAGCGTGTGAGGCCTTCTATAGCTCCCTTTGAGGCGGCTATGGAAGCATGGAATGGCAAACCCGTTTGCACGGCCACCGTCGAAAACAGCACCACCGATGCCTGCCCCGCTTTCTGCATTGGCCGCAGGGCTGCCTTAATGGCGGTTACCGCTCCCGAAACGTTGATGCGGAACTCCTCCTCGAAATCGGCCGGCTTCAGGGCTTTGAACGAGCGCAGGTTGATGCTGCCCGGGCAATAGGCCAGGCCATGAAGCACCTCGGGAAGAAAACTGCTAAGATCGGTTTGCGCATCAAGAATGTCGGCCTGCTGGTGGATTGCGCCTTCAGGCAAATTTTCTGGCTGGTTTCTTGAAACAATAAATAATTTGTGGCCTTCCCTTGAGAGGGCTTCGGCCAAGGCAGCGCCAATGCCGGAGGTGCCGCCTACAATGAGGTAGTTTTTTGGTTCCATATTGTTTTTTTAAAATCAACAACTATTCAAATCATTTGTTCCGAAAAAACCCCGATTATCTGTGATATATGTAATACTTCTCCAACAGGGTGTAACATATTTTCCTTGTTGGGGCCGTAAATTTACTCTGTGGAAAATCCTTCACAACTGAGCTCGCCAGCTGCGGGCACCCAAACACAATTTAACATGAAAAAATTGGTATTTTACATGGCAACAGCCTTGCTGTTGATTTTTCTGCTTCCAACCCAGGTAAAAGCAGGTCCGGGAGATGACCCGGTTACTACTGCTGCCATTGAAACGGTTGATACTGATGCAGCTCTTGCCGCAGAAGCAGAGGTTTTACTTGCCCGGCTCGAAGAAATTAACGAGATGGACAAATCGGACCTGAGCAGGGCTGAAAAGAGAGACCTTCGCAAAGAAGTACGTCAGATTGACAAAACCCTAACCTTGAATGGCGGAGGTGTTTATCTGTCGGTTGGCGCCTTGATTCTTGTAATCCTGCTGCTTATCCTTTTGCTTTAAGCCATGAAGAAAATTGGCTTGGTCATTTTGGTCATTGGACTCTTGATCACTCTTTTCACGGGCTTTAAATACATAACCCGTGAAAAGGTGGTCGACATTGGCGAAATCCAGATTTCACGCGATAAAACGAACAGGGTTTCCTGGTCGCCACTTATCGGTGTGGTAGTAATGGTAGTTGGCGGGGGCATTCTTTTGCTCGGACCCAAAAAGTAAACCAAAGGGGTTTACAAGCATTTTTTAACCTCTATGAGAGGCATTAATTAAACATTAAAAAAACAACATCATGGGAAATTTACTTTACGTCATTGCAGTAATATTGATCATCGCCTGGGCCATCGGATTTGTGGGCTTTCAGGCTGGAGGTATTATACACATTCTGCTGGTAATTGCAATAATAGCCGTATTGGTTAAGGTAATACAAGGCAGAAAGATTTTATAAAAAATCAAGAATTATTAACCTTTAAAACTAAATAAAATGAGTGCAGGAAAAGTATTGTTAGGTGTATTGGCCGGCGTTTCAGCCGGGGCTTTGTTGGGAATTTTATTTGCTCCTGACAAGGGCAAAGTTACCAGAGAGAAAATTTCTCATACGGGTGAGGATTACGCAGAATCAATGAAGAAAAAGTTCAATAATTTCCGCGATAATATTACCGAGAAATTTGATAAGGTTAAAGAAGAAGTAGCTGACTATGCCAAAAAGCATAAAGCCGAAACAGAATTTTAAAAACAATCTTTAAGAAGGACCGGGAGGAAGCCATGGAAGAAAATGCGAAAATACTTGAGTCGCTTTACGAAAAGGCAGTTGATTATGGTGTTACCAGTTTTGAACTGATAAAACTTAAAGCCCTGGATAAGACATCGGATGTTGCTTCCTCCTTTTTGCCCAATGCCATTGTTTTTGTGGTAATCGCTTCATTTTTGATGTTACTGAATTTTGGACTGGCTTTTTGGCTAGGCGAAATGCTTGGAAAAGTATTTCTTGGGTTTTTTATTGTGGCCGGCTTTTATGCTGTCATAGCAGTTGTTTTACACTTTTTCATGCATAAATGGCTGAAGAAGCATTTTCAGAATTACATCATAAAATTGATGTTTAAATAAAAACCAAATGGAAAACATGACCTCTGCTGCCGACATTAAAAATGCCATTCGTTTTTTGGAAACCGATCAGGAAGTAAAAGGGCAGCTTTTAAGGGCGCAGTTTAACCAAACCTTTGAAAGTTTAAAGCCTGCGAATATGCTTAAAACTGCTATTCAGGAAATATCCTCTTCGCCCTTTCTGCTGACAAATATTGCAGGAGCTGCTGTGGGTTTAGCCACCGGTTATTTCTCGAAAAAAGTTGTTTTTGGGGCTTCGAAAAACATTTTTAAAAGGAGTTTGGGTATAGCCTTGCAATTTGGTGTTACAAATTTAATTGCCAGGCATCCTAATGATATTGCATCCTATGCCCAGGGTTTGCTGGAACGCCTTTTTCACAAAAAAAAGCCACCCGTTGACCAGGCCTGACAAGGGTAGGACATACTGCCCTTAAATGCTCCATGAAAATGACCGGATGGCGCAGCTGTTAAACAAGCTGGCTTTCCGGTTTTTCACATACATAAATATGCTGCTTTTATCAGCTGCCTGGCAGTAGTTAACAAACCACGGCATGAAAAAACCGATTTGGATTAATCTTGATGTGTTATGGTGAAAATCATTGGTCCGGTGTTACGAAAGATCCCAAAGATCAGGGATGTAAAGAAACATGCCGAAAAGCTGGGCGAGAGAACATTTGAGCAAACCAAAATAGCAAATGTTTTCTTTTCAGATATTGCTGATTTCTTTTTGTTCATGTGGCGTACAACCCGCGAAGCTTTTTCGCGCGATTTTGAGTTTAAAGAATTCTTTCGCCAGTGTTACCTTATCGGGTATAAAACCCTGCCGCTTATTTCTATAACCGGCCTGATCATTGGGTTGGTGCTGACCATACAATCGCGACCTGCCCTGGCCGATTTTGGCGCCGTTTCCATGCTTCCCGGCATGGTGGCCTTATCCATTATCAGGGAAATGGGCCCGGTGATTACGGCCCTGATCTGTGCAGGAAAGATTGGATCGGGCATGGGAGCCGAACTGGGCTCAATGAAAGTTACCGAACAGATTGATGCCATGGAGGTATCATCGACCAACCCAATGCGGTTTTTGGTCGTTACAAGGGTGTTGGCAGCCACTTTAATGATACCCATTTTGGTATTGTATGCCGATGCCCTGGGCATTTTAGGAAGCTGGGCCGGTGCAAATATCAAAGGCGATGTAACCTTTGTATTGTTCTTCTCTCAGGCTTTCAGTGTCATTGATTTTCTTGATTTGTTTCCCGCCGTCATTAAAACGTTCTTTTTTGGCGCCGCTATTGGGTTTGTGGGCTGCTATAAAGGATATAATGCCGGACGCGGTACCGAAAGCGTGGGCAAAGCGGCCAACTCGGCCGTGGTGCTTTCTTCGCTGCTCGTAATTATTATCGACCTGATTGCTGTACAAATTACCGATATGCTCTAAACAGAAAAAATGAAGGAGATGGCTGAACCTGAAACCCTGGCAAAAAAAGTGATAAAAACACCCAAAGAGGTTGTTGAAATAGAAAACCTAAGCATTGGTTTTGAAAACCTTAAGGTGTTGGATGATTTGTCGCTAAAGCTATATAATGGCGAAAACCTGGTGGTGCTGGGCAAATCAGGCTCAGGAAAATCGGTCCTGATAAAATGCATTGTGCGCTTGTTGAAGCCCGACTCAGGCACCATAAAAGTGCTTGGCGAAGATGTAAATGAGGTGGGCAGAAAGGGCTTGGCCGAATTGCGTAAGAAAATTGGTTTTCTTTTTCAGAGCGGTGCCCTGTACGATTCCATGACCATTAGGGAAAACCTTGAATTTCCCCTGAAAAGAGTCAGGAAGGATCTTACAAAAAAAGAAATGAATGAAAAAGTGGAAGAAGCCCTTGAAAACGTAGGACTGGCAGACACCCTGGATAAAATGCCTTCGCAGCTTTCGGGCGGAATGCGAAAGCGGGTTAGTTTAGCGCGTACCGTTGTGGTTGATCCCCTGATCATGTTGTACGACGAACCAACCACCGGGCTCGACCCCCTTACCTCAGATGAAATCAGTGAACTCATTAATAAAGTTCAAAAAAAATACAAAACCTCATCACTCATAATCACACACGATATTGAATGCGCACGCGCCACTGCCGATCGAATAATTATGCTGCAAAACGGTGCGGTTTATCTTGAAGGGAAACTTGATGACTTTGAAAAATCGACGGATGTTTTTATCAAGTCTTTTTTCAGATAATGATTTAACCAGGAAATAATTTAACACAATACAATCATGGATGCAAAAACGCAAAATTTCAAAGTCAAGCTTGGGATTTTTATTTTTATTGGCTTGATCATTTTTGTTATAGCCATTTTCTTTATAGGCAAGCAAAAGAACCTGTTTAGCCCGGTGTTTAAAGTAACAACCAGTTTTTATAACATTAGCGGCTTACAAGTGGGAAACAATGTCAGGTTCTCTGGCATCAACGTGGGTATTGTCGATAACATTATGATTATTAATGACTCAACGGTGCAGGTCGACTTGCTCATCAGGAAAGACGTACAGGAATTTATTAAAGCAGACAGTCAGGCAGGAATAGGATCTTCAGGCATTATTGGCGACCGCATTTTAATCATTACCCAAGGAAGCTTTGATGCACCCATGGCCAAAGACGGACAAAAAATTCTATCGAAAGAACCACTTGAAACCGATGCCATTATGGCGAGTTTGAATTCTACCGCTGAGAATGTTGAAATAATAACCCTGGAACTTGCTGAGATTATGGTAAATATCAATAGTGGACAAGGCGCCATGGGCAGGTTAATCTCAGATTCAACCATTGCAGAAAACATCAGTCAGACCATTGGAAACTTCAAGAAAAGTTCGGCCGGGCTCGACGAAACCATTGAAACGACCAAAGAAAACGTGTATGCATTTATGGAGAGTTTGCAGCAAACTGCAGCAAAAACCGAAATTGCTTCTCATCAACTGGGCGAGATCATGGTGCGGATTAACAGTGGAGAGGGAACCCTTGGCAGGTTAATACAGGATACTACCATGGCCGGCAACCTGGATCAGACCTTGTTGAACCTGAAACAAAGCTCGCAAGGGCTCGATGAAAACATGGAAGCACTCAAGCAAAATTTCTTTTTCAGGGCATATTTCAGAAGAAAAGCCAGGGAAGATGAAAAAGCCAGGCTTGATTCCTTATCAAGAGAGGCACCCAAGATTACCACCCCTTTTATCGACCCAAACTGATCCTGAAACAAGGCCGGTTTCTCAAACATCGATATGTGAATTATGTAATAAATTCTGGAATTTTCGTAACATTTTGAGCATAACCGTGCCTTAACTTTGAAAAAAACAATCATTTTATAACCCTAAACCCAAATTATCATGTCGCTACTTACCGTTTTAGTTGTACTTATTGTTGCAGGCCTCCTTTTATGGCTGGTCAACAATTACATCCCAATGGACCGTAAAATAAAAACGATTCTGAATGTGGTTGTGGTAATCGTTGTCATCATTTGGCTGTTGAAGTCATTTGGTCTCTTAGATTCGCTCAGCAATATTCAACTGTAAGCATCTCAGTTTTCTTCAATCAAATCCAGACGCTTTGGAACCAAATACCACTATTACCTGGAATGAGAGAAAAGAAAAGCTCAAGCAAAAGTTCCCTGCTATTACCGAAGAAGATTTGCACTTTAACGATGGCAAGGAGGCGGTAATGATTGAGCGTCTGGCTCATAAACTGGGAAAGACAAGTACTGAACTTCGCTACATTATCCATGCGGTAACCTGAGCAAAAACAAAACCCGTAACTTATGTAAATCTTATTGGAATCGATGTAACGTTTTCAGGGTCAAAAGGAGCAACCTTTGTATGGTAAGAACTATTTCACCACTTAATAATTTTGAACGATGGAAACTACCGGAACTAATGGAAACCTGAAGATTGAGCCCGTTGATTTACAGCAGGAGTTCTTAGGATATGCAAATTTTGAGCCCATGGTATACAAGGCAGAGGGCGAGGTACGGTATGTGGAAATGATTGCTTTGCTTGACAAGGCGAAAGCTGAAATTTCGAAAATCATTACAGGACATCGTGTTGATTATTTGATAAAAAAGATTGAAAATGATGGAAACAACAAAAACTAATTTCCCTGTAAATACAATGTTTTTGTCCGGGATGGTTGCCCCGTTGGCCCTTTCCATGAGTTCATTCACCCCAAAGACAACCATTCTCACTATCACTGTTCCGGCCGCAGAAGGCCAGGTAGCCGCAAAAAGTGATAAAAATGATCATTACCCTGTTCGCATTAAAAAAACAAGCCTGGCTTGCAATGGTGGTGTTGACCACCAACTGATTCTAAATTAGTTCTCAAAACCCTGGAGCAGCATTTGCTTCAGGGTTTCTTTCAATTCAGCCCTTATCTGGGTTTTCTTTGTAACAGAATTTTTGTGCAGGGGTTTGAAAAACAGGTCAGGGCCAGATAACAAAAAAGCAAAATTTGAAACTATGAAAAAATTATTTTCTTTGCTTGTCATCACCTTGCTGCTGGCAGGCTGTGCCCTAAACCAGGTTACTGGCCGAAAACAGCTGAACTTAGTCAGCGAATCAGAGATGCAAATGATGGCGGTTGACCAATACGGGGCCTTTTTAAGCGAACACAAGGTGCTGAACCCGGGCAGCAACCCAAGTGCTGCCATGGTTACCCGGGTTGGATCGCGCATTGCCAACGCCGTTACTACCTATTATAACAGTAAGGGTATGGGGTCTATACTCGAAGGGTATAGCTGGCAATTCAGCACCATCGACGAAAAAGATGTGATCAATGCCTGGTGCATGCCTGGCGGAAAAGTGGCTGTTTACACGGGGTTGTTACCGGTAACCCAGAATGAAACCGCGCTGGCTATTGTTATGGGGCATGAGATTGCCCATGCCGTTGCCAAACATGGTAACGAACGAATGAGCCAGGCAATGGTTCAGCAATTGGGAGGTATGGCCCTGCAAGTTGCATTGGCTCAGCAACCCCAGCAAACGCAAGAGCTGTTTTTAATGTCGTATGGCATCGGAAGCACTGTGGGGGCCATGTTGCCCTGGTCGCGGCAGCAGGAAACCGAAGCGGATAAATACGGGCTGATATTTGCCGCCATGGCCGGTTACGATCCGCGCGAAGCCATTCCATTCTGGGAAAGGATGTCGGCAGCAGGCGGCGGAAGTCCGCCGGAGTTTCTTAGCACTCACCCTTCTGATAATACAAGGATGAGGAAACTTAAGCAATTCATGCCCGAAGCACTTACCTATTATAAGCCCTGAGTTTTTTTATTGAAAATAAGGTTGGGAGCGTGGTTTTTTGTGGGCTTTTGATTAAACTTGCATAAGGGACTCCTCCCAATTTTTTAAAAACCAGAACGGTGCATTATGCATGGCCACAGAACTGGCCCGGCAAGGAGCGGCGCATTTTAAGCTTGTTCAAAATTCAGTGGATAATAAATGGCAAAATCAATAAAAAACAAAGCCGAATCCAAACAAACTGCACCTGCTAAGGTGTCAAAAAGCCTTCCCCCGGGGCCAAAAGAAAAACTATTTCCCATTGCCGGAATCGGAGCTTCGGCCGGTGGGCTGGAAGCCTTGGAGCAATTTCTGTCGAATGTGCCAGAAAAAAGTGGAATCGCTTATGTGGTAATACAACATTTAGATCCTACCCAAAAGGGTATGCTACCCGAATTATTGCAGCGCATTTCTAAAATGGAGGTTTCCCAGGCAAAAGACGGCATGGTTGTAAAACCTGATTGTGTGTATGTTATTCCGCCCAACAAGAGCATGTCGATTTTAAACGGTACCCTTTACCTGTTTGAGCCCATTGAAGCCAGGGGCTTGCGGCTGCCGATCGATTTTTTCTTGCGCTCCCTTGCCGATGACCGCGGGGAACTGGGTATTGGCGTTATTCTCTCGGGTATGGGCTCTGATGGCAGCATTGGGCTCAGGGCCATAAAAGAGAAATACGGGATGGTATTGGTTCAGGATCCCGAAACGGCCAAATTCGACAGCATGCCCCGAAATGCCATTGAATCTGTTTTGGTCGATATTGTTGCTCCGGCCAGCAAGTTGCCCGAAAAGCTCCTGGAGTTTCAAAAACTTTTACCGCTGGTAAAAATATTCCCCGAAAAAGAAATCAAGGATAAAAGCGCCCTCGAAAAAATTATCATACTGTTGCGAACCTTTACCGGTAATGACTTCTCGTTGTATAAAAAAAGTACGCTCTACCGTCGTATCGAAAGGCGCATGGGGGTGCATAAAATCAACGGGATATCTTCTTACGTAGCCTTGCTGCAAGAAAACCCAAAGGAAGTAGACATTCTTTTCAAGGAATTGCTTATTGGGGTCACAAATTTCTTTCGCGACAAAAAAGCCTGGGATAAGTTAAAAAGCAATGTCTTTCCGGAAATGATGCTAAGGCACAAAGGCGGCGTAACGCTCAGGGCATGGGTGGCCGGCTGTTCTTCAGGAGAAGAAGCCTATTCCCTGGCAATTGTTTTTAAGGAGGTCCTGGAGAAAATTAAGCCCCACCGCAACATTTCCCTGCAGATATTTGCCACCGACCTCGATCAGGATGCCATTGAAGTTGCCAGAAAAGGCCTGTACCCTGAAAACATCTCCTCCGACGTTTCGCCCGAGCGACTAAACCGGTTTTTTGTCAAAACGGAAGAGGGTTACCGTGTTAGTACTGAGATTAGGGAGATGGTAGTATTTGCCCAGCATAATATTATCATGCATCCGCCATTTACCAAGATTGATATTATTTCGTGCCGAAACTTGCTGATTTATTTGGATCCCGAATTGCAAGTCAAGGTAATGAAGCTTTTCTATTTTAGTTTGAATGCCGAAGGGGTAATGTTTCTGGGCAGTTCAGAATCATTGGGTACCCGCAGCCACCTTTTCAAACCGCTTGATTCTGTTCTGAAAATTTATCAACGATCGACCGATGCAATTGAGTCTGATTTGTATAATTTCCCATCCTCCTTTTCGCGCAGCAAACCCGAAAATTTTGAAAAAAATCCCCCTTCAATTTCTGCTCCTAATATAAAGGACCATGTCGATCAGATGCTTCTTCAGCATTTTTCGCCTCCGGGTTTGCTGGTAAATGAGGATGGAGATATTATTTACATTTCGGGCCGCACGGGCAAATACCTTGAACCCGTTGCCGGAAAAGCGAACATGAATGTGTTTGCCATGTTGCACGAAGGCCTGCGAAATGAGTTTCCGGTGGCCTTTAACCAGGCCATCAGAAAAAAAGGAACGGTTGTTTTGCGAAACTTGCATGTGGGCACCAACGGGGGTAAGCAAAGGTTGAATGTTACCATACAATGGATTGACAAACCAGAGCCATTAAGGAACATGGTTATGATAATTTTTACTGATGTTACCGAATTTCACGACTTAAAAATGAAGAATAGGCCCGGTAAGGAATCTCTTGTCAGCCAAAGGGAAGAAGCCCTGGAAAAAGAGTTGCAGAGCACCCTTGAAAAGATGCAGAGTACAATGGAAGAAATGCAGGCCTCACAGGAGGAGCTCAAATCGACCAACGAAGAACTGCAATCGGCCAACGAGGAGTTGCAATCAACCAACGAGGAGCTTACCAGCTCAAAAGAAGAGATGCAAAGCCTCAATGAAGAGCTTCAAACCGTTAATGCTGAGCTGCAGGCCAAGGTAGATGACTATTCGCGCCTTGATAACGACATGAAAAACCTGCTCAACAGCACCGATATTGCTACTTTGTTTCTCGACAAGGAGTTGAAAATCCGCCGTTATACCATACAGGCAACCAAGATCTTTAAATTGATAAAAAGTGATATCGGACGTCCCATCACCGATCAGACCTCAAGTATTCATTATCCAGAATTGGCTGAGGATGCCCTTGAGGTTTTAAACACCCTTGTGTTTATTGAAAAACAGATTCCCGGAAAAGATGGACAATGGTTTTCGGTTAGAATAATGCCCTACCGTACTTTCGAAGACCGGATAGATGGCCTGGTCATTACCTTTATCAACATTACAGGACTAAAGAGGATGGAAGAAGAATGCAACGAAACAAAAAAGATAGAACGTTTGTTGTTAGATAGTTCTGATGTTCCTGTTTTTCTTTTATCTGCCGGTTTGGACATAATGGAGCTGAATTCTGTGGCCGAAAAATACTTCGGCCTAAAACGGGAAGATGCATTAAGCCAAAACTGGATTGAAATGTGTGTTGCCGGGCCAGAAAGAAAAAAGACAGAAGCTGAATTGAAGAAGATGCTGACGGGCCAGGAGGGCGGAACTACGCAGGTTTTGTTGCAAAAAGACGAAGCCAACGAGGCCTTGGTTGAGTGTGAGGTAAAATTAGTAGGTAAAAACCGAAAAAACACTGATGGAATGATGATTTTCATTAGAAATGAAAAACCATAAGTCTTCAGCTAATTCCTCTAAAATAGAATACAAATAATGAACCCTTAAATAACAGAGCCATGCCACTTGAAGATCATGATTATACGAATCCCAGAATTCTGCGTCAAAAAGCAGAAGAAATTCTCCGGCTGAAAAAAGAAATTCAAAACCAGGAGAACCTGGAGATTGATGCAAAAAAAACCCTGCATGAATTGCAGGTGCACCAGATTGAGCTGGAAATGCAGAATGAAGAGTTGCGCACGGCCATTGAAACTGCAGAAGCGGCCCTGAAAAAATATACCCTTTTGTTTGACCTGGCCCCGGTGGGTTTTTTCACCCTTGAGTCAGACGGTACCATTAGCGACCTGAATTTTACTGCTGCCGAAATACTCGATGAGAAACGCTTCAGCTTGCTGGGAAGTAACTTTAAGCTTTTTGTTTCTGATGATTCCAAGCCGATTTTTAACCAATTCTTTGGTAAAGTTTTTAGAAGTAAAGCAAAGCAATCCTGCGAAGTGAAACTTGGTTATGACAGTAAAACGCTTTGCCTGGTTCATATGGAAGGCATAGTAACCGGCGTAGAACCAAAATGCCAGCTGTCGGTTGTTGACATTACCAGTTTTAAAAATCCCGCATAAATAAAGGGGCTGTCTTTTAGGTTTTACAACCTTAAAGACAGCCCCTTAAATTTACCGTGGGCAAATATTATTCTTGCCTGTTAGAAACGGTATCCCAGCGACAAGCCGTAACCAGTGTTTTTATACTCCCTTTTGTTATCACCGGGGAATCTGTTATCTTCAGGATTAATTTTCAGAAATCCCAATTGAGTATTTAGTTGAAAGAACAAGCCACCGGCCAGCTCGTATCCGGCAAAAATGTTTGCGCCAGCATCGAGTGCTTTAGAATAACTGCCAAATATATCATTAGAGGCATCTACCACATTTACAAATTCAATATCATTCTCATAAGAAATAGAGCCGGCCTCAAATTTATCCGTGCCTTTAATAGCGTAACCTATGTAGGGGCCAAAACCCACCATCACATATCCGTTTCCCAGCAAACCTTTATAAACCAGGTTCAGGGGAACTTCAATATACGAAAGGTTAATTGTTCTTGTTGTTTCTAATATTCCTACAATAGGGTCACTAACGTTTTTTGCACCCTTGGTTGAAAACAGCACGCCTGGCTGGAAATAAAAATCAGGCGCAATGGGTATCTGAATATTCAATCCGGCATGATAACCAATAATCATATCATTTGTAAGTTTATCTCCGGCGAAATTCTTGCCATTAATGTTCTGAAAGTTAACGCCTCCCAGCACACCGAATGCGGTCCTTTGGCCTCCGGGTCTTTGCGCCATGGCTAAAGAAGCGGTGAGCATAAGGATTATTGCTATTGAAAAAATTTTGTTTTTCATTTAATTGTTTTGTTAAAGTGAATAATAACTGGTTTTATTAAAGAAATTAATTTACTGATTTGCAGCAGCCGCAGCTTCAGCATCAGCCTGCATCTTTTCATTGGCTGTAATCACGAATTCGACCCTGCGGTTTTGTGCACGGCCATCTTCGGTATCATTCAGATATTTCGGTAAGGTTTCGCCGTATCCAATAACCAGTAAGCGACCAACCGAAACGTTTTTCGAAATAAGGTAATCCGAAACGGCAGTAGCGCGCCTTTCAGATAAGGACTGATTGTAAGACAAACTGCCTTTGCTGTCGGTATGCCCCTGAATTTCAATATCTGTATCAGGATAATCGGCCAAAACTGTTACCAGTTTATCAAGACTGGTTTTTGCATCATACGACAAGCCCGACTGGTCAAATCCAAACAATATGGCACTGCTGAATTCTACCACGATACCTTCACCAACGCGAAGAACCTTGGCATCAGGAACTTTTTTTGCAATTTCTTCAGCCTGCTTATCCATTTGGTTGCCAATAACGGCACCTGCAGTGCCACCAACGGCAGCGCCGATAATTGCGCCCATGGCGGTGTTTCCAGAAGCCTTGCCAATTACGGCACCCATGGCACCACCTGCCGCGGTTCCTGCTACAGCTCCTTTTTGTGTTTTATTCATCGACGAGCAACTTGCAAAAATTACAGTTGCCATCAGAATCATTGCTAAGCTCAATCTAAACTTTTTCATAATTTAAGGGATTTATCATTTGTACAAAGGTAGGCCTGTTATGCCCGGCTAATGTTACACAACTTACCCAAAGAGTTACATTATTCACGTCTTTTATATATTTTAACGGCTTTTTGCGTTTGTGTGTCATAAAGTGGTTTTCAAAACCCAGTGCAGTAGCATTGAATGTTGACAGAGTGGATTTTTCTTTGTACCTTTCAAAAGATTTTCACCCTGTGAAATGAGCATACAGACAGCTTTCAATTAAAAAGAAGGCTAATCAATAATTTGAGTTCCATCTAACTTATGAAAAGAAAATTTTGAAAAGATGAAACTCTTTATAAAGTATATGGTCAGCCTTCGTTGCAAGATGGTGGTCCGGGAAGAGCTGGAAAAGCTTGGGATCGGATATTACTCGGTCGACCTTGGCGTGGTTGAGACCCAGGAAAACATTTCGCAGGAACTTCAAAATACCCTCAAGGAAAATCTGCAAAAATCAGGGCTGGAATTACTGAATGACCATAGAAGCATACTGATTGAGCAAATCAAAAATGTGGTCATTGAAATGATCCACTTTTCTGACGAACTGCCCAAGGTTAACTATTCTGATTACATCAGCGAAAAGGTTGGGTATAATTACACCTACCTTTCCAATCTTTTTTCTGAGGTGAAAGGCATAACCCTGCAACAGTTTATTATTATGCATCGTATTGAGAAGGTAAAGGAATTGTTGCTTTACGATGAACTGAACCTTACCGAGATTTCATACCGATTGCAATACAGCAGCGTAGCCCACCTTTCAAATCAATTCCGGAAAATTACCGGACTTACCCCTTCCTTTTATAAACAGTTAAAGAAAAAGCGCAGGAAAAACCTCGAAAACCTGTGAAATATGTAATTCTTTTTCCTTAAAGTGTAATGCTTTTTCAGGGTTTGCACCTCAACTTTGCTTAAGTTAAAATTGATCTTGCCATGAGAACTGTATTGTATATAGTTACCGCCATTTTGCTTATAGTATGGGCTGTTGGAACACTGGGATACAATGCAGGTGGCACATTTCATTTGGTGTTGGTTTTGGCACTTATTACATTATTGATTCCCTACGTTGCCGGACGAAAAGTGCTTAAAAAAAACCCTTGATACAAGAAACCGGAATTAAATAGCAACTAAAAAAAACAACCATGTCGCACGAAAGGGAAGGAAAAGAAAAATCGGATAAGAAAGCTCCGCAGAAAAGCCTGAAGGAAAAGCGTGCCGCCAAGGCCGCCAAAAGGGATGAAAAGGGATCGGTGAATAAAATCATGATCATTCCTCCCGAATCCAGGTCTGCCAAATAGAAGATCAGTTCAAACGAACCGAAAAACAATTGAATATAACAGCTCCCTGGAAAATCCAGCAGCAAAACCAAATCTCATTTTGCAAATTCATATTAAATAATATCGCATGAAAAAAATAATTTTAACAACTTTTTTAGCATTATTTCTGTTTTCATTTGGCCAGGCCCAGGACTATAACACAGGCATTGGTCTGCGGGGTGGTCTTGCCAATGGTATTACCATAAAGCATTTTATCAGCAGCAAAACCGCATTGGAAGGTCTTATTTCCTCCAGGTGGAGGGGCCTCGAATTGACAGGTCTTTACGAAATTCACAACCGTGCTTTTGATGTTGACCGGCTCAACTGGTACTATGGCCTTGGCGCCCACGTTGGTTTCTGGAATGGCGATTATACCTATAAATACGGACCACGCCAGTGGGGCGAGCCAGGTGTAAATTATACCGTAGTAGGGATAGATTTTATTCTTGGACTGGAATATAATTTCAGTGAAATACCTTTCAATATAAGTATTGACTGGAAACCTGCCTATAATCTAACTGGATACAGTGGGTTCTGGGCTGATGGAGGGGCGATTTCCATTCGTTATATATTTTAATCGGGTTTTAATATAAACGATACCTCCCAGTAATACCTCCTAATAATCCCCTCCCGCAATGAGGCGACCAAACGCGAAAGCGCCAGGTTGCCTCATTTGCATTTTGTGCTGCTGGTTTTTTCTGAAAAGTGTGTAATAATTCTCTTTACCTTTTACCTTTGTTTTGTTACAATACCATTGCCATGACAGAAAGACAAAATAAAGCAAAGGCGGCCTTTTTGGAAGGCCATAATTGTGCGCAGGCGGTGCTGCTGGCCTTCAACACCGATATTGGCCTTAAAGACGAGGATTTGCTGCGGATCTCATCGGGTTTTGGCTCGGGCATGGGCCGTATGCAAGAAACCTGCGGCGCCCTCACCGGCGGTATGATGGTAATCAGCTACCTTTACGGCAAATACCGTGTAGGCGACAATCCCTCTAAGGAGTTATCCATCGAGATGATCGGGGCTTTTGTGAAAGCTTTCCGCAACAAACATCATGAAACCAGCTGTCGCAACCTCCTTGGCCTTGACCTGGGCACGGAAGAAGGCCGCAAAGAGGCTTCAGAAGATTTGGCCTACAAAAGGAAATGTACCACTTACGTTATCGATGCGGTGGATATCCTGGAAAGAGAGATACTGAAACTTTCCTTATAGCCTGCGCTGTTTCTAATGCTGGTAATACACCTTGCTTACCAGCTTCCAGCCATCCTCAAATTTGTATAAAGAAATGTAGTCGGTAAAGATACGGTTCCCGTTGCGATGGAGCTCCAGTTTTACTATGGCCACCGTGCCGGTGAGTTCCACATCAAGAAACTTCCCTGTAATATTTGGTGGGGTTGTGGCCGCATTGGCCTTGCGTTGCTCCACCCTTTCCATCCAGTCTTTAATGTGCAGTTTCGACATTTGCCCGTCGCGAAACATAAGCATTTCAAAATCGGGGTGAAAGCCCTTGCGGGCCAGCTCCAGGTCGCCCAGGTTTTGCATGGCATCGATATAGGCTTCCTGCACTACTTTTATTACCGCTTCTTCTTCGCTTTGCGCAGATAGGGCAAAAGGCAGGCAGAATAGAAGGAGGATAAGGTTTAGTTTTTTCATAATATTTTAAGTTTTGGTGAAGGGTCAATTATGGGCAAAAAAATAACTGCCTTCAAAGCCCTTTGTATTTTCGGGCTTTAAAGGCAGTTTAAAAAATGTTTTGTTACTCTCTTTTGGCTCTTTCGCGCGTCCAGGTAGAGTTGCGGCCGAGCATACGCATACCCATTACATAACCCCTGAGCACCATGGTGTTGTTGCCATCGAGTTTCATAAAGGCGCTGTAGGTCTTGCCATTGTCGGGATCATAAATGGTGCCGCCCGACCATTCTTTTTTATTGGCGTCGTAAGTAAATCCCTTGAGGATTTGCAATCCAAGCAAACGCTGGTTTCTCTGGCTGGCATTGGGGTTTTCCTTGTCTGTTTTTGGCTTTCCGTCTTCATCGAGGGGTTCATTAAGCCATACAATGCGTCCAACATATTGTCCGTTGGGGGCCTTGGTGATTTCAACCTGTGAGTTTTTTTCTTCCGTAAGCCAGATGCCCAAAAGGGCGTCGGCCTGCGCCCAAATGGGCAAGCTGATAAACATGGCCATGGCCAGCAGTAAGAGTTGTTTTTTCATTTGTTTGTGCTTTTTTGGTGAATAAGCATTTGTAAGGGCGCAAAAGCAAACGCCTATTTGGCTGCCTTGCGGAATATCAAAATTAAGAAAATAAACGTTTTAAACAACCGTTGGCAAAAAGAGATCAGATCGTGGCCATTTTATTGAAAAGTGCCTCAAGATCAGTCTCCAGCGAGGGATTTTCTTTCAGCAGGTGCTTTATGAAAGCTTCGCCCCCGGCATAAAATGCCAGCCGGCTGAGCGCCCCTGCGCGTCCAACCTGGTTTTTTTCTAAACCGAGCTGCTGCCTGAGCTTGTTTTCAATAAAAAGGGCAAAACCTTCCTTCCACTCCTGCCAAACCATATACTGGTAATCGAAGGGGCTAAGCATTTGCTGCAAGGCTTTGCGGTTGAGCCAAATGGCTTCCTCATCGCCAATTTCGAGGGCATGCACGAATCGCCGGTAGGTTTCTTCCACGCTTTTTTCCCCGTAAGGGAAAGGATGCGACATTTCCCACATGTAATCCTGCTTTTCAATGGCATGCTGCGCCAGGGGCAGTTCTTTTCGAAGGGCAGGTTCCACCGTTTCCCATTGGTGGCAGTGAATAAACTCGTGGAAAATGGTGACGTATCCCATGGGGGTGTCGAACACATCACCGGTGACTATGCATGCGGCCTTTCCCCCGTAAAAATCAAGCGGGAAGGCCGCCCGCACCCCTTCAGGCACAGGCATGTTTGTGGGTGCGTGAGCCATCAGCTCGTATTGGGTTTGATCGGAGTTGAGGTCGAAAACATAAAAATATCCGTCTTGTGCAATGGCAATGGGATAGAGGTATTTTACAAAGGGATGCACGCCTTTGAGGATGTCGCGGTATTCGAACACCCTCACCAGCGGCTCCTTGTATTGGCGGGCCACCGCCTCGGGCGTAACCATGGGCGCCCCGGCAAGCTGCCCCATCAGTAGCATGGAAAGGAAAAACAGCTTTACTGTTTTCATATTCATAACTTTGTTTCAGGCAGTTCAAATATAAGTAAAAAGCCTGTAAGTCAGTCCATTGGGCCTTCTTTTTATTTTTTGTACCTTTGTAATTCACTGAACTTCTGCATAATAATTTTAATTTCTCCAATTTTATGAATCCCCTGGTTTCAGAAAAAAGCAATCCCCTTTGGTATAAAGACGCCATCATTTATCAACTGCATGTGCGCTCGTTTTTCGACAGCAATGGCGATGGAATCGGCGATTTTAAAGGCTTGATAAAGAAACTGGATTATGTCCAGAGTCTTGGTGTCGATACCCTTTGGCTGCTGCCATTTTACCCTTCGCCGCTCAAGGATGGCGGTTATGATATTGCCGATTTTACGGGTATTCACCCTTCATACGGCACCCTGGCCGACTTCAAGCGTTTTGTAAAAGAGGCCCATCAGCGCGGCCTGCGCATTATTACCGAGCTGGTGCTAAACCACACCTCAACTGAGCATAAATGGTTTCAACGGGCCCGCAAGGCCAAACCCGGGAGTATTTACCGCGACTTTTACGTATGGAGCGATACGCCTGAAAAATACCAGGATGCACGCATTATTTTTCAGGACTTCGAAGTGTCGAACTGGACCTACGACCATGAAGCCAAGGCCTATTACTGGCACCGCTTTTATTCGCACCAGCCCGACCTGAACTTTGAGAGCCCGGGCGTTCAGAAAGAAATCTTAAAAATTCTCGATTTTTGGTTTCAGATCGGAGTCGATGGCTTTCGCCTGGATGCCGTTCCCTACCTTTTTGAGGCCGAAGGCACCAACTGCGAAAACCTGCCCCAGACCCACGAGTACCTGAAGAAACTCCGCAAGTATGTCGACGACAACTACCTGGACAAGTTGCTGCTGGCCGAAGCCAACCAGTGGCCCAACGATTCGCGCGATTATTTTGGCGATGGCGACGAATGCCATATGGCTTTCCACTTTCCGCTGATGCCCCGCCTGTATATGGCCCTGCGCATGGAAGACCGTTTCCCGGTGGTCGACATCATGGAGCAGACCCCACAGATTCCCGACAACTGTCAGTGGGCCATTTTTCTCCGTAACCACGATGAGCTGACCCTTGAAATGGTATCGGACGAAGAGCGCGATTATATGTACAAGTCGTTTGCAAAGGATCCTAAAAAAAGGATCAATGTGGGTATCCGTCGCAGGCTCTTCCCGCTGCTGGGCGGCGACACACGAAGTATTGAAATGCTTAACTTCCTGCTTTTTTCCATGCCAGGCACGCCCATTGTTTATTATGGCGATGAAATTGGCATGGGCGACAACTATTATCTTGGCGACCGCGACGGGGTGCGAACACCCATGCAATGGTCGCCCGACAAGAACGCGGGCTTTTCGTCAGCCGACCCGCAGAAGCTGTTTTTGCCCGTGGTGATTGATTACAACTACCACTACGCCACCGTTAACGTAGAAAACCAGGAGCGAAATCCTTCGTCATTCCTTTGGTGGAAGCGCAGGGTAATAAATAAGCGCAAGCAATTCAAGGCATTTGGCCGGGGCAGCATACGCTTTATCAACACCAACAACCCCAAGGTGCTGGCTTTTGTCAGGGAGTTTGAAGAAGAGACCATACTGGTGGTGGTAAACCTTTCGCGCTATTCGCAGAGCGTGGAGATCGACCTGCATGAATTTGCCGGGTCGGTGCCCATGGAGGTATTCAGCCGCAACGACTTTCCGCTTATAACCGAAGAACCCTGGAAGTTCAGCATGCAGTTCAAAAACTATTTCTGGTTCGAGCTGCGTAAGCCCGGCAAAGAAATGGCCGTCACAACAATTAGCAGCGAACCCCTTCAGTTCAGTGCCAAACAATGGCTCGAAATGAAGCCTTCACTGCAGGATACGATCAAGCAATCTCTTTATGGTTATATCCTTCAGAGTAAATGGTTCCGGGGCGATGCCCGGAAGTTGCGCGACATAAAAGTTATTGATGTAATTTCTTTACAGAAAAAGAAGCAGACGCCCTTCCTTTTTATTCTGCAGCTCGATCTGATAGAAGGGAGCAAAGATGTTTACGTTATGCCGGTTTCGCTGGCAACGAATACCATAGCTATTGAATTGCGATCGAAATTTCCGGATGCCGTGATTGCCCCTGTTGAAACAGAAGGTGAGGAAGGGTTGCTATATGATGGGGTTTACGATCAATATTTGCATGAGGAGTTCTTAAGCTTGATAAGGAAGCGGGGGAAACTGAAGGGGATAAACGGTGAGCTGGAAGGTTCTTCGGGCCGGCTTCTCAGGCAACTCAATGAGCAGGAGTTGCCGCTGAAATCGCAGGTGGTGGCTTGCAAGCGCTCCAATACCTCGGTGACCCTGGGCGACAAGTATTTCTTTAAGATCTATCGCAGCCCTCAGGAAGGGGAAAACCCCGATGTGGAAGTGTTGAAAAACCTTACACGGCATACCAGTTTTAAGCAGATCCCGCCTTATGTCGGCCGTTTCGATTACCGCAATTCCGAAATGGAGGCTACCACCCTGGGCATGCTTGAAGATTTTATTCCCAATGTGGGCAATGCCTGGGGAATGACCGAAACCGCCATTGAGAGCTTCTTCGACAAGGTGCTGAGCGAAAAGGAAGAACTGGGCAAGGCTGGAAGTTATTCCGGACAGGAACTGGAGGACATCATCGGGCCATTTTTCCTTGAAATGGTCGGTTTGCTGGGCCAGCGTACAGCGCAATTGCATCAGGCCATGGCTTCCATTAAAGAGGTGAAAGGCTTTGAGCCCGAGCCATTCTCACTACTCTATCAGAAATCATTGTTCCAGTCGATGCGTACCTTTGCCAAGCGCACCTTCGCTTTCGCTAAAACCCGCATGGACAAGCTGAAACCCGACAACCGGGAGTTGCTGAAGGAGGTATTGGAAGAGCAGAACGTTTACCTCGATCATATGCAGCAGATCCTGGAGCAGGGCAAGATCGACACTTTTAAGACCCGAATTCACGGCAACTTTAAACTCGACAAACTGCTGTTTACCGGTAAGGATTTTATATTTACCGATTTTGAAGGAGAGGTAGAATTCCCGATCAGTGTCAGGAAAATTAAACACTGCCCCCTTAAAGATGTGGCTTCTATTCTTACTTCTTTTCATTACATCATTTACGATGGGTATTTTCACCGGAAGGAGTATGTTCCTGTGGATGAAAACTTCCTGAAGCCCCTTGTTGAGCGCTGGTTTGAAAAAGTATTTGAGACTTTTACAAGTGCTTATGTTGCCGAAGCCCGGAAAAAAAGCCTTATTCCGGTCAATGATCAGCATGTAGGTGACCTGATTGATCTTTACATTTTTGAAAAGGCAGTTCGCGAAATCGGCAATTTTATTGAAAACGAACCTCGCTCGCTGATTATCCCCGTAAAAGCTTTGCGCCGGATCAAAGACAGAATTGGACAATAGAAAGCTTAACCCTTGCCTGACAGGCCGACAAGAATAAAATGCAGCTTCACGCCATTAAGCCGCTTCGCCCTGGAGTCCATTTCCCTGAGAATGGGCTTGCTGCAGCCATCTGCTGGGTGCCTGCTGCCCGCAGCGTTGAGCTGGAGGTAAACGGCATGGTTAGTTACCAGTTGGCTGCCCACCCTAATGGTTACTGGCGGGGCGAATGCCCCGGCTTAATGCCAGGCGACCGTTATTTTCTGAAAATTAATGCCAGCAAATGCATTCCTGACCCGGCATCACTGTCACAGCCCGATGGGGTGCACGGGCCCTCAGAGGCCGTTGATCTGGAAGAGATAAGAAAACAGCGACTGGAGCGATGGAAAGGCCTGGCCTTGGCCGATCTGGTCATTTACGAGCTGCATACGGGCACCTTTTCGCCCGAAGGAACCTTTGCTGGCATTACCAAAAAACTCCCCTACCTGAAAAGCCTGGGCATAAATGCCATTGAGATCATGCCGGTGGCTTCCTTTCCGGGCAGTCGCAACTGGGGCTACGACGGGGTTTTCCCCTATGCGGTGCAGCATTCGTATGGCGGGCCCCGGGGGCTGGCCGAGCTTGTAAAAGCCTGCCACGAGCAGGGTATTGCCGTGATTCTGGATGTGGTTTACAACCACCTGGGTCCTGAAGGGAACTACCTGGGCGAATTTGGACCTTATTTTACGAAAAAATATAAAAACCCATGGGGTAAAGCCATAAACTTTGATGATGAGCATAGCCATGGGGTACGGCATTATTTTCTGGAGAACGCCTTGATGTGGCTGCGCGATTTCGACATCGACGGGCTGCGCCTCGATGCCATCCATGCCATTGTTGATAACAGTCCCAAACACTTTTTGCAGGACCTCAGCGAAGAAGTGCAGCAACTGAATGCTGAAACCGGGCGCAATCATTTCCTGATCGGCGAAAGTGATCTGAACGACCCCATGATCTTTAAGCCAACCAAAGCTGGCGGTTATGGGCTGGATTCCCAGTGGTGCGACGATTGGCATCATGCCCTGCATGCTTTGCTTACGGGCGAACGCAAGGGTTATTATATTGATTTTGGCTCCCTGGATCACCTGGTGAAATCATTTAATAATGCCTTTGTGTATGATGGCATTTACTCGAAATACCGTAAAAAGATTTTCGGCACTTCCGTCGAAGCTGAACCGGGTGAGCGTTTTGTGGTTTATACGCAGAATCACGACCAGACCGGCAACCGCATGTTGGGCGACCGGCTCAGCACCCTGGTTGACTTCGAAAGCCTGAAACTTGCTGCCGGGGCTTTGTTGTTCAGCCCCTTTGTGCCCATGCTCTTCATGGGCGAAGAATTTGGGGAAGAAAGCCCTTTCCTGTTCTTTACCAGCCATGGCAACGAACGCCTGGCAGAGCAGGTGCGACGCGGCCGCAAAAGGGATTACCGGGCTTTTATGAATGGCGCCGAGCCGCCCGATCCGCAGGCAATGGAAACCTTTTTGCAGTCTAAGCTAAAATGGGATTTTCTGGGAAACAGTCAAAAAGAAAGCCTGCTGGCATTTTACAAAAAATGCATACAACTGCGCAAGGTAATGAATCTTCTGAAACCGGATCTCCGCAAAAATACCTGGGCAATCCAGATAGGAGAGCACGCCATGTTACTTGAAAGAAAAGGAGAAAAGAAAACTTTGCTGGCAGTTTTTAATTTTTCTGAAAAACCCTTTTCAGGGAAATTAAAGGAATTAACCGGCAAACCTGCTGATCTGCTGCTTTATTCTGCACATATGCAATGGGGCGGGTTAATTAACGACAGTTTTCATCCAATGGAAAACAATGCCGGAAAAATACCCAAAATTTATCTTGAACCCAAGTCTGTTGCAGTCTGCTTACGGTACAATCCTGAATAAATATTTATTATTGCTGAAAAACAGCCTTTTAGCTTTGTTTTTGCTATAGAGTCGGCTTGGTTGCGTTTTGTTGTGGTGGCAGCTGGCCGGTTTGGAAAACTGCTTAAAATTGATTATATTCGTGGTTTGTATTTATATAAAAAAACTAAATATAACTAGCTTTTAAAATATTCATATATGGAGCCTGCATCAGAAAATCCAGAAGAAAATAATAGAATCGACGCCCTGATCTTTGATCTTGATGGGGTGATAACCCAAACCCGCAAAACCCATAAAAAAGCCTGGAAAGAAATGTTTAGCCGCTTTTTCGAAAAGCAGCAAGGAGGTCAGGCTTCCATGTCGGAAGAAGACTACCAGCAATACATCGATGGCAAACCGCGCTACCAGGGAGTGAAGAGCTTTCTGGAGGCCAGGGGCATAACATTGCCTTTCGGTGATCCGAAAGATGCGCCCGGCTTTGACACCATTTGCGCCCTGGGAAATATCAAAAACCAGGTTTTCAATGACATCCTTGACCGGGATGGCGTGGAAGTGTATGAAGATGCAATGCAGTGGCTCAAGGCTTGGAGAGGAAAGGGCCTGAAGACTGCCATTGTTTCTTCGAGCAAAAATTGCAAAAAGATCATTGAAGCCGCAGGCATTGAAGATCTTTTCGATGCTCGTGTGGACGGACTGGTGTCGGAGGATTTGGGTTTGAAGGGAAAGCCCGATCCCGATATTTTTGTAGAGGCTGCCCGGCGCCTGGGTGTTCGCATTGAGCAATCGGTGGTTTTTGAGGATGCAATTTCCGGGGTGCAGGCAGGGCAGAGGGGCTTCTTTGGCCTCGTCGTGGGGGTTGATCGGTTCGATAACCGCCAGACCTTACTCGAGAATGGGGCCGACCTTTGTGTTCAAGACTTTTCTGAACTTGACCTCGAAGACCAGGAGTTGCTTGAAGATTATTTTTCCCGCCAGGGGAAGCCCATTTTTCCGGGAAACCAGGAAATATTTGAAACCTTTGGCAAAAGAAAGCCCGCCATTTTTCTTGATTATGATGGCACACTCACGCCCATTGTGCCCCGGCCCGAAGATGCCGTGCTTTCTGGTGAGATGAAGGACACGCTTCGCGAACTTGCCAGGAATTTTACCGTGGCGGTTGTCACTGGTCGCGACAAGGAGGATGTGGAAAACCTTGTGGGGCTTGACGAGCTAATCTATGCCGGAAGCCATGGATATATCATCAGCGGACCGGGCGGTTTGTCGATGGAGCACCCCGATTCGGAAAAGATCATCCCAAAACTTGATGAAATAGAGGCTGAGCTGAAGGAACAACTGGGGAAAAAGACTGAAGGCACACAGCTCGACCGCAAGCGCTATGCCATTGGGATTCATTTCCGCAATGCCCGCCCGGAAGACGAAGAGGTGGTGTATGAGGTGGTGGAGCAGATGCTTGAAAAATATCCCGGACATAAAAAAGGCGAAGGGAAAAAGATCGTCGAGATTAAACCCGACCTCGACTGGCATAAAGGGAAGGCTGTTGAGTGGATCCTTGATGCGCTGGAACTCTCCGGAAAGCAGGAAATAATCCCTGTTTTTATTGGCGACGACATTACCGACGAGGATGCCTTTGAAACCTTAAAGGACAAAGGCATCGGTATTCTTGTTGGTGGCCACGGCCAGAAAACCCACGCCAAATATGCCTTGAAAAATGTGTTTCAGGTAAGGGAATTTTTTGATAAGTTGAATAAAATGTATAAAGATCGGGCATAAACGGCAGAAAGGTGTTTTAATGGCAAACGACTGGACAGTAGCATATAGCGGCTTCGACAAGGAAGAACATCCACTTCAGGAAGCGCTATGCTCGCTGGGCAATGGGTATTTTGTAACCCGGGGCGCCCTGGAAATGGAAAGGAACAAGGCTAAGGCTGAAGGAAAGGAGTGGAATTATCCGGGCACATACCTTGCCGGGGGTTATAACCGCCTCAAATCGGCAGTGCAAGATAAAGTAATTGAAAATGAAGACCTTGTAAACTGGCCCAACTGGTTGTACCTTACCTTCAAAATAGATGGAGGTGAATGGTTTGATCTGGAGCAGATTGAAATTCTGGAGTATGAAACGCGGCTTCATCTTAAGCAGGGCATCCTGGAGCGCAAAATGCGTTTTCGCGACAAGCAAAAAAGGGAAACCAGTATTATTAGCCGGCGGCTAGTGAGCATGGACAATTACCATCTGGCGGCCATGCAATGGCAGTTCACACCAGAAAATTGGGATGGAGAACTGTCCTTTCGCTCAGGCATTGACGGTCATATCATAAATGACAACGTGGAAAGGTATGCCGACCTCAACCAAGACCATATTGAAGTCATTGAAAAAGGAACGATTGATCAGAACAGCATCTTCTTGGTGAGCCGGAGCAGGCAGTCGAATATTGTGGTGGCCCAGGCTGCACTGACGCGGCTATATAAAGACAGGGAGCAGCTGGAGGTGAAGCAGAGGGCAGTGGAAGAAACAGACTTCATTGCCGGTGAGTTTTTAGTTCAGTGCCATCAGGGCGAGACTCTTACCATCGAAAAATGCACCGCCTTGTTTACCTCTCGGGATTTCGCCATTAGCGACCCTTTGAATGAAGCCAGTAACCAGATCAAGCGCATGCCTCCTTTTGCTACCCTTGAAAAGAACCACCGGATGGTATGGGAGCAGTTGTGGCATTTTAACGACATTGAAATGAAAACCACTAATGGGCTCGATCAGCTGGTGCTGCGGCTGCATATTTTTCATTTGTACCAAACGGTTTCATATAACAGCATCGATTACGACATTGGCATCCCGGCACGCGGCTGGCATGGCGAGGCTTACCGTGGACATATCTTTTGGGATGAGCTATACATACTGCCTTTTATTAACCTGCATTATCCGCAACTTTCACGCTCCCTGTTAATGTATCGCTATCGCCGCTTGCCCGAAGCCCGCTATGCCGCCCGCGAAGCAGGCTTTCGCGGTGCCATGTTCCCCTGGCAGAGTGGCAGCAATGGGCGGGAAGAAACCCAGAAAGTGCACCTGAACCCCGAGTCGGGGCGCTGGCTGCCCGATGTCTCCCACTTGCAGTATCATATCAATGCCGCCATCCCTTACAATGTGTGGCACTATTACCAGAGTACTGGCGATATGGACTTCCTGTTGTCGCATGGAGCGGAGATTATTCTCTCTACGGCGCTGTTTTGGTCTTCCATTGTGCAATTCAATAAGGATCGCGGCAGGTATGAGATACGTTATGCCATGGGCCCTGACGAGTATCATACCCGCTACCCAGATGCTGAAGAGCCTGGATTGCACAACAACGCTTACACCAATGTAATGGCGGTTTGGGTTATCCAACATGCCCTTGATATGTTGGAGCTGATGGATGAGTCGTGCTGCAAAAACCTGGAAACCACCGTGGGTTATTCAGAAAAGGATATTAAACGGTGGAGGGATATTACACAAAAGATGTTTGTACCGCTCAACGAAGAGCAGATCATAATGCAGTTTGAAGGTTACGAAAATCTGAAGGAACTCGACTGGGAGCACTATTACGAGAAGTTTGGCAAAAAGTCACTGCGGCTCGACCGTATTTTGGAGGCCGAAGGCGATTCGTGTAATTATTACAAGGCAAGCAAGCAGGCCGATGTGCTTATGTTATTCTATCTTTTTTCGAAGGAAGCGCTTTCGGCCATGTTTAAAAAATTGGGCTATGACTTTGACCCGCAGAGCATTCCGAAGAACATTGAGTACTACCGCAAGCGGACGGCACATGGTTCTACATTAAGTCAGGTGATTCATGCCTGGGTATATGCGCGGTCGCGCCGCGACGAGTCGTGGAAGCATTTTCGTCAGGCACTTATGAGCGACTTTAAGGATGTGCAGGGTGGCACCACCCATGAAGGCATACACCTGGGGGCTATGGCTGGTACGCTCGACATGGTGCAGCGCTGTTATACCGGACTGGAGATCCGCGACGATGTGCTGTGGTTCAACCCAAGGCTTCCTAAAGACATTGAATCAGTGAGGTTCCACCTGCGCTACCGTGGCCACTGGATGGAGCTGCATGTCAGCCAAAAGAAATTAAGCATTACCTTCGATAAGGGTTGGGCTAACCCGGTGACCATTGCGGTAAGGGGGCAGTCGCACCTCTTTGAAACCAACGACCACAAAGAATTTAATTTATAAAAAACATTGTCATGAGATTGCTAATTGTATCGAATCGCCTACCGGTATCCGTGAGCCGAAAAAATGGAGAATTTCATTTTGAGAAAAGTGCTGGCGGACTGGTTTCGGGCCTGAGCGACTTTTTAAAAGGATTGGGAAAAGACCAGGCCGACATTGACGATTACATCTGGATGGGCTGGCCCGGCATGTCAATAGAAAAGGAAGACCAAGACCAAGTGAGGGCAATGGTAGAGGAAAAATTCAATGCCTCACCTGTGTTCCTCTCCCAGAAACTCATGGACAAAGTTTACCTGGGCTTTTGCAATAAAACCATCTGGCCGCTGTTCCATTATTTCCCGAACTATGCCAGCTTCGAAAATGAATTTTGGGATGAGTATATTAGATCCAATGAGATCTTTCGCGATGAGGTGCTGAAGGTGCTGAAACCCGGAGATATTATCTGGGTCCACGATTATCACCTGATGCTCCTGCCGGCCATGCTCAGGGAAAAGGTCAGCAATCCGATTGGCTTCTTTCTTCACATTCCTTTTCCGGAATTTGAGATGTACCGCCTCTTTCCCAAAGAGAGCCGGGCAGAGATTCTGAAAGGCTTGCTGGGGTCGGACCTGGTCGGCTTTCACACCCACGACTATACCCAGTATTTCCTGCGCTCGGTATTGCGCATACTGGGACTGGAAAACCATATGGGAACCATTGACCTTATCGACCGGGTGGTGAAAGTTGCCACTTTCCCAATGGGAATAGAGTTCGACAAGTTTCACCAGATGGATGTGTCGCCATTCCCTGCTGAGAAACCGGGTCCTGACAAACCCAAAGTAGTGCTTTCGGTCGATCGGCTCGACTATTCGAAAGGCATTGTAAACCGCCTGCAGGGCTTTGAGTTATTTCTGAAAAAACATCCAGAATGGCACGGTAAAGTATTTCTGAACATGATCGTGGTACCCTCGCGTACTGGGGTCACTTCTTACCAGAAGATCAAACGCAGGCTCGATGAGCTGGTGGGCAACATCAATGGCAATTTCGGCAATGTGAACTGGACGCCCATCATTTACCAGTATACTTCTTTGCCGCACAAGGAACTCATTGCCCAGTACCGCATGAGTGCCGTATCGCTCATAACCCCCCTGCGCGATGGCATGAACCTGGTAGCCAAGGAGTATATTGCCTCATTGATCGACAAACGAGGCGTGCTGGTGCTAAGCGAGTTTACGGGTGCTGCAAAAGAGCTGGGTGAAAGTATTATTATTAATCCAAACAATATTAATGAAATTGCAGAAGGCATTTATGATGCCCTGAATATTTCTGATGAGGAGCAGGAGCGACGGAACAACATTATGCAGAAACGTTTGCAACGGTATAATGTAACCAGATGGGCCAATGACTTTACCGACAGCTTGCTGACCATTAGCAAGATTTCAAATTATACTGCCAAGGCCAAATTGCTGAAACCCGAATTGAGGAAGGCCCTGATAGAGGAATATCGTAAGGCAAAGAACTCCCTGATAATTGTAAACTACGATGGTACGCTGGTGCCATTCAATGATAATCCCAAAAAGGCTAAGCCCGGGCCTGATCTGCTTGAGTTGCTTGCCAATCTGAACCGTACGGAGAAAACCGACATGGTAATCATAAGCGGTCGCGGAAAAAAGGACCTGGATGATTGGCTGGGCGATACCCCCGTAAACCTTACCGCCGAGCATGGATGTTGGATTCGTGAAGCGAGGCAGAGGGAGTGGAAACTGTTCAAACCCCTCTCTACCGAATGGAAACAAGAGGTATTGCCTATTCTGGAGATGTATACTGACCGCCTGCCCGGCGCCTATGTGGAAGAGCGTGAATATAGCATTTCATGGCATTACCACAAAGCCGATATTGAACAATCCTCATTCCTTTCGAAGGAGGTGAGCGATCATTTACTGTCCATCACCACCAATATCGGGGTGCAGGTTTTGCCCGGACATAAGGTAATAGAAGTCAGTAATTCGGGTATAAACAAAGGCGAACTGGCCATGCACTGGCTTTCGCGAAAGCAATATGATTTTGTGATGGCCATTGGGGCAGGCTGGTCTGATGAGATGTTGTTTCAACCCTTGCCTGAGCATGCCTGGTCAATCCGGGTGGGCATGTTGATGACAGATGCCAATTTTGTACTCAGGAAGCAGGAAGACGCCCTTGACCTGTTAAGAATGCTGGAGAAGCACTAAGAGCCTAAGTGTGATTTTTCGTTTGTTTCGGGCAACACCACCCTTGTTCTTGGCAGGCTTTGCGGGTATTCGTGCTGAATAAACTCAATGAGTTTCTCCCTGACATAAACCCTGAGATCCCAGGCTTCAGGGCTGGTAGCAGCACTCATAAGGGCACGAATCTCAATGGTATTCTCACGCGCATCGGTCACCTGCAGCACGTTTACCTTTTTATCCCACAGCGGAGTGGCCTCCAGCAGCCGGGTGAGCTCCTTCCGCAAGGGTTCGAAAGGCATGGTATAATCGGTATAAATAAACACCGAACCCAAAATATCAGCTGAGGTTCGTGTCCAGTTCTGAAAAGCCTTTTCAAGAAAATAAGTTGTTGGTACCACCAGCCGGCGTTTATCCCAAAGTCTAATTACCACATAGGTCAGGTTAATTTCTTCGATCCAGCCCCATTCGTTTTCAACAATCACCACGTCATCCAAACGGATAGGCTGCGTAATGGCAATCTGCAATCCGGCCAGGATGGTTCCCAGGGCTTTTTGTGCCGACAAACCCAGAATGATACCGGCCACCCCTGCCGAAGCAAACAAGCTGATTCCGATGTTGCGTACCCCGTCAAACAGCATCAGGGCAACCGCGGTTGCAATAACTATAATAATAAATACCAGGATCTTCTCAAGGATATTGTACTGGGTATGTACCTTACGCATTTTCAGGTTGTCGGCCAGGCTGATATCGTAATTTTTCAGTAGCTGGTTTTTTAAGATCCGGATAATAGCAATTATGGTCAGGGTAATGCTCATGATAAATAGCACCTCGCCCGTTTTTTTAAGCCCGGAGATTAACTCCACCTGACTGATACCGATGGGTTCAATTCCATACTGAAGGAAAAAGGCGAGAAAAAGGATAAAAGATGGGGCAATAAATCTTCCAATGATTTTCATTCCGAATGTTTTTTTGAAACACAAAACCACAGGCTGATGCGAGTGGTTGCTTGTACAACAAATATGGGGAGGTGAGGTTCAAAACGTTCTTTTGAACCGATTGTCGGCAGGCTTTCTGAGGCTTCTGTATACTAACCCGGAAATTTGGTTTCCGACAATATACAATGATGCAAAAAATAGGTTTGTGATGAAAATTTGTTCACAAAATGGGAAAAAATTAATCAATGGATAAACTTTTAAAAATTCTAAAAGTTTTATAATGTGTTGAAAAATAGATTTTTATGATTTTTGTTCATAGTGGCACCCGCTTTGTCCATATTTTTCAGATTCATTTAACAAAGAAAAAACAAACTATGAAAAAGACCGTAAGAATATTTCTGATAGCTATGTTTGTTGCCTTTACGGCGAACACTGCGAAGGCCCAGGGCCTAAGTATTGACAGCCCCAATTATCGAACTGCCATTGGTTTGCGAGGCGGCGAGCTGGGCGGACTTACCTTTAAACACTTTACTCAGCCTGATGGTGCCTTAGAGTTTATTCTTGGGCTCGGATACCGTCACCCGAGAATCTTTTCCCTAACTGTTTTGTACGAAAAGCATGTGCCGGCATTTAATGTCAGCGGTATGCGCTGGTATTATGGCGGTGGCGGCCATGTGGCCCTTGTGGGAAATCGCTCCGGATATTACGACTTTCCGTGGGGGCGTCGCCACTACTATGAAACTGGCGCCGTTGGCCTTGGTATTGATGGGATTTTTGGACTGGAATACAAGATTCCGCCGCTGCCCTTTGCCATAAGTCTCGATTTCAAACCCTATATTGAAGTTTTCTCCCAGGGTGGAGTGTTTTGGTCGCTCGACCCGGCACTGGGCATAAAACTCACTTTTTAAAGTCGGCTAATCCAGTATTCTGTAATTGCCAGAAAACCCGGGAAAATTAACCCGGGTTTTTTGTTAAACTTTTTCTACCGCTTTCCAGCAATTTTTTCGTTTTCTCTGAATACCCGCATAAAGTTTCCTGCCCAGATCTTTTCAATATCTTTTTTGCTGTAGCCGCGGCGCACCATCTCCAGTGTAATGTTGCCCATTTCGGTCACATCAAAGACATCCTCAAGGCCGCCGCCACCATCAAAGTCAGTTCCAATACCTACGTAGTCGATGCCAATCAGGTTCACGATATGATCCACATGATCAACCAGGTCAGCAACATTGGCCATGGGAGCGGGGAATTTGCGACTGAGCTCGTCCCATTGGCGGCGCACCTCGGCCATTTCTTCATCGCTCAGGTCTTCGAAGTTGTTGTAGCGCTGGCGCAGATCGGCAAAGGCTGAATCGCGCTCGGGGTAAGGCGGCATGTCTTTTACATAGCTGCTCAGGATGCAAAGCTGAATAACACCTCCGTTTTCGGCCAGGGCGCGCAGCATATCGTCATCGAGGTTGCGGGGATTGTCGCAAATGGCGCGGGCATTGGAGTGTGAAGCAATGATAGGCGCCTGCGTTATTTCCAGCACATCATAAAAGGCCTTGTCGGAAATATGACTTACGTCGACCATCATGCCCAGGCGGTTCATTTCGCGCACCACCTCACGGCCAAAATCAGAAAGTCCGTTATGCAAGGGACCTGCATTATCGGTCGATGAATCGCAGATCTGGTTGTTGCGGGTGTGCGAAAGGGTTATGTAGCGTGCTCCTAAATTGTAAAATTCCTCCACCATCGAGAGGTCTTCGCCCAGCGGATAGCCATTTTCCAGGCCGATGTAAATGGCGCGCTTGCCTTCTTTTTTCAGGCGGTAAGCATCCTCGGGTGTAAGTGTCAGTTCAGCCATTTCGGGATGTGCTGCGAGGGCTTCATGCAACATATCGAAAATTTCAATAGCCCGCCGGTTAGCTACTTCATAAGCTTCAGGATTCATAACACCCTGCCCCAGGAAAACGGCAAAAAAGGCCGCATCCAAGCTGCCTTCTTCCATACGCGGGAAGTCCATCTTGCCGCCGCGCTCACGCGGGTCATGCCGCTGGCTGATGTCAAAATCGCTGCGCATCATACGAAGCGGTGTGTCGGTATGGCTGTCGAGGGTTAGCACCTGCCGGTGTATTTTCTCGGCCTTCTGGCGAAGCTTTTCTTCGCTGGGAGTGCATGAAGTCAGTATTGACATTACAAAAAGAACAACAATAACAGGGAGATAATTAAATAGCTTCATTACAATTTTTTTTAGGCCGTAAAAATAGGAAATTTTTTTCAGGTTCAAAGTTTAAGGTTTAAGGTTCAAGCCTGCCTGCCGCAGGCAGGGTTCAAGGTTTGGTGTCCTTGCTCCCCCTTTGGAGGGGTGGCGTGTCTGCTTACCAGCGGAAGGTAGGTTTTTGATTTAAGAACAAGCCCGCCTGCCGGCTGGCAGGGATTAACGATCAACGATTTACGATTTTTCAAGGAAATTCCAAAGCGCGAACTCCCCCTTTGGAGGGG
>JAWLCS010000004.1:0-12423 GCA_041687035.1 Bacteroidales bacterium
TTAACCCTTACATCCACCTCGAAAAGTCTTCCTTCAAGCCTTCTCACCCTGATAAGCTCCAGTTCAATCTCAGGAGTCTGGGTGGCGGCATAGATCACTGCCGCAGCGTTTCTATGAGCCATTTCCTGCACCATAAAAAGCGGGGGCATTCGGGTGCTGAATTTGATCCAGCCCCCAATCTCAATCTCGCCATAGTCAGGGTGGTTGAAAGGCGCCCACTCCTTAAACAGGGTGCCATGTGCAAGCTTGTCGTTAAACTTCAGGCGCTCTATTTCCCTTTCGTTGTTGGCCGGACCCTGCCAGGAAAAACCCTCCTCCTCTTGCAGGGCTTCCTTTGAGTAGGTCTCTTGCGAAGTCATATACAACTCGCCCACAAAACTGTATGCCCCGAATGTGTTGTGGGTAAAGTCAGTAAAATCGCCATAGGTGGTATACAGGTCTTGCCAGGAGATCAGGTAGCGGTAGCCCGGCACCATTTTCTCGGCATGCTGACCAAGGATATCGTAAATGGCCACATCCATGGGGGAATACGGGGGCTGGAATTTACTGCCCGGTCCGCGCAGGAACATCCCGCCGTAATTATGAAAGGCGTAAACAACAATAATATTTGACCTTTCATGCATGTATTCCGCAATGGCTTTCAATCCAACGCCTTCAAAGGGGAAACTTCCGGAACCACTCTGCACGTAATCAGGTTGCCAGTTGGAGCCCCAGTTGCGGTTGGGATCCACATAGCCTTCGGCATCCTCGTTCAATCGTCCATCCTTGTCAACATCGATACCTTCATTACCCAGCAGGGCCCATTCGCCCTGCTCACCTTCCTTCACGCGAATCATGAGCCTGGGCTCGTTGGGATCGGTGCGATACATCCCATGAGGGTCACGAATCCGCATCTGGCTGATATTGCCATCACCATCCAAATCGTTGGGACCATCCTCATCAAAAAGTCCATCTTTGTCGTCGTCGCGCGGTATGCGCAAACTCCTGTTGTTGTTCATACTGCTGCCACCTTCCATAAAATGGTAACGGCCATCGGGGTTCACCATCGGAATCAGGTAAAAGGCATTACGATCAACCGTTTTGGTTATTTCCGGAATCTTGCCGTAATTTTTTAGGAGGTAATCGGCCAGGTAAAGCACCACTTCGGCTGCCTGTATCTCATTTCCGTGAATATTGCCATCGGCATAAACACCGGGCTTGTCAAGGGCATTGCCGGTTTGCGGATTGTTGATCTCAAGGGCCCAGATCTCACGGTTCTCTTCAGTTTTACCAACCAAAACAGCTTTGGTAATGTTTGGGTAGGTCCGGTTCAGGGCTTTTATGGCCTCATTTACTTCGGCATAGGTGTGATACTTGTCAAACCGAAGCGGAACGCTTATCTGGCTCATGGCAGAGCCTGAAATAAATAGGGCGATTATTAATGCAAATATCCTGTTCATCTTTTTCACTTTTGGGGTTGATTAAAGCCTGATCTCCTTGCTGTCGTGGCCTACGGATTTCGATTCAAGTCTGGCCCGGATGGTTTTTCCTTTGGGCATTCTGACCAAAAACGAAAGTTTAACGGATGACAGCCCATCTACGGCCCTTACCGGGGTGCGGCTAAATCCGTGAAGAAATTCCAAGCCATCGGCCTCGAGCAACAAAACCGCCGGGGCAGGCTGGTTGTTGCGCTTCCCCATGGCTGTGGGGAAAGGGAGGTAATTGGTGTTTTCAACCCAAACATCAAGTTGGTAAACATCTGCGCCCAGGCTTTTTACCTTGTAATCAGAAATGGCCAGTTTTGGCAGCTTTTCGACCAGGGTAAAAACCCAGGGAAGTTGCACATCGATAAGCGAATCGGCTGCTTCAGCAGGAGGAGTGGAAAACACGAATGGTACCGGGCCTCCAATTTCTACTGCCCCGAGGGTAGGATGTTGATAGGGCTGCCAGTTTACATAACCCTTGCCGCCCAGCACATTATCGCTATAGGCCAGCAAGGCTTTCAATTTGGGATCGACCTCCGATGGCTTGGGCGGGCTGGGCATGCTTTTCATCATGGCGGCCATTTGCCGGGGGGTGGTCTGCCCTGACCTGACCATGCCGATGACCTGCTGTGCCTTGAACTGTTCCGGTGCGTTGTTTTCCTTCAGGAAGGCATTTATCTTGTCTTCGCCAAGGTTAATGAACTCTTCCGAAGTCATGTTTTCAAGCTGCTCAATGGTGATTCCAGAAGACTCTGCCTTTTCGTCCTTGGCTTTGAGCAAGGTGAAAAAGTTGAAGCTGAAGGTTGGGACGCCCAGGTGATAGTACGACCAGAGCTCAAACGAACCATCCTTGGCCTTTTCGGGCTCAAGACGGTCGGTGTTGAAATTGGTCTTTTTCAGATATTCGAGGTATTGCTCCGATAGTTCCTTATACCATGCCAGGTCTTCGGGCAGCGGGTTTACCACACCTCCCAGGCCGAGAAAACTGGCCACCATTGCCGGTGTGAGCTCAACCCCCGGCGGAACCATTGGCTGAACCAGTTCAATAATCTCATCCATGGTGTATTTCTTGCTTTTGTCGACGCCAAACATCTCGGCCACATTATCAGGCAAGGTAATGTTATCCAGATCGGCGGTACCTCTGCGGCCGCCTTCGGGCGGAACCAACGCAAAGTTGGTGGTGCCAAAGGTGAAGGTAGCGGCAATCTCGGGCCGGTCGAAAATAAATTTCATCAGCCCGTAAACTTCCGGGGTACTACCCGGCCACAGGCCACCTGTTGGGGTGAATGGTTTGAAAAGGTGCGGAAAGTTGATTCCGGTATTTACCCCACCCGGAGGATCCTCATTATACTGCCCATCGCCATCGTCGTCGGTGCCTTCAAGATAAAGGGTATAAACACCTCTTTCACCTTTGGTCCGGTCGGCCTTGCGCATCAAACGGGGCTCGCCCGGGTCAACGATCCAAACTCCTTGCGGATCACGAACACGCATATCGGTAATGAAACCATCCCTGTTCAAATCGTTGGGACCATCCTCATCAACGGCATCGTCCATGTCGTCGTTCACCTTCATGTCGTTGCGCGGGTTTTCCCATTTAACCTGGTGAAAGTAGCGTGCAAGGGCGTCGGGATTTAACACTGGTAAGATATACCAGGTATGATTCAGATGCTGGTCATTGGCCAAAAGTTGTTTTGCCAGCGTAACCGAGGCATGGCTTGAAAGCGGGTTGGTTCCCTCCGGGTTGGCCATAACAAAAATGGCAGATTTCAATTTTTCAGCCCGGTTCACTTCGGTCCCAATCTCCATAATTACAACCGGGTTACCCCCGGGTGAAACGGCGATCTGATGAATTTTAACCTTACTTGCATTGCCCCTGGCCAAGGTTTCAAACTCGGTGACGAGCTGCCCTGGCGTGCGATACGACTGGGCCATACCATTAAAAATGGTAAGTACAGCCAGAAAAAGCATCAGGCAAAGTGCTTTGCTTGAAAATGGTTGCATAAGATGTGTTTTTGGAAATTTGGTTCTAACAAATTTATGGAATTCTGTTAAAGTTTCTCCAGTAACTTTCCGTAATCAAACTGCAAATCCTCATGCAGGCTTTGCATTGCAGCTTTTATTTTGAGTAACTGCCTGTTATACAGATTTTCCGTAACAGGATATTGCTTAAAGGGTAGTCCGGAATTTTTCAAGCACTGGCAAAAGTAAATCAGCAACTCCACCTCAGTTTGCTTGGAGCCCGCAAACTTTATATACTTATTGGTGGTGCTCAATACCTTGCGAATGGTCTTTTTTGCAAGGAAAATGCTGGACAGATTCATTTGGGAGAACTGAAAATCTATTTCCTCCTTTACCTGCTTAATAAAAGTAGCCGGGTCGTGGGCATCAAAAATAAGATAGGAAATGAGCTCCTTATTTTCTTTGCGATACTTTGCCAAACGCAGGCATACGTTCAATATTTCCTTGTGCGTCAGGATTGAAAGTGCCCGTTTTATTTCGCTCAGTCTGGCTGTTTCCATGGTTACCAAATCACATGTTGCCTGCGCTAATTGTTCTTTCTTAAAGGCCTGAGCAGGTCCTCCAGGCCATTGGCTTTAATTTCGTAGACAGTCCTCAAAAGCATACCCAGTTTTCCTTCCGGAAAACCTTTCCGCTGAAACCACTCCAGGTACGAAACCGGCAAATCGCAGATCATCCTGCCCTTATATTTGCCAAAAGGCATAGGGATTTTTACCACATCAAGCAAAATCTGAGGATCAAATTCCATTGTTACTGAAAAAACCGGTTCTAATTACAGTTTTCATTCACTCGTAGAGTGGGAAAAATCAATCTGGCTTCTAGTTCGTCGGTCTGAAACAAAATGACACTTGGCCTGCTGCTTGAATCCTGCAGAATTTTGAAAAACAAAACATCTCCTTGCTTTACTTCTATTGTTTGTTCCCTGCTTCCTCTTCGCAAGGTGGCTCCCCTTGCCTGAATGGCAATGGCATGCGTTCCGGGTTTAAGGGTTTGCATAACATACCTTTGATTTGAAATGCGGCAAGCCAGTTTTCCATTAATAAAAATGGAATACTTCCCCGCGGAGCCTATAAAACCAGTATCGCGAGCAACAAAAAGGGTTGCAGTTGAGTCGGAAGCTTCGGAGCGAAAAGAAATGTCTACGCCGGGGGTTGGGTTTTGTTTTTCAAGGTAATTAATGAAAGTGGAAGGCGGTTCGTCAAGGAACACCTGGCCCGCAGTCTCAATGCCGGTAACAATGCCCTGGAGCTGGTGCCAGATGCTGGAAGTGAAATAAACTCCGTATTGATAATTTTGTTGTTCCTTAATCTCACGGAAATATGCTTCAAAATTAGGGGTATATTCCTCGGCAATTTTCAGAAAGGACTCCTTCAGCCGGTCTTCGTAATCGCTATACCTGGCAGTGATTCTGAAAAAATAAATGGCAGAATCCAGCTTCTCTGCAACAACATTAACCCTTGGGCTGGGAAGACCGGGGAGACCACCTGACCTTTCGCGTTGCAAATTGACCCTTTGGTTAAACATTTCAGAAAGCGCATTTGAAACGGCCAAATGGAAGTTGTTATTGTAAACAAATGATTCAGACCTGCTCGTCCGAACATTGGCAGCAGTGTAAAGATTAAACCTTACGGTAGTTTTTGTCTCGTCGTATTTCAAAACATAGTCGTAAGGCTCATTGGCTCTTCGGTTATGATAGTTTATAAATGCTTCGAAATCAATTAATTCGAGTCCTTCCTGAATAAGGAGATCAAGATCGCCGGTGGAGCCTTCCCTGAAATCAATCCTGATAACCTGACCACTACCTGAAATAACGCTAATAACAAAGAATGCAAAAACAAAAATGGATTTCATCTATTTGTTTGGTTTTTGGGATCTTAGAAAACGTTAAAAATTGAAAACCCTTCAAGCATACCTAAAAAAAGGAAAATAATGTCCTTAACATATGCCAGACTATGGCATTTCATAGCCAAAGATAGCAACTCCACTTAATCCTTGGTCGCTTTCTACTTTTTTTATTTTCACATTTTCGAATTTTCTTATTTTCTCCCCTTCTCTTCTATTCCCTTTCTCATTTTCTCATTTTCAAAAACCCCCATTCCAAACAGGGCAAAATCATAAAGAACCGGGTCTTCCGGATTGAACTTGCGCAGATTCGCCGTCAATTCCTCCACGGCCTTCCAGTCGTTTTGTTTGCGTTTCAGCAGTCCGAGCATTCGTGCCACGCGGCCCGAATGCAGATCGAGCGGGCAATAGAGGTGAGCGGGCGCTATGCCATTCCACAAGCCAAAATCCACGCCAGTATCGTCTTTTCTAACCATCCAACGAAGGAACATATTCAGCCTTTTTGCCGAAGCTCCTGAGTCAGGGTTGCTCACGTGTTTTTGTGTACGCGGCAAATGTGGAATGTCGAAAAACACCTTTCTGAAACCCGTAATGGCATCCTTCACATTCATGTTTTGCAGGTAAGGCCTTGTAAAGCATTGCTCCAGCCCACCATGTTCCTGGTAAATATTTTTAAGTGAGAAAAGGAAAAACTCCATATCGGCATAATTGAAGGTGCGGTGCACAAAGCGGGCAAATGGGCGAAGGTCACTCTCCGAAAAACTCCTGACAAAATCTGCCGGCTGCCAGTCCATCAGTTCCATTAAGCGCATGCCATTCTGAAGGATCGACTTCCGCTGTCCCCAGGCAATGGTGGCCACCAGAAAGGCAGCAATTTCAATGTCTTCCTTACGGGAAAAACAGTGCGGAACAGCAATGGGATCTGTTTCAATGAAAAAGGGACGGTTGTAAAAAGCTGCTTTTTCGTCGAGCAATTGTTTCAGATCAGGAAACACTGGTGTCTTCATATAAAAGCAAAGATAGCCAAAACCTGCAGGAGCAAAGGCTAAAGTCCTGATGTTTTGCGTTGTTCTACCAGGGAATAATTTTGTAGATTTGTTTGTCAGCAAATTCATAGCCATGAATGACGAAAATTATCTTCGGGAAGCCATTGCCATGGCTGCCGCCAATGTAAAAAATGGCGGCGGTCCTTTCGGTGCGCTCATTTTGCGCAATGGTGAGGTGATTGGCCGCGGGGTGAACCATGTCGCCTGCGACAACGACCCCACTGCCCATGCCGAGGTGATGGCCATACGCGATGCCTGCAAAAACATTGGCGATTTCAGGCTCGACGGCTGCGTGATCTACACCAGCTGCGAACCTTGCCCCATGTGCCTGGGCGCTATTTACTGGGCCCACCTCGACCGCATCGTTTTTGCTGCCACAAAGTCCGATGCCGCAAAGGCGGGTTTCGACGACTCGTTTATTTACGATGAGTTTGCATTGACCCTCGAGCGTCGTTCCATTCCTATTCAAAAAATGGCCATAAAAGAAGCTGCTGAGCCTTTTCAGCAATGGCTCAAATTGGAAAACAAAACCGAGTACTGATGGAAAACTGGATAAGCCAATTATCGGCGGCGCGGCAACAGCAGCGCACCTTTGCCCTCTGCACTTTAATAAAAGTGGATGGATCGTTTGGCCGCCCGGCGGGTGCCAGAATGCTGGTTTTTGAAGAAGGTAATATCCAGGGCACCATTGGCGGCGGTCCGGTAGAAGCGGAAGTGATCAACACCGCAAAATCCTTCCTCAAAGAAATGGAAACCGGAATATTGGAAACAAACAACCCCGAAACGGGCACCTGCCTTACGTTTTTTATTGAGAGCTTTCAGCCTGAAAGCGAATTGGTGATTTTCGGGGCAGGTCATGTGGCCAGAGCACTGGTATATTTTGCCCGGAAGCTGGAGTTTCGCATCACCGTGGTGGACGAAAGGACCTCAATGCTAAACGACCCTGCTTTTGAAGGCTTACACACTAAGGCGTTGCATCATCTGGAGTTTCTGAAGTATTTTGAACCCGGTCCACGCCATTTCCTGGTACTCTGCTCTCACCGGCACGACTATGATTTTGAAATACTCGGACAGTTGCTCACCAAGCCCTGGGCCTATTTGGGAATGATCGGCAACAGGCAAAAAATCGGCGAAGCCAAAGAATTTCTGATTGAAAAGGATATTTTTGATGAAGCTGCTTTCACGAAAGTAGACTCGCCCATTGGCATTAAACTTCCCGGAAAAACCCCGGAAATCATCGGTTTATCCATCGCCGCAAGGCTTATAGAAGTGAAAAACCCGGCCTGAGAAACTGAAATCCGCGCAGTAATTTTTACTAACTTTGATATAGGAGGATGCGTTTCCTCCCTGATTATTTCTTGAATTTATGCACGACCTTGAGCCATTTTACGCCTGGCGAAACCTCTATATTGCCTCCGAAGACCAACGCTCGCCTTTTTTCGGAAGGGAGTATTCGGAGTTTGAGTTCTCTCATGCTGTTTACAACTACCTGATCCACCCGCAGTGGGACGAAATGGGCTCAGCTACCCTTTTCATTAAGATCCTTTATGCCGACTACGACGAAGGCTATTGCTTTATTGAAATGATTGGCGAATGGAACGACTGTCTTTACAACGACATCATGTACCTGAAGCGCAATATCATTGAACCGATCATAGAGAACGGCATAAATAAATTCATTCTCATTGGTGAGAATGTGCTGAATTTCCACTCATCCGACGACTGCTATTACCAGGAATGGTTTGATGAGCTGGAAGAAGGCTGGATCGTGGCCCTGAACTTTCGTGATTTTGTAATTCGCGAGTTCGAAAACGCCAATATCGATTATTACATTGCCTTTGGGAAGCATTTCACCGATGTAAACTGGCGTAAATTCACGCCCATGGAGCTTTTCAACATCATTGAAAAATCAATGATGCGACGCCTTGATCCCCATATGGGATAAAATCTAAAGTTTTCGGAGCCGGTTGTTGAGATGCACCAGGGTGGAACTTTTTTCAGCAATTTGCCTGGCAAGTTGCTCTACCTTGTCGTAGAGACGGTCCAGGTCAAGGGTAACCAACTTGCGATTCTGAACCATAAGTCTTCCGTCAACCAGCACGGTTTCCACATCCGACCCTCGCAGTGAATATATAATCAATGAATAAATGTTATAAACCGGATGGGCGTGCGGTTGGTCCATGTCCAGGATAATAATATCGGCCCTTTTACCTACTTCGAGCGAACCGATCTTATCTTCCATACCAAGCACCTTTGCCCCGCCAATCGTAACCAGCCCAAGAGCCGTTTGGGCATCCAATGCTGTTGGATCGTTGCTGTTCAGCTTATGGATAAAGGCTGCAGAGCGAACTTCATCAAACAAGTCGAGGTCGTTGTTGCTGGCCACACCATCGGTGCCAATACCGACATTAATACCTGCCTTGAGGAAAGCGGGCACTGGCGCCACGCCACTGGCCAGTTTCATGTTGCATTGCGGATTGTGGGCCACACCCACACCACGGCGGGCGTATATCTCAATGTCTTCGGGCGTTAAATGTACGCTGTGTGCGGCGATCACATTCGAACCCAGCACCCCTATGCTTTCAAGAAACTGAACAGGGGTCATGCCATATTCCTTTTGGGCAAGATCATATTCTCCTCGCGTTTCGGCCACATGAATGTTAAAAGGGAGGTTGTATTTATCGGCCAGCTCCTTCCCCTTTTTTATCACTTCGGGCGAAGTGGTATAGGGCGCATGGGCAGAAACACCAATGGTGATCAGCGGATGGTGAGCCCATTTTTTTATCAGGTCTTCGCTCACCTGAAGAGCGTGTTCGGGCGAGGGGCTGTTGGGAACGGAAAAATCTATCAGGCTTTCGGTCAATACCGCACGCACGCCCACCTGATCCACTACCTTCGCCATCTCATCCACGTAGTAATACATGTCGTTAAAGGTGGTGGTGCCGCTCAGCAGCATCTCAGCAATGGCCAGCCGGGTGCCGGTACGCACGTTTTCGGGGTTTATAAACTCCGACTCAATGGGGAAAATATGGTCGTAGAGCCAATCCTTCAGGTGCAGGTCGTCGGCATAGCCCCTGAAAATGGTCATGGGCGAGTGGGTGTGGGTATTGATCAACCCGGGTAAAACCAGCTTTCCGGTGGCGTCAATAAGCTCCGCAGCAACGTAGTGTTCTTGCAGCTCGTGGGTATTGCCAATGGCAACAATCTCGCCATCTTTCACCGCAATGGCGCCGCCTTCAAAAATACGGTAGCCCTTATCCATGGTCACTATCAAGCCATTCACAATAAGAAAATCAACAGCTTGTATTTGGTCCGCACCGCTACCTCCGGAAAAATTACCTGTTTCTGCCATCCAGTTTTAATTTACAATTTTGAATCGACGCCTTTGAGCGAATCCTTATGTTTGTTAACAATAAAAGTAAGAATATGGTTCAGCCCGTCGAAAAGGGCATAATTTCGCAAATTTAATGGTTTTTGACTTACTGAACTTTTTACTAATTTAGCAAACAGACCAAATCCCCTGACAGATGTTTGAAAAAATAAAAGCTACCGCGCAATTTCTAAAAGAAAAAACACAATTTACCCCCGAGGTGGGCATCATTCTTGGCTCCGGCCTCGGTGGCCTGGTTAAGGCCATCGACGTAAAGCATACGTTCGATTACAGCGAAGTCCCCAACTTCCCTGTTTCCACCGTCGAAGGCCACGATGGCAAACTGATCTTTGGCCTCCTTGGCGGGAAAAACGTGGTGGCCATGCAGGGCCGCTTCCATTACTACGAAGGCTACCCCATGCAGGAAGTAACTTTCCCCGTAAGGGTGATGAAGCTGCTTGGCGTAAAGACGGTATTTCTCTCCAATGCTGCCGGTGGCCTGAATCCCGCCTTCGAAGTGGGCGACCTGATGATTATTCGCGACCATATCAACTTTTTCCCTGAAAGTCCCCTTCGCGGGAAAAACATTGACGAGCTGGGCACCCGTTTCCCGGAAATGAGCCAGACCTATAATCCCGAACTGATTGCCCGCGCCAAGAAAATCGCCCGCGACAACAAGATCAAATTCCAGTCGGGCGTATATATAGGCAGCCCCGGCCCCACCCTCGAAACCCCCGCCGAATACAATATGTTCCGCCTGCTGGGGGCTGATGCCACGGGTATGTCAACCGTGCCTGAAGTGATCGTGGCCCGCCATGCCGGCATGGAGTGTTTCGGCATCTCGATAATCACCAACCTGGCAAAGCCCGCCGATACCGACAAGCCTACCAGCCACGAAGAAGTGCAAAACGTGGCCCAGGTGGCCGAACGCAACATGACGGTGGTCTTCACCGAAATGATAAAAAGCCTGTAAAAACCTTTTCATTCATTCTCAAAAAGGTTGCCCGTTTTTCCTTTGGACTGTTTCGGCTTTAACTTGCTCTTGATGGTTTCCACCTCTTTCTTCAATTGAATAAACTGATTTGAGAGCTGCTCCATAGGCGAGTTGGCTTCGGGGATCTGGCTACTGATGAAGTTGACGAACTTCCACACCTCGCGGATGTCGTTTACATGCACCTCGTAGGGCTCGTAGACCGGGTTGAGCGAATAGAGCCGCAGCTTGCCCTCGGTCCTGATCAGGTTCTCCGCCACCTTAAATACCACTCCATCGTCGAGGGTGTGGATCACGTAAGCATGGCGATTCTGTATCAGGTTCCAGTTCTGCACAAACTCACAGGTCACCCATGAGCCTTCGGGTATGGGCAGCATGCTGTCGCCCGAGACCTGGAAACTGCGATACTTCTTCTGCTTCGATAGGAAAGGCATCTGGAAGGTAGGCAGCACCTTGATGAACTCGGGATCGGCAAAGCCGGTGCGGTAGCCCGCCTTGGCCTTTTCCGACACCAGCTCGATGTTCTCCTCGTTGTCGCTGTCGACGGTGGTGGCCAGCACGCGCAGCTTGCTACCCGTAACAAACACGTCGTAGCCACGCTCCAGCTGCCTGAGCTGGCTCTCGGCCAGCTGCCCAAGATCGACTTTGATCAGGGTGTCTATGGACACGTTGTAATACTTCGAAAAAGCCACCAGGGCTTCCAGCCCGGGCTGGGCCACCTCGTTCTCGTAGCCGCTCAGGGTGGGGCGCTTCATGTCGAGCAAAAAGGCCACATCGTCCTGGGTGCGGCCGCGCCGCTTGCGCAAAAGCTTGATGTTGGATGCGAAGAAACTCATAATGCTATGTTTTGGAAGGGCTAAAGCCCTGATGTTAAACTCATTGCTTCATCCCCAGGCTGAAGCCTGGGGTTACTATTACTACTTCAGGCAGGGCTAAAGCCCTTAGATGAAAGAAGCCCATTACCCCATCCCCAAGCTGAAGCCTGGGGTTACTAAATTCGGTTCCTCCACTGAAGCATCGTAAGGCGCCCTTAGTAACCCCAGCTTTTAAGCTGGGGGCAACGGCTTCAACCTAACCTTCGGGGCTTTAGCCCTGCCCTTTCCCCCTTTTACAAACTAGTCAAAAATCCGAGATGCTAAGCCCAACCTCTCACTAAAGTGCAGCACAGCACCCTTAGTAACCCCAGCTTTCAAGCTGGGGTATCAACTTCACCCTGTCTCCTAAGGGCTTTAGCCCTACCTATCCAAGCCTACAGCTTTCAGAAACTCCTGATACTCCGCTTCAAAAGTTTTCTTAAGATGATGTTCTTCCTGCCTTTTTATATAGCTCCGTACTTCCTTAACTTTTGAAGGACTTACCGAAACACCAAAATATTCTTTCGCCCACTCAAGCTTTCCGGAAAATAGCTTCTGTTGGTTTGCCCAAAAAGCAGACTCTCCTTTTATCAACTGAACAGCTTTAGATAAAGACATATCGGCATTAAGGCTTAAAAGACAATGAACATGGTCATCACCACCACCTATTTCCAGAATAAAAAGATCTTTTTGTCCGGCGTTCTCCTGAATATGTGCGAGCAGAATTTCTTTTTTGTCCTTTTTAAGTAAAGGGCGGTGATTTTTCACTCCCCAGACGGCATGGATCAGAATACGAACGTGTGACATAGCCTTGTATATTTTGGCAGGGCTAAAGCCC
>JAWLCS010000004.1:12523-106430 GCA_041687035.1 Bacteroidales bacterium
TTTTTAAGTAAAGGGCGGTGATTTTTCACTCCCCAGACGGCATGGATCAGAATACGAACGTGTGACATAGCCTTGTATATTTTGGCAGGGCTAAAGCCCCGAAATTACACTCATTCTTACCCCCAGGCTGAAGCCCGGGGTTACTGATTCTATTCAGGCAGGGCTAAAGCCCTCAAGTGAGTCTCCTCATTACCCCATCCCCAGGCTAAAGCCTGGGGTTACTAAATTCTGTTCCCCAACTGAAGTACCGTAAGGCAGCCCTAGTAACCCCAGCTTTTAAGCTGGGGGCAACACCGAAACCCTACCGTCGGGGGCTTTAGCCCTGCCCTAAAAAATCACTCCCCAAAAAGAACCACAACCGAATTTTTGATTAAATTATAACCACAACTTTGATTATATTCTAATCAAAGTTAAAACATTTTCTGAAACGGCAAGCGCCTGAGCAAAAAATATTTATGGATTCTATGGCCCGCACCATAGCACACCTCGACCAGGACACTTTCTTTGTGTCGGTTGAGCGCCTGCACAACAGCAGTCTTATCGGCAAGCCCGTAATCATTGGCGGCATGGGCGACCGTGGCGTGGTGGCAGGCTGCAGCTACGAGGCACGGCAGTATGGGGTGCATTCGGCCATGCCCATGAAGCTGGCCCGCAACCTCTGCGCCGATGCCGTGTTCATTCGCGGCGACCTTCAAGACTACAGCAAGTACTCCAACCTGGTCACACAGATCATTGCCGAGCGGGCGCCGGTGTTCGAAAAAGCCTCCATCGACGAGCATTACCTCGACATCACGGGCATGGACCGCTTCTTTGGCTGCTATAAGTGGGCTTCGGAGTTGCGGCAGTACATTATAAAGGAAACCGGGCTGCCCATCTCCATGGGTTTGTCGCTCAACAAGACCGTGTCGAAGATCGCCACGGGCGAGGCCAAGCCCAACGGACAGATACAGGTGCAGCAGCCCATGTTGCGTCCATTCCTCGATCCCTTGTCTATCCGCAAGATCCCTATGATCGGCTCCAAGACCTATTACACCCTGCGCACCATGGGCATTGCCACCATTGGCACCCTGAGCCGCATACCGCCCGAAGTGATGGAAAACATGATGGGCAAGAACGGCCGCGAGATATGGCGGCGGGCCAACGGCATCGACAGCAGCCCGGTGCAAGCCTGGAGCGAGCGAAAGTCCATCGGCACCGAAAGCACCTTCGAAACCGACACCATCGACATTGCCTACATCAACGACCTGCTGGTGCGCATGTGCGAGAAGGTGGCCTACCGCCTGCGCAAGAAGCAGCAACTCACAGGCTGCGTCACCGTGAAGATACGCTACGCCAACTTCGACACCCACACCCTGCAGCAAACCGTGCCCTATACTTCCTTCGACCACGTACTCATTCCCGTGTGCAAGGAGCTGTTCCGGCGGCTTTACACCCGCCGCATGCTCATACGTTTGGTGGGCATACAGTTCAGCCGCCTGGTACACGGGGTGCAGCAACTCAATATGTTTGAGGAAACACCCGAGCTCATCAGCCTCTACCAGGCCATCGACCGCATGCGCCGAAAGCACGGCGAAAGCGCCCTGCACCGCGGAGTGGCCATGACACCGGGATAGGTTTCAGGTTTAAGGTTTAAGGTTTAAGGTTAAAAGTTTGGGGTTTGAGGTTTAAAGTTTAAAGTTTCAGGTTGGGGCTGCGTCCGCTTACCAGCGGATTCAAGATTCAAGGTTTGGAGTTCAGGGTTCGGAGTTCAAAGTCATCGGTGCTGCCTACTGCTTACTGCCTACTGCCTACTGCCTCCTACCGCTACCTACTTCCCCCTCTGCCCTGTGCTCTGAGCTCTGAGCCAATCAGTGTAACCGACCAGAGGGAGCTCAGCGAAGCTAATCCGTAACAATCCGCGTAATCCGTTAAAATGTACCTCAACTGCCACACATACTACAGCCTGCGCTACGGCACCATAAGGCCCGAAGACCTGGTAATACGGGCCGGGGAGTTGGGCATCAAGCGTCTGGCGCTGACCGACATAAACAACGCCACGGCCATGCCCGATTTCGTGAAGCTGTGCCGCGAGCAGGGCATTGCACCCGTGGCAGGCATGGAGTTCCGCAAGGGCGACCGCCTGCTGTACATAGTGTTGGCACGCGACCCCGAGGGTTTCAGGCGCATCAACGCCTTTTTGAGTGAGCATAATATTGAAAAGACTGCCCTGCCCGGGCGTTTTCCGTTGTGTGAGCATACTTTTGTCATTTACCCTTTCGGGGAGGGTGGCGCAGGGGCGCTCCCAGGCCCTAACGAATACATTGGCGTACAACCCTGGGAACTCACGCGCCTCTCCACCGCTCCCCTGCGCCACCACCCTGCGAAGCTCGTGGCCCTGCATCCCATCACCTTCCTTTCGGACAAGGAGTTTGAGCTGCATCGCCACCTGCGCGCCATCGACCACAACATAGTGCTGAGCCGCCTCACCGGCAAACACACCGCACATCCCGGCGAAGTCCTCCCCTCACCTGCCACCATGCGCCGCCACTACGAGAGCTTTACGCAGCTCATTGCCAACGCTGAGAACCTGCTGGAGCAGTGCCATATGGACTTCGACTTCCGCGCACCCAAAAACAAAAAGACCTTTACGGGCCACCCGGCCGACGACCGCGCCCTGCTCAACAAACTGGCCATGGACGGACTGGAGTACCGCTACGGCAAGCGCAACAAAGAAGCCCTGCGGCGGGTGCAGCATGAGCTGGAGATCATCGACAAGCTGGGCTTCTCTTCCTACTTTCTTATTACCTGGGACATCATACGCTACTCCATGTTGCGCGGCTTCTACCACGTGGGGCGCGGCAGCGGCGCCAACAGCATTGTGGCCTACTGCCTGCGCATTACCGACGTCGATCCCATTGAGCTCGACCTCTACTTCGAGCGCTTCATCAACCCCAAACGTACCACCCCGCCCGACTTCGACATTGACTACTCGTGGAAAGAGCGCGACCAGGTGCTCGACTACATATTCAAGCGTTACGGCCATGAGCACACTGCCCTGCTGGGCACCATCAGCACCTTTCGCGACCGCAGCATGATACGTGAGCTGGGCAAGGTGCTGGGCCTGCCCAAGGCCGAGATCGACGTGCTGGTGTCGAACCACGAAGCCCGCCGCGAGCCCGACGCCGTGGGGGCCCGCATCTTCGAAATGGCCGAACAGTTGGCCGACTTCCCCAACATGCGCAGCATACACGCCGGGGGCGTGCTCATCTCCGAAAAGCCCATCAACTGCTATTCGGCTCTCGATATGCCGCCCAAGGGCCTGCCCACCGTGCAGTGGGATATGTACACGGCCGAAGAGCTGGCCTTCGAGAAGATCGACATCCTGAGCCAGCGCGGCATTGGCCACATCAACGAATGCGCGCAGATCGTAAGGCAAAACTACGGCATCAGCGTGGATGTGCACCAGGTGGAGATGTTCAAAAAAGATGAGAAGGTGAAGGCGCTGCTGCGCTCGGGCGAGACCACCGGCTGCTTCTATGTGGAAAGCCCCGCCATGCGCGGGCTGCTCAAGAAGCTGCGCTGCGACAACTACATCAGCCTGGTGGCCGCCAGCTCCATCATACGCCCCGGGGTGGCCCGTTCGGGCATGATGCGCGAGTACATTCAGCGCTTCCACAACCCCAGGGGATTTGAATACCTGCACCCGGTTATGGAGCAGCAGCTCAAGGAAACCTACGGCGTAATGGTGTACCAGGAAGACGTGATCAAGGTGTGCCACCACTTTGCCGGGCTCGACCTGGCCGATGCCGACGTGCTGCGGCGCGCCATGAGCGGCAAGTACCGCTCCAAGAAGGAGATGCAGCGTATTGTGGATCGCTTTTTCGAGAACTGCCGCGCCAAAGGCTATCCCGAAAGCCTCATCAGCGAAGTGTGGCGGCAGATCGAATCCTTTGCCGGCTACTCCTTTTCCAAAGCCCACTCGGCATCCTTTGCCGTAGAGAGCTACCAGAGCCTTTACCTGAAAGCCTATTATCCGCGTGAGTTTATGACCGCCGTAATCAACAACTTCGGCGGCTTTTACCAGAGCCCGGTATATTTCAACGAAGCCCGCCGCTACGGCGCCAACATTGAGTTGCCCTGCATTAACCACAGCAATTACACCACCACCATCTACGGAAGTGATATTTACATTGGCTTTGTGCACATACAGAACCTGGAATACAAGCTGGCACAGCAGATCACCGCCGAGCGCGAGGCCGGCGGACCTTATCTCAGCCTTGAAGACTTTGCCCGCCGCACCAGGGCCGGGCTCGAGCAACTCATACTGCTTATCCGCGTCAATGCCTTTCGCTTCACGGGCATTGCAAAGGCCCAGCTAATGTGGAAGGCGCACCTGCTCACGGGCAAAAAACCTGCTGCCGGCCCCATGTTGTTTGCCGCGCAGGAGAAGGCCTTTCACTTTCCCGAGCCGGAAACCGACCCCGTACAGGACGCCTATGATGAAATGGAACTGTTGGGCTTTACCGTGTCGATGAGTCCGTTCGACCTGGCAAAGAGCGACTTCCGCGGTGAGCTGATGGCCGCCGATATGCTGCAGCACGTGGGGCACAAGGTGCGCATGGTGGGCTGGCTGATCACCATCAAATACGTGCGCACCGTAAAGCGCGAGATGATGCACTTCGGCTGCTTTCTCGATGTGCAGGGCAACTTCTTCGACACCCTGCACTTTCCTGATAGCTCCAAAGCCTGGCCTTTCCGCGGAAGCGGCATATACCTGCTGCTGGGCACCATTACCCAAGAGTTCGGCTTCCCATCACTTACCGTAGAAAAAATGGCCCGCCTGCCCATGAAGCCCGATCCGAGAAGCTGAGAAATAATCTTTTACATTATCTTCGCAAAAACATTTCTTATGAAGACTTTTAGCAAACTGATCGTTTTCAGCCTGGTAATGGCGGGAATCCTGGCCTGCCAGCGCGAGCCGGGCAATTTAAATACACTGAAGGAAAGAATGCAGGCGGCGGGCTATATCGGAGAGTATCGCCAGCCCAATGGCACCCTGGAGAAAATGGCGCTGAACCTGATTGGCGTGAACGACCTGCTTATTTACAACGATGAACAACTTAATGCCTTCGTTTTCAGGGTGAAAGATGGTAAAGACCCGAGAGAGTCGCTCGATGAGGTGGAAGGTTATTTAAGGCGTTTTGTAAATTTTTCGGACGACGCAGAGAAGGAAGAAATGGAGGCCAAATGGGAACAACTAAAAAAAGATGCGAAGGTGCGCGGACAATTTCTATTGGTTTGGTATGGCGACAATGAAGAGGATTTGTTGCGGGCGTTCCGCTTCTTTTAAATAAAAAACCCGGGAGCGATTTGCTTCCGGGTTTTTTGAATTTTAAGCCTGGGCAGTGGGGCCGCCCAAGTTCATTGGCAAGCTGGGCGCTTCCACATCCTTAATGGGGCCATGAACCGCCTCGTATTTCCCAATATTTTCCTTCAGGGCTTTCATAAGCCTTTTGGCATGTTGGGGCGTAAGCACGATTCTCGACTTCACCTTGGCTTTAGGAACGCCAGGCATTAATCTGACGAAATCGACCACAAACTCAGTGTGCGAATGGGTAATTATGGCCAGGTTGGAATAGATTCCTTCCGCTACATCCTCGCCCAACTCAATATTTATCTGGTTCTCGGGTTTTCTTTGTTCAGACATGACTTGCCTTTCTTTTTATAATGAATAAATTTAGTCTTCTTCTACCTCTTCGGTTTTGCGCTTGGAGGCCATCAGCAGGTTGTATTCTTCCATAGAACCCACAATGATGTTTTCGTACTCCCTGAGGCCGGTACCAGCGGGGATCAGGTGACCAACGATCACGTTTTCCTTCAGGCCTGACAGGGTATCGACTTTGGCATTAACAGCCGCATCGGTAAGTACCTTTGTGGTTTCCTGGAAGGAAGCAGCCGAGATAAAGCTCTTTGTCTGGAGTGAAGCCTTGGTAATACCCTGCAGCTGCTGACGTGCCGTAGCACCTCTGGCATCGCGGGCAACAACAATGGCCTTGTCCTTACGCTTGAGCAGCGAGTTTTCATCGCGCAGCTTACGGGCAGTGATAATCTGACCAGGTCTGAGAACAGAGTCACCCGGATCTTCAACCACTTTCTTACCGAAAATGTTGTCGTTCTCTTCCATAAACTCGATCTTGTTCACGATCTCGTTTTCGAGGAAGCGGGTATCGCCCGGATCGTCAATGGTTACCTTGCGCATCATCTGGCGTACGATCACCTCAAAGTGCTTGTCGTTGATCTTCACACCCTGCATGCGATACACTTCCTGCACCTCGTTCACGATATATTCCTGAACAGCGGTGGGGCCTTTAATGGCAAGGATGTCGGCCGGAGTGATCGGGCCATCAGACATGGGTGTGCCAGCTTTCACAAAGTCATTCTCCTGTGCAAGGATCTGCTTCGAAAGCGCGATAAGATAGCGTTTCTCATCGCCGGTTTTAGATGTAATAATAACCTCGCGGTTACCACGCTTTATCTTTTTACCAAATGAGACCACACCATCGATTTCGGAAACGACAGCGGGATCGCTGGGGTTACGTGCTTCAAACAGTTCGGTGATCCTTGGCAGACCACCGGTGATATCGCCTGATTTACCTACTGCCCTGGGGATCTTAGCCACGATTTTTCCGGCTACAATCTCCTGGTCTTCAGACACTACAATGTGCGCGCCTACCGGCATGTCGTAGGTGCGAATGATTTCGCCATCCTTATCCACAATGCTGAGAGAGGGGTTTCTGGTCCTGTCCTTGCTTTCTACGATCACTTTCTCGTAGTACCCGGTCTGCTCGTCAGAGTCGGTACGATAAGTTACGCCCTCCTGCATCTGGTTGAACACCACCTTACCGCTCATATCGGAAATAATAACAGCATTGTAGGGATCCCACTCGCAAATCAGGTCACCGCTTTCCACTTCCTGTCCTGCCTCGAAATAAAGGCTGGCACCGTAAGGGATATTTTGGCTGGTGAGTACCATGCGGGTGCTCTTATCCACAATACGCATTTCTGCCGAACGGCCAATTACCATGTGATAGGATTTTCCTTCTGCATTGGTAAAGGGTACGCTGCGAAGTTCGTCGATCTCAAGGAGACCACCATACTTGGCGTTGATTTTGGATGCAGTGGCCAGACCAGCTGCAACACCACCCACGTGGAAAGTACGAAGCGTAAGCTGTGTACCGGGTTCACCGATCGACTGGGCAGCGATTACGCCAATGGCTTCGCCTTTCTGAACCATACGTCCGGTGGCCAGGTTGCGGCCGTAGCACTTGGCGCAAACACCATGCTTGGACTCGCAGGTAAGCACCGAACGAATTTCAACGGCTTCAATGGGCGAATCTTCTATTATTCTGGATATCTCTTCCGTAAGTTCCTCCCCTGCATTAACAATAAGTTCGCCAGTGGTGGGGTGATAGATATCATGCAGGGTAGTACGGCCCAGGATACGGTCGTACAGGGGCTCAACAGTTTCTTCGTTGTTCTTGAGTGCTGTTGCAGTCAAGCCACGAAGGGTTCCGCAGTCAGGCTCAGTAACGATCACATCCTGCGAAACGTCGACCAGACGACGGGTAAGGTAACCGGCGTCGGCCGTTTTAAGAGCGGTATCGGCCAGACCCTTGCGGGCACCGTGTGTTGAGATAAAGTATTCGAGAACCGACAGCCCTTCCTTAAAGTTGGAAAGAATGGGGTTTTCAATAATTTCACCACCTTTGGCGCCAGATTTTTGTGGCTTGGCCATAAGACCCCTCATACCTGAGAGCTGTCGAATCTGCTCTTTGGAACCCCTTGCACCGGAGTCGAGCATCATATACACCGGGTTGAAACCCTGGTTGTCGGCAGTGGTCTTTTCGATCAGTACCTTGGTAAGCTTGGCGTTGGTGTGTGTCCAGATATCGATGATCTGGTTATAGCGTTCGTTATTGGTAATAAAGCCCATGCTATAGTTGGCACGCACTTCGTCAACCTGCTCATTGGCCTGGTCAATAAGAATCTGTTTTTCTTCCGGAACAAGAATATCGCCCAGGTTAAACGACAGACCACCTTTAAATGCCATGGTAAAGCCAAGGTCTTTGATATCGTCGAGGAACTGCGAAGTTTGCGAAATACCGGTCACCTTCATAATGGCTCCAATGATGTCGCGCAGCGCTTTTTTAGTTAGCAGCTGGTTAATAAAGCCATACTCTTTGGGTATTACCTGGTTGAATAGCACACGGCCCACGGTAGTTTCGATAAGGCGTTCCACCAGTTGTCCGTTTTCCCTTACGGGAACGCGAACCTTAATGATGGCGTGCAGGTCGGCAGCACCTTCGTTGTGCGCGATAATAACCTCTTCGGGACCATAGAAAGTAAGCCCCTCGCCTTTCACCGGGTGTTCGGGAATACTCTTGCGGGCCTTGGTCATGTAATACAGGCCAAGTACCATGTCCTGCGAAGGAACCGCAATGGGTGCCCCGTTGGCTGGGTTAAGAATGTTGTGCGAAGCCAGCATGAGCAGTTGCGCTTCAAGAATAGCTGCATTGCCCAAGGGCACGTGCACAGCCATTTGGTCACCATCAAAGTCGGCGTTGAAAGCGGTACATACCAGCGGGTGCAGTTGAATAGCCTTACCCTCGATCAGTTTGGGCTGAAAAGCCTGAATACCCAATCGGTGAAGCGTAGGTGCACGGTTAAGCAATACAGGGTGGCCCTTCAATACGTTCTCCAGGATGTCCCAAACAACGGGATCCTTGCGGTCAACGATTTTCTTGGCCGATTTCACGGTCTTCACAATACCCCTTTCGAGCATCTTGCGAATAATGAATGGCTTGAAAAGCTCCGAAGCCATTTCTTTGGGCAGACCACATTCGTGCAGCTTCAGCTCGGGACCTACCACAATAACCGAACGGGCAGAGTAGTCAACCCGCTTACCCAAAAGGTTTTGGCGAAAACGTCCCTGCTTGCCTTTTAGGCTGTCGCTGAGCGACTTAAGCGGACGATTCGATTCGGTCTTTACTGCGTTGGTTTTGCGCGAGTTGTCGAACAGCGAATCCACAGCTTCCTGAAGCATACGCTTCTCATTACGCAAAATCACATCGGGCGCCTTGATCTCGATAAGACGCTTGAGGCGGTTGTTGCGAATGATTACGCGACGGTAGAGGTCGTTTAGGTCGCTGGTGGCAAAACGGCCGCCATCGAGTGGTACCAGCGGGCGAAGCTCCGGCGGAATAACGGGAACCACGTCTACGATCATCCATTCGGGCTTGTTCTCAATAGTTTTTTGCGATTCGCGGAAGGCTTCAACCACCTGCAACCTCTTAAGGGCATCAGCTTTACGCTGTTGCGAAGTTTCGGTGTTGGCCTTATGGCGAAGGTCGTACGACAATTGGTCAAGGTCAAGACGGTGCAGAATATCTTTAAGCGCTTCGGCGCCCATTCTGGCCACGAATTTATTGGGATCGTCGTCTTCAAGGATCTGGTTTTCGCGCGGAAGCGACTCCAGAATATTGAAATATTCTTCTTCTGTAAGGAAATCCAGGAAGTTAAGCTCATCGGCCTTGATACCGGGATTAACGACCACATACCTTTCGTAATAAATGATCTGGTCGAGTTTTTTGGAGGGCAATCCAAGCAGATAGCCAATTTTGTTGGGCAGTGAACGGAAGAACCAGATATGTGCCACAGGCACTACCAGCTTAATGTGTCCCATCCTTTCACGGCGGACTTTCTTCTCGGTCACCTCTACACCGCAGCGGTCGCAAACGATTCCTTTGTAGCGGATGCGCTTGTATTTACCGCAATGGCATTCCCAGTCCTTTACCGGCCCAAAGATCCTTTCGCAGAACAGACCGTCGCGTTCGGGCTTATAGGTTCGGTAGTTGATGGTTTCCGGCTTAAGCACTTCCCCGTGCGAACGTTCCAGTACAGACTCAGGCGAGGCCAGGCTGATGGTGATCTGGGAAAAATTGCTTTTAACGTTGGATTCTTTTCTGAAAGCCATATAGGTTGATATTGTTAAAGAAGTGTAATAAACATTTTAGTCGTTAGCAGCAATTAGCAAACAAAACACGGTGCTAATGAAATATTCTGCCTGCAGGCTGTTGCTGCAGGCAGAATAATGGTTCTAGTCGAATTTGATATTCAGACCCAGCCCCCTGAGTTCGTGAACCAATACGTTGAATGATTCGGGGACACCAGGAGTGGGCATATTTTCGCCTTTAACAATGGCTTCGTATGCCTTGGCGCGGCCAATCACGTCGTCAGATTTCACGGTAAGGATTTCCTGCAAGATGTTGGCAGCACCGAATGCTTCGAGTGCCCACACTTCCATCTCACCAAAACGCTGACCACCAAACTGGGCTTTACCGCCCAAAGGCTGCTGTGTAATGAGCGAGTATGGACCAATGGACCTGGCGTGCATCTTGTCGTCGACCATGTGGCCGAGTTTCAGCATGTAAATTACGCCAACGGTAGCTGGCTGGTCAAAGCGCTGCCCGGTGCCACCATCGTAAAGGTACACCTTCCCATTTTCGGGCAATCCGGCATTACGCATGTATTCGTTGATTTCGTCGATGGTAGCGCCATCGAAAATCGGACTGGAAAATTTCTTTCCCAGTTTCTGACCGGCCCATCCAAGAACCGTTTCGTAAATCTGACCGAGGTTCATACGTGAAGGTACGCCCAGCGGGTTAAGCACGATGTCGACCGGGGATCCGTCTTCCAGGAATGGCATATCTTCTTCGCGAACGATACGGGCCACAATACCCTTGTTACCGTGACGGCCTGCCATTTTATCTCCCACCTTGAGCTTGCGCTTCTTGGCAAGATAAATCTTGGCCAGTTGCACAATACCTGCCGGCAGCTCATCGCCAACGGTCGAAGTGAACTTCTTGCGGTTGTATGCGCCAAGGATATCCTTAAACTTAATGGAATAGTTGTGCAACAGTTCCTTGATCAGAAGGTTGCGGTCGCGATCGGTGGTCCAGTTGTTGGGGTTGATGTTGGCGTAATCGAGGTTATGCAGAATTTTCTGGGTAAACTTGGTGCCCTTGGCAACAACCACCTCTTTCAGGCTGTTCATAACGCCCTGCGAAGTTTTTCCGCTAACAAGAATAATCAGCTTATCGACCAGCTTGGCACGCAGGTCAGTTACTTCGGCATTGAATTCATCATCGAGCTTTTCGAGAATGATCTTCTCCTTGGTTTTTGCCTTGCGATCCTTAAATACGCGCGAAAAGAGTTTCTTGTCAACCACCACACCCTTGGTGGAGGGTGGCGCTTTAAGCGAGGCATCCTTCACGTCGCCGGCTTTGTCTCCAAATATGGCACGCAGCAGCTTCTCTTCAGGTGTGGGATCGGTTTCTCCCTTAGGCGTAATCTTACCAATAAGAATGTCGCCTTCGTTTACCTCGGCACCAATGCGAATAAGCCCGTTTTCATCAAGGTCTTTGATGGCTTCGGCACTCACGTTGGGAATGTCGCTGGTAAGCTCTTCAACCCCGCGCTTGGTATCGCGAACGTCGAGCGAGAATTCTTCAATATGAATGGAGGTAAAGATATCTTCCTTCACCACCTTTTCAGATATTACAATAGCATCCTCAAAGTTGTAACCTTTCCAGGGCATGAAGGCCACCTTAAGGTTACGGCCCAGTGCAAGCTCTCCATCCTTGGTTGCATAGCCTTCGCAAAGCAACTGTCCTTTGGTCACTTTCTGGCCCTTGCGAACAATAGGACGCAGGTTAATACAAGTGCTCTGGTTGGTTTTCGCAAACTTGATGAGTTTATAAACCCTTATATCGTCTTCAAAACTCACGAGTTTCTCGTCGTCGTTTCTCGAATAACGAATAATGATCTCGTCGGCATCGACATACTCAACCAATCCGTCGCCTTCGGCATTAATAAGCACGCGCGAGTCGGTGGCCACTTTTTTCTCAAGACCCGTGCCCACAATAGGAGCTTCGGGGTTGAGCAGGGGAACGGCCTGGCGCATCATGTTACTTCCCATGAGGGCGCGGTTGGCATCGTCGTGCTCGAGGAATGGAATAAGGGAAGCGGCTATGGAGGCGATCTGGTTAGGGCCAACGTCCATAAGATCGATCTTTTCAGGCTCCACGATAGGATAGTCGGCCATGTAGCGCACCTTAACGACATCTTCAGCAAAACGGCCATCTTTTTTCATGGGCACATTGGCCTGGCTGATGATTTTATTTTCTTCTTCTTCGGCTGAAAGGTAAATAGGTTCGACTTTGAAATCGACCTTGCCTTGCTTCACTTCGAAGTAGGGTGTTTCGATAAATCCCAGTTCGTTTACCTTGGCATAAACGCAGAGCGAAGAAATAAGACCAATGTTTGGTCCTTCGGGCGTTTCGATGGTGCAAAGCCTTCCGTAGTGGGTAAAGTGAACGTCGCGCACTTCAAAACCAGCTCTTTCGCGCGAAAGACCTCCCGGGCCCAGTGCCGACATCCTGCGCTTGTGCGTAAGCTCGGCCAGGGGATTGGTTTGGTCCATAAACTGCGAAAGCTGGTTGGTACCAAAGAACGAATTGATTACCGACGACAGGGTCTTGGCATTGATCAAATCGGTGGGAGCAAACACCTCGTTGTCGCGAACGTTCATACGCTCGCGAATGGTGCGTGCCATACGGGCCAGACCTACGCCAAACTGTGCATAGAGCTGCTCACCTACGGTACGTACACGGCGGTTGCTCAGGTGGTCGATATCATCCACATCTTCCTTGGCATTAACCAGTTTAATAAGATATTTCACAATAGAGATAATATCTTCTTTGGTGAGCACCCTCAGATCCATATCGGTATCGAGGTTCAGCTTCTTATTAATGCGATAGCGACCCACATCGCCCAGGTCGTAACGCTTGTCGGAAAAGAAAAGCTTCTCTATCATGCCGCGCGCGGTTTCATCGTCGGGCGGATCGGCATTACGAAGCAGGCGGTAGATAAACTCTACGGCATCCTTTTCAGAGTTGGTAGTATCTTTTTGCAGGGTGTTGTAAATCAAGGCATAGTCATTGAGGTTCACATCTTCCTTATGCAGGATAATGGTTTTTGCGCCTGACTCAACAATCTGATCTATATGTTCGTTTTCAAGAATGGTTTCGCGGTCAATGACCACTTCGTTGCGTTCGATGGAAACCACTTCACCGGTATCTTCATCAACAAAGTCTTCGACCCACGAACGCAGCACACGTGCAGCAAGCTTGCGTCCGACAAATTTTTTGAGGCCGGTTTTGCTCACTTTCACTTCATCGGCCAGGTCAAAGATTTCAAGAATATCCTTGTCGCTTTCATAGCCAATGGCACGGAGCAGAGTGGTAACAGGCAATTTCTTTTTCCTGTCAATATAAGCGTACATTACGCTGTTAATGTCTGTTGCGAACTCAATCCAGGAGCCTTTAAAGGGAATAATCCTGGCGCTGTAGAGTTGCGTACCGTTGGCATGCAGGCTGGTACCAAAAAACACACCGGGTGAACGGTGCAACTGCGACACCACCACTCGCTCGGCACCGTTGATCACGAAGGTACCCCTTGGGGTCATGTACGGAATCATACCCAGGTACACATCCTGGATAATGGTTTCGAAGTCTTCGTGTTCGGGGTCGGTGCAATACAACTTCAGCTTAGCCTTTAGAGGCACGCTGTAGGTAAGTCCGCGTTCGATACATTCCTGAATGGAATATTTCGGGGGGTCAATAAAATAATCTAAGAATTCAAGAACAAAATTGTTTCGTGCGTCGGAAATGGGGAAGTTCTCGCTGAACACCTTAAAGAGACCCTCGTTCTTACGATTTTCGGGGGTGGTCTCTAGCTGGAAAAAGTCCTGGAAGGACTTCAGCTGGACCTCGAGAAAATCGGGGTACTCAAAGTGACTGGTTACGGAGGAGAAATTTACCCTTTCGACGGTTTTGATATTTGCTGCCAAGGTTTGAGGTGTTTGTGTTACAAAAAAAACTAAAAGGGAGAGAACAAATAAACAGCAATAAAGATTAGACTTCCACAGCGAACTTTCGAATTCGGCAGAAGTCTAATCTTCAGTTATTTGCGAAGGTTTATTTTACTTCAACCTCTGCGCCGGCTTCTTCAAGTTGCTTTTTCAATGATTCTGCTTCATCTTTAGCAACGCCTTCTTTGATCGCCTTAGGTGCGCCATCTACCAGTTCTTTAGCTTCCTTAAGTCCGAGGCTGGTGAGTTCTTTCACAAGCTTAACCACGGCCAGTTTAGAGGGGCCGGCGGCCTTAAGGATTACGTCGAACTGAGTTTGCTCTTCAGCAACTTCACCAGCTGCTTCAGCAGCAACGGCCACAGCAACCGGAGCAGCGGCGGCAGGCTCAATGCCGTATTCGTCTTTTAAAATTTGTGCCAATTCATTAACCTCTTTTACCGTAAGGTTAACTAATTGTTCTGCAAAAGCTTTCAAATCTGCCATTTCTATTATTGTTTTAAATTGGTTTTACTTCTTTGATTTTCTGTTTGAACAAGTTTTAGCCTTCTTTTTCAGAAAGGGTTTTGAGTACTCCGGCAATGGTGCTGCCACCCGATTGAAGGGCAGAGATTACATTGCGGGCAGGAGATTGCAGCAATCCGATAAGTTCGCCCAGGAGTTCTTCTTTCGACTTGAGGCTTACCAGCGTATCAAGCTGATCGTCGCCAAAGAAGAAAGATTCCTGCACATAAGCTCCCTTAAGGATTGGCTTCGGACTGGATTTGCGAAACTCTTTAATGAGGCGGGCAGGCACATTGGCCGATTCTGCCATCATTATGGAGGTAGCGCCTTTAAGCACATCGAAAAGCGGCTCAAAGTTTTTGTCGCTGGCTTCCATTGCTTTACGAAGCAGGGTGTTTTTCACCACCTGCAAGGTAACATTGCGACGGAAGCACAGCCTCCTGAGTTTGTTAATGGTTTCTACATCCAGATCAGAAGTGTCAGTCAGATATACAACTTCGCGACCTTTGAGTTTCTCCGTCAGCGACTCGATAATCTGATATTTGTCTTCTCTTTTCATAAAGTGTCAGTATCTTAAAGGTGACTAGCCACCTTAGTTTAAATGGTTACTGATTTGGTTTCAACCTGAACGCCAGGGCTCATGGTACTCGACATGTAAATGCTTTTCACGTAAGTTCCCTTGGCAGCTGCAGGCTTTAACCTGTTGATGGTCTGGATCAGTTCCTTAGCATTCTCAACCAGCTTCTGGGTATCGAACGATACCTTTCCGATGGAAGCATGAACGATACCATACTTATCCACTTTGAAATCGATCTTACCGGCTTTTACATCCTGTACGGCCTTACCAATTTCCATGGTAACGGTACCGGCTTTGGGGTTGGGCATAAGTCCGCGGGGTCCGAGAATACGGCCCAGGGCACCTACTTTGGGCATAACGTTGGGGGTGGTAATCACCACATCCACGTCAGTCCAGCCGCCTTTGATCTTTTCAACGTATTCATCCAGGCCAACGTAATCAGCTCCGGCTTCTTTAGCTTCGTCTTCCTTATCGGGGGTACAAAGAACCAGTACCCTGACGGTTTTTCCAGTACCATGCGGCAGGGTAACAACGCCCCTAACCATTTGGTTTGCTTTGCGTGGGTCAACACCAAGGCGGATGTCCAGATCAACTGAAGCATCGAATTTGGTGTAAGTGACCTTTTTTACGACTTCAGCCGCATCAGCCAATGAGAAAACCGCATCCTTATCAAACTTAGCTAAAGCTTCTTTTTGGTTTTTTGTTAATTTAGCCATTTTAGATTCCGTTAAGCTTTTAGTTAATTAATACCCACAGATAAACTGCCTGATATCAGCATATTAGGATTTTGCTCCTTTAATTCTGATACCCATGCTTCGGGCCGTTCCGGCAACCATTTCCATGGCAGACTCAACGGTAAAGCAGTTTAAGTCGGGCATTTTTGATTCTGCGATTTCCCGTACCTGTTCCCAAGTAATTGTAGCTACTTTGGTCCTGTTGGGCTCGGCTGAACCCGATTTGATCTTGGCAAACTCGCGCAGCTGCACAGCAACCGGCGGAGTTTTGGTAATGAAAACAAAGGACTTGTCCTTGTACACGGTGATAATAACGGGAATTACTTTCCCGGCCTTATCCTGCGTACGGGCGTTGAACTGCTTGCAAAACTCCATGATGTTCACACCTTTGGCACCCAATGCGGGGCCTACGGGTGGCGAGGGGTTTGCTGCACCGCCTTTGATTTGCAGTTTTATTAAAGCACTAACTTCTTTTGCCATTTTTCGATTTTTTTTAACAAGTAAGGGGATCGAAGTACATCATACGGATTGGGGCAAATGCGCGTAACAACACATTTACTCTTTTTCAACCTGCATGAAACTCAGCTCCAGTGGAGTTTTACGACCGAAGATTTTCACCATCACCTTCAATTTCTTCTTTTCTTCGTTGATCTCTTCGATCACTCCGGTAAAGCTGTTAAACGGTCCGTCTGTCACTTTTACGGTTTCTCCCACAATAAACGGTACATTCAGTTCTTCTTCCTTGCCCGAGAGTTCGTCAACCTTTCCTAAGATACGGTTAACCTCGGCAGGGCGAAGCGGGGCGGGTTCTAATCCAGAGCCTAAAAAACCCAAAACCCCCGGAACGTTCCGTATGATGTGCGGAATCTCCCCAACCAAAGCGGCCTCGATCAGCACGTAGCCAGGAAAATAGTTGCGCTCGGCGCTCACTTTTTTCCCTTTACGAATCTGATAGACCTTTTCGACGGGGATCAGTACTTGCGATACGTAATCCTGCAGGCCGAGGCGAGAAATCTCACTTTCAATGTATTGCTTGACTTTCTTCTCACTGCCACTGACCGCGCGGACCACATACCATTTTTTAACCTGGTCGCTCATACTAACGTAAAAAACTTAAATCCCGGCTGTTTGCTTTGCTGATAGTCGAAAATCAGAAAAATATCAGAACGCACAGCAAAAGCTTTAGCCGAATGATTACAAAAAGAGACGGTAGAATTGTTTTAGAATGGAGCTGAAGCTGACATCCATCAGATAAACCACGACTGCGATTATAAGGGAAGCAATGGATACAACTACTGCGCTGTTCTGCAGTTCACTCCAGGTAGGCCACGAAACTTTATGAACGAGTTCATCGTAAGATTCGCGGATATAGGCTCTGATTTTCTTCATGATTCGTTTTAATTCTAATATTTTGCACGGGTGGAAGGACTCGAACCCTCAACCAATGGTTTTGGAGACCACTACTCTACCAATTGAGCTACACCCGTGTGCGCACAAGGGAGCAGATGGTACCACCTGCTCCCTGTATGCTAATATTTAATTTAGTCAATAATTTCAGTTACCTGACCAGCACCAACGGTACGTCCACCTTCGCGGATTGCAAAGCGAAGACCTTTGTCCATTGCTACTTCTGCGATCAGTTCAACGGTAATGGTAAGGTTATCGCCAGGCATACACATTTCAACACCTTCGGGCAGATAAATCTCGCCAGTAACGTCAGTTGTACGGAAGAAGAACTGTGGGCGATACTTGTTGTGGAACGGCGTATGACGGCCACCTTCTTCTTTCTTCAGCACATAAACCTCAGCCTTGAATTTTTTGTGGGGCTTCACTGAACCGGGCTTGCAAATAACCATACCGCGGGTAATGGCATCTTTGTCAATACCACGCAGGAGCAAACCTACGTTGTCACCAGCTTCACCACGGTCGAGGATCTTGCGGAACATCTCAACACCGGTAACAACCGACTTAAGTTTTTCAGCACCCATACCAATGATATCAACAGGATCACTGGAGTTGATAACGCCGGTTTCAATTCTGCCAGTAGCAACAGTGCCACGGCCGGTAATTGAGAACACGTCTTCAACGGGCATCAGGAAGTCTTTGTCAACTGCGCGGGTAGGCAGCGGGATAAAGGTGTCAACAGCTTCCATCAGTTCTTCAATCTTGGCAACCCAGGTAGGCTCGTTATTCAGACCACCGAGGGCCGAACCACGGATAACGGGAATATTATCACCATCAAATTTATAGAAAGAAAGCAGTTCGCGGATTTCCATTTCAACCAGTTCCAGAAGTTCTTCGTCATCTACAAGGTCAACCTTGTTCATGAAAACAACCAACTGGGGAACACCAACCTGACGGGCCAAAAGGATGTGCTCGCGGGTTTGTGGCATGGGACCATCGGTAGCAGCCACTACCAGAATAGCGCCGTCCATCTGGGCAGCACCAGTAACCATGTTCTTCACGTAGTCAGCGTGACCGGGGCAGTCAACGTGCGCATAGTGACGGTTTTCTGTCTGGTATTCAACGTGTGCAGTATTGATGGTAATACCTCTTTCCTTTTCTTCAGGAGCATTGTCAATCGAGTCGAACGAACGAATCTCGGAAAGACCTTTGGAGGCCAGAATCTGGGTAATCGCAGCGGTGAGCGTGGTTTTACCGTGGTCAACGTGACCAATGGTACCAACATTCACGTGCGGTTTGGTGCGTTGGAATTTTTCTTTTGCCATATCTAACTGGGTGTTTAAGTTTTTAAAAAAAGGGATTCAACATATTTTTCGTTTGAGCCGACGAGGGGAATTGAACCCCTGACCTCTTCCTTACCAAGGAAACGCTCTACCCCTGAGCTACGTCGGCTTGGTATCTTCAGCAATTTTGAGCGGAAAACGGGACTCGAACCCGCCACCTACAGCTTGGAAGGCTGTCGCTCTACCAGATGAGCTATTTCCGCTTGTTCCGCGAGGCGAGAAGAATTATTCGGCCTTTGGCCTCATGATCCAGACTCACCGCCTGCTTGTTTTGTGGGGGGAGGAGGATTCGAACCTCCGAAGGCTTAGCCAACAGATTTACAGTCTGCCCCATTTGACCGCTCTGGAATCCCCCCAGAACCTTTTTACTTTTTGAGCCGATGGAGGGATTCGAACCCCCGACCAGCTGATTACAAATCAGCTGCTCTGGCCAACTGAGCTACATCGGCAGCTGTTTATTTGCTTATTTATAACCCTTTTAATGACTACCTTTCAACAAAAATGCAGACCTCGTTAAAAAGGTCTGCAAATGTACGAAAGATTTAAAAACTACCAAAGATAAAAAGATTTTTTTTGAAAAAAATCCCGAAGGCAGTTTAAGCACCCCTTACTTTCTCCTTATAACGCTGAAGCTGACGCCTGAGTGCATCCACTGCATTGTCGGTTGCTTCTTCGAAAGTACGGGCCTGTTTTTTGGAGAACAGATCATTGCCCGGTATCATAACTTTCATCTCTACAATCTTATTTTCGTTGTTTTGAGCCGCGTCGAGTTTCAACGTAACATCGCAACCCAATACGCCATCGTAGTGACTGGATAATTTGGAGGTTTTGTCCTTGATAAATTCCTCCAGTTTAAGATCTGATTTAAAATGCAATGAACTGATGTTTACTTTCATAAATTGGTCCTCCACTTTTATGCCTTTGGATGGGCTTGTTTATAAACATTCTTGATTTTCTCAATACTATTATGTGTGTAAACCTGTGTGGCCGACAAACTGGCATGACCCAGAATTTCTTTAATCGCGTTCAGATCGGCCCCGTGATTAAGCATATGGGTGGCAAAGGTATGCCGCAGCACATGGGGGCTTCTTCTGCTTCTGCTGGTTACTTTACTAAGGTAAACATTTACCAGTCGATACACAAATTTCGGGTAAATCTTACTTCCCTTATCGGTAACAAAAGCAATTTCGCTGGCCGATGATCCAAACTTCTTTTCTTTTTCAAGGCAATAATCGGAATAATGATCAATCACCTCTTGTATAACGGGAACAATGCGCTGTTTAGCACCTTTACCCGTAATTTTTACGGTATTTTTTTCGGTGTCGAAATCAGCGTGCTGCAGGCCAATAAGTTCCGCCAAACGCATCCCCGTGGTGTACAGTAATTCGAGGATAAGCCGGTCGCGCTGGCCCGCAAAACCAGGTTCGAAAACCGAACGGTCGAGCAGGCGATTCATTCCTTCCTCTTCAACAAATACAGGCAGCACTTTGTTCTTTTTTACGCTCCCAACTTTTTCCATGGGGTTTTGCAGGGCAGAATCGTGCCGCATGGCATACCTGAAAAAAGATTTTAAAGTGGAAAGCTTGCGGTTGATGGAAGTTCGTGAAATGCCCTGCTGCATGGCCCCGGCCAGCCACGAACGAATCATGGGTGCGGTGGCCCCGGTAAGTTCTTCAATACCGTATTGATCGGAAAGATAGGCGGCAAACTGTCGCAGGTCGGTGTGGTAGGCCAGAATAGTATGGGCCGAATAGCGCTTCTCGCGCTCAAGATAATGCAGGAAATTATCGGTATTCACCCCCATGATTTAACCAAACAAAAAAAGAAGAAATCTTTGCTTAAAGATATGCCAAAAAAGCAGCATAAGCAAAAATTTCTCCTTAAAAATACCTAACTAGAAAACTACATGGAGTCTTTTTGATCCTGCAATTTCTGAATGTAAATGGCCTTTAAACGCTGCTCACGGTTCTTCACCGAAGGCTTGGTAAATTTCTGCCTTTCCCTGAGTTCCCTGAGAATACCGGTTTTCTCGAATTTACGCTTGAGTTTCTTCAAAACGCGGTCAATGTTTTCGCCTTCTTTAATAGGTACAATGATCATGCTTACCTCTTTCTTTGTGTTATGTTAAATACTTTTCGTAAAGATCTTTTCCAAAAGGGAGTGCAAAGGTAGAAAGACTTTTTTATTTATCAAAACATCAGGTGCTTATTTTGCACTTTCTTTTATATAATCTCATTTCCCACTTAATTTTCCAGAAAATTACTGCGCAGAAAGCGGGTCATATGCTCGTAAAGGTGCAACCTGGCGTTGCCGCCAGCTATGCCGTGGTTGTGATTGGGATAAATGGCCAGCTCGAAGGGGATGTTGGCATCGATTAGTGCACCGGCCATTTCCATGGTATTTTGGTAATGCACGTTGTCGTCGGCCGAGCCATGCACCAGCAAAAAGGCACCCTTTATTTTTTCCACATGGTTGATGGGCGAGTTTTCGTCGTAGCCATTGGCATTTTCCTGGGGAGTTCGCATATAGCGCTCGGTATAGATGGTGTCATAAAATCGCCAGTTGGTAACAGGTGCTACAGCAATTGCTGCTGCAAAGTAATCGCCTCCCTTGGCCAGGCATAGCGACGAAAGGTAGCCTCCGTAACTCCAGCCAAATATACTGATGCGGCTTCGGTCGACATAGGGCAGATTGCCAAGGTATTTGGCGGCTTCGATCTGGTCTATGGTTTCGTACTTGCCAAGCTCCAGGTAGGTCATTTTACGGAAATGTTCACCCCTTGCACCGGTGCCACGGTTATCGACCGATACCACAATAAAGCCCATCTGGGTGAGCATCTGGTACCAAACCCCATTTGAGGCATCCCAGCGGTCGACCACGGTTTGTGAGCCCGGGCCCCCATAGGTATACATAAACACGGGATACTCTTTGGCGGGATCAAAATCGGCGGGCTTCAACATCCAGCCATTGAGCGAAACACCCTCAGAGGTATTGAAACTGAAAAACTCTCGGGCAACAAAGCCGTGCTCATTTGCTTTTTGCGCCAGTTCGCTGTTATTTTCGAGCACCTTAACCAGGCGGCCGTCGGCCTGGTGTATGCTGAACACCGGTGGTGTGTTGGCCGAAGAAAACTGGTTAATAAAGAACCTGAACCCATTGCTGAAAGAGGGGCTGTGCATGCCAGTGCCGTTGGTCAACTTTGTTTTACGGCGACCATCAATCCTTACGCTGTAAAGGTTATTGGTACGCGGCGATTCCTCATGTGAGGTAAAATAAACGAGACCCTGTTCTTCGTCAACGCCTAAAAAACGCTGCACATCCCACTCGCCCGAGGTAAGGGTGCGCACCTCACGGCCCTGCATATTGTAAAGATACAAATGCTTATAGCCGCTCTTCTCGCTGCTAATGATAAAATGTTTCCCATCTTCGAGAAATGTCAGATCGTCGTTCACATCAATATAATACAGGTTGTTTTCGTAATACAGCACCTCAGTGGCACCGTTACCGGCATCGGCAAGCAGAATTTCCAGCTGGTTCTGGTGGCGGTTCATGCGCATAACGGTAAGCAGGCCGGGGTCACGGGTCCACTTAATGCGGGGAATGTACTGATTGGTTTCAATTCCCGTATCAACGGCTACCGTTTTGTTGGTGGCCACATCATAAATATGTATACTTACCAGGCTGTTCTCTTCGCCAGCCTTGGGATATTTGAACCGGTAATCTTCGGGGTAAAGGCTGCCATAAATCACCATGTTGAACTCCTTCACGTGGCTTTCGTCGAAGCGGTAGTATGCCAGTTTGCTGCCATCGGCCGACCAGTAAATGCCCTGGGTAAACCCAAATTCTTCTTCGTACACCCAGTCGGTGGTGCCGTTAATAATGTGGTTGAACAGTCCGTCGGTGGTAACGGCTGTTTCGGTATTGGCAACCAGATCTTTTATAAAAACGTTATTGTCGCGCACAAAGGCCACCTTGGTTCCGTCGGGCGAAAAGGTTGGAAGGCTCTGCCTGGTGCCTTCCGAAAGGGGGGTTAGTGTTTGGCTCACGGTATTCCACACGTAATATTCGGCCAGATATGATCGCCGGTAAATGGCTTCACGGCCAATGCCAATGAGCAAGGTCTTTTCGTTGGGGCTGAAGTAATAGGCTTCAATGCGCGCAGGCCGGCCTCTTTCGTCAGAAAGTTTTCCTTCGGTTGAAAAAACTGTGCGAACAAACTCCCCGCTTTCATAAGCATATATATTAATATCGGATTGCTTCTCAACAATTGAATAATGCAGGCCGTTGTTCATCGATTTGCCCAAACGTATGGTTTTTGGAGCAAAATAGCGGTCTTTCCAAATCTGCTCAAGGGTAATGGAGGGCTGGCCGGCAAAAAGAACGGCGGGAGTCAGCAACAGGCATATCAGCCATATGCGGCCAAGGGTTTTACTCATTGTGTATCTCATATTTGATTTTCTTAAAGGGATTGTTCTGAACTTTGGTGGGCACAAAAATATCAGTTTAGTGCGGATTACAAAACATTCCCCGAAAGGGAAAAGAAAAAAAACCAGAAACAGGCAGCGGAAGGGCTTCCAAAAATTTGGATAAACAGGAGCTGTTCGAAAAAAATCTGTTTACTTTAGCAGGGAAGAAATATCGAAATCGTTGCGGTAAATATGGAGTACCTCATCAATATTGAGCACCTCCACCTTATCGATCTTATTGGAAGAGGGGATGTACCAGATCTCGGCAAAATAGTCGGACAGGCTGAAGAGTTTAATGTTGTAAAACAAGAATTGCCTGCTTGAGATTTCTTTTCCCTGCTCCAACACAATATAAACCTTATCCTTAAAGGAAGCTTGTTCGAATGATGATCTGTCCATAATCCGGGTTTGAATACAAAAAATATTCAAAAAATTCTGTTTAAAATGAAACATCTGCCAAATGCCGTAACCTTGCTCAACCTGTTTCTTGGCTCGGTAGCCGTAGTGCTTGCCATTGAAGGCTTGCCGCATTACTCGGCCCTGCTCATTGCTTTTTGTTCGGTACTCGATTTTGCCGACGGTATGCTTGCCCGCCTGCTCGATGCCCGATCGGAGCTGGGTCAGCAGCTCGACAGCCTTGCCGATTTGGTGAGTTTTGGCATGGCACCCTCGGCCATAATGTATTACTATCTGCAAGCTGCGTCCCAATCAATTAACCATCCGACCCTTCAAAATGTTTTGCCCTTCGCTGCCTTTTTGTTGGCTACCTTTGCTGGCCTGCGCCTGGCCATCTTCAACATCGACACCCGCCAGACCAGCTCTTTCATAGGACTTCCTACTCCAGCCAATGCGGCATTTTTTGCTTCTTTACCTTTTGTGCTGGCTTTCGCCGGAAGGCAGGGTTTTATTTTTCATTGGGTCGACTTGATTACCGCCAGTGTGCCCGCCATGCTGTTTATTATTGTGCTGTTCTCGTGGCTCATGGTATCGCCCATTCCCACCTTTTCGCTAAAAATTAAAAACTTCAAATGGGCCGAAAACCGCACACGCTACCTATTTGTTGGCCTGATCGTTTTATCGTTGCTATTATTCGGCTTGCAGGCCGTTGCGCTGATAGTAATTTTTTACCTAATTTTGTCGCTGTTAAACACGGCTTTCGCCGAACAATGAAACCTGAACCAGCCAAAAGAAAACAACATGATATTTCGCGCTGAGATTAATGTAATGCCCCTTAAAGCCCTGCTCGACCCCCAGGGAAAAGCCATAACCAAAAGCATGAAAAACCTGGGTCTGCCTGAAATCACCAATGTGAGGATGGGCAAGCACATTACACTGGAAGTGGAAGCCGAAAGCCGCCAGGCAGCACAACAGAAGGTAGAAACTGCCTGCCAGAAGCTGCTGGCAAACCCCATTATGGAATATTTCGAATTTGAGCTTTTCGAAAACCAGTAAGAGCCGGGCGGGGTTGATAAACACCTGAACCCATGGCCGAATTTCACGAAACAGGAAAAAAAGGCGAAGCCCTTGCTGCCAACCACCTGCGGCAAAATGGCTACACCATTCTCGAAACCAACTGGCAATCGAGCCATAAGGAAATTGACATTATTGCCCAGAAAGGCGATCTGCTGGTAGTGGTGGAGGTAAAGGCCCGAAAGACTGCTTTCTTTGGCGAGCCCGAAGAGTTTGTAACCCGAAGCAAACAAAAAATGCTTATCGCCGCTGCCAATCATTACCTTTCCAAAAACAACCTCGACCTGGAGGTGCGCTTCGACATTATCAGCGTGCTGTTTAAAGGCGAGAAGTACCGAGTAACCCATATCGAAGACGCCTTCTACCCCACCCTATAGACCCTTGTGGCATGGTTTTCTTTTCCCCGCAAGGGAAAAATTCCGGTTTGTTAAAAATCGTTATATTATTGGTTTCTTATTTGAATTAAGACTAAATAAACTTGTTAAACAAAGGCAAAGCCATTAAATTTGACAAGAAAAATATCTTTCCAGTCTTATATTCTGGATTTTTAATATTAACCCTTTAAAATTTATTAATTATGGAACAAAACACACCAATGCAGGAAGCACCAAGAATGCCATTGATCGGCGATTTGGCTCCTTCGTTCAAGGCCAAAACCACCATGGGCGACATTAATTTCCCTGAAGATTACATGGGCAAATGGGTAATTCTTTTCAGCCACCCGGCCGACTTCACCCCGGTTTGCACTACCGAGTTTATGACTTTTGCCACCATGCAGGAAGATTTCCGCAAACTGAACACCGAGTTGATAGGCCTCTCGATCGACAGCATTTATGCACATATTGCATGGCTGCGTACCATAAAGGAGAAGATTGAATACAAAGGCATGAAGAACGTGGAAGTGCTTTTCCCTGTAATAGAGGACCTGAAAATGGATGTGGCCAAGGCTTTTGGTATGCTTCAGCCCAATGCCAGCACAACCCAGGCCGTTCGCGCCGTTTTTATTATGGACCCCGAAGCAAAAGTTCGTGCCATTCTTTATTACCCCCTGAGCATGGGCCGCAACATGGACGAAATTATGCGAATGATCATTGCCATGCAGAAGGCTGATAAAGAACATATTGCTACCCCCGCCAACTGGCAGCCCGGCGATGATGTAATCATCCCCCCTCCCGGTTCATGCGGATCGGCAAAAGAACGCGTCGAGAGCCAGGACGAAAACACCTACTGCCTCGACTGGTTTATGTGTTTCAAAAAAGAAAAGTAATTCCATTGCGAATGCAAAAAAGCCGGCCATTTTTCAGCCGGTTTTTTTTATGGTGCAAATAAAAAAATACAAAATGTTAATTCGTCACCAATCACACGGTATTCTTGAATAAATTTATATATTTGTAAGCACAATTTATCCATATACTATTAAACCAAAATCTGAACTTTATGAAAAAAATGCTAACCATTCTTGTGATTTTTCTGGCAGGAATACTGGCAACCAATGCTGAAGCAAGCATGTACCGGATTGATCAGGGTGCTGTAGACCAGATGTTTGCACAGGCCGAACAGGTAGACTTTCTTAGCATGAACTCCCTTTCGCCTTTGAATGTTAACGCCAACCTGGGATCTGCTCATTTTTACAACGAAAAGAACCCCGCTGTTGCATTTGTGCTTGCTTGGTTTCTCGGTCCGCTTGGTATTCACAGGGCTTACCTGGGCACCTCAACCGGTGTGATTATCGGGTACATTCTGACGCTTGGCGGTTGCGGTATTATTGCCTTTGTTGACTGGATTGTATTGCTGATCGGCCTGATTGAGGACGACATTAGCAAATACATTAACAATCCGAAATTCTTTATGTGGTAGTAAAAACCACTGTCATTAACCGGCTTTCCCGCTGCCAGCGCAGCAAAAGGGAAAGCCGGTTTTTTTATTGACGGAATAAGGAAATAAAGTAAGCCCGTTGCGCACTGGAAATACCCCGGGAATTTCGTGCAAGGTTTCTAATTTCAGTTTTTAATAATCTTGCCTCTTCTGTGGCTTGCATTAACTCAAGGGCCTGCAAATAATGCCACTGATAAATCAGGTTTTCAGGATAAGTTTCGGCAAGTTGCCTGGCCAACTGTAGGGCAAGGACATGATTTTGCTCCAGCTCCAGGTAAATTTTCATTAAAAGATAGGTTGCTTCGGTTTCCCAAACCATTTGTCCGCTGGTGGAAGCCGCCTTTAGTTGCTCCAAACCAAGGACCATATTCCCTTTGGGGTATAACAAGGTATACAAAGCCAGAAAAGGGAGTTTCTTTTTTGCATACTCCGACATATAGTTATACATTCCTGAACTCAGGAAAAAAGGAGGGTATAAGGACTCTTTGCCCAATGAAGCTTCTATTTCGTTAATACAGTTGCGAAGGCTGATTATGGTCCGCAGGTATTCCTTTCTTTTCAGGAAAAGCCTGGCCTGCATGGCATAAATATTAATAAAATAAAAGGTATGCTCGTAGGACTTGTTAGGCCCCATATATTCCTGGATGGATGAAAGTGATTGGGCAAGGGTTTGATAATACTGATTTTCAAGTTCAGGACTTTCGGGATGGGTAATTATCAGCCACCACAGATACTGCGAACGCGTAAAATGTGAAAGGTAATGGCCGGGAAATTTACGAAGCATCTCTGTCGAGAGCGAATCAGCGCGGGAAAAGTTAAACGAATACAAAGCCTGCATGGTTTGCTTCATTTCTTGTTCTGCAACTCCTACAGGTATAGGTTCGCTCCCATTCAAAGAAATGGGTATATTGATAAGAAAAGAAAGAAATAAAGCGCAATAAACAATTAATCTGGAGACCTGGTTTTTCTTGCTACTGTTCATTTTGATCGGGCTTATGAATTTCAATCAAAATGGCCGAGAGGCGATCCTGGTAGCTGGTCATTTGATCGGCACTGTTCTGTTCAGCCAACTCCCCGGCCTGCCTGATGCCTCCAAAATAAAAAGACTGAAAAAGCCCCAACCCAACAATCACACTGCTGATATACAGCTGATTATAAGCCAATAACGCGGCTCCACCCAGCGAAACCAGCTGTGAGAAGCCATTCAGTGCACCTTTGCCCGGGCTGCCTGCATACCACTGGCCTGCGCCCGGAATAAAGGTTGACCACATCCGTGCCCTGGAGGGGTTCAGGGGCTGCGGACGGTTACCCCCCTCCAGCAAAAAAAGAAGATCTTGCAGCATCTGGGTTTTTCTGGAATCTTCTTCAATACCATTAAAAAAATTATCAGAATAATCCATTACGGCCTCCCAGTTTTCCATCTTAACCAGCACCAGGCTTTTCAAAAGAGGGAAAGATTCAATATTAACCCCCTGAGGATAGTGAAATTCGAGCTGGCTAATAATAGAATGGGACAAAGGATAAGACCCCGACAAGTAAGCAGAAAAGGCCATTTCGTAAAGAATCTCCTTGCGCAAGGCTTCATCACCGGCATAAGGCAGCGAGCGTTGCAGGTCCGTCACCACCCTGTCATGTTCTCCCATCTGCTTGAGCGCCGAAGCCTTTCGAAGGTTGGCCACCGTTTTTTGTTGCTGGCTGCGAGAAAAGAAATAGGCGCGTTCGTAGGCAATGGCCGCCTCAAAATAATTTCCAAGGGCAAACAAACTGTCGCCCTTGAGCAATGCAGCATCCTGCGCAAAAACATTCCCCTTACTGGAAAATGTTGCGCAAAGGAATATGCATATCGAAAAGAATGCGCTGGTCCATTTCATGGTTAAACTCGTTACGCTTTCTGCTAACTGCCACCGCGCTGCCCCATATATTCCCGACATAGAAAATTCCGGTGACAGTAGCTGAAAAAATAAAAAACCCGTTGGCCGGCCCTGACCGGCGATAAAAATCGTAAGATGTTAGTGCCATGGCACCCACATAAAGAAACCCGGCAATGCCTTCGGCCGTTTTTCCTGCATACACTTTGCCAAGGCCTGGCACAGCAGCCGACAGCAGGCCTGCCACCGCTGCTGAGCGCACGGGCTGTTGCTGCAATCCTGCAGCATATTCTGCCAGATTCCTTTCCTGCAAGGCAAAGGCATTATAGTCACCCAAAAAAAGTCCGGATCGATTGTCGAAGTCATCGAAATCTCTCCGCAATAAGGCTATTCCAGCCCTTTCAAAATTTTGCAAAGCAAAAAGCACCCCGGATTGTTCAATATGGAGTTGCTCCAGCACCGAGTCGGCGAGGCTGATCTGGCCAGCATGTGCAAGATTGTATGAAGCAAAAAACCGTGACTTTTCAAACAGGGGACTATCAGTGGAAACCTTTAACAGAAATGCAGCTGAAGGCAAAAGATCTTTTTGTTGATAGCGAATCCATCCGTGATAATAATTGACTGAATCCAAAAGAGAAGCTTCCCGTACTTCCAGATTCTCCAATATAAAAAGGCCCTCCTTAAATTCGTTGCGACCAATCAAATGGCGAACAAAATGCAACTCACGCTGAACAGACTCCTGCGCGGCTGAATTAAGGAAGGAAAGCACTAGAAGCGCGGAAAGAAGAAATCTGATCATTTGTGAAGATTGTAAATATCGACAGATTCCCTAATTTTTCCAGACTCTTCGCCAATGACAATGGGGTTGACATCGAGGGCAGAAACGCGGTTACAGCGAGTCAGCCGGTCGGCGGTAAAAAACACACCCCTTATCAAACCGTACTCTTTTACCAGGTTTTTGCTGAAATGCGAACAAGAGCTTTCGTAGAGGCACTCCGAAGGCAACTGGGGAGAGATATACCGCTGATAAACAAACATCAAACCCGCGAAGGAAAGCGACACCGGGTTGTTTCTTGCCAGCCACGATCCCGACCGGGTTTGGAGCAGGCTAATCCGGCCATGCGAGTGTTGATCGCAGCCCGGGCAAATATGCTCTGAAAGCAATTCAATATCAGAGCGAACGGCCTGAGCATAGCCCGGCGTACCCTGGGCAACGACCAGCAGAAGCAGTAAAAAGATGAAGCCGGAAATTCTATTCAATAATTTTTGCGTCATCGGGAATCTTAAAATTAAACCACGAACTCACGGCACGATGATTAATCTGCACATCAGAGAATTTCACCCTGTTCACAATGGAGTCGCCTCCAGGCAGATAATTGAATTCAGTGATGGTGAGAGGAAGGGAGATTTCGGGAAAATCGCGGTAATCGGTGTAAAAAACTTTTTTAACCAGCTTTTTGTTGACATCGTAATAACCGCTGTAAATTGGCATGTAGTTTTCATGCACCAATTCTACGTAATTAAAAAGATGATACATCCCTGAGGGCGGAAACCACCGGGTAATCACCAGCCCGTCTTCAAAAAGTGTTTCCATTAAATGAAATCCCATTTGCCCCAAGCCCAGATCGCTGGCTTTTCCCTGCAGAAAGAAATAGATCAGGTTATTCTCGGAGCTGTATTCAAGGCTCTGGGTGCGGTAAACCGTATTGTCCTTTTCGCTGTAAATGGCCAGTTCGCCCTTGTTGTTGGTAACCATTACCTGCTCCACCGGCTCAGTGTAGCGGGTAATCAGCCGGCCATCGAGCGAGTAATAAAAAAGATCTGCTTTCACATCTGCCCTTTTCCCTTTGTGAAGACTCTGACTGTGCATTTGCAGCATAATACGGTCCACAGTTAAAAAGTGAAAACCCATGGCAAAAAAGGCAAAAAACAATACCAGTATAATAGCTGCTTTTTGTTTCATAGTAAAATTTTTACCACACAAAGTTGAGAAAAAAAACAAGATAAAGAAGAAAAACCGCAGCAGAACAGCCAAATCAAGGAATGAATATTCTATTTATTCAAAATTATCCTGAAGGTAGTGCCTTTGTTAATTTCTGACCTTTTTACAAACAGCTTGCCCTTGTGATAATTTTCGATGATGCGCTTGCTGAGCGAAAGGCCCAGACCCCAGCCCCTTTGCTTGCTGGTGTAACCAGGCGTGAAAACGGTTTGATGCTTTGATGCCACTATGCCTTTACCTGTATCGGTAATGTCAATAATTACATTCCTGGGCTGATCTTCTAATTCGATGGTCAGGTTTCCGACCCCGTCCATGGCATCCACTGCATTTTTACAGATATTCTCGATGACCCATTCATAAAGGTTGGTATTGAGCGGTACCATCACCTCCTTGTCGGAAGAAAGAATTTTAAACTTCACTTTCTTCGAAGTGCGGTTTTTCATGTATTCTACCGCTTCACGGGTGGTTTCAATAATATCGACCGGAACCAGTTTGGCCGGCGATCCGATTTTCGAGAAACGCTCGGTAATATTCTCAAGCCTTTTAACATCTTTCGAAATTTCCTTTATCGTGCCCTGGTCTACCCCTTTCATTTTCAGAATTTCCACCCAGCCGACAAGCGACGAGAGCGGGGTACCAAGCTGATGGGCGGTTTCCTTCGACATGCCCACCCAAACCTGGTTTTGCTCGGCATTGCGAGAAGTGCTGAAAAGTATATAGGCCACAATAAGAAAAATGCCAATAACCAGAAACTGGGCAATGGGATAATACTTGAGCTGAGTGAGCAAAAAGGAGTTGGTGTAGAAAACATGACAAGTTCCGTACATTGGAAGCTGAATGGTAATGGGCGGGTTTTTGTCGGCCAGCGATTGTATTACTTGCCTTACAGCCAGCGAATCAGTGGCCTCGGGTTGGTCAATATTGCCTGCTGCTATGATCTTCCGTCTTGAGTTGTCAACAATAATTACGGGCACATTGGCAGAATTTACCACCACCTCCGAAATAAAGGATTCTATCAGATCGTCGAAAAGGCTTTGCAGCTGGGTAAAGACATGCGAGTCCTGGTAATAGATATAAAGCGTTTCGTAAGAAAACCCTGAGTAATAAGTAATTGGAATGGGCTCGTATACGGAAAAGTAATCTTTCAGTTGCTCATCGAAAACTCTTGGATCGCCAAATTCGGAAGCCAGGTTGCGGTGGGTAATCACATTTCCACGATCGTCGGTAGCCAACACTGGTATAGTGGTATTTGACTGCAGGATCTCAAGAAAGAAATTATCAACGTTTTCGGTGGTGGGCTCCCAAACCTTCTGGTTGGCCATGGCCCATAACTCTACCCGCTTGCGTTCTTCATCCTTAATGTTTTCGAACAGCTCTTCGGTATATACCACCAGGCTGGCCCTTCGCTGCACCGCATCGGCCCAGAGTAATACCTTCTGGCGCTCGTCTTCGGCCACCTTTTTAACCAGTATATCAGTAAAATACAGCGAAACCAATACAATCAGTGCGGCAAATAAAAGCAGAAACAGTTTCCAGCGCTGTTTGCTGGAGTATATTTCTAAACCGGCTATGCTTCGGAAAAGTCTCAATGGGCAGAGGATATATGCAAATTAAACGATTATAACCAAAAGTTAGTATTTACTCCTCTTCATTTTCAAGTATGATGCGCGCCCTTTCTATGTCCTGGAGGTGGGAAGGCCCAGCATCGGGATAGGCCAGATCGAGCTTTTCCATTTGATCGACAATAATTCGGCAAACGGCCGTGCGCATAAACCATTTTTTATCGGCAGGTATCACGTACCAGGGAGCAAAGTCGTGGCTGGTGTGTTTCAGCATGTCTTCAATGGCAAATTGGTACTGCTCAAAGTGCTGGCGTTCGTTCACATCGGCCATGGTGAATTTCCAGTTTTTTGAAGGCTCATTGATCCTCGAAAGGAAACGTTTTTTCTGCTCCTTGCGCGAAACGTTAAGGAAAAACTTCATCACCAGGTAGCCGTTGTTCGAAAAATAGCGTTCGAAATTCGAGATATCCCGGAAGCGGGTCTCCCAAAAAGCCTGGTTGGCTTGATCCACATGATCAAGGCCGGGAATATTCTGCTTTAATAAAAACCCTGGGTGCACCCGCACCACCAGCACTTCTTCGTAATACGAGCGGTTAAAAATGCCAATATTTCCCCTTTCGGGTAATGCCTTGAAGCAGCGCCACATAAAATCGTGGGCCAGCTCTTCGCTCGATGGGGATTTGAAACTTTTTACCTGGCAGCCCTGTGGATTCACCCCACTCATTACGTGCTTAATGATGCCATCCTTGCCGGCAGCATCGAGGGCCTGCAGTATGATCAGCACCCCATGCTTGCCCTGGGCGTACATCATATTCTGCAGTTCGCGTAAACGCAATATGCCTTCCTGAAAAATCTCCTCGGTATCTTTTTTCTTGCGAAACGGACCGGTATAATCCGTTTCATAATCAGCAAGGGCTTGCGAAGGGTCGTAACAGAAAGTGTTTACAAAATCCATAACAGTGGTGTATATAATGGTCGGTTGCGGTTTATCAAATATAAAACTTTTACCCTTAAGGAATGCGAAATGTAAATAACTGCCGATAAATAATACGTAAAAATAACTGCTTTGGCTACATTTTGCAGCTAAATCCTTATTTTTGCATGTTAGCCCAATAACTGAAAATAAATCCCATGTCCTTTATAAACACTGTTATTTCCTGGTACCTGAAAAAGCGAATTTCGCAGATCGAATACTTTATGGATTACCCCCATGAAGTGCAGGAAGACCTGCTGATGAAACTCATTACTTTTTCTGAAGACACCGAATGGGGCAAAAAGTATGATTTTGCAAGCATGCGCAGTTACAAGGATTTTAAGGAGCGAGTTCCCCTGCAGGACTACGAGGATGTGAAGCCATACATTGAGCGGCTTCGTAAGGGCGAGAATAACCTGATTTGGCCCACTGAAATCAGGTGGTTTGCCAAATCGAGCGGCACCACCAGCGACAAAAGCAAATTTATTCCGGTAAGTGATGAAGCCCTGGAAGACTGCCACCTGAAAGGAGGCAAAGATGTAATGGCTCTTTATTGCCACAATCGTCCCGAAAACATGGTCTTTAACGGCAAAGGCCTGGTGCTGGGCGGCAGCCACAAGGTGAGCGAATTTAACAACAGGGCATATTTTGGCGACCTCTCGGCCATTTTGTTGCAGAACTTCCCCTCTTGGGGAGAGTTTTTCCGCACCCCTGGACTCTCACTGGCACTACTCGACGATTGGGAAGTGAAGCTCGACAAAATTGCCAATGCTACCATTACCGAAAATGTTACCAGCATTAGCGGGGTGCCTTCTTGGAACCTGGTGCTGTTGAAAAGAATTCTTGAAATTACCGGCCGAAACAACATTCTGGAGGTGTGGCCAAACCTTGAACTTTTCAATCATGGCGGCGTGAGCTTTATCCCATACCGCGAGCAATTCCAGAAAATCATCCCTTCAAAGCAAATGTACTACCTGGAAACTTACAATGCTTCCGAAGGCTTTTTTGCCATACAAGACCGCGCCTGCTCCGATGAAATGCTGCTGATGCTCGACTTTGGAATTTTCTATGAATTCATTCCAATGGAGGAGTTTGGCAAGCCCAACCCCAGGGTGGTAACCCTGGAAGGCGTAGACACCGAAACCAACTATGCGCTGGTAATTACTACCAACGGCGGCCTGTGGCGATACATGATCGGCGATACCATCCGGTTTACCAGCCTCTCGCCTTATCGCATCAAAATCAGTGGGCGCACCAAAAACTTTATCAATGCTTTTGGCGAAGAAGTAATTGTTGACAACTCTGACAAGGCACTGGATGCGGCCTGCCATGCCACAGGGGCTATCATTTCAGAATACACTGCCGCACCGGTTTATCTGAAGGACAATGAATCGGCCGCTCACGAATATCTTATTGAGTTTGAAGTTGAGCCCGACAGCCTGGAGAAATTCACCCAGGTGCTTGATAATGAATTGCAAAGTCTCAACTCTGACTACGAGGCCAAACGCAGCTCCAACCTTATGCTAAAATTGCCCCTGGTGCACAGCGTGCCGCACGAAACCTTTTTCCGCTGGCTGAAGTCGAAGGGGAAAATTGGTGGACAAAACAAGGTGCCGCGCCTTTATAATGAACGCAAATATGTTGACGAGATCCTTAAATTCATAAACGAGTGAGGTCCTGGTCCAATATTTTTTTTCTTTTCTCCTTTTTGCTGATGACAGGCAGCGTAGCTTTTGCGCAGCAAAACCCCGGCTTAAAGCTGATGGAAAGCATTGCTGCCGACAGCGATTTTTTTACTGCCGATCCGCTGGGCAACCTTTACTGGACTAACCGGGAAGGACTCACCAAATACGAGCCTGCTGGAAAAACTTACCGACATTATTCCAATCCGCGATATGGGCAAATACATTTTGTCGATGTCAGCGACCCGCTAAACGTGCTGGTTTATCATCGCGATTTTCAGCATATTGTCTGGCTCGACCGCAACCTGGCAGAAAAAGAAGCTCCTCATTCTGCTGGCGCCATCTTGCCGGGCTTTACCGGGGCCATTTGCAGTTCCGCACGGGGCGGCTTCTGGGTATTCGTACCCCACGAAATGCGCCTGCAGCAATATAGCCAGAACTTTCGCCTTGAGACGCAAAGCCTCCCTTTTTTCGAAACCCTGCCTGCATTCAGCGAGCCCGCATTTATAACCGAAGCTGACGGAAGGCTCTATGTGAGTGAGCCCGAGGCAGGCATTGCCGTTTTCGACGCTTTCGGAAATTTAATTTTTATTATTGAAAAAAAAGAAATCGAAAGGTTTCAGGTACAGGGAAACCATGTAATCTGGTTTACTGAAAAAGAATTGATCATTTTTGATTTTGTGCTTCAGGAGGAAACAGTATTTTTGTTACCTGAAAAGAAAATCCGCTCGGGGCTGGTTCGTGGCTCAAGGGTATGGGTTCAGACAGGAAACGAGATCCTTATTTATCAGGCAGCCGACAGGCTGTTTTAGTTTTTAACATAAGAAAATCAATCGCCATGCACATTGCCATTGCCGGAAACATTGGTTCAGGAAAAACAACGCTTGCAGGTCTTCTTTCGAAACACTACGGATGGGAAGCCCACTACGAAGACGTGGACACAAACCCCTACCTGAATAATTTTTATGAAGACATGCAGCGCTGGTCGTTCAATCTGCAGATTTATTTCCTCAACAGCCGCTTCAGGCAGATTGTCGATATTCGCAAGGGCACCAAAACGGTGATACAGGATCGCACTATTTACGAGGATGCCAATATTTTTGCCCCTAACCTGCATGCAATGGGTTTAATGTCGTCACGCGATTTCGACAACTATAAAAGCCTTTTCGAGTTGATGAGCTCCTTCATTCAACCGCCCGACCTGCTCATATACCTTAAGGCCAGCGTCGGAACCCTCGTAAGCCAGATTCAGAAACGGGGGCGCGATTATGAAAACTCCATCAGGCTAGACTACCTGAAAAGCCTTAACGAACGCTATGAAGAATGGATAAACGGCTATGACTTTGGTAAACTGTTGGTAGTTAACGTTGACACTATCAAATTCAGTGAAAAGCCTGACGATCTGGGGCATATCATTCAGCGCATCGACGCCGAGATTCACGGCTTGTTTTAATCTTTTGGGGCATGAAGTTTATTGGCATCATACCTGCCCGCTATGCCTCCTCCCGCTTCCCGGGCAAGCCACTGGCCATGCTTGGCAACAAATCAATGATACAACGGGTGTACGAGCAAGCCTCGCAGTGCAAGCTGCTGAGCCAGGTGGTGGTGGCCACCGACGATGAGCGCATACTCCATCATGTGCAAAACTTCGGAAAGGTTGTGATGACCGGCAGCCACCACGAAAGCGGCACCGACCGCTGCCTTGAAGCCTCAAAATTGCTGCCCGACAACCTTGAACTCCGTGAATCGGATGTGGTGATCAATATTCAGGGCGATGAACCTTTTATTCAGCCCGAACAGATTGAACTGCTGGGGCTCCTTTTCAGGGATACCGAGACCAGCATTGGCACCCTGGTAAAGAAAATTGAAGATCCGCACGATCTTTTTAATCCCAACATCGTTAAAGTAGTTTTCGACAGCAGGGGCCGGGCTCTTTATTTCAGCCGCTGGCCTATTCCATTCATCAGGGGAAAGGAGCAGGGCGAATGGCCCGAAGCCCATACTTACTTTCGCCATTTGGGCATGTATGGCTACCGCCACGGCGTTTTAAAACAACTGGCTGGATTGGCCCTGAGCCCGCTCGAGAAGGCCGAGTCGCTCGAACAGCTTCGCTGGCTCGAAAACGGCTATAAAATCAGGGTGGCTGAAACCACCCACCAGTCGCCAGGTATCGACACCCCCGACGACCTGAAGAAGATCCCCCCGGGCTGGGTGTAAAACACCGGGTAACTTTACCTGCAATTTTGCGTAGAATCTACATATTGTAAATAGTTTTTCTTAATTTAGACGTTTAAAAAAAAGTGCTGTCTGTTTTCTGAAATAACTGGTTTACAGATGGCCATGCAGGCAAACCCGACCATTTTTCAAAACCCGAAAAAACCGGCAACAGCAGGAAAAAAATTTTACACCTATGAAAATCGGAACCTACATCAGCGAATTACTTTTCGACCATGAACATGTGATCCTTCCAGGATTTGGCGAGTTTTCAACCAAATACATTCCGGCGCGTTTTATCCCGGAAGAGAAAAAAATTGAGTCGCCCTCGAAGGTAATCTCTTTTGATGCCACAAAGCAAGAAGGCGACACCCCCCTGATAGGCCATATGGCTTCCAGGGAGCATAAGGATTCGGACAAGGTGAAAAAATTCATTGATGACTTTGTTTCCGAAATCAGGGAGACCCTCGCCTCCGGCCAAAAAGTAGAACTGGAGCGCGTGGGCGTTTTCAGCCTGGACGCCGAAGGAAATGTCGCTTTCGAGGCTGACAAATCCATAAATTACCTTGCCGACTCAGCCGGCATGGGCACAATAAGCGAGCCCGCCAGGGTTAGCCCACCAACCGTTGTACCGCCTCCGCCCCCACCTCCAGCCATTCCGGAAGAGCCTGCCTTTGTCGCCCCCCCCGCCACCGAGCCTGTGAATGAAGAGCCGCAGCCCGAAATAAAGGAAGAAGGGGTTGAAACCCCGGCCCCCGAGCCGATTCCCGAACCCATTGAAGAAACACCTGAAAAAGTGGCCCCGGTAGCTGCTGCCCAGGAACCCGTGAAGCAAGATTTGCCCCGCGCCATCAAATGGCTGGCTTGGGTAATAATTCCATTACTGGTAATATTTATCATTCTTGCTTTCAACTGGAATTTTATTTTTGGCAAAAAGAGCCAGACCCCGGCTGCGCGACCACAAACTGAAACCGTGGCCCCCGCTCCCACCTCCCCGCAACCTGCCGAAACACCTGCTGAAACACCTGAAAGCACAGAAGATGCCGAAGCAGCCCCTGCAGCCTCTGCTCCTCAAACCACCGCTGCAGCCCCTGCTCAGCCGGAAGCCGGCCGAAAAGTTTACCATATTGTAGTGGGCGCTTTCCAGGATCAGGGTCAGGCCAGCCGTTTTGTGGAAGAACTCAAAGGCAAGGGCGCAAGCCAGGCAAGCGTATTTATGACTACCTCCAGCGGTTTTCACCGCGTAAGTTATGCCTTTTATTATGACCTGGCCGAAGCCGAAGCAGCCCTGCCGCGCATACAGCAGGAGGTTAGCTCCTCAGCCTGGATCCTTCACCGCTAATTGCTGACCATTTCATTTTGTTTTTATCGTGGGAAAAAAGAAACTGAAACGCTTTGCCGAGATCGAAACCTTTGCGAACGTGATTCAGCCCAACGACCGTTACCCGGTCGAAGATCATTCGTTTAAGGGCAATTGGAACTTATCGTATTTTAAAAACCAGCACCCCATTGTGCTCGAAATAGGCTGCGGCAAAGGAGAATACACCGTTGCCCTGGCCCGCAAGTTTCCATACATCAATTTTATTGGCATCGACATAAAGGGAGAACGCCTCTGGAAAGGTGCCAGACAATCCCTGGAAGAAGGCATTCCCAACGCAACCTTTCTTCGCATTCAGGCCGAAAGGCTTAACTACTTTTTTGATCATAACGAGATATCAGGCATTTGGATCACTTTTCCGGATCCACAACCCAGGCTGTCGCGAGAAAAGAAACGGCTCACCTCTCCAAAATTCCTTGAACGATACAGCCGCATATTGGCTCCGGGAAGCCCCATTCATTTAAAGACAGACAATACCGAGTTGTTTGAATATACCCTTGCGGTCATTGGCGAACAGGGCCATAAACTGATTTACCATACCCGTGACCTTTACGAAAAAGGCAACGTGGACGAGCCCCTGATCAAGGAAACACAAACACACTACGAAAGCATTTACCGGGCAGAAGGTATTCCCATTAAATACCTCCGATTTTCGCTCAACGGCAAACAAAATGGCTAATCCCTCCTTTTTCGAAAAAGTGTACGAGGTGGTGAGACTGATACCCTATGGGCGCGTAACCTCTTATGGTGCCATTGCCAGTTATCTTGGCAGCGCCGGCTCCTCGCGCATGGTGGGCTGGGCCATGAACAGCTCTCACAATACTGCAGTATTCGTTCCTGCCCACAGGGTAGTAAACCGCAACGGCATGCTCACCGGCAAGCACCATTTTGGTGGCCCCAATGTTATGAAACAACTTCTTGAATCGGAAGGCATAAAGGTGGAAAATGATAAGATCGTAGAATTCAAAAAGTATTTCTGGAACCCTGCCACTGAATTAAAGTATTGAAGTACGCTTTTCTCGTCTCATTTTTCTGTACAGCAGAAAAAAAAGCATTACTTTTACACAGTCTAAATAAGAATAACCGTGAAAATCACAACGGAACAAGTTTTAAATGCTCTGAGTCAGGTTATTGAGCCCGACCTCAAAAAAGACTTGGTAAGCCTTGGTATGATTCGCGACCTGGAAATCGAAGGAAACCAGGTGCGTTTCTCGGTGGTATTAACCACCCCGGCCTGCCCCCTGAAGGAGAGTATCAAGAACGCCTGCATTCGGGCCATACACGAGCTGGTAAGTAAAGAAGCAGACGTTACGGTAAACCTCACTGCCAAAGTTACCAGCACCCGCAAAAACGATGAGCCCCTGCTCAAAGGTGTTAAAAACATTGTGGCGGTGGCCAGCGGCAAAGGTGGTGTGGGAAAATCGACCATTGCAGCCAATTTGGCCATTACCCTGGCACGCACCGGCGCAAAAACAGCCCTGGTAGATGCCGACATTTACGGACCCTCCGTACCTTTAATGTTCGAAGCCTTAAACGAGCAGCTTTCAGCGGTGGAAATTGACGGCCAAACAAAAGTTATTCCGCTTAAAAAATACGGTGTATCCCTGCTTTCCATAGGCTTTTTTGTGGATGCCTCGCGGGCGCTGATTTGGCGGGGTCCCATGGCTTCAGGCGCGCTGAAGCAGCTCTTTACCGATGCCGACTGGGGCGAACTCGATTACATGATCGTTGACTTGCCGCCGGGCACAGGCGACATTCACCTTTCGCTGGTGCAAACCGTGCCCCTTACCGGTGCCGTAATCGTTACCACCCCGCAGGAAGTGGCTCTGGCCGACGCCCGCAAGGCGGTGAGCATGTTCTCCAACGAGAACATCCACGTACCCGTGCTGGGCGTGGTAGAAAACATGGCTTGGTTTACTCCAGCCGAACTGCCCGAGAATAAATATTTCATCTTTGGAAAAGATGGCGGCAAAAGAATGGCCGAAGCCATGAACCTGCCGCTGTTGGGCCAGATTCCCCTAATACAATCGGTACGCGAGGCCGGCGACAACGGCAAGCCTGACGTGCTGAACCCTGAAAGCCTGTCAAAACCATATTTTGATAGCCTGGCTGAGAAACTTGCCCAACAAATTTCCATTTCCAATTCGAAAAAAGAAGGGGTGCAGGCCGCGAAAACAGTTTAAAAAAAAATTTAATAAACCATTTAAAACCCGTTTCCATGAACCAGAATGCTGAATTGATTAAAAAAGTAGAGAATGTAATTGACCAGATTCGTCCTTATTTGCAGGCCGATGGCGGCAATATCCGCTTTGTTGAATTAACCGACGACAATGTTGTAAACGTTGAATTGCTTGGCGCATGTGGCACCTGCCCCATGAGTACCATGACCCTGAAAAACGGTGTGGAACAAGCCATGAAAAAGGCCATCCCCGAAATTAAGGCCGTAGAAGCCATTTAAGCTGGCAATAAACTCAAAAAAAGGGCTGAAGGAAAGTACTTTCAGCCCTTTTTTTATTCAGGGAACCTGGCCACCAAAGGCATCTTGCGTCCTGAGCCAAAGGCTTTTTTCGACACCCGGAGTATGGGCGGGGTTTGGTGGCGCTTGTATTCATTATTATTCACCATTCGCAGCACCTTCTTAACGAGCTCCATATCATGGCCGCTGGCAGCGATTTCTTCGGGCGACATTTTTCTTTCAATGTATTGAGAAAGAATCTTATCCAGTATCTCGTAAGGTGGCAGTGAGTCCGTATCGCGCTGATCGGGTTTCAGCTCAGCCGAAGGGGGCTTGTCAATGGTGTTGTATGGAATGACCTCCTTTTCGCGGTTGATAAAACGCGCCAGGCTGTAAGCTTCGGTTTTGTAAATGTCGCCGATTACAGCCAGCCCGCCACACATATCGCCGTAAAGGGTGCCATAACCTACGGCCGCTTCGCTCTTGTTCGATGTGTTTAGGAGCACATACCCAAATTTGTTGGCCAATCCCATAAGAATGACCGCCCTTGCCCTGGCCTGCAGGTTTTCTTCGGCAATTCCGGCTGGGGTTCCCTTAAAGTGAGGCTCGAGCGATTGCTGCAGGGCATCCACTGTTTCATTTATGGAAATAATATCGTAAGGCACACCAAGATTGCGGGCAAGCAATTTGGCATCGGCCACAGAGTGATCGCTGCTGAAAGGACCGGGAAGCAGCACCGCACGGCAGTTTTCAGGTCCAAGGGCCTCGGCCGCCAGCACCAGCGTAAGCGCCGAGTCGAGCCCGCCCGACAAACCCAGAATGGCTTTTTTCAGTCCCAGCTTACCAAAATATTCCTTTATGCCAAACACCAAGGCCCGGTAAATAATCTCGTTTTTTTCGCTTTCGCTTAAAGTCATTACTGACGCCGGTACTTTGCTGCCTGACACCTCTTCAAGGTCAAACACTTTAATCCCCTCCGAGAAAGAATCAATGCAACCCACCAGCCCTCCCAGCGGGTTGTAGGCAGCCGACTTTCCGTCGAACAGCAGCTCGGCATGTCCGCCTATCTGGTTGGAAACGAATAAGGGCAGTTTATACTTTCGGGCGTTTTCGCTGAAGGTAAAATGGCGGTCGGCCAGATGGCTCCAGGCAAAAGGGGAAGCCGAAATGTTTATCATCAAATCGGGTTTCTCCTTTATCAGCTCATCCATTGGACTATTGCGATAAAGGGCAGGCTCATCGAGGTTCCACAAGTCTTCGCAAATGGTAAGGGCAATTCTTTTTCCCCGAAAGGGAATGGTTTTGAAAGATAATGCAGGCTCGAAATACCGGTATTCATCAAACACATCGTAGGTGGGCAAAAGGCCTTTATGGTACACCGCCTCTACTAGCCCGTTACTTAAAAGGAATGCCGAGTTCAGCAGCCTTTTGCCAAAGGCTTGGAGATTGCGGCTGGGGCCACCCACGATGGCGGCAATATTGTAACAATGAGCGGCAACATTCTTCACGGCCTCTTCGCATTGATCGATAAAATAATCCATTTCGAGCAAGTCGCGCGGCGGATACCCGCAAACCGACAGTTCGGAAAAGACCACTAAATCAACGCCCCGGCTTTTTGCTTGAGCCAGGGCATCGATCATTAAACGTGTATTGTGTTCAAAATGCCCTACAATAAAATTTAGTTGGGCAAGGGCAATCTTCATCAGTGTAGGTTTAGAACATTATTCCTAAAGTAAGTTCAAGGAAATTGCTGATGGCACTTGGTTTCCTGTTCAGGGCTTCGTTGGTGCCTTTCAGCACATTGGTGAAGCCATTGTTAAAGGTCACCCCGCCAACCAATGCGGTTCTTCCGCCCAGCGAATACTCAACCCCCAGGCCCACAATGAGTGAGGCACGAAACAGGCGGGTATCACCCTTGATATCGTCCTGTTCAACGGTAACGTTGTTATAACTGTCTTTTGATTTGGACCGCAGATTGACTCCTGCACCAAAGCCAAACCTGCCGTAATAGGTCAGATAACCGATTTCCTGGGTATGCATTTTTATGGTAAGCGGAATTTCAAGATATTGCAGATTGTAATTCCTGCTCAACGCAACCTCAGGTTCGGTAGGTGCTAATAATTCCGGATACAATAGTTTTCCGCCAATAATATTAATATTCAATCCCGTAGAGAAGGCATAAAAATCACCCAAAGCCACATCGCTAATAAAGCCATAAGAAAAGCCAAGGCGAACTCCATCCGGCTCATAACCACTGGTTTCGGGCTTCAGCCAAGCCACTGAAGGCGATGCTTTTAAACCAAAGCGAAACCCACCCATATCAACAGCCAGCGCCATAGGGGCCAGCATTGCTACCAATAAAACCGACAAGAGTAATTTTTTCATAATTTTGACATTTATAATTACATACAATATTAACCATTATTTTTTATTTTTTGCGCTTTCAAAAAGCCTAGTTTTGGCATTTAAACCAAAAATTCTTTTACCAGCATGAAAATCAGAACCCTATTTCTTTCCGGAATTCCCTTATTTATATTTTTGGCCGTCGCCTTTGTTTCGTGTGGTGGTTTTGGAAAAAAGCCTCATTACCAAGCCGATATTTCGGGCATCAGTATCGATCCCGTTTCTATAGGACGTTACGAGGAAGTGCTTTTCAACCTCAACCCATACACCCTCAAGGAGGATATCGAACCCTTCATCGACCGCTTCTTCATTTTTCTGGGTGATGAAATAAATACTGAGGCCGGCCAGCAGCAACTATTTGATTATATTACCGACCCGCAAACCCGCGAATTATACCTCGATACCAGGGAGGTTTGGCCCGGGGTAGAAAGCCTTGAAAAAGAGCTGACCACTGCATTCAGGTATTATAAATACCATTACCCGAATCATCCCTTGCCCGGGGTCTTTACTTACATTTCGGGACTGGACTACAACTACCCTGTTAAATATTACGAAAATACCATGGTGATTGGCCTCGACATGTACCTGGGCAAAGATTATCATTATTATCCCAAGGTTGGGGTGCCGGCTTATCAAACCTTTGGCATGCAGCCGCCTTTTGTGGCCATCGACGTGATGAAAATGCTGGGAGAGAAACATTTGCAGGAAGTCACCGCCATGCCCGAACGCTTTCTCGACTTTATGATATACGAAGGCAAAGTGCTGTATTTTCTCGACTGTATGTTGCCTCAGCATCACGACACCTTGAAAATTGCTTACAACAACGAACAGTTGCGATGGCTGCAAGCCAACATGGGGCGCGTTTGGTCGTATTTTCTCGAAAACGAAATGCTTTACTCGAGTGACCGGCAGATTATTATCAAGTTTATTGGCGATGCCCCTTTTACAGCCCCATTCACACGAAATGCCCCCCCGCGAACGGCAGCATTTATTGGCTGGCAAATAGTGAGGGAGTACATGAAGAAAAATCAGGATCTTTCCCTGCAAGACTTATTCAGGGAGCATGATTCGCAGAAGATACTAAACCGTTCGGGATTCAGGCCATGATTACCCAAGGCCTTCGGCAACATAACTCTGATTGAATGATTCGATAAGGGCGAGCAGCTCTCCACGGCCAAGGTTAGCTTCACTGCTGGTAACCACATGCGGAGGCAGCGGCTCCCATTGTTCCGACAAAATTTTCATGTATTGCGCAACGGCCGACTGCCGCTGATTATGCGTAAGCTTATCGGCTTTGGTAAAAACAATGTAAAAAGGAATTTGCCTGCTACCCATCCAAGCCATAAACTCCAGGTCGTTTTTCTGGGGTTCGTGCCTTATGTCGATAAGCAAAAAAGAACAAACCAGGTTGGAACGCTTCAGCAAAAAGTTGCGGATCATATTATCCCACTTGCGCTTGATTTTTAATGGCACTTTTGCGAAGCCAAAGCCGGGAAGGTCGGTAAGGAACCACGAATCGTTAATCAAAAAATGATTGATTAGCTGGGTTTTGCCCGGCGTACCTGAAATCTTGGCCAGTTTACCATGAGCCGTTATCATGTTTATGAGCGAAGACTTGCCCACATTCGACCTTCCGATAAAAGCATACTCAGGAAGTGTTGATTCGGGGCACTCACTCAACGAAGTTGAGCTTTTGATAAATTCGGCCGTACGGATTACCATTTCAATGTTTTACAAGCCAGATAAGCCTGGTGAAAATCAGTCTATATTTTTTGATTCGATATAACTTTTTACGTAGCGCTCAATCTTTCCCTCATGAATGTCGGCAATGGTAATCAGAATGCCTGTTTCTTCCACTCCGCCAAACCCTTCGTTAATCGCTGTGCCAAAGGTTTTCATGGTGGAGCTAAGGGCGCTGTATGCGCTTATGAGCGGCGGAATATTCTCTTTGAGCTTTCTTACTTCTTTTGATAATAGCTTGTAGTTTTCTTCCTGGGTATGGGCGGTAAAAACCTTCTCTAGTTTTTCAACAGGAGTTTGAAGCTGAATGGGCTTTAAAGGATAAACCAGTTTATCGGGATCGGGGAAAAACCTGCCCAGGAAATAGAGAATCAGGTCGCGTGCATACACATTGAAATGGGTGTACATGGTCACCTTTCCGAAGAAATAGCGCACATCCTGATGGTCCACAATTAGGGTACCCAAGCCATCCCACAAATTATCGAGCGAGTAAATGCTTTTGCGGTTTTCGCGCGCGGGCTGATAAGCAGGTTGAACAAAGGAACGGCCCAGCTCAATAGTGTAGGGCATGTATTCAGAAAGAAACTTTTCGGAAAATCGGAACATCCCGGATGTGGCAAGTTTAGGAACACCAAGGCTGTCGATAGGAGCGTTTTTGCACAAGATATACCTGTAACCCCCGAGAATCTCCTCGGCTGATGGATCCCAAACGATCAGCTGCTCATAAGGATTGGCACCGGTATCGTAGTTGTCGATGTCGAGCGCCTTGCCGGTGCCTCCGCCGGCTGTGCGAAAGGAAAGCTCGCGCAGCCTGCCAATTTCGCGCATTACATTGGGCGAATTGTTGGCGTTCACCACATATATTTCATTGGAAGCATTGTTGGTGTTTCGCAGAAACCGCTCCCTGGTAAGTTCAGCTTTTAGCAGATCCCTATCTACGGGTGGGATCAGGCCTTCTTCCAACTCCTTCATTTTTCTTTCTCAGTTTTTTGGAATCGTTAAACCTTAAACTGCAAGTTACCCCCGGGCAAACTGTAAACGTGCGCTTTCATGCGGTCAGCCCACTGCTGATGGGTTAGCTCCTTAGTAAAGGTAGCATATGATACAGGTTCGCCAAAGGTAATCGTAATTTTTTTGTTTTTCTGCTTGAACATTTCGTCAGGCAGGTAAAGCATTTCAATGTTTGCCTTAATTCTTAGCCGTTTCCGCCAGCGGGCAAGGTTGTAAAAAAACGATGAGTTTTCACCATCGATATGCACCGGTATAATGTCTCGCTGGTATTTAATGGCTTTGGTAATAAAAGTCTTTTTCCAATCCAGGTCAGAAATGCCGCCTTTTTGCTTACGCGAAACCAACCCCGCCGGAAAAACCAGTACCACTTCATCTGAGCTGAAAAGCGCATCCATAATGCGCACCGTTTCGTGGGTACTGCGACCATGCTTGTTTACCGGCACAAACAGCTCACGCAAGTTGGGTATTTCAAGCAAAATATCGTTGGCCAGAAATTTCAGGTCGGGGCGTTTCTTGCCAACAACCTGCATCAGCGCCATACCATCCATTCCGCCAAGCGGATGATTGCCTGCAATGATATACCTTCCCTGTTCCGGCACGTTTTCAAAGTTTCTGGCTTCAATCTCCACCCCAAACTCATTCAAAAGTACATGATCCAGAAATTCCACGTTTTTTTTGTCATGTAACCGTTTCAGGGCTGCATTCAGCTCATCCTGGTGCACAATCCGCTCAATATACCGAATCAAAAAACCAGGAATGTAAGGATAGATCTTCCTGCCTTTTTTCCTGAAAACACTGTCCACATTAAGAAAATCCCTAACCTCTTCCTTCTCTTCGGTCAACTGACTGTCTGTCATAAGTTTAAAAATTATAAAAACGCTTTGTTCCCGGACCTGAGCCGTGCCAAAGGCTAACCTTCAAAACAGTTACACCATTCACAAAATTAAGGATAATTCAGTAAATAACCTTACAACAGCTAATAATCTGTATTCCAAAAACATGTGTTTTAAGTGTAAATGTGTTAAATATATTCTTCATTGATTATCAGTCATTTACAAAATTTTTCTTTAAAACAGTGTCTTTAAGGGGCGAAAAGTTATCAACAATGTGGTAAAAAGTGGTAAAAAGTGGTAAAAATTGCTTTATATTTACAAACCAAAACCAAAACGTGGGAGAATGACCTATTTGCTAGGAGAATTTGATTGTAAGGTCGATTCCAAAGGCCGCTTCATGTTGCCCTCCGGCTTGAAAAAGCAACTATCGGAAGGCGACCAGGAGCGTTTTGTCATTAACCGTGGTTTTGAAAGGAACCTTACGCTTTATCCGCAGAGCGAGTGGCAAAAGATTTCGCGGGAGGTAAACTCGCTGAACCTATACAACAAGAAGAACCGCGAGTTTGTGCGCTACTTCTTCAGGGGCGCCTCCGAAATCACCCTGGATGCAGCCAGCCGGCTGCTGCTGCCAAAAACCTTGCTAGATTACGCGGGTATTGAAAAGGAAATCGTTCTTTTTGCATACGGACAAAGGGTTGAGATCTGGGCAAAGGATGTGTATGAGTCGATGATGAACAACGAACCGGAAGACTTTTCCTCTCTGGCAGAGGATGTTATGGGTAAAATAACCAATCAATCCGGAAATGAAAGTGTATCATGACCCCGTACTGGCAGAGGCCGCTGTTGAAGGCCTGAACATTAGCCCCGGCGGTCGCTATGTAGACGCCACCTATGGTGGCGGCGGGCATTCGGCAATCATCCTCGAAAAGCTTCCGCAAGGAAAACTCATTGCCTTCGATCAGGACAAGGATGCGGCTGCCAACGTACCCGACGATGGGCGAATTTTCTTCCTGAATCAGAACTTCAGGTACATGAGGAACTTCCTTAAACTTTACGGGCAATTGCCCGTAGATGGCATCTTGGCCGACCTTGGCGTTTCTTCGCATCAATTCGACCAGGCTGAAAGGGGGTTCTCCACCCGCTTCGAGGGGCCACTCGACATGAGAATGAACCGCGAAGCCGGACTCACTGCAAGGGATGTGGTAAACGAATATCCTACCGAAAAGCTGGCCGACCTGTTTTTCCTTTACGGAGAGTTGCGAAATGCCTACAAGATTGCCGGCGCCATTGACAAACAGCGGAAAATCGAGGCCTTCGACACCACTTCACAACTCACGGCCCTGCTTACCAGGCTGGCTCCCAGGGGAAAGGAAAACAAGTTTTTCGCCCAGGTTTTTCAGGCCCTGCGAATAGAGGTAAACCAGGAGCTAGACGCCTTGAAGGAGTTTCTGGAGCAAAGTGCCGATGTGCTCAAACCCGGTGGAAGACTGGTGGTTATAGCCTACCATTCACTGGAAGATCGCTTGGTAAAACACTTTATGAAGTCGGGCAATTTCAGGGGAGAAATTGAGAAGGACTTTTACGGCAACCCGCTCACGCCCATGGTGCCTGTAGGAAAAACCATAATGCCCGAGCAGGAAGAAATGGAGCGCAACAGCCGGGCACGCAGCGCGCGGCTTAGAATAGCAGAAAAAAGAGGATAAAAAATTTAAGGGAAACAAATGGGGGAAAACCAATACAGAAAAAGGAAGAAGGAAAAAACAGTAACCAAAAAGGGAGCTGTTTCGCGTTTCATCCAGTCGATGCTCGATGGCACCATGCTGACCCGCGACAAGGTGGGTGCCTTGTTGCCTTTTTTCTTTTTTCTGGCCGGGCTGGCCCTTTTCTTTATTTCAAACACCTATTACGCTGAAAAACAGGCGCGTGAGGTAGAAGCCCTGCGCAAAGAGATCGTAGAGCTGCGCACCCGTCATACCCTCACCAAGTCGGAGTTGATGTACTTGAGCAACCAGTCTGAAATTGGCCGCAGGTTGCAAAGCAGGGGCTTTGTGGAGTCCACCATACCACCCCGGCAGATTTCGGATCAAAGAAACAATGCAAGTATTTTGAGAAAGTTGTTGAACTAGCAAATTACGGCAGGCAAAATAGCAATGGAAGAGAAGAAGGACATAATGCAACGCCTTTACCTGGTTTACTTCACCATGGTACTGCTGGGATTGGCCATCCTGGTAAAGGTTATCTATATCCAAACCGTTGAGGGTGACAAATGGCGCGAGCTGGCCAAAGCCTCGACCATGCGGTACGAAAACATTGATGCCATAAGAGGCGACATTTGTGCCGAAGACGGCCGCTTGCTGGCTACCAGCGTGCCCATTTACGAAATCAGAATGGATCTCAGCAAAGAAGTTGTTTCCAATGAGGTATTCAGGCAGGGTGTCGATTCGCTGGCTTTGAGGCTTTCGCAACTCTTTGGCGACAGGTCTAAAGCCCGGTATTTGTCTGAACTGACCAACGCCCGTAACCGAGGCGACCGATACTTCTTGGTTAAGCGCAATGTTTCCTACCATCAGCTACAGGTACTGCGCGACTTTCCCCTCTTCAGGCTGGGAAAATTCCGGGGAGGTTTCATTCCTATTGAGCGGGCCCGCCGCGAAATGCCCTACCGCACCATGGCACAACGCACCATTGGCTACGAGCGCGAAGGAGTTTATGTGGGGCTGGAAGGCGCCTACCGCAGTGAGTTGGAAGGTATTCAGGGGAAGAGGCTCATGCAGCGCACCTCCGGGGGAAATTGGGTGCCCATAAACGACGAAAACGAGATTCAACCAGAAAATGGCAAAGACCTCATCACTACCATTAATATTAGTATGCAGGACATTGTTGAAAATGCCCTGCTCAAGCAGCTTAACCGATCAGAGGCAGAGTTTGGCACCGCCGTGGTTATGGAGGTTTCTACCGGAAAAATCAAGGCTATATCCAACCTTACCCGCCGGCCCTCGGGCAACTACGAAGAAACTTTCAACTACGCCGTAGGCGAAAGTACTGAGCCCGGATCTACCTTCAAACTTGCCAGCATGATTGCCCTGCTGGAAGATGGCAAAGTTAAGCCCGACGAAATGGTGCATACCGGCAATGGAACCATTGCTTACGCCGACCGCGTGATGCGCGATGCCAAAGAGGGCGGGTTCGGAAGCATCACCGCCAGACATGCCTTCGAGGTTTCGTCGAACGTGGGCATATCGCAACTGGTGGTAAAAGCCTATAAGGACAAACCGCAACATTTTGTTGACAGACTGAAGGCTATGGGCCTCGACAAACCACTGGGTCTGGAAATAACCGGGGAGGGACAGCCTTTTCTCAGCGACCCGAAGAGCTCATCATGGTCGGGTGTTTCACTTCCGTGGATGTCGATAGGCTACGGCGTTTCACTCACCCCCCTGCAAACTTTGGCTTTTTACAATGCAGTGGCCAATAACGGCCGCATGATGAAACCCATGTTTGTGGAAGAAATCAGGCAAACCGGAAAAACCATAAGGCGCTTTCAGCCGCAAGTTATAAATCGCAGTATTGCCAGCAACTCAACCTTGGATTTAATCCGTGAGATGCTCATTGGAGTAGTCGAAAACGGCACTGCAAAAAATATTTACAGCCCACTCTACCCCATTGCCGGAAAAACCGGCACAGCACAGGTGGCGATGACCAGTCAGGGATATCGCAACGTGCTTGGGCGCACCTCCTATCGCTCGTCGTTTGTGGGTTACTTCCCCGCCGACCAGCCTGCCTATAGCATCATCGTGGTAATACACAATCCAAGGGGGCTTTTGTACAGTGGGGGGCAGCTTGCTGCGCCTGTTTTCAAGGAAATTTCTGATAAAATTTTTGCCACCCAGCTGAATTACCCCCAACCCGATTTCGAAAACCTGCTGGCCTCGCTGCCGTCGTTCCGAAATGGCAATGCCGAAGATTTTCGCACGATCTATTCAGCTTTCGACTGCAAACTTATTGACAATATTCAAAGCACCTGGGCCACCACCGTAGCCAAAAACGACACGGTGAGTTTCTGGGAAAAGAATTTTATTGAAAACCTGGTACCCGACGTAGTAGGTATGGGACTTAAAGATGCCCTCTTCGTGCTGGAGAACGCAGGCCTTAAGGTACGCTTCAGCGGCCGCGGCACCGTAAGGCGGCAAAGCCTGCAACCCGGACTAAGAGTAAGTCTGGGCAACCAAATATACATTGAACTGAACTGATTCTTTCGAAGTGAGAAACCTACGCGACATATTATATAAAGCTGATCTGCTCGAAACCTATGGGCTACTTGACAGGGAAGTGCTTGCTGTGGATTTCGACTCGCGTAAGGTCAGGCCCGGAACTTTGTTTGTTGCGGTAAAAGGTCTCACCACCGATGGGCACCTGTATATTGATAAAGCCATTGAAAGCGGCGCCACGGCCATCGTTTGCCAGGAGATACCCGAGAAAATCAGCGAAAAGGCCACAATTATAAAGGTAAAAGATTCGGCCCTTGCACTGGGAATTATTGCTTCGAACTTTTTTGGCAATCCTTCCGAAAAGATTAGGCTTGTTGGAGTAACAGGAACCAATGGCAAGACTACGGTGGTAACCTTGCTCCATGACTTGTTCACACAATTGGGATATGTATGTGGTATGATTTCCACGGTTCACAACCTGGTGGGCAAAGAGGAGCTAGCGGCAAGTTACACCACCCCCGACCCGGTGCAGCTAAACAAATTACTCAGCCAAATGGTGGAAAAGGGCTGTGAGTTTGCCTTTATGGAAGTAAGCTCTCACGCTGTAGCCCAACAACGTATTGCCGGGGTTCATTTTGCCGGTGGCGTTTTCACAAACCTGACACACGACCACCTGGATTTTCACAAAACCTTCAGTGAATACCTGAAAGCCAAAAAAACCTTCTTCGACCAGCTCGATGCAAAGGCTTTTGCCATTACCAATATCGATGACAAGAACGGCTGGGTTATGCTGCAAAATACCCGAGCCGGCAAAAAGACTTACAGCCTTCGAGCCATTGCCGACTTTAAGGGCAAGGTACTCGAAAATGGTTTTGCTGGCCAGCAGCTGCTGGTCGAGGGCCGGGAGGTTTGGTGTAAGCTGGTGGGCGAGTTTAATGCCTACAACCTTTTGGCGGTTTATGCCGCGGCCCGCATGCTGGGGCAAGAATCTGAAGAGGTGCTTACGGCACTGAGCAGCTGCCGCCCCGCCGAGGGGCGCTTCGACTTTTTCAACGGAAGGGATCATATTATTGGCATTGTAGATTACGCCCATACCCCCGATGCACTGGAAAACGTGCTGAACACCATCGGGAGCCTGCGCACCGGAACAGAAAAACTCATTACCGTGGTGGGATGCGGTGGGAACCGCGACGCCGCCAAGCGCCCGGCTATGGCAGCCATTGCCGCCAGGCTGAGCACCAAGGTAATACTCACCAGCGACAATCCCCGCTTCGAAGATCCGGAAAAAATAATCGAAGACATGAAATCAGGCCTCGACCCGGTGAGCAGCCGCCGCGCCATTACCGTGATAAATCGCCGCGAAGCAATTAATGCCGCCTGCGCTATGGCAGACCCAGGCGACATTATCCTGATAGCCGGCAAAGGACATGAGAAATACCAGGAGATCAAGGGAGTGAAACACCCTTTTGACGACAAAGAAATTTTACTGGAATACCTGGCCTAAAAACTGAAACAACAAAAAAAAGAGCAGAAAGATGCTGTATTACTTGTTCGAATACCTGGATAAAGCCTTTGACATTCCCGGCACGGGGGTGTTTCAGTATATCTCGTTCAGGGCAGGCATGGCGGTGATCTTTTCACTCTTTATCACCATGATCTCGGGCCGTCGCATAATCCGCCTTCTGCAGAAAAAGCAGGTGGGCGAAGAGGTGAGAAACCTCGGACTGGAAGGGCAAATGAAAAAACAGGGGACACCAACCATGGGGGGAATAATAATTATAGCCGCCATTGTAATACCTACCCTGCTGTTTGCCAGAATCGACAATATTTACATTATCCTGATGCTGGTTTCGACTATCTGGCTGGGGATTATCGGCTTTATTGACGATTATATCAAAGTTTTCAAAAAAGACAAAAAAGGCCTTCACGGTAAGTTTAAGATACTGGGACAGATCACCCTGGGCATCATTGTTGGTGCCACCCTGTATTTTAACGATTCGGTGGTAATTCGCGAAAAAGGTCATGAGCCCCTTGCTTTTGAAACAACCAGCGAAATACTGGTAATAGATGATGCAGCAAGCCCGGCAGCAACTTTTTCAAAGGAATCAGTAAAATCGACCAAAACCACGATCCCCTTTTTCAAGAACAACGAATTTGATTATGCCGTTTTGCTCAGGTTTCTGGGGGCGGGCTACACCAAGTGGGCCTTTCTGATATTTATCCCTATTGTCATCCTCATTATTACCGCAGTTTCAAACGGTGCCAACATTACCGACGGGCTCGATGGACTGGCCACGGGCACCTCGGCTATTATCGGGGTAACCCTTGGGGTGTTGGCTTATGTTTCGGGCAACACCGTTTTTGCCAACTACCTCAACATCATGTACATACCCATGACGGGCGAGCTGGTAATCTTTATTGCCGCCTTTGTGGGCGCCTGTATTGGCTTTTTGTGGTACAACACCTACCCGGCCCAGGTCTTTATGGGCGACACCGGCAGCCTGGCCCTTGGCGGTATTATTGCCGTGTTTGCCATAGTGATACGTAAGGAGCTGCTTATACCAGTGCTGTGCGGGGTGTTTTTTATCGAGAACCTCTCGGTGGTTATGCAGGTAAGCTGGTTTAAATATACCAAAAGGCGCTTTGGCGAAGGACGGCGCATTTTTAAAATGGCCCCCCTGCACCACCACTATCAGTTGCTGGGCTACCACGAAGCCAAGATTGTACAGCGCTTTTTAATTGTGGGCATCATACTGGCGGTGTTCAGTGTGATTACCCTGAAACTGAGGTAAAAAGAATGAGTGGGCGGCTGGTCATACTGGGAGCAGGAGAAAGCGGAACAGGAACAGCCATTCTGGCCCGCAAAAAAGGATGGGAAGTGTTTGTTTCGGACTTGAAGCCCATAAAAAAACATTACAAGAACGCTCTTTTACATAATGATATAAGCTGGGAAGAAGGGAAGCATTCGGAATCGCAGATCCTGAAGTCCGACGAGGTGATGAAAAGCCCAGGCATACCCGATTGGGTGCCTGTGGTGAAAGCCATTCGCGACAAAGGCATTCCGGTGGTTTCAGAAATTGAGTTTGCCGGCAGGTATACCAATGCAAAAACTATTTGCATTACGGGCAGCAACGGTAAAACCACCACCACCCTGCTTACGGGCCATATCCTGCAAAAAGCGGGACTAAACGTGGGAATTGCCGGTAATGTGGGGAGCAGTTTTGCCTGGCAGGTAGCCGAGCAGCAGCATGATGTGTATGTGCTGGAAATTTCATCATTCCAACTCGATGGAATGACTGATTTCAGGGCCGATATAGCCGTACTGCTAAACATTACGCCCGACCACCTCGACCGATACGACCACAGCTTTGAAAAATACATTGCATCGAAGCTTCGCATTACGCAAAACCAGGAACCCGAACAGCACTGCATCTTTTGTGCTGACGACCCGGTGCTCCAAACGAAGATGGTGCAAAAAAATGATGGACCACGGCTTATCCCTTTTAGCATTAAACAATCGCTGAAAGAAGGAGCTTGGACTGATAGGAACGGAAAACTGATTATTAACTTAAATACTGGGGAATTCAAAATGGATATCCTTGAACTGAGCCTGAAGGGAAGACATAATATTTACAACAGCATGGCAAGCGGCATAGCCGCCCGCCTGCTCGATATCCGCAAGGAGGTGATACGCGAAGGCCTTAGTGACTTCCAGAACGTAGAACACAGGCTGGAGCCCCTTGGCTTTGTGCGTGGCATTGAGTTCATTAACGACAGCAAGGCCACCAATGTTAACTCCACCTGGTATGCCCTGGAGTCGATGAACAAGCCGGTGATATGGGTGGTGGGTGGACAGGACAAAGGCAACGACTACAGCGGCTTGCTCGAATTGGTAGAGAAAAAAGTAAAGGCCATAGTATGCCTGGGTAAGGACAACCGCCGCATCAAAGAAGTGTTTGGAGCCATTGTCCCCGCCATTTTTGAAACCCGAACTGCCCGCGATGCCGTAAAGGCAGCCTTTCTGGCAGGAGTGCCAGGCGATGTAGTGCTGCTTTCGCCGGCTTGCGCAAGCTTCGACCTCTTCGAAAACTTCGAGGACCGCGGCAAGCAGTTTAAGCAGGCAGTATATGATTTGTAAAAAAATAGTAAGATGAATAAAGTGTTGGAAAAAATAAAAGGAGACAGGGCCATCTGGATGGTGGTGATTTTCCTGTCCATCCTATCTCTGCTGGCGGTTTACAGCTCAACCGGCACCCTGGCCTATAAATACCGTTCAGGAAATACAGAGTATTACATCATCAAACACTTTATAATTATGCTGCTTGGCCTGGGGCTCATGTTGCTTGCCAGCCGCATTAAATATACCTATTATTCACGCATCTCTCAACTGGCCCTGTGGGTGGCTGCGCCCTTGCTGCTGCTTACCCTGGTAAGAGGCACCAACATTAACGAAGCGAGTCGCTGGCTTACCCTCCCCATTATCAACATAAGTTTTCAAAGTTCAGACTTTGCCAAGCTGGCACTGATAATGTACGTAGCCAGGATGCTGACAAAGAAACAAGAGACTATTAAAGATTTCAAGGAAGCCTTTGTACCGGTGTTGATTCCTGTGCTGATAATTACCATGCTGATTCTTCCGGCCAACCTCTCTACTGCTGCCATTCTCTTCGCCACCAGCATCATTTTGATGTTTATTGGCGGCGTAAACATAAAATACCTCGCAGCATTCGGCGGCATTGGCGTGTTAAGCCTTCTGCTTTTTGTTTTTGTAGCTTCAAAAATGCCCGAAAGCAGGGTTTCTGTGTGGGGCAAGCGAATGACAACTTTTGTCACCAATACAGGCGATACTTATCAGACCCAGCAGGCCAAAATTGCCATTGCCTCTGGTGGCGTCATCGGAAAAATGCCAGGAAACTCCACCCAGCGTAATTTCCTGCCCCATGCCTACTCCGACTTTATTTATGCCATTATTATTGAAGAATATGGTTTTATCGGTGGTTTCTTTGTGCTGCTGCTGTATCTCATCTTGTTTTACCGCGCCATAAAAATCTCCAAACAAAGCCCCGGCACGTTCGGGGCATTGCTGGTGGCTGGTTTGAGTTTTAGCCTGGTATTTCAGGCCATGATCAACATGGCCGTGGCAGTAAGTATTTTCCCGGTAACGGGCCAGCCCCTGCCGCTGATCAGTATGGGCGGCACATCGCTTTGGTTTTCGAGCCTGGCCATTGGTATCATTTTAAGTGTTAGCCGAAAAGTTGAAGAAGACGAGTTAAATGGAAGAGCAATTGCAACAAGCTGAGGTGCTGCGGGTAATCATTGCCGGCGGAGGAACCGGGGGCCATGTGTTCCCGGCTATTGCCATTGGCCTGGCCATCAAAAAGAAGGTATACAATGCCAAAATTCTTTTTGTAGGGGCAAAAGGCCGTATGGAGATGAAAAAGGTTCCCGCCGCAGGTTTCCATATAATAGGACTCAATATTTCAGGTTTGCAGCGCAGGCTCACCTGGAAAAACCTGCAGGTCCCCTTTAAGCTGTGCGACAGTATGATAAAGGCCAGGAACATTGTAAAACGCTTCAAACCCGATGTGGTAATCGGCGTGGGAGGCTATGCCAGCGGGCCTTTGGTAAGGGCTGCAGCAAAACAGGGAATTCCTACCCTTATACAGGAGCAGAATTCATTCCCGGGCCTCACCAACCGCATCCTGGGCAAAAAAGCCAATAAGATTTGTGTGGCCTACGATGGTATGGAGCGTTTCTTTGACAAGTCAAAGCTTTTCCTTACGGGAAACCCGGTAAGGCAGGACATAGTAAGCCTGGAGGGTAAATACGAAGAAGCCCTGACCTTCTTTGGCTTTTCGCCAGACAAGCCTGTGCTTTTCATTACCGGAGGCAGTCTGGGCGCCCGCACCATCAACGAAAGCATCAGCAAAAACCTTGAGCTTTTTGTGCAAAACGGCATACAGGTGATATGGCAAACCGGCACCAGTTACTACCAGCAGGCCCTTGACCAGGCCAAGAGTTATGAAAAGGGCGTGTATGTGAACCAGTTTATCGATCGCATGGACTTTGCCTATGCTGCAGCCGACGCCGTGGTGAGTCGCGCCGGTGCCATTGCAGTATCTGAAATATGCGCTGTGCAAAAGCCGGCTATTCTTATCCCTTCGCCCAATGTGGCCGAAGACCACCAAACAAAAAATGCACTGGCACTGGTAAATCACCATGCGGCCATATTGGTAAAAGACAGTGAGGCCACAGAAAAACTGGGACCGGTGGTGCTCGACCTGATGAAAGACGAAGAAAAGAAATTCAGGCTGAAGGAACGCCTGGTAGGGCTATCGTTTCGCGATGCGGCCGATGTAATTGCCGGTGTGGCCCTTAGTCTTAATAAAACAAAATAAAATGGACCTGAACCGCTTACATAACATCTTTTTCCTGGGTATTGGCGGCATTGGCATGAGCGCCCTTGCACGCTATTTCCATGCCCGGGGAATAGCCGTAAGCGGTTACGACCGAACCCCCTCACCTATTACCGAGGCATTGCAAAACGAAGGCATCAAAGTTTGGTTTGAGGATCAGGAGAGTATCCTTCCCCCACAGATCGACCTGGCCGTTTACACCCCTGCAGTGCCCAAAAACGCCATTTTGTTTGCCGCGCTTTCTGCGAAAAGCGTGCCCCTGATCAAACGTGCTGAACTGCTTGGCCTAATTTCAGGCCAAGTGCCCACCATTGCCGTTGCCGGCACCCATGGAAAAACTACCATCAGCACCATGGTGGCCCATATTCTAATAACTGCAGGCATTAGAACCTCTGCCTTCCTCGGAGGTATCAGCACCAACTACCAAACCAATTACCTGGGCGATGAGCAGCCAGAGTGGATGGTTGTGGAAGCGGATGAATTTGATCGATCATTCCTGAACCTCAGGCCCGAAATTGCACTCATAAGTGCCATGGACGCCGATCACCTCGACATTTACGGCACGAAAGAAGCACTGCAGGACAGCTTCGCTGAGTTTGCCAAACGAATTAAGCCCGGCGGAACACTGCTTATGAAAAAAGGCCTCAGCGCAGGTCAGGCTTTTTCGGGTCGCACATTGACCTATCATACAGAACTGGATGCCGATTTTATTGCAAAAGACATTGAAGTAAAGGAAGGCCATTACTTTGCAGCTATTGATGGCTTGCTCCAGACCAGCCAGTTTGTGCTTGGCCTGCCGGGGCGCCACAATCTTGAAAATGCGCTGGGTGCCGCCGCCATTGCCTGGTCAATGGGCATCGAAACCAACCACATAACCCATGCTTTATCCACCTTCAGGGGGGTGAAGCGTCGCTTCGAAACCTGCTACCAGGGTCAACAAACGGTATTTATTGATGATTATGCCCATCACCCTGAGGAAATCAGGGCTTGCATTGAGGCAGTTAGAGAATTATACCCAGGCCGGAAGATCACAGCCATTTTCCAGCCACACCTCTACAGCCGCACCCGCGACCTTGCTCAGCAATTTGCCCAAAGCCTGGCACTGGCCGATCGACTGTTGCTGCTCGACATTTATCCCGCAAGGGAATTGCCAATAGAAGGCGTAACATCTAAGAGGCTGCTCGATAAAATCGGCATGACCGAAAAGAAACTTTTAAATAAAGATGACATCCTGCCGGAGTTAGAAAGAAATCATCCGGAGGTTTTGCTAACCATGGGCGCCGGCGACATTGACCGCCTGGTACCTGACATTGCAACATTTTTGAAAAACAAAGGATTATGATCAGAAAAATACTCAACATATTGCTTCTGATTGCCCTCCCGGCAGGTTTGTTTGTGCTGCTAGGCTTTGCCGTAGAACAAAACAACCAGCTACCCAGCAGCCCTTTGCAGGTAAGTGTCGATTACCGCTGCGGACATCATTTCATTCAACCCGAAACGGTGAGAGCCAAGGTGCTGAATGCAACCAGTGAAATTGAAGGAAAACCCATGGCCGAAGGCAAACTGAGGCAGATAGAGTCAGTGGTTACAGGGATTCCCTATGTGCAAAAGGCCAGTGTTTTTCGTAACATCAATGGCGAGTTGCATGTAACCATCACTCAGCGGCAACCTATATTAAGGGTAATCAATGCTCACAACCAAGGTTTTTATATCGACCGTGCAGGCCGCATGATGCCCCTCAGCGACGATTACACCGCAAGGGTGTTGGTTGCCACAGGCCACATCAATGCAGGCTATTCGCCATTGACCGATTTGCTCGAGGAAAAAGATCCACGCGAAATATCGTCGAACGAGCAAAGGCTGCGGAATTTGCACCGTTTGGCCATTTTTATTGAAAACGACCCCTTCTGGAATGCCTTTATAGATCATGTTTATGTGACCCCCAGCGGACAGTTCGAACTCACCCCGAAAAACGGCGGACACATAGTGGAGTTTGGAGGCATTGACCAAATGGAACATAAATTCAAAAAACTCATGGTGTTTTACCAAAATGGCCTGACAAGAACAGGATGGAGCCATTACAGAAGGATAAATGTGAAGTATAGTAACCAGGTAATTTGTTCTAAATAGAATTGTTATGACACAATCAGAAATTGTCGCCGGACTAGACATTGGGTCAACCAAGATCGCTTGCATCGTTGGCCGTAAAAACGAGTATGGAAAAGTAGAGATTTTAGGTCTCGGGCGGTCCGACTCACTGGGAGTAAACCGCGGAGTGGTCGAAAACATACAGGACACAGTCGATTCAATATTAAAAGCTGTGGAGGAGGCCAGCAAAGCTTCTGACATCGACATTAAGCTGGTAAACGTGGGCATTGCCGGGCAGCACATCCGCAGCCTTCAGCACCGAGGCAGCATAATGCGCAACAGCCTTGACGAGGAGATTGCCCAGGACGATGTGACCAGCCTCATCGAAAATATGTACAAGCTGGTGCTGCCTCCCGGGGAAGAGATAATACACGTAATTCCACAGGATTTCATTATCGACAACCAGCAGCGTACACGTCAGCCCATCGGCATGTCAGGCATTTGCCTGGAAGCTAATTTCCACATTATCACCGGGCAGGTGGCAGCCGCCAAGAACATTGAGAAGTGCGTAAAGAAGGCAGGGCTCGAGATTTCAAGCATGATTCTTGAACCCCTGGCCTCGGCCGAATCAGTGCTAAGCAACGAAGAAAAAGAAGCAGGGGTGGCCCTGGTCGATATTGGCGGGGGCACCACCGACATTGCCATTTTTCAGGATGATATCATTCGCCACACTGCAGTGATCCCGCTTGGTGGCAATGTAATTACCGACGATGTAAAGGAGGGCTGCTCCATCATTCGCAGCCAGGCCGAAGAGCTAAAGAAAATGTTTGGCTCTGCCCTGGCCAGCGAAAACAAAGACGAGGAGATCATCTCCATACCCGGAATCAGGGGACGCGGCGCCAAAGAAATTTCGCGGAAAAATCTGGCCCATATCATCCAGGCCCGCATGGAAGAAATCATTGAACACGTTTTGTACGAAATAAAAAACTCGGGCTTCGAGAAAAAACTTATTGCCGGCATTGTGTTAACAGGTGGCGGCAGCCAGCTTCGCCATGCCGCACAACTTACCGAGTTTATTACCGGCATGGATACACGTATTGGCTACCCCAACGAACACCTAGCCAAGACGCTTTCGGGCGAAAATGGAAGTCCAATGCATGCAACAGGCATCGGCCTGGTAATAAAAGGCCTTGACAATAAGGAGATTAGAAAGAGAGGACAAAACACCAAAACACCCAGACCCCTGATAAAGGGCAACTTCTTCTCGAAGTTGTTCGATCAAGGTAAGGAATTCTTTGAAAAAGATCAACCCATTTAGTCCGATCTTATTAACAATAAGGCGGAAAAACCTGTTAATAAAAGAACAAATTTCCGCCTACCCTTTTTGCTTAAAATATTTACCTTCAACCCGAAAATTATGACCAAAGAAATGATCAAATTCGACCTGCCAAAAAACCAGTCGTCCATTATTAAAGTGCTGGGAGTTGGTGGCGGTGGCAGCAATGCTGTGAACCATATGTTCAAGCAAGGTATTGAAGGTGTTGACTTCCTTGTGTGCAATACCGACAGCCAGGCGCTCGATACGAGCCCAGTTCCCAACAAAATACAACTTGGCGTAAGCCTTACCGAGGGCCGTGGGGCTGGAAGCCTTCCCGAAGTGGGTAAAAATGCCGCCATTGAGGACCTGGAACGCATCAAGGAAGTGCTTGACAAAGGTACAAAAATGCTGTTTATAACCGCCGGAATGGGCGGTGGCACCGGCACCGGCGCAGCCCCTGTGATTGCAAGCGCGTCAAAGGAAATGGGCATCCTCACTGTTGGTATCGTAACCATTCCGTTTATGTTTGAGGGCCGTAAGCGACGCCAGCAAGCCGAAGAAGGAATAAAACAGCTGCAGGAGCATGTAGATACCTTATTGGTAATCTGCAACGACCGCCTGCGCGAACTTTACGGTAATCTTTCGGTAAGCGAAGCCTTTGCACGTGCCGACAATGTGCTCACAACGGCTGCCAAAGGCATTGCAGAAATCATTACCCTTACGGGAAATATCAATGTTGACTTTGCCGATGTGCGCACCGTTATGTCGAACAGCGGCGTGGCCATCATGGGAAGCGGAAGTGCCGAAGGCGAGAATCGCGCCATCAAAGCCATTGAAACCGCCCTCTCCTCGCCCCTGCTCAACGACAACCACATCAAGGGTGCAAAAAATATTCTGCTTAACATTACCAGCGGAACCGAAGAGATTCTAATGGACGAGATCACCGAGATCACCGACTATATTCAGGAAGAATCGGGTTCTACCGCCGAAATTATTTGGGGTCTGGGTAAGGACGAATCGCTTGGCAGCAAGATTAATGTAACCCTTGTTGCCACCGGCTTCGCCTCCGGCAAGGCTTTTCAAACCGAACAGATACCTGAAAAAAAAGTGGTAAAAATGAGCCAAAGCCCCGCACCCGTTAACCAACATTCCGGCGAGGCCGAAAACAACTCTGGCAAACCATTTATCAAGCAGGCTACCCCCACTGAAAAGCCCGCCGAAACCAAACCCGACGTAAGACCAGAGCAGGCTCCCGTTACCTTTGAATTCCCCGTTTCGGAAAGCGATAATCCAACGCCAGTGCCTGAAACCAGGATGCAGAGTTTCGAACGGCCCCCACAAGAAACCCGTTACGACGACGAGCCCACCACCAATCCTGTTTCGGAGGCCGAGCTGCAACGTAAAATGAGGGAACGTGAACAAAGACTGCGCGAACTCAGCATGAAACTCAAAACCCCCGAAGGCCTCCAAGACCTGGAAAGGCAGCCGGCTTTCGTGAGACGCAACGTAGTGCTAAACAACACACCACTCAGCTCAGAGTCGCAGGTGTCAAGGTATACGCTAAACGAAGGCGACGACAATACAACCCAGATAAAATCGAACAATTCGTTTCTTCACGATAATGTAGACTAATCCTTTTTCCGGTTTCTCTAATAAACTTTTGTTCCATATTCTTTTGGTTTTGTTTTCTCAGAAAAAGCCGGCATGTCCGGCTTTTTCTTTTTAAATCCCAAGCTCTCAACTTTTCTTCGTAAATTTGCACCCAATAAAAAGTATTTGAACCGATTACCTCCAATGAAAAAAATCAGCATCCTTAGTCCGGTCAAATGGCTGGCCCTGCTCACAATAGTTATTATGGTAACCGCTTGTGGCTCTGACGACCCAGAAAAGCAAGCAGAAAAAGATCGCCAGAAGATAATTGAATATATTGAGAAAAACGACCTCGATGCCCACGAACTCGAATCGGGCGTTTTTTATGTGATCAACAAAACAGGCAATGGGGCATTCCCAACTGAAACATCTTCGGTAATCATTAACTACAGTGGCAAGTTGCTCAGCGGAAAAGATTTTGGAGGCGCCAACAACGCCACCTTCCACCTGCAAAACACCATTCTGGGGTTCCGTTATGGAATTCCAATGTTCAACCGGGGCAGCAATGGCATCCTGATCATTCCATCTGGACTGGGCTATGGCCCAAATGGTTCATATACTATTCCGCCTAATGCGGTACTGGTTTACGATATCGAAATGATTGATTTCAATTAATCCCATCTTTTTAAATTTTTTTCTGTAAAGGCTCAAAAACAATTGTTAATTTTGCAGCCAAAATAATTCATAACAATGGCAAGCATCAAGAACCTAAAGAAAGACCTTAATTACCTGATCGACGAAGTGATCGGTACCTGCATGATTCACCAGTATACTCAGCAGGACAAGCAAGAGGAGCTGGATCAGATCATAACCGAGATGATCGAGTACCGCGAAAGCCTTATCACCCGCATCAATAATCCTGAGGTGAATGAAAACGGTCAAAGCCTGCGGAACTACTACCGGGCACTGTTTGATGAGTTGCTTGAGAAAATTAATGGCGCTTTTGACAAACTGAACAAGATAGCCGGCTAAGCCTGGCATTCTGAAAAGTTACGAAGGCGCTTCCAGCGCCTTTTTTTGTAGAAACCAACCTTTATGTGCGGCCGTTATTCGATAAGTAAAAAAGCCAGGGAAATTGGCGATCATTTCAGCGTTAGCATTCCTGCTGCCTTTGATGGCAGGCACTTCAATGCTGCACCCACCCAACCCTTGCCGGTAATCACCATGGACCAGCCGGCAAACTTGCAGCTTTTTCGCTGGGGGCTGCAGCCAGGCTGGCAAAACACCACAGGAGCACCGCCCATTGTGATCAATGCCCGCTCCGAGTCGCTGCACCACAAAAAAATGTTTTCAGTACTGCTTCCCCGAAAGCGTTGCCTGATTCCTGCCGATGGTTTTTTTGAATGGGAAAAACTTGGAAAAACAAAACAACCTTGGCGCTTTGTACTCAAAAATGAAGGCCTTTTTGCTTTTGCAGGACTTTTTGACCAGCTGGTACAGCCCGATGGCTCCGCTACTTATGCCTTTACCATTGTCACCACCAATGCCAATGAATTACTGCGAGGCATTCACGACCGCATGCCTGTTATCCTCGGTAAAAAGGAAAGCCTGGCATGGCTGAATGAAACCGAAACAGAAAAACTCAATGACCTACTCGTTCCTTTCCCTTCCGGGGAAATGGAAAGCTACAAAGTGTCGCCCAAAGTTAACAGTGCGGCATTGAATACCCCTGAATTAATAAAACCATGGCAGGATCCAAACCTGACACTTTTTTAACGGATTTACCGTTGACTTTTAAACACCTCAATTTTAGAAACGAATGAGAAACACATCTGCCAGGCCCGGTGGAGACCGACGTAACGCACGTCCGGGCCGCCCTGGCTCAAAAAACACCGGAAAAAGCACCGGCCGTGAGGCCCGTTCCGACAGGCCCCACACAGAGGGCCGCCCTTTCAAAAAAGATCGTCCTTTTTCTAAAGAACGGCCTTATTCAAAAGATCGTCCCGAATCGGGCGATCGCAAATTCTCCAAAGACAAACCCTTTTCAAAAGATCGTCCCAAAACGGGCGATCGCAAATTTTCCAGGGAAAGACCTTATTCGAAAGATCGTCCCGAATCAGGCGACCGCACATTCTCCAGGGAAAAACCTTTTTCGAAAGACCACCCAGCGACAGGCGACCGCAAATTCTCAAGGGAAAAACCCTTCTCGAAAGATCGCCCCGCGACAGGCGACCGTAAATTCTCCAGGGAAAAACCTTTCTCAAAAGACCGCCCACAGACCGGCGAACGCAGGCAAACCTCCGGGAGACCTAAATCCGGTGAAGGTTCTGGCAGAGGCGATCGCAGCTACTCCTCCGACAGGCCCTATTCAAGTGACCGTGCGGAGCGTGGCGAGCGCAGCTACTCAAAAGACCGCCCGGCCTCCGGACGCCCTTATGCCAAAAGCAAAACCAGCCGCAGCAGCAAAGAACCCCGCAGAATACTCGACGACAGCAGCAGGCTGAATAAATTCATTGCCAATGCAGGTGTTTGCTCCAGGCGCGAAGCCGATATGCTTATAAAAAACGGCGCAATTACCGTAAACGGAGAAATTGTTACCGAAATGGGCATTAAAGTAAAGCCCGGCGACGTGGTGATGTATGGCACCCAGCGCCTTATTAATGAAAAGAAAGTTTATATTCTGCTCAACAAGCCAAAGGATTATATAACCACTTCCGACGACCCTCAAGACCGCAAAACCGTGCTTGAGCTCATCAGAAATGCCGGTCGCGAGCGCGTGTACCCCGTGGGAAGGCTCGACCGCAACACCACCGGGCTTCTGCTCCTTACAAACGATGGCGAGCTGGCAAAAAAGCTCACGCACCCCAGGCATGGCGTCAGAAAACTTTACCACGTGCACCTCGATCAGGCCGTTACAAAAGCCGATCTGGAACAAATTGCCAAAGGTGTGAAGATTGAAGATAACCTTGTAGTGCCAGATGCCGTATCATATATTGATAAGGCCGAAACCAAGAAGGAGGTTGGCATTGAATTACACTCGGGACAGAATAGGGTGGTTAGGCGGCTCTTCGAACAGTTTGGCTATAAGGTAACAAAACTCGATCGCGTGGTTTTTGCAGGTCTGACCAAAAAGGACCTGCCCCGCGGCAAGTGGCGTTTCCTTACCGAAAAAGAGGTAAACTACCTGAGAATGCTTGGGTAAAAAACAAATGAAGTAAAACTATGGAGCAGACAGGGCTCAGTAAAAAACAGATGACACTGAAATTCCTGAAAATTGCAGGAATATCGGGCGGGCTGTTTATTGTAACCCTTTTTCTGATCCTGAGTCTGCTGGCCCTGATCTTCCAAAACAAGATCAAAGACATTGTGGTGGAAAACATCAACCGCAACCTCACCGCCGAGGTTGTGGTTGATAATATTAAACTCGACCTCATCCGTCGCTTTCCGCTGGCTTCGGTTACCTTTTCAGGGATAAAAGTTGCAGAGCCCGGAAAACAACTCAGCGATGAATTGCTGCTCGAAGCCAGCAGGGTGTACCTGAAATTCAACCTCTGGGGCCTTTTGCTTGGTAACTATACCATACGTGAGGTAGAGGTAAACCGGGCAAAACTCATGCTGCAGATCAGCAAGGAAGGCAAACCCAATTACGAAATCTGGGAAAAAGATGAAGATTCGGCTGAAGGGGAATTTGCCTTCGACCTGAAAAAAGTCTTGCTCAATGGTGTCCATTTTATTTATCATGACCTTGCCGGCAACCACCTTGTTGACCTCGACATTGGCAGGGCCACCATGAGCGGAAATTTCCGCAATGATTTTTTTCAACTGACCGCCCGCGGAAATCTCATGGCACAGATGCTGGCCATCGACTCGGCGGTATTTATCAGGGAAAGGCCTGTGGAGCTCGACATGATCCTGGAGGTAAATAACTATCGCGAGTTTGTTTTCAAGAAAGGCAACCTTAAGATCAACAAGAATGCCTTTGATGTAACCGGCAGCATGGCCAACCTCGAAGAAGGCCTGTTATTCGATACTTATATTGCCGGCAATCAGCTTCAGCTTGGTCAGTTGCTGGGTGATCTTCCGGAAGCCCTTTTGCCTTATGTGGAGGGTTACCGCGGAAAGGGCTCCCTTAAGGCGGAAGCCGAAATAATAGGCCTGCTGAGTGCATCAGAAAACCCGCATATAAGCCTTGTCTTCAATGTGTCGGGCGGAGGGTTGCAACACAGGGCCAGCGGTCTGGATCTCCGCAAGATGGACTTCGACGGCACCTTCAACAACGGAACGGCAAACAGGCTTTCTACCTCCACCCTTTCGTTTTCCGATTTCCATACCACCATCAACAAGGGGGTGTTACGCGGCAATTTTACCATGTTCGACTTCACCAAGCCCCGACTCGATTTCAAAATATTTGCCGATGCTGATGCCGGCGACCTGGTGAAGCTGTTTCGCATCGACACCATAAGCAAGGCAAAAGGCAGAATACATATGGATATGAGCTTCAAGGGTGGCATGAGCGAAAAAAACCGCTTCACCGGCCAGGACTTTGTATCAGCCAGGGCCACCGGCACCTTCAACTACGAGAATTTATCGTTCGAAATTAAAGAAAACCCCCTGGCTTTCCGCGAATTTAACGGGGACTTTCTCTTCAGCAACAACGACCTGGTAATCGAAAACTTCAGCGGCCATGCCGGAAGCAGCGACTTCGAACTAAAGGGTTACTTCCGCAATGTGCTGCCATTCCTTTTTCTCGAAAACGAAAAAATCAATATTGTTGCCAGCCTCTACAGCAACAACCTCAACTTCAACGAATTGCTCAAATACAGCGTAAGCGGTAACGACACCACCTACCGGCTGAGCTTTTCCGACCGCCTGGGTTTTAACCTCGAAGCCAATGTGGTGCATCTTACTTTCAGAAAATTTGAAGCTACCCATGTAATGGGAAGGGCTAATCTACAAAACAAACGCTTTCTGGCGCAGGATGTAGCATTCCGCTCCATGGACGGGCAAGTCAGGGCTTCTGGTTATATCGACGGAATACGCGACGACTACTTTACCGTGGGTTGCGAAGCCCATATAACCGGGGTGGATATCAATAAGCTTTTTTATCAAATGGGCAATTTCGGGCAGGAGAGCATTACCGATGAGCACATTTTCGGAAATATGACTGCCGAGGTACAGTTCTCGAGCCGCTGGACACCATCCCTCGATGTAGATTACGGAAGCATAGAAACCATTGCCAACATGCGGGTGGAGCAGGGCGCCCTCATCGACTTTGAACCCATGCTGGCCCTCTCGCGCTTCCTAAGGGTCGACGACCTGGACAAGGTAACCTTTTCGACCCTAGAAAACCAGATCAGGATCAAAGATCAGAAAATTTTCATCCCCGACATGGAGATCAGCTCCAGCGCACTGAACCTGAAACTATCCGGTGAGCATACTTTCGAAAACCAAATAGACTACCGCTTACAGATACTGCTCAGCGAAATCCTCTCGCGCAAGAACCGCCAAAGCCGCAACCCCCAAGAGCAGTACGGCGATATTATCGACGATGGGCTGGGGCGCACCACCTTGTTTCTGCGCCTTACCGGCACCACCGACGAGCCCGTGTTTCGCTACGACACCCAGGGCGTGCGCGAAAAAATGCGCGACAACCTAAGGCGCGAGGGGCAAAACCTGCGCGATGCCTTCAGACGAGAATTCGGAGGCAGCCAGCAACCGGCAGAACCCGCTAACATTAATGAACCCGACACCCGCGAAAACACCCGTCGCAGAAGAAGAACCGATACCCGCTTCGAAATTGAATGGGATGAAGACGGACCCTGACAAGCCAAAATGCCAATTGCATGATTGCCTTTCCAAACGCTAAGATTAACCTCGGCCTGCAAATCCTGAGCCGCCGCACCGACGGATTTCACAATATTGAATCGGTTCTGATTCCCATCAGCCTGTCAGATGCTCTGGAGGTAATCGAAGCGCCCAACGGTGAGTTTTCCTTTACATCAAGCGGCTTACCAATCCCCTCCGATGGCAAGCCCAACCTCTGCGAGCGGGCTTTCTGGTTGTTGCACAACGAATTTCGCATCCCTCAAGTCAACCTTCACCTCTACAAAGTCATTCCGGCAGGTTCGGGTTTGGGCGGCGGCAGCGCCGATGCGGCCTATACCCTGAAAATGCTGAACCAGGTTTTCTCCCTGGATCTGAACCACTCCGACCTGGAAACACTGGCGGCAAAGCTGGGCAGCGACTGCCCATTTTTTATCCGCAACCAGCCCATGCTGGCCAGGGGCAGCGGCGAAATTCTGGACCCCGTTTCGCTTTCGCTGAAAGGATTGCACTTGCTGCTTATCAAGCCACAGGTGCACGTAAGCACTGCCGAAGCCTATGCCGGAGTAGTACCCCAAAATCCCCGCAAAACACTGCATGAAGTATTAGCGCAACCCATCGAAAGCTGGAAAGAAGAGCTGAAGAACGACTTTGAAAAAAGCCTTTTCGCCAAACACCCCCTTTTGGGGAAAATAAAAAAGCAACTCTACGATAATGGCGCGCTGTATTCCGCCATGAGTGGAAGCGGGTCCGCCCTATTCGGCCTGTTCGAAAACAAGCCCGATGCAGGTCTGATGCAAGCTTTTCACGACAGTTTTGTGTGGCACGAAGAGTTTAACTGATAATCTGTCTGCCAAAAACAACTTTCGGTCCTCAGAAGTCAAAGATTTTCACGGCTTTCTGAGGATTTTTTTATTTTTACTTCCGAAAAATCAGTAATAACAAACCAAATCTCATTGTCATGCAGAAATACAGACTTATTGGCCTGGTGCTGTTTGTTTTTTTCTCCCTTTCGGGGAAAACTTTCAGCCAGGATGTGCTGACCACCCACAATATTTTTGATGTCAAATCGGTGGCCGAGGTTGCCCTCTCGCCCGACAAAAACCACATTGCCTTTACGGTAAATGTGCCCAGGCCCTTTACGGATGCCGCCGGAGGTGATTATCGCGAACTTTTTGTGTATGATGTCCGCACCCAGCAAACCCGGCCGTTCATTACCGGAAAACGCACCTTGTTCGGCATTGGCTGGGCGCCTGATGGCGAAACCATTACTTTTAGGGCCAATTTTCCCGATCAGCCCGGCACACAGGTTTATGGTATAAGCCTAAAAGGTGGCGAAGCCTTTGCCATAACCCGCCACGCCCTGGGGGTAAACGCTTTCGAATTTATCGATGCCAACACCCTGGCCATTACTGCCACGGGCCCGGCCGAACCGGCCATTGCCGACTATCGCCGCAAAGGCATGGATATTGAAGTTTTTGAAGAAGAGTGGCGACACATCAACCTTTATGTGTACAATACCACAACCCACGAAGCCAGCCAAGTTACCAGCAACGGCACCGTGTACGACTTTGCCCTAAGCCCCGACAAAAAGTGGGCTGCCGCAGCCATTGCCCCTCAGAACCTGGTGGACGACAGCTATATGTTCAAGCGCATTCACCTGGTAAACATGCAGACTGGCGAAACGACCCTGCTGATGGAAAACCCCGGTAAGCTGAGCAGCATGGCCTGGAGCCCCGATGGAAAAAAGATTGCTTTTCAGTCGGTCAGCAAGTTGGAGGATGCTGTGGTAGGCAGTCTTTTTGTTATGGATGTGCCCACCGACAAGAAGTTTATCGACCTTCGCAACCTGGTGGAAGGCATGGAACTTTCGGTAATCAGCCATACCTGGAAAGACAACAACACCGTTTTGTTTGCTGCCGAAGAGGGAGTTGACATTACCCTGAGTGAGCAGCATGTTGACCGCGGTGCGCGGGAGTTGCTCATCAGACCCGGCCTGCTGATATTTCGCGGGTTCAGCTATGTGGATGGCATGGTGGCCCTTGCCGGACATACCCCGCAGCATCCGGCTGAGCTGTTCACCCTCGAGATGCGCCGCAAAACCCTCACACGCCATACTAATCACAACGACTGGCTGGCAGGCATCAGGCTCGCCCGCCAGGAAAAGCTCGAATACAATGCCCGCGACGGAATGCGCATAGAAGGGGTTTTGATTTACCCCCTCGATTATGAAGCAGGCAAGCAATATCCACTGATTACCTACATTCATGGAGGTCCTGAAGCTGCCGTTCAAAATGGCTGGTTTACCGGCTACGGCACCTGGGGACAGGTAGCCGCTGCACGCGGATACTTTGTATTTGCACCCAACTACCGCGCCAGTTCTGGCCGTGGCGTAGATTTTACCATGGTGGGCTATGGCGACCTGGCAGGCGTGGAATATGACGATGTACTCGATGGCATCGACCATCTGATCAATATCGGTTATGTTGACCGCCAGCGCGTTGGCATTGGCGGAGGCTCATATGGTGGATATTTCAGCGCCTGGTCGGCCACAAAGCATACCGAACGTTTTGCTGCGGCAGTAATGTTTGTGGGCATCAGCAACCAGGTTTCCAAACGCCATACCACCGACATTCCATGGGAAGATTATTACGTGCATTGGGGATTCTGGAATCACGAAGACGTTGACCGGGTGTATGCTGCCAGCCCAATTAAATATGCGCATGAGGCCAAAACACCCATCCTGATTCTGCACGGAGATTCGGACCCACGCGTTCATCCCCAGCAAAGCCTCGAGCTGTACCGCGCCATAAAAATGCACACAGAAACGCCCGTAAGGCTTATCTGGTATAAGGGCGAAGGTCATGGCAACCGCCGCAATACCCACCGCCTCGATTATATTGTGCGCACCATGCAGTGGTTCGATCATTTTCTGAAGGAGGGAAAAACCGGAGAAGAGTTGCCCGAAAAGTATCCCGACTTAGGCTTTTAGCCTTTGAATCAAAACAAATATTTTATCTTTGCCGCCAATAGCTATAAAGAGGCTGACTCAAAAGGGAATTTTTGAGTTAGCCTCTTCCGGACGGAAAAATTGCTCTCAGGGCTGTAATCTATAAACATCACTCGAATGAAGGACCTTTTAAAAGCTATTAAACGTTTCTCCTCGCGGGCCTTTGCCAAATCGCTCGACTACATCGAAATTGTGGGCAACAAGCTGCCCCACCCTGCCACCCTGTTTTTTTTGCTTGCCATTGCGGTAATGATCCTTTCGTGGTTTTCTGCTGTATTTGGGGTAAGTGCAGAGCATCCGGTTGACGGCACCATCATCACTGTAAACAACCTGATTAGCGGCGATGGTTTCAGGTGGATCTACACCAACATTATTGTCAACTTCCTGAAATTTCCACCCCTGGGCTATGTGCTCGTGGTAATGGTAGGTATCGGGGTAGCCGAAGGCTCGGGCCTTTTTACGGTAATGATACGTTCGCTGGTGCTCAGCTCACCGCCCAAACTGGTTACCGGAGCCATTGTTACGGCCGGTCTTATTTCGCACCTGGCTTCTGAAGCCGGCTATGTGGTGTTGATTCCGCTGGGTGCCATGATATTTCACGCGCTGGGGCGCCACCCCATGGCGGGTCTGGCTGCAGCCTTCTGTGGCGTTAGTGGTGGCTTCGGGGCCAACTTCTTTATTGGCTCCATCGACCCCATTTTGGCAGGTATCAGCGAGTCGGCAGCAAGAATGATCATACCAAATATGGTTGTAAACCCGGCGGTAAACTACTATTTCATGTTTTTCTCCAGTTTTCTGGTGATCATTATCGGCACTTGGGTGACAGAGAAAATTGTAGAGCCCCGCCTGGGCAAATATACCGGCACCGCAGAAAAATTGCCCATTGAGCAACTTACACCAATCGAAAAGAAAGGCCTCCGCTGGGCTGGTTACGGCCTACTGGTAACCCTGGCTCTGCTGGCATTGTCGGTAGTACCTTCCTGGGGCATTTTCCGCGATCCGCAAACCGGCTCGGTGCTGCACTCACCCTTCTTCCAGGGTATCATTATCGGCATTTTGCTCATGTTCTTCATTCCCGGCCTAATTTATGGCATTGTGGTGGGAACCATCAAGAACGACAAGCATGTGGCCAAGCACATTACCCAGTCTATGGCCAGCATGGGTGGCTATATCGTGCTGGTGTTCTTTGCCGCCCAATTCGTTTATTTCTTCAACTACAGCAACCTGGGCATTATTGTGGCCATCAAGGGGGCGCAAGGCCTTCAGAGCATAGGGCTCACTGGGGTTACCCTGATTGTAGCCTTTGTAATGCTATCTGCCTTTATTAACATGTTTATGGGAAGTGCCTCTGCCAAGTGGGCCATTATGGCACCGGTATTTATTCCCATGCTCATGCTTATTGACCCACCCTACCATCCGGGCTTGACCCAGGCCGCTTTCCGCATTGGCGACTCGGTGACGAACCTCATCACGCCCATGATGAGTTACTTTGCACTGATTGTAACCTTTGCCCAGAAATACGATGAAAAATACGGCATCGGTACCATTATCTCCACCATGATCCCTTACACGGTTATGCTTACCATATTCTGGGTAGGTTTGCTGGTATTATGGATGCTTTTTGGTATTCCACTTGGTCCCGACGGCCCCATTTTCATGAATTAGCAACCCGGGATTGACCCAAAAGATTGAAACCGCCCTGCCATTTTTAAACCTGCGGGGCGGTTTTTTATACTTTGAAACACCAAAAACTCAGTTTTTTTTAATATATTTGGGTTACAAATTAAAATTCATAAAAAATAAAAATTAACATAAATGAAAACTGCTACTAAGGTTGTTTTATTGATCGCCACCCTCGCCATGGTTTCATGCAGTGCTGCACGTCAGATGGCTTCGCGCATTGAAGGTGAATGGGTAATAGAAGAATACGAGGTTTTGCTTGCCAATGGCAATGAAACAAAGATGGAAAACGCGGGCACAATTATTTTCTACCGCAATGGCCGCGGACAGCAAACTTTTACCAGTGCCATTACACAGCTTGACGCCACCAATACCGGCGACTTCCGCTGGGACAATACCGGCGAGGTAATTTTTATCTGGGGGCAGGGGGCACAGTTCAGGAAAGCCTGGATCGTGGTTGAATCGAGCCGCAATAAGCAAGTGTGGCGCTCAACCGATACCGAAGGCAATGTACAGGCTATGACCCTGAGAAAGAAAAAAGACTAACCCGTATACCTGATATTTAAAACCCGCCTCCGTTTTTCGGATGGCGGGTTTTTCTTTCCCCGGAAGGGAAAGAAATACTTACATACGTTCGGGCACTTCGATGCCCAGCAATCCCATGGCATTGCGAATGGTGCAGGCGGTCATCTGCGAAAGTTTAATGCGGAAATCGCTTACTTGCTCGTCGGGTTCGTTAAGCACGCTGTATTCGTGGTAAAACTGGTTGAACTCCTTGCAAAGTTCGTAGGTGTAGTTGGCAATTTGCGCCGGGCTGAGCTCAGCAGCAGCCTCAGCCACCACCTGCGGAAATTCATTAAGGCTTCTGAGCAGGTTACGCTCGCGGGTGTTGAGTTTTTCTGCAGGCATGTTGATTTGAATGACCTCCACTTGCTCATGCCCTGCGGTGCGCAAAATGGATCGGATGCGCGCATGGGTGTATTGAATGAAGGGGCCGGTGTTGCCATTGAAGTCAATAGACTCGGCCGGGTTAAAAAGCATGTTCTTTTTGGGGTCGACTTTTAGAATGAAATATTTGAGGGCCCCGAGGCCGATCATATAAAACAGTTTTGCCTTTTCCTCTTCATTAAAATCTTTGGTCTTGCCAAGCTCCTCGGTGGTGCGGCGGGCTGTTTCCACCATTTCGTCCATCAGGTCGTCGGCATCGACCACGGTGCCTTCGCGCGATTTCATTTTGCCCTCGGGCAGTTCCACCATTCCGTAGCTCAGGTGGAATATGGACTCTGCATAAGACTTTCCAAGCTTTTTCAGCACTTTTTGTAATACATCAAAGTGATAGTTCTGCTCATTGCCCACCACATAGATCATTTTTTCGGCCTTAAAATCGTCGTAGCGAAGCTGAGCCGTGCCCAGGTCCTGGGTCATATACACCGAGGTACCATCGGCGCGCAGCAGCAGTTTTTCATCGAGGCCTTCGCTGGTCAGATCAACCCAAACAGAACCATCGGCGCGCCGTACAAAAACATCCTTTGCAAGGCCTTCATTCACCAAGTCCTTTCCGAGAAGATAGGTTTCAGATTCATAATAAATTTTATCGAAATCGACGCCCATGCGTTTATAGGTAGCATCGAAGCCTTCATACACCCAGGCATTCATTTTTTCCCATACAGCAATGGTTTCCTCGTCGCGAAGTTCCCATTTGCGCAGCAGCTCCTGGGCTTCGAGCATAAGAGGGGCTGTTTTGCGGGCCTCCTCCTCGCCAATGCCGGTGTTCTCAATCATTTCCTTTACCTGTGCCCGAAGCGCGGTTTCAAACATTACGTAATAATCACCTACCAGCTTGTCGCCCTTTTTGCCCGAAGAGGCCGGCGTTTCGCCATTGCCAAATCGCATCCATGCCAGCATTGACTTACAAATATGAATACCCCGGTCGTTGACGAGGTTCACTTTATGCACCTTTTCCCCTGCAGCTTCAAGAATGCATGCTACGGAATAACCCAGTAAATTATTGCGGATATGCCCCAAATGAAGGGGTTTGTTGGTGTTGGGCGATGAATATTCTACCACCACGGGCGCTCCCTCCTGCTTTTCGCGCAGGCCGTAGCGTGGGTTGTTCATTTCGCGGCTGAGGAAATCGAGCCAGTACTTCCCGCCCAGACTCAGGTTCAGAAAGCCCTTAATAACGTTAAAGGCACTTATTTCAGGCACCTTTTCTAGCAAGGCATTGCCAATAGCCTCGGCGGTTTGCTCAGGCGAGCGGCGGGCCATCTTCACAAAGGGAAACACCACAAAGGAAAAATCTCCTTCGAATTCCTTGCGGGTTTTTTGCAGGGTAAGGGTCGTGGCAGGGGCTTCCTGCCCGAACAACTCCTTAATTATTTCGGCTATAGCCTGTAATATCTTTTCTTCAGCCTTCATGCGCAATACAATTTTTCAGGCTGCAAAATTAGGGAAATTTGGTTGAAATCTACTTCTTTCCGGTAAGCCTTATCACTGCTGCCATTCCTTCGTGGTAACGCCCTTCGTTCAGATGTGTTTCCGTGGCAGTAATCTGTAAATCTTTCAGTTGCTTAAAGTCCTCAGCCAAGTCTTCGGCTGAGTATAGCAAATCCAAATGTTGCGGCCCGCCCGACCTTTTTCCAAGCTGATCTTTCGAAAAAACCTCCATAATAATCACTCCGCCGGGTTTTAAAAAAGAGAGCAGCTTCTCGTGCAGTTTTTTTCTTTCCCTTTCGGGGAAATGGACGAAGACCAGCGCCAGGCAATCGAATGATTCTTCTTCGGCAACGAAAGCTTCAATGTCGGCCACTTGGTAGTCAAAACTTACGGTTTTCAGTTTTGCCAGTTCCATGGCCTTTTGTTTACCCTGTCCGCTCTGATCAAATGCTGCAACTTCCCAGCCCAGCGAGGCAGCATAGGTGGCATTGCGCCCCTCCCCTTCGCCGGGCAGCAGAAGCCGTCCGGGGTTGAACTTTTTTATCTCCCTGAGAAAGAATTCATTGGGTTCGTAGCCATACACAAAGCCCTCTTCGGCATATCGCTGATCCCAAAAATCTTTTACTGCCATATTTTTTGCAGAAAAAACCCCGGGCCGAAAAACCAACCCGGGGAGTCATTATTTTTTTAAAAATTGCTAAAGCCTCTGGCGCTCCACTTCAGGGAGACGCTCACGAATAACACGTTCGGTTTCTTTGCGCATTTCTTCAATGCGCATTACTTCCTCTTCGATTTCCTCAATGCGGCGGGTCCTTTTCTCGAATTCTTCTTCAGAAATTTCGCGGTTCTTTACCCTTTCCTCCAGCACTTCGCGGGCTTCTTCTACACGCGACTTGGTGCGGCGCACGCCTTCTTCCACTTCAATGGCTACTTCGCGTGTTACCTCTTCCTTTTCTTCTTTGGTGCGCGCAGCAGCGGCACGTGCCTGACCGAAGTCGCGCCCACTCAAGCCACCTTTGTCGCGGCCATAGGCATGACCACGACCTTCGGCCTGCTCTCTGGCATCCCTTGCTCGCTCCAAACCTTCTTCAGCACGCTCAAGGCCTTCCTCGGCATGCTCCACTTGCCTTTCGGCTTGCTCCACACCTTGCTGGGCGCGTTCCCGGGCCCTGGCTTGTTCGGCTTGTTCACGGCCCTGCTGAGCACGTTGCTGACCTTGCTCCTTAACTTCTTCTTGTTTTTCTTTACCCTGAGCCTGCTGCGCCCGCGGGTTCTGGGCAAACAATGCAACCGATACCAGCATTACGCCGGCAAGTAAAAATATCTTCTTCATAATAGTTTCGTTTAAATGTTATTCAACAAACTGTCGAGTTCGCTTTCGAGGGCTTCAATGCGCTCGTTCAGCTCAATGTTTTTCTCAAGTGCTTCTTCCAGTTCGGCTTCCAACTCAACAGGGGCCTGCACTTCTTCGGCCTGACGGCTTCCCTGACCGGCACAGGCTGTCATAAAGCCCGCTACCAATAGTATCAAAAATAACTTTTTCATTCAATGGGTTTTTTGGTATACTTACAAAGTTAATAAATATATAGTCTCGTTACAATAAAAAAGGGAAATTTCTGACAAACAGAAACTTCCCTTCCTGATTCATAAAAAGATCTTACTTCAATGGCTCGCCGGCCTTGCGGTGCTTCACATCATAATAACCGGGACGTTCTTTAATAGCGCTATTCTTAAAATCATCGGGATAATCCATTCCTTCGGGCCATGAACTCACCGAGTCGATGGGTCTAATATAGCCATCGTTGTATTTCACAAAGAGGTAGTGCCCCAGTTCGCGCCAGCGTTCAACCACACCTTCGGCCAGGTTTACGCTGAAATCGCTCAGGTATTCGTGCATCATGCTGGGGTTGGTTTCATACAGGGCCTTTGCAGCTTGGTCGGCAGCACGCGACATGGCATGGGCGCGCGACTCGAGCTCAAGTTGAACCTTCTGAATCTCAGGAATCATTAGGCTGTAATGCGGATAGGCGTGATTTGCCACCTTGTTAAACACCCAAAAGGCCGAATTCCAGTCGAACTTAATGGGCGATCCAGTGCGATAAGAAACAGGCATCCTGGTCATGCCCATGTAAAGTGGCACAAATACGGTGGAATAGGTGTCGTCGACCGAATACCAGCAAATGCCACCTACGGCATCGGGCAGCCAGTTGCGCGATTGAGTCACGAAAGAAAAGGCTGTTTGCGGCTGCGAAATGGGGCGTTCCCACGAATACTGCATGGTGTCGCCTTCGAGAGAAAATACCACCGGGCGCCAGCGATAGGGGCTTTCGTATGGACCGGCAGCAAAACCCTCGCGGGTGTAATAGGGCGTGTCATGGAAATGGTCGCGCACCAGGGTAATCATGCCCTCTACGCTGATTTTATGATCGGGCCTAATAAACAGCGGGTAAGGCTCGGCTTCGGGCACCCCGCGCCAGTAGTCGGCCGAAAAGTTATGCGAAGGTGCCGCCCGCTTGTACACGCTCCAAACGCGGCTTTCGCAAAGCAACCGCGAACGCAGTGAAATGGGAGCATAAGCTTCGCGAAAGCTGAAATCGGCGCGATCGCCTTCAAACCAGCCCATTTCACGGGCGAAGTCCACCACATCTTCCGACCACATCCAGTTTTCCGGATCATCCCAATTAACCTTTCTGATGCGCGATTGGTTGGCGTGGGCAGCAATGTAGCCATCGGGCACGCGGGCAGCCACCCAAACGCCGCCACTGCCATGTTTTCCTTTCCCGATAAAATCCATGATCCACACCTCGTCTTTGTCGGCGAAGAAGAAGGTCTCGCCGGTATCCTTATATCCATAGGTGCGGGCCAGGTCGTCGAGCACCACGATGGCCTCCCTGGCGGTGCGGGCACGCTGCAGGGTGGTCCAAATGAGGTTGCCATAGTCGAACAGCCCGGGCCCTCCGTGCAATTCGGAACGACCGGTAAAGGTAGTTTCGCCTATGGCCACCTGGTGCTCGTTCATATTTCCAATTACCTTGTAGGTGCGAGCCACCTGCTTAATGGTGCCCAGATATTCGCCTTCACGAAAGCCAAAAATATCGAGTGAGTCGCTTGGCTTATAAGTTCCCCCAGGATAAAAATGCACCGGCTGAACAAACCCGGCCACATCATACAAAAAACTGGTCATTACGCTGCCATCGGCACTGGCACCGCGCGAAACAAGCACGCTGGTGCAGCCCATGCCCTGAAAGGATTGCAGAAAAAATCCTGCGAAAGCTATTACTGTAAGAATAAAACTTTTTGCCATAATTTTTGAAATTGATTGATTTTTAGTGCTTATTGAAAGTTACAAAAATAAAAGAATAAAAAAAGCTGGCAAATCTTTCACCGGCGTTGCGTAGGATTTCTGCTTGCGAAAAGGCCTGTGGGGGCTGTTTAGGATAAACATTTTGCACTTATGGCCGGGACAAATCTTGAATCAGCCGGCAAAAAAAAATTTTCTATTGTCTTGGCAGAAAAACTTAAACAAGTAAATTTGTGGGGATTTTTTCAAGGGCAAACTCATTGAAGCACTAAACAATAAAAACTCATCTTATGTCTAAGAACAGGAAAAATGTGATCATTATTGGAGCTGCCGGAAGGGACTTCCATAATTTCAACACGTATTACCGGGGAAATGACCACTACAATGTGGTTGCCTTTACTGCTGCGCAAATCCCTGACATTGACGGACGCAAATACCCTGCAGAACTTGCCGGGGCGCAATACCCCGATGGGATTCCGATCTATGCCCAGGAAGACCTTACCCGCCTGATCAAGGAGTTGGATGTTGATATATGTGCATTTTCTTACAGCGATGTTTCCTACCAGGAGGTGATGGCCGTAGGTGCCATTGTAAACACCGCCGGGGCTGACTTTTTCCTTATCGGCCCCAAGGAAACTATGATTAAGAGCACCAAACCCGTTATTGCCGTTGGCGCCGTTCGCACTGGTTGTGGCAAAAGCCAGACTTCGCGCCGCATCATCGAGGTGCTCATGGACCATGGCATTAAGGTGGTGGCCATTCGTCACCCCATGCCTTATGGCGACCTGGTAGCCCAGAAGGTGCAACGTTTTGCCACTATTGAAGACCTGAAAAAGCACAAGTGCACCATTGAAGAAATGGAAGAGTACGAACCCCACGTGGTGCGTGGAAACGTGATTTATGCCGGTGTGGATTATGAAGCCATTCTGCGCGAAGCAGAAAAGGAAGCCGACGTGATTTTGTGGGATGGCGGAAACAACGACTTCCCCTTCTATAAGCCCGACCTGATGGTGACCGTGGTGGACCCACATCGCCCGGGCCACGAATTGAACTACTACCCCGGCGAAGTTACCCTACGCATGGCCGACATTGTGGTAATCAACAAAATGGATAGCGCCGGTCCCGAAGGTATCCAAATCGTTCGCGACAGCATTGCCAAAGTTAACCCCAACGCCATTGTTATCGATGGCGCCTCGCCACTTACTGTCGACAAGCCCGAACTGATCAAAGGCAAGCGCGTGCTGGTGGTTGAAGATGGCCCCACCCTTACCCACGGTCATATGAAACTGGGTGCTGGAACTGTAGCTGCCAAAAAATTTGGCGCCGCCGAGCTGGTTGATCCCAGGCCATTCGTGGTAGGCAGACTGGCCGAGACTTTCGAAATTTATCCAAACATTGGCACCTTGCTTCCGGCTATGGGATATGGCGATGAGCAGATAGCTGACCTGGAAAAATCCATTAACAATACCGATTGCGATACAGTGGTTATTGCCACCCCTATCGATCTTTCCCGTATTGTTAAAATCAACAAGCCCACAGTAAAAGTGGAATACGAACTGCAGGAAATCGGGGCACCCACATTTTGCAGCCTTGTTTGCGACTTCCTGAAAAACAAGAAGTTAATCAAAAGCGACTGTGGTTGTAAATAATCTTTAAAGGGGCTTTTGCCCCTTTTTTTTTGCCTATATTTAATGAAAAATTCAAAACCCAAACCATAACCCAAGTTACTATGAAGAACAAAAGCCTCGTTTCCATTAACGATTACACCAAGGAAGAGCAACTGCGCGTGCTGGAGGTTGCCCGTGAGTTTGAGAAGAACCCGGTGCAAACCATATTGCAGGATTATGTCGTAGCCTCCTTGTTTTTCGAACCCTCAACACGCACCCGGCTCAGCTTCGAGAGTGCCGTAAACCGCTTAGGCGGAAAAGTTATTGGCTTTTCGGAAGCAGGTAGCACCAGTGTAAAAAAAGGAGAGTCGCTGCGCGACACCATACTAACTATTGCCAATTATTCTGACCTTATTGTGATGCGCAACCCGGTAGAGGGCAGTGCCCGCTTTGCGGCAGAGATCAGCCCGGTGCCCATTATCAATGCCGGCGATGGCGCCAATCAGCACCCCACACAAACTCTGCTCGACCTCTACAGCATCATGAAAACCCAGGGGACCCTCGACAACCTGCACGTGGCTTTTGTCGGCGACCTTAAATACGGGCGAACCGTGCACTCACTGGTTATCGCACTGTGCAACTACAACACTACCTTCCACCTTGTCTCGCCTGTAGAACTCAAACTGCCCAGCTCGGTAAAAATGCATATTAAGGAGAAAAATCTCAATTACCATCAGTATACCGACATGGAAGAGGTGATTCCAAATGCTGATGTGCTTTACATGACACGCATTCAGCGCGAGCGCTTCAGCGATCCGCTGGAGTACGAGCGTATTAAAAATTCGTACAACCTGCATCACGATATGATCATCAACACCAAGGAAAACTTCAAGGTGCTGCATCCCCTGCCCAGGGTAAATGAGATCGACATAAACGTGGACCTCAGCCCAAAGGCCTACTATTTTGAGCAGGCTCTCAACGGTGTGTTTGTTCGCCAGGCACTTATGGCGCTTATCCTGGGCTTACGTTAATTCATTGCAGGTGTAACACTTAAACGAACAAAAAAATGAGCGAAAAAATAAAAGAACTGAAAGTTTCGGCCATTGAAAACGGAACCGTAATTGACCATATCCCCTCGCATGCCGTTTTCCAGGTAATCCGCATTCTGAAACTCGACAGCTTTGACAGCATGGTGCTTTTTGCCACCAACCTCGAGAGCAAAAAATACGGTACCAAAGGCATTATTAAGGTGAGCAACAAATTCTTCCTGCCCGAAGAACTGAACAAAATTGCCTTGGTGGCGCCCCACGCCTCGATTATTGAAATCAGGGATTTTCGTGTTAGCAGCAAGAAGATTGTTGAAATTCCCGATCATGTAAACGGCATCGTAAGATGCTTTAATCCCAACTGTGTGACCAATCATGAGCAGGTCTCCACCCGCTTTACCGTTATTGAGCAGGAGGACCTGAGATTAAAATGCCATTTCTGCGAAAAGATCACGCGCCGCAGCAATATGGAATTCAAATAAGAAATTTGCCGAAAAAGAAATAAGAAAGCCCCGGAGCACAAAAGGTTGTCCGGGGCTTTTCTCAGGAAAGTTTTCCGCTTAACTCTGCCATTTCGGCCGAGGGCTTATGGTTTTTATACAGGATATTGTACACTGCTTCGCATATGGGAATATATACCCCCAGCTCGTCGTTAATTTCCTTAATACATTTGGCCGCATAATATCCCTCGGCCACCATTTCCATTTCCACCTGTGCAAACTTTACGCTGTAGCCTTTGCCAATCATGGTTCCAAAGGTACGATTACGGCTGAACCTGCTGTAGCAGGTCACCAACAAGTCGCCCAGGTAAACCGAACTTTTTATGTCGCGGTCGATGGGATGCACGGCTTTTACAAAGCGTTCTATTTCTTGTATGGCATTGCTGATCAGCACCGCCTGGAAGTTGTCGCCATAGCCCAGGCTGGCAGCAATACCGCTGGCAATGGCAATTATGTTTTTGATTACCGGACCGTATTCGGTGCCGTAAATATCGTCGGAAGTGGTGGCATAAATATATCTGCAAGAGAACAAGCCGGCAATAACGACTGACAAACGCGGGGTTTCTGAGGCTACGGTGAGGTAGGTAAGTTTTTCTGCCGCCACTTCTTCGGCATGGCTGGGGCCACTCACCACCACAAAATTCCCGGGCTGAACCCTGAACTGCTTCCTGAAGTAATCGAGCACAATGCTGTTGAATTCAGGAACAATGCCTTTGATGGCGCTGATTACAATCTTATCCTTTAGCAGGGATGGCTTCACATGGCCCATGGATTGGTGCAAAAAAGCCGCCGGGATGCAAAACAGCACTACATCGGAACGTCGCAGCACCTCTTCAATGTCGTTAGAAATAAACAGCCGGGTGGTGTCGAAAGTAACAGAGCTCAGGTATCTGGGGTTGTGCTGCCAGGTATGGAGGTGTTCAGCAATCTCCTGCTCACGCACCCACCAGTTGAGTTTCTCCACATTGTTGAGCAAAATTTTCACAATGGCAGTGGCCCAGCTCCCCGAGCCAACCACTGCAATCCGCTTTTCAGCCACAGTTATTTCTAATTAGTGTAAGACAAATGATCAGAAAGTTGGCAAACTGTTTTTCACTGAATTACCCTGCCTTTGTCAGTTTTTCATTCCATTAATAGGATAAAACATTGACAACGATGTTTACAATGATAATCCCGCACACGCGGGAACAACAATTTAAAACTTTCCTTACAACTGCACTTCGAAAGTAATTACCTGTTCGCCCCTTTTCACGGTAACGTGAGTGACCCGCCCTGCCTGGAGGTTTCCGAGCGCGCGCATATACGACTGGATTTCCTTGATTTCCTCTTCATCAATTCGGATAATCACGTCACCATTCTGGATACCCGCTTTTTGTGCCGGGCGTTCGTCGATCACGGCCTGTATCCTCATACCCTGCGCTTCATAGGCATGATCGGGCATTAAGCCCAGGGTAACGCCATCGGAACGCCGGCGTCGCGTATCGGTGGTCTGTGTGGGAGTGAATGCCAGGCGGTCTTCGGCTTCGATCAAGCGCATCAGGTCGTATGAAAAACCAAGAATTTCATAGGTACCCTTATAGTTTACCTTGTCGGGCGTATCGCCGGGCCGGTGATAGTCGTCGTGGATGCCAGTGAAGAAAAACAACACCGGAATGTCTTTCATGTAAAAGGCGGTATGGTCTGATCCGCCTAAGCCACCGGGGCTTTTGCGGATGTTGAAATGCTCTGGGGCCGCCCGGTCGATGAGGGGCTCCCACATTGGCGTGGTGCCGGTTCCGATCAGCGCCAGGCTGTAGTCGTTGAGCCTGCCAAGCATATCGAAGTTGAGCATGTAATTCACCTTATTCATGTCGTAGGCATCGCTTTCGGCAAAATAGCGGCTGCCCAGCAATCCTTTTTCTTCCGCCGTAAAGGCAATGAAAATATAGTTGTGCTTCTTCAGGTCGGAGTTTACCAGGTATCGGGCAGCTTCAATAACCCCGGCGGTGCCGCTGGCGTTGTCGTCGGCACCGGGGTGAATGAGGTGTTCGCCGGGACTGCGCGATCCCGAGCCCCCAAAGCCCAGGTGATCGTAATGCCCGCCAATCACCACAGTGGTGGGTGCGTTGTTATCCCAGTATCCAGCCACGTTGATACCAGTGTGCATCTCACGCTCCAGCTCAGTCGACATAAAAATTTCTATTCCGGGCTGCCCCTTAATTGTTTCAGCTACTTCAGCTGTGACAAAAACCACCGGAATATCTTCGCGCGGCACGTTCATGCGTAGGCTGATACGCGGGTCGGTGCGCCATGAGAGGCTGTTGACCAAAACGATTCCAACTGCACCTTTTTTTACGGCAAGTTCAATTTTGTTGGCCAATGCATCGCGCGAGTTGATGCCAATTTTCTCCTCCAGGCCCTCTGGAGAATAATACTCCAGCACCACAATCTTTCCGGCCACATTGCCTAGGCTTGCGTAATTGTCAATTCCTTCCACTCCTTCCAGACCAAAGCCGGCATATACCGAGGGGGCATTGGCCGAAGCATTGCCGGTGTTGGGCATGGCAAAAAAATCTCTCTCAAACCCATACTCCTTTCCGTACATTACGAAAAAATTGTCGGGCCCAGCAATAAACTCACCGGAGAAAGGTACTTCCTGAAAATAGGATTCACCAAACAGGGGTTTGATACCAGCTTCCTGCATGCGCGCCTTAATGTATTCGGCAGCCTTGCGTTCGCCAACGGTGCCGGCTTCACGGCCTTCCAATGAGTCGGAAGCCAGGGTGTAAACGTCTTTTTGCAGGCGCTCAATGACGGATTGCTCAGAAAAATCGAATGGTTGCTGGGCAACAACGACTTGGGTCAAAAAGGCCAGGGCAACAAATATTTTAAAAGTTCTCATGAAAACCGGTTTAAGTTATTTAGAGTGTGACATCGCTGAAGCAAAAGGGTTTAACGCAACGTGTAAAAATAGTGCTTTTTGAATAAATAAGAACAGGCAATTTTCTCAAATACTCAGCCTTTGCCATCCCATTCTTCAAAAAATCTTTGAAGGAACTGCTCCATGTAGTGGTGCCCCTCCAGTGCCATTTCTTTGGCGGCAGGGGTATTCATCTGATCCTTAAGCAAAAGAAGCTTTTCGTAAAAATGATTGATGGTGGATCCTTTTGATTTTTTGTATGCATCAAAGGATGGATGCAAAACCGGTTTCTCGCCGGGGGTATGCATCTCCCTTCCCTTGCTGCCGCCGTAAGCAAAAGCCCTGGCTATACCAATGGCGCCAATGGCATCGAGGCGGTCGGCATCCTGCACCACCCTGCCTTCAAGGGTTAGCATGGGTGTTTTCACCCCTGCCCCTTTAAACGAAATCCCTGCAATAATCTCACACACATGGTCATTGACTTCCTTCTCCACGCCCAATTTCTCAAGCCAGGCCCTCGCGGCCTTTGGCCCGGCATTTTCGTCGCCATCATGAAACTTCCAGTCGGCAATGTCGTGCAGCAGGGCTGCCAGTTCCACCACAAAAAGATCGGCTTGCTCCTGCTGTGCAATCTTTACGGCAGTTTTCCATACCCGGTACACATGCCACCAGTCGTGCCCGCTGCCATCTCCCGAAAGGGTTTCCCTGGCAAATTCTGCCGTTTTACGAATTATATGTTCTCTGCTCATCAAAAATGCAAAAAAGAGGCTGTCTCAAAAACCAGTTTTAAGAAACAGCCTCTACTATTATATAAACCTCTTTACAGACCCAGCACGTCTTTGCCCTGCTTGAACACGATATCGACTGGTATACCGGCGGCATTGACCATTTCGAGGTCCTGACGCAACTGTTCGGTCATTATTCCGTCGGCATCGACCCAGCGTTTGGCTTCCTCGTAGTTGCCATCGCCCTGCACCAGCAGAATATCAGCCAGCAGTGAGTAAACGGCATCGCGCATGAGTTCAAAGTTAACGAGGTAGGTGCCGTTATCTTGATAAACGAAAGCTTCGCGGTCGGCAAAGTATTTCAGTGTAAGCATATTGGCCCTTCCGTGGGCGCTGCTGGCGCCAAAACGGCTCGAGCGGAAGATGCCTGCAAAGAAGGTCACGTAGTTATCCATTACCTCTCCGCTGGTGATTTCGCCCATCTCATAAAGCTTGGTAACCAGGTACAGGCCCATGATGTCGGCCTTGGCTTCTTCAATGGGGCTGTAGTATTCGCGCAATGCTTCGCGCATGGGGCCTTGGCCGGTAATGGTATTTTTTACGCCCATGCCATGCGATACCTCATGAAAAGTAGTGTTCTCAAAGAAAGCGTCGAACTTAATGTGGTGGCGCTGGCTCTCATCGATCAGCATATTGGCTATTGGCACCAGGATGTTTTCGAACTTTGCCTGCATGGAGTTTTTCAGCTGCAGCTTTCGGCTGCCGGCCTGGAGCTGCACCTCAGAATCGTTGGGAAGGTTAATGGCTATGGTTTTGCTGCCTGCATTGCAATCGCCGGCATAATAGAGGGCATAATACACATTTATGTCTGAATCAGAGCCCGGGGTTTCGGCTTTGTAGGCTTCAGGCACAGGAAGGCCTTTTTGCAGTTCAGGAAGCATGGCATTAAACTTATCAAGCTGGGCGCTCCACTCCAGGTCTTTCACCAGGATAAATGCCTCGTGGGCGGCTTTGTAGCCAAACAGACGGTCTTCGTAATTCTCAATGGGGCCCACAACAAAATCGATATTGCTTTCTTTCATGGCCATCCAGGCAAAGTCGCTGGGCTGGTAATCGTCGGTCAGCAGGGCTTCAATCCTGGCCAGCAGGTAATTTTTCAGGCCCTCGTCTTCGGCCAGTTCGGCGGCCTGGCGCATAAGTTCGGCAGCTTTCTCGTGCTGTTCGCGGTAGGCTTGCGAATAGGGTATGGCAATAAGATTCCCGGCCTCGTCGCGGCGAATCAGGGTGTAAAGGCTGGTTTTGTTTGGCTCGTCCCAGGCTTCAAATTCCTCTTTGGTCATGTCGGTGGGATAGAAGTTAGCACCCATGGGTTTGTCGCCAAAACCGGGCACAAAAGGAGCATTGCCGCCCAAACGATCCCACGGACCGTAATGAATCATGGCATACTTGCGGGCATACTCATTGTCGATCTGATCCATGAGTTCCTGCTTGTCGCCGTAGGCCTGCATCCAGAAAATCTCGTCCATAATGTCGGCGGCTTCCATCAAAATGCGAATGATTTCGCGCTCGTTCTCGCTCAACCACGACAGGTCGGTGGTCAGGGTCACTTCTTTAAATTTGTCAAGGTTGGCTTTCATCGTCTCAGAATATTCGTCGGTTTTGGGTGCACAGCCGGTAATGGCCGCCATGGCCATAACCACCGAAAGCACCAGTAAGGAAAAATGCTTCATCGTTTAATTTTTTTGGTTTGGATTTAAATGCTTCAACTTTCAAAATTACTAAATAATACAGGGGAAGGGTCTCAGCAAACCTATTTTTTATCATACCAATCTCGCAGAGAGTTTCAATATTCTAAAAAATCTTACCTTTAAATTACTATTTTCGCCAAGTCAAACTTAAATGATTGAAACATGGAGATGGTATTGCTGGCGTTGTTTTATGTTTTGACTCCCCTTTTAATCCTTTTTCTGACCTATCGCTACCGCACCGCCGACCGTATCGGTTCGGTAATCATTGCCTATGCCATTGGTTTGGTGCTTGGCAACATAGGTCTGATCCCAAGCCCGAGTGCTTTGCTCAATGAAATTATGCTTTCGCAACCCAAGATTAGCCTGCCGGAAATTGAGGCGCTGCAGGCCGGTGGCGAACTTACGGCCCGCGATGTGCTGGCTTTCCGCGTATATAAACTGCGCGACTTGCTAATGTCCATTACCATTCTGCTGGCTATTCCACTCATGCTTTTTTCTACCAATATTCATCAGTGGAAAAAGGTAGCCGGCAAGACCCTGCTTTCGCTTATTATCGGACTCGTTGCCGTTATTTCGGTGATCATTGCCGGATTCTACATTTTTAAGGACAGCGGCACCAAAGACCTGTGGAAAGTAGCGGGCATGCTCATTGGCGTGTATACCGGGGGCACGCCCAACCTGGCTTCCATAAAAATGGCCCTTGATGTGGACCCCGAAATTTACATCCTCACCCATACCTACGACCTGGTGGTAGGTGTGTTTTACCTGGCATTCCTTGTCTCGATCGGACAAAGGGTTTTCCACAAATTTTTACCAAAATTCCCCGTCATGGCTCAGGCCGATATTCAAACGGAGGAAACAGTCAAGCTTCCCTTCTTCCATTCGCTGCGGCGCGAAACGCTGCTACCATTGCTCAAGGCTTTTGGAGTCGCCATTGTAATTTTTGGCGTGGCTGTTGGCCTGAGCTCGCTCTTCCCCAAAAGCGCAGAAATGGTAGTGGTTATCCTAACCATAACAACCCTTGGCATCATCGCCTCGCTAATACCGGGCATAAACCGCATCGACAAAACCTTCGATGCGGGAATGTACCTGATCCTGATCTTCAGTATTGTGGTGGCTTCCATGGCCGACATACGTAACTTCGCAGGCATCACGCCCGGCCTGTTTGGATATGTTACCCTGGCCGTCTTTGGCTCACTGTTCTTGCATATGTTCTTTAGCAAGTTGTTTAAGATTGATGCCGACACCACCATGATCACCTCCACGGCATTTATCTGCTCACCGGCCTTTGTGCCAGTCATTGCAGGGGCCATTGGCAACCGGCAGGTAGTGGTTTCTGGTATGACCATTGGCATTATTGGTTATGCCATTGGAAATTATCTGGGCGTAACCATTGCCTATTTACTCAGGTAAATCCGTAACTTGCAGCAAAAAAAATGCACGAACAAACTAAATTGAAATAAAAAATTATTCTGACGTATGAAAAATGAAAAGAAATCAAACACCTTTTTATGGATTGTTTATGGCATCATTGCCATTCTATTGGTAGTGTTTGTTTTGCAAAACAAGGCTGAAATTGATATAAACCTGCTTGGGTTAAAGCTGGCCGGAAGAGCCTTTATCGTTTTCCCGGTTTTGATTGGTGTGGGCTTCTTTTCTGGCTGGTTATTCGAATACATTCGCCATTCGCGCAAAGCAAGCAGGGAAGAAAAAAGGTTTGACCGCAGAGTCAGATACAGCGAAGAATAACTGTCCTGGTGTTTAAGACAGTTTTCCTTTATAGTCTTCGTAGCCAAACTGCCGCAGCAGCACAAATTCGCCAGTAGTTTTCCAGATACCAATAGATGGGTGCTTAACCCCATTAAAGAAGGTGGTCTTAACCATGGTATAGTGTATCATATCGTCAAACACCACCTTGTCGCCGACTTTCAGGTCGTTGCCAAAACTATAATCGCCCATACCCATGTAATCGCCCGCCAGGCAAGTACCTCCGCCCAGGCGATACACAGGTTTACCCTCAATGGCATCGGTAGCCCCGAGCACCCGGGGCTTGTAAGGCATTTCGAGGCAGTCGGGCATGTGAGCCGAGAAACTCACATCGAGCATAGCTATTTGAATGCCCTTGTTCTCGATGATATCCTGCACGGTCGAAACGAGGTAACCGGTCTGCCAGCCTATGGCTTCGCCGGGCTCAAGGATCACAGTTTCCAGGTTGAGATAGCGCTCCTTAAATTCGGTTAAAAGGCAAACAAGGTGCTTCACATCATAATCTTTGCGGGTGATATGGTGGCCACCACCCATATTGAACCATTTAGCCTGCCGGATCAGATGGCCGAACTTTTCCTCCACCTTTTCGAGGGTGCGCTCCAGCACAAAGCTGTCGTTTTCGCAAAGCACATGAAAGTGCAGCCCATCAATACCCTCAGGCAGGGTGTTGCCCAGCTGATCGGCCGTAATGCCCAGGCGTGAGCCGGGCATGGCCGGATTGTACAGATCGGTTTCCACCTCTGAATACTCCGGATTAATGCGCAGGCCCATGGATACAGGCTCGTGGTGCGACCTCACACGGTCCTTAAAGCGTTCGAACTGGCTCAATGAGTTAAACGAAATATGACTACTGTAATACAATAGTTCGTCGAACTCCTCTTCCAGGAACACCGGGCAATAGGTATGCGCCTTTACACCCATCTCCTCATAAATCAAGCGGGCTTCGTTCAGCGAGCTGGCCGTGGCTCCTTTCAGGTACTTGGCCAGCAATGGGAAGGTGCTCCACATCGAATAGCCCTTCAAGGCACAGATGATCTCCACGCCGGCCTCCTCCTGCACCAGTTTCAGAATCTCCAGGTTTATCCGCAACAACGTCTCGTCGAGCACAAAGCAGGGCGAGGGAACCTTGTTAAAATCGACGCTCATCTTGTTTTTTGAAATACAGTTTTGATTTATGATTAACGATTAACGATTTTTGATCTTTTTGAATGTTGTTAATTGAATTACTACCGGATAAATCATCATTCAAAAATCCTAAATCATCAATCCTTTTCAACAGGAAGTGGTTCATCAATTTGTTCGTGCCATGGCAGGCCATAGATGGGCAGGGCTTCCATGAACGGATCTGGGTCAAACTGCTCTACGTTGAATACGCCTTTACCGGTCCATTTTCCGGTGAGGCCCATCATGGCGCCGATCATGGCCGGAACACCGGTGGTGTAGCTGATGCCCTGGGCTTTCACATCGCGATAAGCGGCGGCGTGTTCGGTGTTGTTCCACACATAATAGGTGCGTTCCTTGCCGTCCTTAATGCCGCGGATCTGGCAGCCGATAGAGGTCTGGCCTTTGTAACCTTCGCCCAGCGAGGAGGGCTCGGGAAGCACAGCCTTAAGAAACTCAAGCGGAACGATGTCCAGGCCCTTGAAGTTTATCGGCTTAATGCTGGTCATACCCACTTCCTGCAGCACGTTGAGGTAGTTGATGTATTGCTTGCCAAAAGTCATCCAGAAGCGGGCGCGTTTCAGCGTGGGGAAATGCCGCACCAGCGACTCCAGCTCTTCATGATAAAGCAGGTAAGAGTCACGGGGTCCGATTTCGGGGTAATCGATGGGCTTGTTGATTTCCAGCGGCTTAGTTTCAACCCACTGTCCGTTTTCCCAATAGCGGCCATTCTGGGTAATCTCGCGGATATTGATCTCGGGATTGAAGTTGGTGGCAAAGGCCTTTCCGTGGTCTCCTGCGTTGCAATCCACAATATCGAGGTAATGGATCTCGTCGAAGTAATGCTTGGCGGCATAGGCGGTGAAAACACCAGTTACGCCGGGGTCGAACCCGCAACCCAAAATGGCCAGCAGCCCGGCATCCTTAAAACGCTCGTGGTAAGCCCACTGCCAGCTGTATTCAAACTTGGCCACATCCTTGGGCTCATAGTTGGCGGTGTCCAGGTAATGGGTCTTGGTTTCGAGACAGGCCTCCATAATGGTCAAATCCTGGTATGGCAAAGCCACGTTGATGACCATATCGGGCTTGAACTTGTTGATCAGCTCCACCAGCTCAGGCACGTTGTCGGCATCTACCTGCGCGGTTTTCACGCGGTCGCCGCCAATGTCGCGGGCTATCTGGTCGCATTTCTCAAGGGTGCGGCTGGCCAGCATTATGTCGGTAAACACCTCTGGAACGGCAGCACATTTGCGGGTCACCACGTTGCCTACCCCGCCGGCTCCAATAATCAGTACTTTGCTCATAAAATGGATTTTTATTTGATTTTCTTTTCAGGAATATACAGATGACAAAAATAAGAAATTCGCCGTTAACCATTGCAAGCCAATGCCAATAAAGGCTCAATAATTAACCGGGAGGCCATTTTTTAAACGATTTGATGATAATTTGATTAACTTTAAAGCCCAAGGCTCAATTCTTTATCCAAACCCTTGATTTCTATGATGCTTCATAAAGTGTTTGTTTACGGATCGCTTCTCAAGCGGCAAACCCAAAAAGAATTGTTCGGGGTGAACCTCCCGGTATTTTCAAAGGCAGTTATCAAAGATTGGGTGCTGATCAATGACAAGGAATATCCTTACATTATGCCTTCCGATGGCAAGAGCGTGCAGGGCTCGGTGGTGCATCTCACAACTGAGCAGCTCGAAAAAGCCGATCAGTGGGAAGAAGTGCCTCATGTGTACCAGCGAGAGAAGGTAACCGTGCGTACCACCGACGGCAGCTTTTTCAATGTTTGGGCCTACACCCGCCGCAATCCTTCTTAGCCTTCCTTTCGGGAAAACTTTTCCTAATTGCTTGCCCAGCTCTCACGGTCGAGGCTGCGGTAGTGAATGGCTTCAGCCAGATGCTCTGGTCGTATGTCGGGTTTGGCATCCAGGTCGGCAATGGTGCGCGATACTTTAAGAATCCGGTCGTAGGCCCTGGCAGAGAGGTCCAGCTTTTCCATGGCAGTTTTCAGCAACAATGAACCGGCGCTGTCGATGCGGCACACCTCACGCAGCATTTTGGTATTCATCTGGGCGTTGCAATAAATGCCATCGAACTCCTGGTAACGCTCTTCCTGAATCTCACGGGCGCGTATCACCCGCTCACGGATCTCTGCACTTTTCTCGGAAGAGCGCAACTCGCTCAGCTCCTTGAAGGGAACCGGGGTCACTTCCACATGAATGTCGATACGGTCGAGCAGTGGACCGGAGATGCGGTTCAGGTATTTCTGCACCATTCCTGCGGCACAAACACAATCCTTCTCCGGATGGTTGTAATACCCGCAAGGACAGGGGTTCATGCTTGCCACCAGCATAAAGCTGGCAGGGTATTGCACGCTGAATTTGGCGCGGCTCACAGTCATCACCCGGTCTTCGAGCGGCTGCCGCAAAACCTCCAGCACCGTGCGCTTAAACTCTGGCAATTCATCCAGAAACAACACCCCATTGTGGGCCAGGCTGATCTCCCCTGGCTGCGGAAAAGACCCGCCACCGACCAGGGCGACGTCCGAAATCGTATGATGAGGACTTCTGAACGGCCTGACAGGAAGCAGGGAGGCGTTCTTACCAAGGCGGCCCGCCACGCTGTGTATCTTGGTGGTTTCAAGGGCTTCTTTTAGTGTTGGCGGCGGCAGGATCCCGGGTAATCTTTTTGCGAGCATGGTCTTGCCTGAACCAGGCGGCCCGATCATAATAAGGTTATGGCCCCCGGCAGCTGCCACTTCAAAGGCGCGTTTTATGTTTTCCTGGCCCTTTACATCCGAAAAATCGAATTCGTAATCGTTGAGCTTGGAAAAGAACTCATCACGGGTGTTGACCTCGATCTTCTCCAAATCTGCTTCGCCATTAAAAAAGTCGATCACCTGCCGTATGTTCTCTACGCCATGCACATCGAGCTTGTTCACCACGGCTGCTTCGCGGGCATTTTGGGCGGGCAGGATAAAGCCCTTAAAACCTTCTTCGCGGGCCTTTATGGCAATGGGCAAGGCGCCTTTTATGGGCTGCAGGCTGCCATCGAGTGAGAGTTCGCCCATGATCACATATTCGCCCACCTTATCAGCGCCAATCTGCCCGCTGGCGGCCAGAATGCCAATGGCGATGGTAAGGTCGTAGGCCGATCCTTCCTTGCGGATATCGGCCGGGGCCATGTTCACTACAATGCGTTTCCCGGGGATTTTAAATCCGTTATGCTTAAGGGCCGTGTCGATGCGGTGGTGGCTTTCCTTCACGGCGCTGTCGGGCAAGCCCACCATGAAAAAGTTTACCCCCTGTCCCACATCCACTTCTACCGTAATGGTGGTGGCGCTAACGCCATGCACAGCACTTCCAAAGGTCTTAACCAGCATAATCCCTCCCGCTTTTTGATTTTAAAAATACGGTTTTTTATTAAAAAACCAAAGAGTTTAAATCCGGGAAAGAACTTTTTATCGACGAGAAATTAATCTTTACTTTACCGCAATGCAGCTGATCTCCACATCCACAAAGAGCGGGAGGGCTCCTACCTGCACGGTTTCACGGGCGGGCGGATCGGCCTTGAAGAACTTTGCATAAACTTCGTTTACCTTCGGGAAGTCGTGCATGTCCTTTAGGAAGATACTGGTCTTCACCACATTTGAAAAGTCCATGCCAGCAGCTTTCAGAATGGCTTCCAGATTTTTCATTACCTGCAGTGTGTGGGCTTGCACGTCGCCCTCGGGCACCTTGCCAATGGCAGGGTCTATTGGGATCTGACCCGAAACGAAAAGGGTACCATTGATAAGTACTGCCTGGCTGTATGGACCAACCGGAGCAGGCGCATTGGGGGTGTTGATTATGGTTTTCATTGCAAATGGTTTTTGATTAACAATAGTTCTTAGGCAAATGTAGTGAATTATTTTCGGGCTTATATTTTGTAAATTTGTTTTGGTTCTTTCAAGAAGGTTTCTCGCAAAGGGCGCAATGGCACACGCCAAGAACGCAAAGATATTTCGTTGCGCCCTTGGCGTGGAATCGTAGCGGGCTCCGCGTGAAATTTAACATGGCGCGCTCCGCGTGAAAAAAAATTCGAAATTTGCGTGAATGAAAATCCTGATCCTCGATAA
>JAWLCS010000004.1:106530-119001 GCA_041687035.1 Bacteroidales bacterium
CGTGGAATCGTAGCGGGCTCCGCGTGAAATTTAACATGGCGCGCTCCGCGTGAAAAAAAATTCGAAATTTGCGTGAATGAAAATCCTGATCCTCGATAATTACGACTCCTTCACTTTCAACCTGTATCACATTGTTGAAAGCCTGCTATCTGATGGCGACACACTGGAAGTGCATCGCAACGACCAGATCAGCCTCGAAGCAGTTGGGCAGTATGATAAGATCATTATCTCACCCGGGCCAGGACTACCTGAAGAAGCCGGCATTACCTGCGAGCTAATCAGGCGGTATGCACCTGAAAAAAGCATCCTGGGCGTTTGCCTGGGACACCAGGCTATCACCGAAGTATTTGGCGGACGCCTGCAAAACCTCGAGCAGGTGCTGCACGGGGTATCCATTGCCACGAAAGTGGAAAAACCCGATGCCTTGCTTTTCCGGCATTGCCCTGATGTATTCGAAACGGGCCGCTACCACTCATGGGTGCCCGACCCGGAGGCTTTCCCAAAAGCGCTTGAAATAACCGCCCTCGACCAAAACGGCCACATTATGGCATTGCAACACAAAACCTTCGATGTGCATGGCGTGCAGTTCCACCCCGAAAGCGTAATGACGCCCGTGGGAAAGCAGATTCTCAGGAATTGGGTGGGGAGGCAAGTGTTGTAAGGGTTGTCTGCTGCGTCCCGCACGTGCGGGATCAAGGTTGTCATAGTTGTCCGCTTCGCGTTGAAAAAGTTTTTTATCTTTAATAAAATTTGAGGAAGAATCAATGGCAAAACGAAAATGTTATGGATTCAAAGCCAAAATCATACAAGGAACTTGAGATTTACCAGGTAGCATTTGATCTTGCTGTAAGAATCTCAATTGCACGAGATCCTTCACTGCGCTGCGCTCCGTTCAGGATGACATGCCCATTGGTTGGGGAAAAGTAGCCCTGCGGCGCCATAAAGGCGCGCCGCAGGGCTTTTTTGTTAATGCCGTTTTCCTGTCATCCTGAGCGAAGCGAAGGATCCCGTTTCTGACTTAATAAAGTTTCTGGTATATAGTTACTCCTAAAATCTTGAAGCCAAATCACAGGCAGAGTTTATCCACGTTGCATATCCCGAGGACGGATGGGATGAAATTGTCAAGAAACTTGATATCCTAGGAATGAAAATCCATAGATTTATTTCTTACGTTGAAAAGAACTGGAAAACATGAGAACGCGAAGCGGACAACGCAAAGGTGAAAACGTGAAACAGACAACGTTTAACAGACAACGCAAAGCAGACAACACTTCCTCCCCTTACTCCTGAAAATACACCCGCTTCACGCGCTGCGAAACCGAGGTAAGCACCTCGTACGGTATTGTTTCCAAGGCTTTGGCGATGCCGGCAATGGGGATTTCTTTTCCGAAAATGATTACCTCCTCCCCTTCTGAAACATTCAACCCGGTGACATCCACGGCACACATGTCCATGCTGATTTGGCCCACAATGGGTGCTTTGTGTCCTTTGATGAACAAATGCCCCACCCCATTGCTGAGGCGACGGTTCAGGCCGTCGGCATAGCCCACAGGCACAATGGCAATTTCGGTATCATGACTGGTGCGTGCGGCGCGGCTGTAGCCAATACTTTCCCCGGAAGGGATGCGCTTAACTTGAGAAACCACCGAGCGGAACGTACTCACATTTTGCAAGAGCTCTTGCAGGGCTGGTTCTGAGGAAACCCCGTAAAGCCCAATGCCCAGCCGAACCATATCGAACTGCGCCTCGTGGAAACGGGTTATTGCTGCTGAATTGCTGATGTGGCGAAGGAATTCATAACCAAGACCTTCTTGCAGTTGATTGCACATCTCCGAAAAGGCAGCGATTTGCAGGCGGGTGAAGTCGTCGTGAGCGGAGTCGTCGCTGGCGGCCAGGTGCGAGAAAACCGAAGCCACACGAATCAGCGGATTTTCATTCAATACTTTTATCACTTCATCGACCTCTCCCGGCAGGAATCCCAGGCGGTGCATGCCCGTGTCGAGTTTCAGATGTATCAGGAAAGGATTCTGAGGGCTGACGGCTTCAAAATTCATTGCAGCCTGCGCCACCCTTTGCAACAGTTTCAGGCTGTAGACCTCCGGTTCCAGCCGGTATTTGTGCAGCACCTCCAGGCTTCGCACCTCGGGGTTCATCACCACTATTGGAATGTGAATGCCGCCCTTGCGCAACTCCTTGCCTTCGTCGGCATAGGCCACGGCAAGGTAGTCGGCATGGTGGTATTGCAGCACCCCGGCCACCTCCACACTGCCGCTCCCGTATGAGAAAGCCTTCACCATGGCCATAATCCTGACACTGGGTTTGAGCAGCGAGCGATACACGTTCAGATTGTGCACCAGGGCATCAAGATTCACTTCAAGAATGGTCTGGTGGTCCTTTTGCTGCAGCAGGTTGCTGATGCGCTCAAAGCCAAACACCCTGGCACCCTTGAGCAGTATGGCCTCGTTGTTAAAATGGTGGGGGTTAAACGCAGCCAGAAAATCTTCGATGGTGTTGTAAAAAGCAGAAGAAAGGTCGAAGGCTGTTTTGTGTTCAGAAATATCATAGCCAATGCCAAGCAGGCGGCCCACGCCTTTGGCTTTTATCAGGCTGGCCACCTCGGCATACAAAGCTGCCGGCGGAATACCGGTTTGCAAGATATCGGAAAGGATCAGGGTTTTTTGTGGATGTCGGGTCTGGGTGTTCAGAAAATCCAGGGCAATGGCCAGGGAGTTCAGGTCATTATTATAGCTGTCGTTGATCACCAGGCAGTTGTTAATGCCCTCCTTCATTTCCATGCGCATGGCCACGGGCTGCAGCTGGGCCATCTTTTCCCTGATCCAGCCGTTGCTGTAATCCATTTGACAAAGAAAAGCCATGCAATGCAAGGCATTTTCCACCGAGGCATGATCGGTGAAAGGTATCTCAAAATCAAAGCCCTGTCCCAGGTAGTCTACCCTGATCTGGGTGTGAGCAGCGCTTCGTTGAAGCGAAACCACCTGCAAGTCAGCTCCAGTCTTTGTCGACCACGCAAACAATTGAACATTGGGGTGAAGGGCCTGCCATTTCCTGATATAATGATCCAATTCGGAATGGTCTCGGCAATAGATCAGGGTATTTGCATTGACAAACAGCTTCAGCTTCTCGCGAATTTTTATTTCCCTTTCGGGGAAGCCTTCATCGTGGGCCGGACCAATATTGGTAAAAATGCCTACCTGGGGTTTAATGACCCGCTCAAGCTTTTCCATTTCACCAGGTTGCGAGATACCAGCCTCAAAAATCCCGAGTTGATGCTCGCTCTCTATTTGCCATACCGACAGCGGCACGCCCATCTGGGAGTTGTAGCTGCGCGGGTTGCGCACCACCGGCATTTTCTCCGAAAGGAGCTGAAAAAGCCATTCCTTGACAATGGTTTTGCCGTTGCTGCCGGTAATACCCACCACCGGCAGGCTGAACATTACACGGTGGGACGCAGCCAGTCGCTGCAATGCCGCCAGGGTGTCGCCAACCTTTATAAAGGCCGCTTTTTCAAGCATTTGAGAATGGTCATCGGGCAGTTGCGACACCATAAAGCAACGCACACCCCGTTCAAACAAGGTTTCGATGTAACGGTGCCCATCGTTTTTGGGGGTAACAATGGCCAAAAACATGGAGCCTGCAGGCGCTATCAGCCGCCGGCTGTCGGTGAGCAAATGCCTGATGGCCACACCGGGCAAAGGTGCGCCAAACAGTTGCCCCCCTGCCATATCGCAAATGTCCGAAAGCTTGTATGCAGGCATGGAAGAAATTTTCAAAAAGACTAATCGCCGCCTTCGGGCAGATCCTTCAGGGCGTTGCGGTCGCTGTCGGTATCGGCATCGAGGGCCGAAGCCGACAATGGGTTGGCGGTGATCTCCTGGTACATGCGGCGGTTCCTTACCACATCTATGGCGAGGTAAACCGATTCGCGGAAGGCATCGGGCGAGGCCTCGTTCTTTCCTGCCAGGTCGTAGGCGGTGCCATGGGCAGGGCTGGTGCGCACATAAGGCAGTCCGGCCGTAAAGTTTACCCCGCTCTTAAACGACATGGCTTTGAAGGGAACCAGGCCCTGGTCGTGGTACATGGCCAGGATACCATCAAAATCGCGGTAGGAGGCCGAACCAAAGAAGCCATCGGCAGGATAAGGGCCAAAGGCCAGGATACCCTCATCGAAGGCATGCTGAATGGCCGGTATGATCACCTCCAGCTCTTCCTTGCCAATCACACCCTTGTCGCCGGCATGGGGGTTAAGGCCCAGGATGGCGATGCGGGGCTTGCGAATGCCGAAGTCGCGCGTAAGCGACTGGTTCATAAGCCTGACCTTTTTCATAATCAGCTCGCGGGTAATCATGCCCGGAACCTCCGATAAAGGCACATGGCCGGTGATGACACCAATACGCATATTGTGACTGACCATCAGCATCAGGCTTTCGCCCACGCCAAACTTATTTGCCAGGTACTCGGTATGCCCCGGAAAACTAAATGCTTCGCTCTGTATATTTTGTTTATTGATGGGAGCGGTAACCAGGGCATCGAGATGGCCTCTTTTCATATCTTCGGTAGCCGCTTCCAGGGCAAGGAAAGCCACTTCGCCGGCAATGTCGGTGCACTGACCCAGGTCGATCTTGATTTCCTGCTGATAGATGTTTACCAGGTTGGCTTTGCCGTTTTGTGCATACTCGGCCGATTTCACAATATTGAAGTTAAAATCGTGCAAGTCGAGCGCCTTGCGATGGTAGGAGGCCACCTTGGAGGAGCCATACACCACCGGGGTAAAAAAGTCGAGCACCCTGATATCCGCCAAGGTTTTCATTATGATTTCATATCCAATGCCATTCACATCGCCGTGGGTAATACCAATGCGCAGGGGGGGCTGCATTTCCAGTTCGTTATCCATACCTTGATTTTGCTAAAGTTTGAGCAAAGATACGTATTATCATTCATCCAATCAGTTGCCGATCACAAACTCGGCATAGCCAATTTTTCCATCTTCGCTCACGCCCTGTATCACAATGCGGTACTTTGTTATCCCCGGCAAAGGGAAAAACTGAAAGTTTGCCAGGCCATCGTCCCCGGTTCTGAGGTTTGGCTCCCAGAAAGCAGTTTGGGTAGAGTTGATCTGATCAAACCCGTTGGTATTTTCAGGAAAAACAGGAAACTGCTGTGGAACATGGAACCCATGAATATAAAAAATACTGGCAGGAGTTGTTTCTGCATCATAGTCACGTCGTTTCGTATAAGCTGCCAGTGCCCCGTTGGCGCCTCTTGCCCCGAAAGCTGCAGTACTGGCACCGCGAAAAATTTCGATTCGCTCAATATCATTGGGTTGCATGCTGAAAAACGCCCCTTCGCTTTCAACCCCATCAACAAAAAAGATCGGAGGGCTTTGGTAATTAATACTTCGAACGCCCCGGATGGTGACAAATCCCGATGGAGAAATAGTCAACCCAATGGCTTTATCCCTGAGCAAATCGATCATAGAAGTATAAGCCTCTTTTTCGTCAACAAAAATGGTCTGATCTGGTGTTCCAAACAATTGCCCGCCCCTTACCGGGGCTGATCCGGCACGCTCAGCCCTTGGCCGGCTCCAGTCAAGACCACGGTCAGTAATTTGTTGGGCCATGGTATTCGCATTGGGGTTATATACCATTTCATCTATTGCAGGATCCAGGCGGGCCGAGGGTGCAAGCACCACTTCAGGCACCTTCCTGCCAGCTACCATTGGTGGAATTAACTCAACCATGGTGCTGTCTGCAAGGTTAAGACCCCGAAACAAAAAATTTCCAGTGGCATCGGTTTTGGTTTGGTGAGTCTTAGAGAGGTCTTCAACCAGGCGCATTTGCAATTCGGCATTACCTACTCCCTGCCTTGCCTGCGGATCAAAGAGGCTGCCAAAGACATCAATCCCATAAACAGGCTTAAAATTGTTGTCCGGACCCTTGGAAAGCAAAACATCATTCCAAGAAAAACGCTGCCACTCGCGGGTCAACATAAGTATGTCAACCATAATATCCACATTTTCCCTGGAATAATCAAAATACCTGGCGGGATTTTCAACAGGGTCTGCAAGGTCCGAACCCATAAAAAAATTACTGAAAATATTATCGGAATTTGTCCGGTTACCAACCTCCCCATATTGAACGGCAACTGAAAAATCTCCTTTCAAGGGTTGCCCTTGTTGATCACTGGCCAACACATCTATGCTAAGGGCATTAGCTTCGCCGCTTCGCAACATTAGGGCTCTAATATCGAAATACACCTGATCGTCATGATTGATAAAAACCAGGCGCTCGGCCTGAGGAACCCCATCGGGTCCAAACAAGGTCAGATGGGTTATTCCTGTAGGTAAATCATTTATGGAAAGTTGAAGGGTTTCCTTGCCCAAAATCACCAAATCAGGCTTTGAAAACACCACTTCCCCACGAGTGTGGGCCATTAGAGTGTACACCTGGTTATCTTCAACTTGCGGGGAAGAAAAAATATTTACCTCCAAAAAATCGCCTTTATTTTCTGCCTTCATCACAAACCCTTCGCTTTTGGCCGCAGGCAAAGGCACCACCAAAGGCCTTCGTCCGCCGGTGCTCACGTGGGCAGAATAGGTTTGGCCAGCCTCGGGGATAAAGGAAAAAACACCAAGGCCATCATCATTGGTCTCGAAAATCCCAGCAACAGTACCTGAATTGTCTTTTACCTCTCCACGCAGACGCTGTCCCTTCGAGGTAGCATCAGTTGCTCTCACGGCCACACGGCATTCTAAACCATTGACCAGTTTGTCACCTTCCGGAAAAAACGCAATATTTACCGTTTGCCTTAAGTTTTCAAGGTTACTGTTAAATTCCCGATTAAATCGGCGGGTATTGTTGTCGATAAAATTGGCAAAATCGGGATTGCTGATGTAAAAATATTTATAGAACAAAAAATCTTCTCCTTGATTTAGCATCCAATCAGTATAAGCCCGTATTACATAATTTCCATCCTGAAATTCACCAGGGATGTAAAGGTTTCCAAAAAAGCTGCCATTTTCAGGCTTCATAACCCGTTCGCTCACCTTTTGGCCCTGCACATTCCAAAGTTCGAGGTAAACATTGGCCGAAGCAGAATCGGGCAGGTGGTTTATGCCTTCCACCAGATAACCCTTAAACCAGATGGTTTCTTTGGCAGCATAATGTTCCTTATCGAAATGGATAAAAAGCTTTTGGGGATTTTGTTTATTAAGATGCTGCTCCAGATTTAGGACAATTTGGTTATAACCTGCAGGCTGACAAAATATACTTTCTGACAACAAGGTAAAAAACACAACGATAAGACTAAACCTAAGAAATACACTTACATGTTTCATGGCTTTTTAGTTTTTTAAAATAATACGAATAACCCATTAAAAATAAGAAAACTGGAGCAGAAAAAAAAGAAGCTGTCCCATAGGTGGAACAGCTTCTTTTTCAATTAAACAAAAGCTTAGTACCCAGGATTTTGCTGGGCTGCAAGTGTCGGATTAGCATTAATCTCGGCTTGAGGAATAGGCCATATAAATAAGTGACTTGAATAAGGTACGGGAACCACAGGGTAGGGACCGGTGTACGGCCCGAGTTCAAGGTTAAACAAGTCACCGCTGGGCGAACCATTGGCAATTTTTCCAGGAATGCCATCAATGGGGAAATGCGGGCATGCCTGCAACCTGTGAATATCGGGCCAGCGACGGCCTTCCATGGCCAGTTCAATCCTGCGTTCGTACAATATGGCTTCGAGCAGTGCCACATTATCGGCGAAGTCGGCAGCCACGTAAGCCTGCGTAGCGGGATCGGCAAGCGCGCGGTTGCGAACCATGTTCAGATAGGTCAGGCCATTAACCACATCACCCTGACGGGCATAGGCTTCAGCAAGGTTCAGAATAACCTCTGCGTAGCGCATCATGGGCGAAAGGTCAGTATAACCCACATCATCGCGATATTTATTGGTAAATACTCTGCCACCATCAATAAGGACCATCTCTCCTACCGTGCGTCGCTTGTCATCAGTCAGCCAGAAGGAGTTCCTCCAGTTTATCGGGCTATGGCACACCAACAAGCGGCGCTTATATTGCGAAGCCAAAGCACCGTTTACACTTGGATAGTTTGTTGCAGAGCTCTCCATACCGTAAATATACTCATCGCTGCCATAGTTGTTGGCAAACACGGTCCAGGGCTCGGCACCCAGCGCGTAATGCCCGGCATAAGTACCTCCGGTCATAAATTTGGAGGCTTCGGTTATTACCCCTGCCATATTCCACATGTGCTGGTGAACGCGTACTTTATAGGCGGCGGCAGCACCTTTTGTGCCCCTGGAAACCTTCCAGTTACCTGTCCACTGAGATTTTAGCGGCAAATATTGCTCAGCCAGTTCAAGGTCTTCCAAAATCCAGCCATAGCATTCTGCAACCGTATGCCTACCAGTAGCATAACCATCGTCAATGGCTTGCTGTGTGGTGAAGGGAACCTTATGGTAGGGAACGCCCAAGTGCGAACCATCAGCAGTATGCTTATACGGACGGGCAAACATTACCAAAAGTTCATGGTAAGCAGCTGCGCGAAGCAGCAGGGCCTCGCCCAAATACTGATTGGCCTTTTCCTGGGAAATAACACCATTGGTAGCAGCAGTTTGCACGCCATCGAGAACAATGTTTATACGATTGATCAAACGGTAGGTATCAATCCAATAATACACATTGTTTGCAGTAGTGGCATTATAGGTAGCCTGGTAAGTAATGGCATAGAATGCGGCAATGTTTACCACATCTTCACCACGGTTATCGCCTTGCTGAACAAAAGCAGCGCCAAAAGGATAACCGCGAAGGCCTCCATTGAAATCGCCGATTTGCGCAGCATTGTACATACCAATAACAGAAAGTTCCACTTTCTCAGGGGTGGAGAAGGCCACCGTCTCAGAAATCTGGTTGAAGGGTTGCAGGTCTATGATATCCTCCTCTGAACAAGAAGTGAAGCATAAGCCCAGGGCAAAAACCGAAAGCATTAGCAGCTTGCCGGTAATTTGCTGAATATTATGTAGTTTCTTCATAATTGACTTCATTTTTTAGGTTACAAACTCAGGTTAAGACCAAAGGTAAGCGTCCGCTGACGGGGAGTACCATTAAAGTCCGTACCAAGGAAGCGTTCACTTTCGGGGTCGATACCGGTATAATCGGTAATCATGAACAACTCGGTAGCGGAAACAAATATCCTGAGGCGATCCACGCCGATGCGGCCAATCAACTCACTAGGCAGTGTATAGCCTAAGATCAGGTTTTGCAATTTCAGGAAGTCACCTTTTTCAACAAAGCGACCGGAAGTTTCGTTCTGGCGATTGATGAAGTTGGTGCGACCATACCACAATTTGGGTGTCCAACCGTCGCCAGGGTTTTCCGGGCTCTGCCACCTGCCAAGCAACTCGCGTCCGGCATTGGTAAAACTGTTGGAAACCAGGTCGGCACGGGTACGGTTCATAATGTAGTTACCACCCGAGAAGCGGAACATAGCGGTAAAGTCGAAGTTTTTCCACCTAAAGGTGTTATTCACGGCTCCAAAATAGGTTGGCACTGAAGGCCCAAAGATAATTCTGTCGTCACCCGAGAGGGCACCAGCCTGTGAAATATCGCCAGGATTGTTGGGGTCATACAGCTTGTAGCTTTGCGAAGAAATGTCGCCCTGAACCAGGCTTCCGTCGGCCCTGCGATAAATGGGGTTACCATTGGCGTCGTTTACACCAACATAATCATAGCCATACACAGAGTAAATGGATTCGCCACGCTCATTGATGACATAGGTATAAATCATCGGACGCTCAGTTGCCAGTTCTACGATCTCGTTCTTAACCAGGGTAAGGTTCATATCCACTGTCCACGAAAAGTCGCGGGTACGGAAGAAGTTGGCCTGAATACCAAATTCGTGACCCGAGTTGCGCAACTGACCAATGTTCTTGTTTACACTGTTGCCAGGGATACCGAATGATGGCGGAGTTGGCGCAGCAAGAATCAAACCATCCACATCATCAATAAAATAATCATAGGTAAATGAGTACTTTCCATCAAGAATGGTCATATCAATACCCACGTTGGTCTTCTTACTGGTTTCCCACTTCAACTGGTCGTTACCCATCTGGCTGAAGCCAATACCGGTATAATCGGCATACCTTACACCACTATAAAGGCCAAGGTATGGATAGTTGCCAATGTTGGCATTACCCACTTCAGCATAAGAAGCCCTTATTTTCAAGTCAGACAGCCAGTCCACATCCTGCATAAAAGATTCGCGCGAGATGGTCCAGCCAATAGAACCGCCGGGGAAGAAACCCCACTTATTGGCTTGAGGCAAAGACGATAAACCATCGTAACGTGCAGATAACTGCAGGAAGTATTTGCCATCGTAGTTATAATTCAATCGGCCGGCATATGACATAATACCATTTTCGGTCATACTACCTGAAGAGAGTTGAGTACCATAGGTACCTCCAATCAGGCCCTGATTGAAGTAAGTATCAGACATGGTAGTACCACCCGCAAAGAAGTAGTTGTAGCGTTGCTTCTGTATTTCATAAACCAAGGTGGCATTCAGGTTGTGCAAATCAGCAAAGGTTTCTACATAAGAAAGGGTATTTACAAAATTCCAACGATTAAAATTGGTTTGGGTATTGTAAATACGGCCTTGCACTGATGCACCATCACCATGAATGGGATTCCAGTACAAAAAACCTTCGGTCATTGAAACGTCAGCACCCAATCGGGTTTGGAAAACCAGGGAAGGCAAAAGAGTTACCATACCATAAGTACCTAAAATGGCACGATTGACCTTTGAATCGTTAACGTTTTCGTCAATGACGTACATAATATTTGGCAGGTTATCATCGATGCTATTGGTGTTATTCCAGCGACCAACCAGCTGAGGATTCAAAAAGTCAATGTTGTACCCGGTGGGGTGGTCTGGGTTATAAATAGGAGTGTTGGGCAGCTGGCGAATGGCCGAGAAAATATTACCCGAAAGTGAGTTTTCACCGGTATTAAGGCCATTATAAGTTGAACGCGCCATATTGGTGTTTACGCCAACAGTTAGCCAGTTTCTGACTTTTTGGTCCAGATTGGCCCTAAATGTAATACGCTCCATGGCATTCGGACGGGTAATCCCTTCCTGATTGGAATATCCCATGGAGAAATAGTACGATGTTTGCGGAGTTGCACCCGACAAAGCCAGGCTGTGGTCTTGCTGGAATGCGCTGGAGCGCAAAACAGCTGTTTGCCAGTCGGTGTTCAGCCCTGCGGCAACAGCCGGGTTTGCCAGACCTGCAGCTTGAAACATTTCTGCCATCAGGGGCAGCCATTCTTCTTCACTGGTAAGATCAAACAATTTTACCGGTTGTGCAACCCCAATATAGTTGTTGTAGGTCAACTGGAACTTACCTGCCTGTCCTCTTTTGGTGGTAATGAGGATAACCCCGTTGGCAGCCCTGGATCCGTAAATGGCGGTAGCAGACCCGTCCTTGAGAATTTCAATAGACTCAATGTCAGAAGGGTTAATGTCGCCAAGGGCATTGGTATTGGCATAGCCACCAATATCTCCGGTAAGGATGGGCTGGCCATCGACTACAATCAGCGGATAGGTGCCGGAAGTAATGGAGGCAATACCGCGGATACGGATTCTTGGAGCTTCACCAAGAATTCCAGTAGCCTGTGTAATTTGCACACCAGCAGCACGACCGGCAAGCTGGGCGTCGAAGCTCGGGGCCGCCAGGTTGGCAAGATCATCGCCTTTAACCTGCGAAATAGAACCCGTAACTTCCCGCTTGCGCTGCACACCATATCCTACCACCACGAATTCCTCCACGGCATACACATCAGGCTCAAGCGCCACATTAATAAGCGTGCGGCCCCCTATGGGGATCTCTACGGTACGCATACCGATAAAAGAGAACACCAGCACCGCTTCTGAGGGAACTTGCAGTTCGTACTGACCATTAATGTCAGAAACCGTTCCCTGAGTAGTTCCCTTTACCACAATGGAAACACCCGGAAGAGTGCCGCCATCAGAAGCATCGGAAACCCTACCTGTAACGCGGATCGTTTGCCCGAACAGGCTCGCGCCCATAAACAGCAAAACACCGGTTAAAATCAGCATTCGCTTCATGTTTGTTTTGTTTTAGTTTGTAATTGATTGAGTTGGTTAATGCTTTTGTTAGGTTTTTTATAACAAAGCGACAGTAAATTTATTAAAAAATGTTATTGTTTGTTAATTCCTGTTAATTATTTTGTAAATATCAAAAGGGAATATTATTATTTAATCTTTATACATTTGTTTCAAACATTACTTCGTAGAAAGGAAGCAGAAGCTGGTAGAGAAAAACAAAATAAAAAATCGGGCAGAAAACCACCCGATTTTTTTGTTTTTTTCAATCAGATAAAGGCTAATTTACACCCGTGCGCGTATCCCACCACAT
>JAWLCS010000005.1:0-56732 GCA_041687035.1 Bacteroidales bacterium
GCCAATCGGCACCCTTTATTAAAAGGACGAATCCCAATACAATGTAAAAGGATTGCAACAACATGGTATATCAAGAAAAAGTTATCAGGAAAAAGTGTGGGTAGAATTCCTTGTCAAAGGTAATTACAGTGGGATTCAATTAACCTGGTTCAATATTATTTTTTCGTTAATAAAAGAGGCCGTCTCAAAAGTGAAAAATAATCAAATTCGCCACTAAAAAACGAATGAAAGAAATCAATTGCCGCAGCCTTCAGGTTTCGGTAAAAATATCACCCCACCACAGGGAGCTTTAGCCCCAAATGAAAAAAATGGTTAGTTTCGAGTAAAGGTCAGCAGATCGATACTGCCATCGCCCCCGCTTTCATGCCTTAATTCAATTTTCGTTGCGGAGTTGCTGATCACGCGCCAGTCTTCGCTGATCTCTTCAAATGGTCCTGACAAAGCATTAAAATTCAGGTCGAATTTGGTACTCCCACTGTCAACAAAAGAGTTCCAGCTACCATTAACCGTATTGCTGCTATTTGTGGCCACCACGGTCTTATTGGTATTGAAGTTGAAATTGTATCCATTGAAATATCCGGTCTGGTTTACACCATCCTCTTCAAAGAGGGTCACTTTCCAGGTTCCTGAAGTGAAATTCTCATCTAATTGGGCTGGCGTATTGTCGGTAGATGAATCGTCCTTGGTGCAAGAAAACATGGCAAAGGAAAAAGTCAATAGTAAGCCTGCAATGACTGCAATCTTAAAGGTTTTCATAGAAACAATGATTTTGAGTTAATATGAAGTGAAACTTACCTATGAATTTACGAATAAATATTGAATTATTTAGATTGTTGTGTGTTAAATTATATAAATGACAAAACCCGGCATAAATACCGGGCTCGCCTTATTCAAACAATTAACAATTATCAATTTACCATTGACAATTATAAAATAACCCACCATCCAAAAATTATGGGGAACACAAAAATGACGATAATGGTCCAGAGCGCATAAATGGGCAGGAAGGTGGCGATGGTGTTTTCTACCTTTTTGATGCTGGCCGTGCGGAAGTTGACCTTGAACAGATCGACCATGATCCAGGCCAGGTGAATAAAAATGAGCAGGTTTGACCCCAGCACGGCGGTGCGGTTGGGCGTGAAACCATATTCGCCCAGGCGATACACGATGGCCGAGAGGGCCACCAGGTTTACAATCAGGGTAATTGCCGACAAAAGGAAGAGCGTCAGTTCGTTGAAGCGTTGTTTGCTTCCGGAGGCAGCCTCTGACACGGAAAACACTATCAGGGCCATGACCCCGACCAGCAGCACATTGAAAATAACCAGGAATTCACGATCCAGGTAGGGATTTTTCCCGGAAACGGCCATGGCAACCAGGTAGACAATCAGGGTAATGAGCACCAAGGGGCTGAAGATACGGGCAATGATAGGCGGCACCTTACTCGAAATGGTGGGAAAAAACCTGACAATAAAAGCCGTTAGGATGGGCGCTGCAACCAGTCCCATCATGGCAATGTAATTCATATAGAAATTCTCGATTTGGATATCGATCACCTCAAATAGCCCTATGGTAATGCCAGTAAGGGCAGCGCCCGCAATCAGGATAATGGCGCCGAGCACGGCCAGTTCGCCGTTGTATTTAATGTATTCTATGCGTTTGGTTTTGCTCGTAAAATCCCAGTCCATGTATACCATCCCGAAAATGGCCCACATAAGCAGCGGCAAATGCACATAGGCCAGGTTAATGGTATGACTAAAGGGCAATACCGGCAACAGGTTCATATATACCACCGGAACCAGGAAAGCCACCCCGGTATAGATCAGTTTCCGGGTATTGAACTGTTTCAGGCTTAGAATGGTGTAGAGCGAAAGCCCGAAAAAGGCAATCCAGATGGCATTGCGCTGCAAAAAGTGCGTAGCATCGGGGTCGAACCCCAACCATACCGGCAGTTTGATCAAAAAGGCCGCCATGGCGGCGCTGACAAGCAGTGCGAGGATATCGTAGCGTTTAATGCCGGCGAAGAGATCTTTGTCGCGCTCTTCGGCCAGGCGAACCTTCCAGAACTCAGCCAGGGGCTGGCTTTCCATTTCAGGAAGAATGTGAAGAAATGCGGCTTCAAATGCCTTCTTGTCAAGGCGATACAGCCGTTCCAACTCCCGGGGGTTGTCCAGGTTTTCTTTGATGTTGTTTTCTATCATGGCGGTTGGGATTTTGAATGCAAAACTACACAACGCGTTGATTTATTTTGTACCCAACTAAATATTTCAGATAATTTATGAATATAATTCTCATCTTCCCATCTTCTCATTTTCTTTTATCAAATTTTCTCATTTTCTTGCCCTGATCATTCGATCGCGCCCATTGATGTCTTTCTTCAATTCCACATTGACAAACCCTTCTTTTTCAATGCATTCCTTTGTTTCGTTCCCCAGGTTTTCGTTGATCTCGAAAAAAAGCCAACCGCCGGGTTTCAACCATGCCCGGGCTTTAAGGGCAATGGTGCGGTAAAAAACCAATGGATCCTCGTCGCTTACAAACAGGGCTGAAGCAGGCTCATAATTGAGCACATTGGGCTGCATGAGTTGTTTCTCAGCCTCTCTGATATACGGAGGATTGCTCACCATCAGGTCCAGGTCTGAAATATCCGGCGTCTCATTCAGAATATCGCACTGGAAGAAACTGACCTCCACCTGGTTTTTTATGGCATTTTCCCGGGCCAGCCCGAGTGCTGATGCTGAAATATCGCAGGCCTTAATCTTAGCATTGGAAAGTCCGGAGGCAAGGGCAATGGCCATGCATCCGCTGCCGGTGCCCACGTCGAGCAGGTTTATTGCAGCCGAAAGGTTACCGAAATTTTTCTTTATTGTATCAAGTACCCATTGCACCAGCTCTTCGGTTTCGGGCCTCGGAATAAGCACGCTTTCATTCACCAGAAAATCAAGGCCACAAAAAGAAGTAATGCCGGTAATGTGCTGCAATGGCACATGCTGCCTGAGTTGTTCTATCACCCTTTCGAGGATTTTTTCCTGGGCTTCGCTCAGGGGCAAATTTTGGCCCACTACCCTCTCGGCAGGCCCCAAACCTAAAAAATGCCTGAAAACCTCACGCCCTATGGCATGCCGTTCTTGCTCAGGATAGCTTGCTTCCAGGCTTTTTAAAAACCACTGCCAGGCTTTGCCAACATTTTGCATGTCAATAGGTTACATTTTATACTGAAATTTTTCAATGCAATTTTACGAAAAACAATCCTAACTTGATCTTTTATGCAGGGAAAATGCTCTCAATTGTCGAAAATTAATAACAAAAAAAACTTCTTTTAAAAGAATTAATTCTTTATTTTGGTCGAGCCAAAACAACTCCACCATGAGACCATCGCTAACCTCTCTGGCCATCATCGTGCTAATGGTCAATTCTTCACTCGCTCAGCAGCCCCCATTTGAATTTGGAAAGATCAGTGCCAGTGACATGGATCTGGCTGATTTTCAAGCCAAATACCCTGATGAAGCCGCTGCGGTGATAGGTGATATTGCCACCTGCCGTTTTGAGGTGGACAGCAGAACGGGTTACTTTAATTATTTAATTGACAGAACTATTCGGTTCATTATCCTGAGTCCCGAAGGACTGGGTTACGGCGATTTTCCCATTCCTTTTTATCAAACCCGCAATGAGAAGGAAGAAATAACAAGCTTAAGAGGAAATGTTTATAACCTGGAAGGAGGGAAAATTCAACGTGAACGGATAAGAAACCGTGACGGCTTGGTGAATGACCTGGGCAATAACTGGAAAGAAATGGTGATTCCGATTGCAGGGGTAAAAACAGGTTCGGTAATTGAGTTGCAGTACACTTTGAAATCGCCTTATCTGCATGTGCTTCCCAACTGGAAATTCCAAAGGGAAATACCTGTTATGCACAGTGAATTCAAACTTCGGCTCCCCAGCCTATACATTTACAGGGTAAGATACAGGGGAGGGATTCAGAACCTGACCATTGAGCAGGAAACACCCATTATCGAAACCATGAGGATTCCCAAACCAAAAGTAGGTTATGGCGGTTCCATCGGCAATGATTTCTTCACGGTAAATGTGCATGGCACAGAATTTCTCTGGGTAGCCAAAGATCTCCCTGCTCTCAGGCCCGAGCCTTATACCAGCAACATTCGCAATTACCAGGCTGCCATGGATTTTGAGCTTATTACCCAGCAATTTCCGGAGTCGCCGCCCAGGCATTATTCAAATTCATGGGAGAGTGTGCGGGAGTTTCTCTTTGGCAATAAAGATTTTGGAGGATTCCTTAATGAATCTGCAGATGCGATGTTTCATGCCACTGGGATAAAGGCTACTGATGACTTTTCGAAGGACATGGAATCAGCCATTCATGAAATACAGAAACGAATAAGGTGGAATAATAAAAATTCGCTTTTTGCCGAAAATACACCTGACGAAGTTTTGCAACGGGGCAGTGGGAACTCGGCAGAGGTCAATTTGATGCTTTGCGGTTTATTGCGCAATATGGGATACAAGGCTGAAGCAGTCGTGTTGAGCACGGTTGGTAACGGAGACCTGTTATACGATACACCCACCATTTCGAAACTCAATTACATCATTGTGGCTGTAGAACGGGCGCCCAATGAATATTTGGTTTTAGATGCTACGGAATCGTTATGGCCTCCCGGCTTCCTCCCCTCCAGATTATTAAACGGAAAAGGAAAATTCTTGTCGGCTGAAGCTACAAAATGGATTGACCTGGAAAGCCCCAGGCCTATGAAGACAAAAAAATCATACAAACTTAGTCTTGATGCGGAGGGTAACTTAAGCGGAAATTTACAATATGAGTATTTCGGTTACTCAAAATTTTCGGTTTTTAAGGGCATTGAAGAGAATCTGCCGAATAATGTGGTGGAAGCTCTGGAAAAAAAATTCGGGGTGGATAAAACCCAAATAGCAGTTACTAACAAAGATTTAAGTGAAGCACCCATTACCATTTCTGCCTCCATTCATCTGAGCAACTTAGCCCAATTTATCGGTAATGAAATTATCCTTCCTTCATTACTTTTTGAAACCCGCGAAGAACATCCATTCAGTCTGGAGGAGAGAAAATATCCCGTACATTTTATCGCTCCCCAGTCGGAAGAGATCATTTTTGAAATCCAGCTTCCTGAGGGGTTCAGGATTTCTCACCTGCCAAAAGAGTATAGAATTCGTGCCAGGGGTGGTTTTATGTATGAATACCAGCCCAACTTTACAGATAATACCATAATGATCAGGGCTTTTCAGGAAGCGACCCAAACTCAGGTTGAACCAGGGAACTACAGCCACCTGAGGAGTTTTCATGACAGAATCGTGAGGGCTCATGGAGAAAAAATACTTATATCCATAAATTAAACCAGGCAACAAATTTTTAAACACCTATAGATTTCCAGTTTATTCTCAATTAGTAGTAAATAAATCAAAAACAACCACACCCACAACCAAAAACTAACTACATGAAACGAACTGCAAAATTACTGGCAAGAGCACTATTTCTGGCTGTAATAATCCTGGCAATTTGCAGCCACTCGCTGTTTGCCCAATCCATCCGACTGGGCAGAGTAACGCCCGAAGATTTTATACAGGGTACTTATGAAAAAGATCCTGACGCCTCAGCAGTGGTCTTTTATGATTATGGCGAAACCCGCTTTGACATTGACGGGCAAGCTGGCCGCTTTTATTACAATTTAACGCGTACCATGCGCATGCAAATTATTGATGAACGTGCCTTCAGCTATGCTGATCATAGCATTCGTTTATATGACAACCCTTCAAACCGGGAAACCATGTCGGGGTTCAATGCCTATGTGCATAACCTGGAGGACAACCGCATTAAGACGACCCGACTTCGTTCGCGTGACCTGCTCACAGAGCAAACCTCCGATAATATTAAGACCTATAAATTTACTTTTCCCGAAGTAAAAGCAGGTTCAATCATTGAGTTTACCTATACGGTAAGGTCGTTCAGGATATTCAGTCCCAGGCCCTGGCAATTTCAGTATTCACTGCCGGTAGAATATAGCGAATTCAATTTTATTGTGCCTGAATATTACAACTACAATTTCTTTATGCAGGGCTTTGAAGCCCCGGTTATTTCGGATCGCAAGTCTGTAAACCGGAGTTATATCATTTCAGGTGCACGCGATACTCAAACCATTCGGGCTACCGATATCCATTACCATTGGGTAATGAAAGATTTACCCGCCCTTCGCGACGAACCCTTTACAACCAATATCTCCAATTACTATTCTGCAATATTTTTTGAATTGGCTTCTGAAGTGTTCCCAGGCAGCAGACCTCAGTTATACGTATCGTCATGGGCCGATGTGGATAAGTTGCTCCGGGACTCGGAGTATTTTGGAGGGTTTCTTTCGGGTACCAGGCAATTGCGCAACGAAATGTCGGGTTTAGCAAACGATGAGGCCAGCCAAGAGGAAAAAATCGCCTCAGTATTATCGTGGTTTCACAATAATATTCGCTGGAACAACAGCACCAGCATGTCGGCCGGGTCAACGGCCAGGCAGGTTATAAACCGGGGTTCAGGCAATTCGGCCGAGATCAACCTGTTGCTGGTTGCCGCTTTGCGCGAAATGGGTCTGACCGCAAACCCGGTAGTAAGCAGTACCAGGCGCAACGGTGTTGTTTTACAGCCCTTCCCTACGATAAACCGCTTTAATTATGTGGTAGCTGCTGTAGAACTCGAAAACAAGGAGTTACTGTTGTTGGATGCCACTGACCCCATGTGCCCCGTAGGCATGCTCCCCTTGCGTGCCATTAACTATGATGGCAGGCTTATTGGCGACAATTTCGCCCAATGGGTCGACCTCCACGTGGAAGCCCCCCGCAGTGAAAAATATGAAATTCATGCCACCATCAGGCCCGATGGCGAAATAGAAGGCAAGATGACTATTACAGCCAGCGATTTTGCCGCTTACGCTACAAGGAGCGACATTAAAGACCATGCCGACCTTGAGGAATACAAGGAAAGCCTCAAAAAAACCTATTCAAATCTGGAAATCAATGAACTAAACATTGAATCCGTTGAAGACCTGTCTGTTCCCCTGGTAAAAACAGTGGAGTTTTCGGCCAAAGATGACATTCAAATGGCAGCCGATTTTATTTATTTTACCCCTTTGATGGTTGAAGCCTTTAAAGAAAATCCTTTCAAGTTGGAAGATCGCAAATTTCCTGTTGATTTCCAGGTTCCTATTGTTGAAGAAATATCATTTGTCTACAACCTTCCCGAAGGGTACGAAATCGATCACCTGCCAGGAAGCGCCAGGTTCAATTTTGGGAGAAATGCCCTTTACAATTTTGAAGTGCAGACAAACGGCGATGGACAGATTGTAATTAACTCCTTGCTGAATATCAATAAAAGCTTTTTCTTGCCTGCGGATTATGCAGGACTGAAAGAATTTTTCAACAAGATTGTTGAGAAACAAAGCGAACAAATTGTTTTAAAATCAACCAGTTAAAACTCCCCTGAGAAAATGATAAATTTTTCTTTGTTTTTAAAAAGTTTAGGCTGGTACCTTTTGCCCGTATTTCTTGTCATAGCCAGCCCTGAAGTTCAGGCGGGAAAATATGCAGCAACAAACATTCCTGATTCCCTGAAAGAAAACGCCATGGCAGTGATTCGAGAACACGACATTGAGTTTCGGATGATCTCAGCCACCCGTGCCCGGAAAAAGGAAAGAAAAGTCATCACCATTCTCGACAAAAGAGGTGAAGGGCTTATTGATATCCGACTTGGATACGATTCATTCAGCAATATACGAAGCATTTCAGGCACCTTGTATGATGAGCATGGACGGAAAATCCGCGACATTAGAAAAAATGAATTTGTCGACCAGAGCAGTGCAGCCAGTTTTGCCCTGTATGCCGAAACGCGGGTAACCTATACTGATTTATACTCCAACAACTTCCCTGTGACAGTTGAATATGAGTTTGAGATAGAATATCGCAATGCCTTTTTCCCACCCGATTGGTTTCCCCAGGCCAGAATCGGTGTTTCTTTGCAGGAATCGACCTTTAGCCTGATTTTACCTTCTGATATTGATCTCAGGTATAAGTTCTCCAACTATGAAAACCTTGACCCAGAACAACACAATCTCGGGCAAGAAGACACCAATAAATGGTTTGTGCGCAACCTGAAAGCAATAAAATCAGAACCCTATATGCCTCCTCTGGATAAACTGGTGCCATTTATGCTCCTAAGCTATAATGATTTCACCTATGGGGGCTATAAAGGAAATATGAGCACCTGGCATGACTTCGGGCTATGGATAGCTGAGTTGAATAAAGGAAAACAAAAACTACTGCCGGCTACCGCAGCGCATGTTAAGTCACTTGTTCAAAATGTGGATGACCCGCTGGAAAAAGCCAGGATTATTTATGAGTACGTTCAGGGCCGCACCCGTTATGTTAGTATTACGCTGGGCATTGGAGGCTTGCAACCTTTTGATGCCGAAACGGTTGACAAAACAGGTTATGGCGATTGCAAGGCCCTGACAAATTTCACCCGGGCACTCTTGCAGGAAGTAGGCGTAGATTCGTATTATTCAATTATAAGAAGTGGCAGTGATGGCATTGAGACCATTCCCGAATTCCCTGCTAATATGTTCAATCACGTCATTCTTTGTGTTCCGTATAATGGTGATACCTTATGGCTCGAAACCACCAGTAATCGCTATCCGGCAGGTTATATCGGGGGAAGCAATTCAAACCGTCCGGTATTGCTAATTACGGAAAACGGGGGCATTCTTACCCGCACACCAGCCTTTTCCAGGCAAAACAGCCAGCACAGCAGAAATATCACGGCAAACCTGAAGGCAGATGGCAGCGTACAAGCCACAGCAAACAGCCGTTTCGAAGGCCTTAACTATGGGAACCGCTTACCTTTATTGCTCGAGGGACAAGAGGCCCGAAAGAGGTATTATCTCCAAAACCTTGGGGTAAATGCACCAAATATTGAAAGCTTTTCACTAGAAGAATTTAAATCCAGAAATCCAGTCATTGAAGAAGCGGTCAATTTCAGCACAAGACAATATGCCTCAAGAGCAGGCAATCGGATGTTTCTCGAACCAAACCTATTAGGGAAAGGAAGCTATAATCCACCAATAAACCTGCAGCGCACCCACGACATTTTCCTTACCAATTCACCGGTTTACAGCGATACTGTTCATTGGACCATACCTGCCGGTTACAATTTTGCACACCTTCCTTCTGATGTTTTGGAAGATAACGACTTTGGTTTTTATGAGGCCCGGTATGAAGCAGAAGGTGACAGACTTACTTTCTATACCACTTTCTATACAAAAAGTGGCCGGCATCAACCTGAAAGATACGCCGAGTTTGCCGAATTTTTCCGAAAAGTTTATTCAACCGACCGGGCACAATTGGTTTTAATGGCAAACTAACGATTTTCCATATCTATTCAAAATCCGGGTAAAGCAAGTACTTTGCCCGGATTTTTTTGAATGCCTCCAGATCCTCTTGCCACGATTGGCGTATCTGCTCTTCATTCAGGCCAGCCAAAATCTGGTTGCGCAGCATATTGCTGCCTGCCAGGCGGTCGAATGAGGCATTAATAAAGAACTTTTCCTTTTCAGGAAAATCACGGTGAGCTTCGAGCAGGTAAGAGAGGTTAATACGACCTTCGGCCTGAAGGGTCTCGACCGGAATGTCGCGCAGATCGCGCCCCCGGCATTCCTGCCCGAGTAACGGCGGATGTATGGAAGCCTGCACTCGCTGAGGCGTGAAGTGCAATGGGTAGGTTTCAACCGGCAATGTTGGATGACCATACACCTGGAAAGGCATTTCGGTGCCCCGCCCAACGCTGATGGCCGTACCTTCGAAAAAGCACAGGGAAGGATAAAGATACACTGCCAGCATATTGGGCAGGTTGGGCGAGGGCGGCAACGGCAGCTGGTAAAAATCGTTGTGCGTGTAGTTTTCAACCGGAATCACCGTCAGGTCGGAGGTTCGCCCCAGCCCCAGCCAGCCTTCTCCATTCACCAGTCGGGCATATTCGCCAATGGTCATGCCGTGCACCACCGGTATGGGGTGCAAACCCACAAAAGATGTGTAGGCCAGGTCAAGCATTGGGCCGTCTACATAATGTCCGTGGGGATTGGGCCGGTCGAGCACCATCACAGGAATTTCTTCCGTAGCTGCCGCCTGCATAATCAGCGTCATGGTAGAGATATAAGTATAAAAGCGCATGCCCACATCCTGGATGTCGAAAACAATAATATCCACCTCGGCCAGCTGCTCTTGCGTGGGCTTTCGGTTTGCGCCATAAAGACTCACTATCGGAATACCGGTGCGCTCGTCGGTAGTGCTTTGAACCAGCTCGCCATCGGCAGCCTGCCCCCTGAAGCCATGCTCGGGGCTAAAAACCTTCACTACATTGAACCCGGCTGCCAGCAAGGAATCAACCAGGTGCACCTCCCCTATCATGCTGGTATGGTTGCCCGCCACCGCAATGCGTTTGCCGGCAAGCAAGGGAAAGTATTCGGCAGTACGTTCGGCAGCCGGTATGATTCCAGCCTGTTCAACGGTGGACTGAAGCGCCTCTTCCCGGGGGGCATTCATACACGAAGGCAGTAATGGCAGCAGCAAAAAAGTGGCCAGCAATAAGGCCTTAGGCAAAATCCTGGTGATTAGCATGAGAAAAGTTTTTATATTTCCGGGTGGGTTTAAAACCCATCGCAATTTTACAAATTTTTCTTGACCGGAAAACAAAAAAGGGGAACCAATCATTCCCCTTTAAAAAAGCGTCAACAAAAAAACCTTTAGGTGGTTTCCTGCACCATTTCTTCAACCGGCTGGCTGTCAGTGTATGCCGGGCAGAGCTCGCGGCTACGGCAGGACGACATACTCAATGACAGTACCATCAGGGCGAAGACCAACAGGCCAAGTTTTCTTTTCATAAGGCAAAATTTATTGATTCAACACAATCTTTTTAAATTCAATGCAGGTTCTTCCGACAAATATAATTGAATTTTCGTCCCTGCATAAAAAAAAACCTTTCCGGGGGAGGCATTCGTCGGAAAGGTTTTACCACTTATTCACCCGTTTAGTTGTTAACAACAAACATGGCAGCGCCAGTGGCCGGCTTCAATACGTCAAGTGCGCGTGCGTAATTAAGGATGTTGCTGATGATCTGCGGGTCCGGAAGGTCTGCCGCTGGCTTGTTCCGACTTTGTGGCTGATGCAGAAACCTGCTTTGGGTTTCTTCAGCAAACATGGCCGGAACATTAAATTCGGGAAACGCATTAACAAACATCGTTAATTCCTTTTCATTTGTAAAAAAATGCTTCATGCAATGTTTTTTAGTGAATAACTGATTGAATGTTCCGAAAGGCCGTCTTCTTAAAGAAAAACTTTAAACCACCCGAAACCTAAGAACCTTTTTATTGGTTTTCACAATTTAAACGCAACATGTAAAGAATTTATTTTTTGATATTAAAAAAAGCGTAAAAATTTGTGCTTTACCATATTGATAACGAATCCGCGGCATAAAAAGTACAATAAAAATTTCCTTGCGGGGGTGAAGGGTAAATTTGTATTTTTGTTTTCCGTGCCAAAGGGGCTGGCCAGCTTGTTTTAGCTCCCAAATTTTCTGCAAACTGAATGAACCAAAACCTGATTGTATGAACCTGCATGAGTACCAAGGCAAAAGCCTGCTAAGAAAATACAATGTTCCGGTAGCCGAGAGCGTACTGGTGGAAAATCCTGAAGCTGCGGTAGCTGCCGCACAAGAGCTGGAGAAGCGAACCGGAATAAAAATATGGGCGGTAAAGGCGCAGATTCATGCCGGGGGACGTGGTAAGGGCGGCGGCGTAAAGATAGCCCGCTCGTTGGAAGAAGTGGATACTTTTGCACACCAGATCATTGGCATGCAGTTGGTTACCCCACAAACCAGCGCCGAAGGCAAGCTGGTAAGGAAGGTTTTGGTTGAGCAGGGCATTTATTATCCCGGCCCCGCCGAGCCAAAGGAGTTCTACTTCAGCATTTTGTTAAACCGTGGCACCTCACGCAATATGATCATGTATTCGCCTAGGGGCGGAATGAACATAGAAGAGGTGGCCGAAGAAACCCCCGACCAGATCTTTACCGAAGAAATAGACCCCAAGGTGGGCGTGCTTCCATTCCAGTGCCGCCGCATTGCCTTTAACCTGGGCCTGAGCGGCGAGGCCTTCAAAAACATGGTGAAGTTTGTGCCCAGGCTTTACCAGGCCTACATTGAGAATGATGCCACCCTGATCGAGATCAACCCGCTTTTCAAAACCTCCGACGACAAAATCCTGGTGGTGGACACCAAGATGGTGGTCGACAACAACGCCCTTTTTCGTCATCCCGACATTGAAGCCATGCGCGACGTGCATGAGGAAGATCCCATGGAGGTAGAAGCAGGACAGCACAACCTGAACTTTGTTAAACTCAACGGCAATGTGGGTTGTATGGTAAATGGCGCCGGACTGGCCATGGCTACCATGGACATTATCAAGCTCAGCGGCGGCGAGCCGGCCAACTTCCTCGATGTGGGTGGTTCGGCCAATGCCAAGCGCGTGGAGGAAGCCTTCCGCATTATCCTGAAAGACCCCAATGTGAAAGCCATACTGGTCAATATCTTTGGCGGCATTGTGCGCTGCGACCGCGTAGCCAACGGTATTGTGGATGCCTACAAAAACATCGGCGAGATCAACCTGCCCATCATTGTGCGCCTGCAAGGCACCAACGCCGAAGAAGCCAAAGAAATCATCGACAACTCAGGCCTGAAAGTGCATTCTGCCATACTGCTCAAAGAAGCCGCTGACCTTATCACCGAAGTGCTGGCTGAGAAGTAAAAGGTATTTAGTAATTTTGCGGCAATTGGCACGAAACATTTAATATTCCTATAAAATCATACGTATGAAGACCACAGTTTTTAAAGAGAAACACGAAACCATGGGTGGTAAAATGGTTTCCTTCGCCGGTTTTTACATGCCCGTGCAGTTCGAAGGTGTAAATGCCGAACACGAAACCGTAAGAAAAGCCCTGGGTGTTTTTGATGTATCGCATATGGGCGAGTTCTGGGTAGAAGGCCCAAAAGCCCTTGAATTGATTCAGCGCGTTAGCTCAAATGATGCGTCCGTCCTCTCCGACGGAAAGGTTCAATACGCCTGCTTCCCCAACGATCAGGGCGGCATCGTCGATGACTTCCTGGTGTATCGTTTCAATGAAGAGAAATATTTACTGGTGGTGAATGCCGCAAATATTGACAAGGACTGGGCATGGGTCAGCAAGCAAAATGAAAAGATTGGTGCAGTCATAAAAAATGCCTCCGACGATATTTCGCAGCTGGCCGTACAGGGCCCCCTGGCACTGAAAGCCATGCAGAAGCTCACCAGCGAGCCCATCGTAGACATGCCCTACTACACCTTCAAGGTGCTCGAATTTGCCGGTGTGGGCAACGTGATTCTTTCTACCACTGGATACACCGGATCGGGCGGTTGCGAGATTTACTTTGATAACAAGGACGGCTTGAAAATTTACGATGCTGTGCTTGAGGCAGGTGCCGAATTCGGTATAAAACCCATTGGTTTGGCTGCCCGCGACACCCTTCGTCTGGAAATGGGTTTCTGCCTTTATGGCAATGACATTAACGACACCACCTCACCCCTCGAAGCGGGGTTGGGCTGGATTACCAAGTTTGCTGAAGGCAAGGACTTCATTAACCGCGAAAACCTGCTGAAGCAAAAAACCGAAGGCGTGAGCCGCAAGCTGGTGGGCTTCCAAATGATCGACAAGGGCATTCCAAGACAGCATTACGCCATTGTGGATGAAGAAGGCAACAACATTGGCGAGGTCACTTCGGGCACTATGGCACCTTCGGTAAAGGTAGGCGTCGGCCTGGGTTATGTAAAACCCGCTTTCGCGAAAGCCGGCGCCAGTATTTTTATCGACGTTCGCGGAAAAGCGCTTAAAGCCCAAGTGGTTAAGCTGCCTTTTTATAAAGGATAATTGTCAAACCATTAGCCACCAGGGCACGAAGTCATTAAGGTTTCACAATAAGTTTGTGCAGCTTTTGTGTTTTCGTGCTTTCGTGGCTTCTTTTTTTCAAAAAGGTATTTAATAATTCAGGATAATGTATAGCGAAAACGGAAAATATACTGTGGAGGTCTGCTTCTCCCCTCTTTCGTGGCCACTCTATGACCGGGAGGATGCCGTGGTGGTGATTACCGACATTTTCAGGGCCAGCACGGCCATGGTGGCTGCTTTTCATAACGGGGTAAAAAGTATCATTCCCGTGGCCGAAATCAGCGAAAGCGAAGAATACAAGCGCAAAGGATATATTGTGGCCGGTGAACGAGATGGGAAAAAGCTCGATTGTGCTGATTTTGGCAACTCCCCATTTAACTTTCTGGAGCCTCACCTCAAAGGCCAGACCATTTGCATGAATACCACCAACGGCACCCAGGCCATAAAGGCAGTGGCGCATGGGCGAAACGAAGTGGTGATCGGAGCATTTATCAATATCAGTGCCGTGGCCCGTTATGTAATGGCGCAAAAAAAACCGGTGATTATCTTTTGTGCCGGCTGGAAAAACCGCTTCAGCATGGAAGACACCCTGTTTGCAGGCGCACTGGTCGAACAACTCTTAAACAACAGCCGCGGAGAGTTTTACACCAAATGCGATGCTGCTATTGCCAGCGCCGACCTTTGGCTGCTGGCCAAGGGAAATCCAATGGAGTATATTGAAAAGGCCGCCCACCGCCACCGCCTGCGCAAAATGGGACTCGACGATATCATTGAGTTTTCCATGACTTCCGATTTTACCCAGGTAGTACCAGTGCTTCGCGGCACAGAACTCGTTGATGCAACCCTGTCGGCCACTGAAGGTTGAAAAGTTTGGCCAAGTTCCAGCAATTCTTTATTTTTAAGGTTGAAAGCCCATGAAATCCATTAAATGAAGGTAAAAAAAAAATACATACCTGCCATATTCCTTTTGCTGATGTTGTGCCTTGTCCCGCCCCTCGATGGCTTTGGATTCGGGTTTGCCGCCCACCGCAAGATCAATCGTATGGCAGTGTTTACCCTGCCGCCCGAAATGGTGGGCTTTTTTAAAAAGCATATCGAATACCTTTCTGAACGCTCCATTGATCCCGACCGCCGCGCGCATGCCGTGCCCGGAGAAGCACCAAGACACTATATCGACATCGACCACTACGGCGAGAATCCTTTTGAGCTTATGCCCCGCAGGTGGTATGAAGCCGTTGAAAAATACACCGAAGACACCCTGCAGCTTCACGGAGTGCTGCCATGGCATATCAATCTAATGATGGGTCGCCTGACGCGTGCCTTCGAAGACCGCAATGTTGACCGCATTCTTTACAATGCTGCACACATCGGGCATTACATCAGCGATGCCTGCACCCCCCTGCACACCACCAAATACTACAACGGGCGCACACCCGATCAGCGCGGCATACACGCCTTATGGGAAAGCCGCTTGCCCGAAATGATGGCCGACGAGTTCAACTACCTGGTGGGCCGTGCCAAATACCTGGAGTCGCCGCGCGACCGCGCCTGGGAGCTGGTGGAGATCAGCCACAACCAGGTCGATTTTATCTACCAGGTATATGACAGCCTGGTGCAGCATTTCAGCTCCGACAGGGTTTTTTCTTATGAGATGCGCGGACAGGCAATTACCCGCGTGTATTCGCGCGAGTTTTCAGAAGCCTTCCATTTGGGCATGGAAAAAATGGTGGAAGAACATATGCGCCTGGCTGTAAAATCAGTGGGCGACTTTTGGTATACCGCATGGGTTAACGCCGGGCAGCCCGATCTTTACAAACTCGAAGAAAGGGCCATTAGCCGAAATCACCGCCGCCAGATCGAACGCGAACAACAGGCATGGGAGCAGGTTGAAAAGCCAGTAGGCAGGCCTAACCCGGAATAAAAATCAGTTAGTTTATGGTTTTCTGACTGGAATAGCTCTCCGGCTTATTCCATGTGCTTGATATTGTAGTGAAATAGCAGGATAAAGAATCCGGCAATTACCAGGAAAGGCGAAAGGGTTTTAAAAAGCCAAAGAAAAGGCACCCGCAAAAAAATGAATGGAAGCAGAAGGAACAGAAATATGGAAATGGAGAAGATCCAGAATCCAAGCCTGACCCTGTTCCATATCTGAATAATCCCCACAAATGCCACAACCGAAAGTACAAAGGCGATAATGGAATAAATTAATCCGCCCAATGGCATCAATTTCTCAGGCAAAATACCGGGACGCATAAACTCCAGCAGATCGTTCTGTATCCCGCCAAGGATAAGAAAAAACAGGGAGAAGATCAGCGTAAAACCACCAAAAATAAAGGCCATTACACAAAGAACCTTATATTGCAGCGGCCGCTCCTGATAAGACTGGATGTATTCTGGGGTCATGATACAACACAAGATTAGGTTGCATCAAATATAATAATTTATTGAATGCCACCAAAGATTAAATCGCATTCATGAAAAAATAAATTATTAAGACTAAAAAAGAAATTGAGCCGGACTTTTCAGTCTGATAAATTGCAGGGCTTTGTCCATTTCCACATACATTATTTTATCGTCCTCAACAAAGGGTACCTCTTTGCGGAATTCGTCCAGCAGGCGTTTTAACACCGGTGAGGTTTTTTCGCTTTCGCGGAAAGCCATGGCCTGGCTGGCGTTGAGCAGTTCTATGGCCAGCAGCTTTTCGAGGTTTTCCACGATTTTCTGGGTTTTTACCGCTGCATTGGCGCCCATGCTCACATGGTCTTCCTGGCCCTGGCTCGATTCGATGGAGTCGACCGAGGCCGGGGTGCAAAACTGTTTATTCTGGCTCACAATAGAAGCGGCGGTATATTGTGGAATCATAAAGCCGGAGTTCAATCCGGGGTGGGCCACCAGGAATGCCGGCAAATTTCTTACACCCGAAATAAGTCGGTACACCCTGCGTTCAGAAATGTTTCCCAGCTCAGCCAGTGCAATGCCCAGGAAATCGAGGGTAATGGCCAGGGGTTGCCCGTGGAAGTTGCCGGCAGAAATGATCAGGTCGTCCTCAGGAAATAAGGTGGGATTGTCGGTAACGGCATTGATCTCGTTTTCGAACACGCTGGCCACATAGCGTATGGCATCTTTTGAGGCGCCGTGCACCTGGGGCATGCAGCGGAAGGAATAGGGATCCTGCACATGCTGTTTCTTGCGATTGCTCAGCTGGCTGCCCTCCAGTATCTGCCGTATGTTTGCGGCGGTTTCGATCTGCCCTTTGTGATGACGCACCTGGTGCACCTGGTCGAAAAAAGGTTCGATGCGGCCATCGAAGCCTTCGAGCGAGAGCGCTCCAACCAAATCGGCCCACTGGCTGAGTTCGAAGGCCCTGATAAGGCAAAAACTGCCTATGGCAGCCATAAACTGTGTGCCATTGAGCAATGCCAGTCCTTCTTTAGAAGCCAGCTCGAGGGCTTGCCAGCCTTTCAGTTTAAGGGCATCGGAAGCGGGCATGCGCTTGCCTTGGAAATCCACCTCGCCCATACCCAGCAAGGGCAGAGATAAATGTGCCAGTGGCGACAGGTCGCCCGAAGCACCCAGTGAGCCCTGGCTGTATACTACGGGCAAAAGATCGTGGTTGAAGAAATCCACCAGGCGCTCTACTGTTTCGAGGCGAACACCCGAGTGGCCGTAAGAAAGCGATTGTATTTTCAGTATCAGCATCAACCTTACCAGGTCGGCGGGCAGCTCCTCTCCCATTCCGCAGGCGTGCGACATTACCAGGTTTTTCTGCAAGGTGCCTAACTCTTCAGCAGAAATGCTGTGGTTGCAGAGCGAGCCAAAGCCAGTGGTAACCCCGTAAATGGGGTCCTGCTGATTTCTGATCTTCTCGTCGAGGTAATTGCGGCAGGCAACAATCTTTTCCTTTGAAATGCCCGAGAGCGCAAGCTTTTTCTTGCCTGCAAGGAGGTCTTTTAAGGTATCAAAACTGATTCGTTCGGGGCTGATGTAATGAATATCCATTATTATTATAACCTTATTGAATATGACTGGAAACGGTTTTTATAATCTCTTCGGCAGGCAGTTGTTGCTGCTCGCCGGTCATCATGTTTTTTAAGCCATACAGGCCCTTGCTGATCTCGCTTTCGCCTGCCAGCAAAACAAAGGGAATATTGTTTTTGTCGGCATATTGCATTTGTTTTTTCATTTTGGCGGGCTCCGGGTACATCTCGCAGCTAACGCCCCTCAGACGCAGCTTTTGCAGCAGCGGAAGGCAATAGTCTCGCTCGCGTTCGCCAAAGTTCACAGCAAGCAATTTGGTAAAAGTGCCCAACCCTTGGGGGAACAGGCCCAGCTCTTTCATTACATCGTAAATGCGGTCGGCACCAAAGGAGATGCCCACACCCGACACGTCCGGAAGGCCAAAAATGCCCGTCAGGTCATCGTAGCGTCCGCCACCGCATATACTGCCCATAGCGGCATCCAGGGCTTTCACTTCAATAATGGCGCCGGTGTAATAGTTGAGGCCACGGGCCAGGGTAAGGTCGAGCTCCACGGCGCAAGCCGTTGGTATTTGGGCAATAATGGAAAATACCTCACGTATTTCTTCAATGCCCTTCATACCTGCCTCAGAGGAAGCCAGCAAGGACGAAAGCACCTGAAGCTTTTCTTCGTCGCTGCCGCTGAGTTGCAAAATGGGCTGCAACTTCTCAATGGCTTCCGGGCTTAGCCCCCTTTCAATCAATTCCTCGTTCACCTTTTCCAGGCCGATCTTTTCAATTTTGTCGATGGCAATGGTAATGTCGGTAAGCTTGTCTTCGAAACCAATGTATTGGGCAATGCCAGCCAAAATTTTGCGGTTGTTGAACTTAATTATCACCCGTATTCCCAGGCTGGCAAAGACCTCATCGATGATCTGCAGAAACTCCGCCTCGTTGAGCAGGGAGTCGCTGCCCACCACGTCCACATCGCACTGGAAAAATTCGCGGTAACGGCCTTTCTGTGGGCGGTCTGCGCGCCAAACGGGCTGTATCTGGTAGCGTTTAAACGGAAAGGTAATGTCGTTTTGATACTGTACCACATAACGTGCAAAAGGCACGGTAAGGTCGTAGCGCAGGGCTTTCTCGCTAATCAGGGACGAAAGCCTGCCCGGTTCACGCTGCTGCCAGTCGGCTTCGCTCACCTTTGAGGAAAAATCGCCAGAGTTGAGAATGCGGAAGATCAGGCGGTCGCCCTCCTCGCCATATTTTCCCATCAGGGTCGACAATGACTCCATGGCAGGCGTTTCGATGGGCTTATAACCATGTAGTTGAAAAATTTTTCTGATGGTATTAAAGATCAGTTCCCTTCCGGCGATCTCCGTTGGAGAAAAGTCACGGGTGCCTTTTGGAATGCCTGGTTTTTGCAATGCCATAATTCTTTTTTTGGTTGGCACAAAATTAAGCCCTTTTTCCAAAAGGGTAAGGCCAAAAAAATAAAAACAAATGTCATTTAAACAATTGAACAAATTTTCTTAAATTTGTTTATGGTTATAGCCATTTTTAGCTATATATTTGCACCTTAAACAAAATTTAAATTCTCCTTAAGTATACCACAATTCTTTGTTTATCTATTATAAATCATTAATTATCCACTTTTATGAGCAATTTAAAAGGTCCGCTGACGCGTATCGGAGTTTTTTATGATGGTAACTATTTTTTACATGTAAGCAACTATTACAATTACGTTCATCCCAGGAAAAGACGCCTGAGTATTGCCGGGTTGCATGAGTTTATCCGTCAGCAGGTAGCCGCCGAAGATGGCGGCGATTATAATCTTTGCCACATTGTCGACGCCCATTATTTCAGGGGCCGCATCAGTGCCCAGGAAGCCGCCCAGCGTGGCAACCAGCTCTATTATGAGCGGGTATTCGACGACATCCTAATGTCGGAAGGCGTGGTGACGCATTATTTCCCGCTGAAGTCGTTTTTTGGCAAGCGCGAAGAAAAGAGTGTGGATGTATACCTGGCGCTGGAAGCCTACGAAAGGGCTGTTTCAGGAAAAATAGATGTATTGGTGCTGATCAGTTCCGATGGTGATTTTGTTCCCCTTATCCGCAAGGTCAATGGGCTGGGTGTCAGGGTTATGGTGATGTGCTGGGACTTTGAATTCACCAACGACGAGGGGCAGAAAATGGTTACACGCACTTCGCAGCACCTGCTCGAAGAGGTGTCGTACCCGGTGCAAATGCACGAGCTCATCGACAGCCGCTTGAAGAAAAACGACCCGCTGGTAAATGCTTTGTTTGTACAGGAAGAGTTTAACACCCCAACGAATCCAGCTCCCGTTGATGGCGAAGAGGATGAAGATGACAAGTTCAACCGTATCGATCAGGGCGAAGCACAGATTAGCGAGGTATTGAGCCTCAAAAATGGTTACGGGTTTATAAAATACCCCAACAACAACCTGTTTTTCCATTATACCGATGTGCTTAATGTAGATTTTAACGAACTGTTGACCGGTGATGAAGTGGAATTTACCGTGGAGCGAAAGTATAACGGGCAGGATGTGGCTAAGAACGTGAAGAAAATAAATTAACCGTAGATTTATCGAAAACATTTCTCTTTTTGGCTTTTAGAGGTTTTTGGGTGTCCGTTGTGAAATTAAATTTGGACAAAAAATTCCCAATGGAGGCGAAAAAGACACAAAAGGAACAAAAAAGATTCGGGATTACCCCTTAATCACTGCCAGGGGTTTGAGTTCAACCAGGATGTCCACCAGGTCGTCCTGGTTTTTCATTACTACGGCAATGTCTTTGTAGGCACCTGAAGCTTCCTCGAGGTCGCCTGCGCGCCGCAAGGCATGAATAACGCCTTGCTGATCAAGCTTTTCAATTTCCTTTTTGAGATCGAGTGAACGGATGGCCTCTTTGCGACCCATTTGGCGGCCAGCACCATGCGAGCAGCTTTCGAAACTTTCAGGATTACCCTTGCCTTTGACAATGTAACTTTTGGCACCCTGGCTGCCGGGAATAATGCCCACCGTATCTTTGCTGGCTTTGGTGGCTCCCTTGCGATGCACCATCACCTCCTGCCCGAAATGCTTTTCCGCGGAAGCGTAATTGTGTGCAATATTGATCATGGGCGCGGCACGGAATTCCTTTTTAAAATAGGCTTCGAACACGGCCAGGATGTTATCCATCATAAGTCGGCGGTTGGCCAGAGCAAAATCAATGCAATAGTTCATTTCGGCCAGGTATTGCTGCCCTTCCATACTATCGATGGGAAGCCAGGCAAGCTGGGCCGATTTAGGCACAGGACTTTTCCACTGCTCGTTAAGTTTAATGGCCATTCGGTTGTAATAGTCGGCCACCTGTTTGCCAATGTTCCGGCTGCCCGAATGCACCATGATCCAAATGAGGCCATCGGAGCCTTTCTGCACCTCAATGAAGTGGTTTCCACCGCCCAGCGTGCCGATCTGGAAAGTGGCGCTGTCGTATTCGCGTTCCACCACCGGCATGGCTTCCGAGAACTTTTGCTGTGGCATCCGGCGCTCATCCTGGCGGTGGCTATGATGTTTGAAACCTAGGGGAACCAACTGTCGGATATCGGACATGATGCTTTTCAGGGTGCTGCGGTCAATTTCGTGCAGCGAGGTTTGCACGGCACACATGCCACAGCCGATATCCACCCCTACGGCATTGGGAATAATCACCTCTTTGGTGGCCAGCACCCCGCCAATGGGCATGCCGAATCCCTGGTGGCAGTCGGGCATGAGCGCAATATGGCTATAGGCAAAGGGAAGGCGTGCCAAGTTACGGGCCTGATCAAGGGCACCTGCCTCAATATCATTGAGCCAGAGCTTAATGGGAATGGGTTCGTTGGTTATTTGGCGGAGCATGGTTTAATCCTGAAAGTTGAAGATACGCAAATTTGAGGATTCAGAATGAAAATTGCCATAATAACTGACCTGCATCAAAATTCGACGTGCATTATTTGTACCTTTGCAGCCTGAAAAAATCATACTGATTATGGCATTAAACTGCGGAATGGTAGGCATAGCCGGGAGCGGCAAAACCACCCTGTTCAACTCATTATCGAAAGGTCGCATGGAAGACACCCAGGCTGCCGGCAAGGCCAACCTCGGACAAATTGAAGTGCCCGACCCACGGCTGGATGCCATCGCGGCCATTGTAAAGCCTGTAAAGGTAGTTCGCACCACTGTAGAGATCATCGATATTCCGGGCCTTACCAAAGGCGGAGCCACCCAAAAAGGTGCCGGGCAATTCCTGGCCGAGATCAGGCAAACCGATGCCATCATACATGTGCTCCGCTGCTTCGACGACCCCATGGTACCGCATATCGAAGCCTCGGTAAACCCGCTGCGCGACAAAGAAACCATTGACCTGGAGCTGGTCTCGAAGGATCTGGAATCCCTTGAAAAAAAAATTCAGCGTGTGGACAAGCTTGCAAGGGTTGGCGACAAGGATGCCAAAAAATCGCTGGAGGTACTCAAAACCCTGCAGGAACATTTTGAAAACGGCGAGCCCGCGCGCAACTTCCCCATTGAAGAAAACGACAAGGAAATTCTCGAAGATTGCTTTTTTCTGACCATTAAGCCGGTGATTTACGTTTGCAACGTAGATGAAGAGAGTGCCGCCAGTGGCAACAAATACACCGAAATGGTAAAATCCACTATTGAGGCGGAAGGTGCCGAAATGCTTATCATTGCCGCGAAAGCCGAGGCAGAGATTGCCCAGCTCGACACCGAAGAAGACCGCATGGCTTTTCTGGAAGATATGGGATTGAAAGAACCCGGTGTGAACAAGCTGATCAGGGCTGCCTACCGCACCTTGAACCTGCACACCTTTTTTACTGAAGGACCCAAGGAGGTAAGGGCCTGGACTATACATGCCGGAACCCCAGCGCCAAAAGCAGCTGGCGTGATCCATTCCGACCTCGAAAGGGGGTTTATCCGTGCAGAGGTAAAACGCTGGGAAGACTTTGTGGAACTGGGCTCAGAACATGCCTGCAAACAAGCAGGTAAGTTTCACATTGAGGGAAAAACCTACATAGTAAAAGACGGCGATATCTTTCACGTACGCTTCAACGTCTAACCCTTTATATTTATGATTTATGATTTATGATTTAGTCAATCATCATTCATCATTCATCATTCATCAATCATCAATCCGAAAGCGTTATGCTTCAAAGAAATCCTGCAGGGCGTCTAGGTAAAATTCTTTCCAGCCTTCGAGCATATTTTCGTACGCATCGTCGGGAATTCCTTCGTGTACCACTTGCAGCTGCGTGCCACCCTTTTCCTCAAATAACTTGATGGTGACCACGGACTCTTCCTCCTCCCCTTCAAAAAACCATTGCTGCTTCAGCCATTTGTTTGTTTCAAACTCAATGTTACGTCCGGTAATTTCGCCGTTAAGCAGGCTGAACTCTGAGTCGGGCTCCAGGCTCATGACAGCAGGCTCGCCGCTCCACAATTCAATAGTAAATGGATTGGTAAGCGCCCGGTAAACCTCTTCGGGTGTGGCTTTGATTTTGCGGTATAATTTTATGCTTTTCGACATGGCTATTTTTTCTTTTTTAATGCAAACGCGGTGAGGGCAGGTATGTAAAGCTTCAGCTTGCCATTGGCTTCATCCTTTTTAGTGGAATACAGCAGATTTTCGTCAATTCGGCCAAAGCCACCAAACTGCGGATTGTCAGTATTAAGCACCATTAAATAGTTTCCGGCTGGCACATTAACTGGGTAATCGACATAGGAATCAAAGGGATTGAAGTTGAAAACAAACACCAGGTCTTTGCGGCCGATTACCAGTATCTGGTCGGAGACGTGCTCCATTAGACGAGTTACCGTGGGGTATTTGAGCAACTTTTCTTTTTGCACCATTGTCATCATGGCGCGGTCGAAGTCGTTGAGGAATTTATACCTCAACTCCGGGTTGTTTTTGAGGCTCCACTGACGCCTTGCATAGTGATAGGACCAGTTGTTGTGTCTTCCGGGAAAGTCAATCCATTCGGGGTGTCCGAACTCATTGCCCATAAAATTGAGATAGCCATTGCCAGCGGTTACAAGGGTAACCAGCCTGATCATTTTATGAAGGGCTATGCCATTGTCGATAATCAGACTTTGCTGATCAACCCGCATGCTGAAATACATGTCCTGATCGATAAGCCAGAAGATAACGGTCTTGTCGCCCACAAGGGCTTGGTCGTGCGACTCAGCATAGTGCACGGTCTTTTCGTCCCAGCGTTTGTTGGCCAGCTGTTGGAACATTTCGCCCACATGCCAGAACTGCACGCGTTCTTCCTTAATGGTCCGGATCCAATAGTCGGGAACGCCCATTGCCAGCCGATAGTCGAAACCCATGCCTCCCAGTGCCTGAGGGGTGGCCAGGCCAGGCATGCCGCTCATTTCTTCGGCAATGCTCATGGCACCGGGCCTCACCTCGTGGATGAGCTTATTTGCAAGATACAGGTAGGTAATGGCATCCTCGTCCTGGCTATCATTAAAATACTGATCGTAACCTACGAATGCGGTACCCAGTCCATGATCGAGGTACAGCATGCTGGTAACCCCATCAAAGCGGAAACCGTCAAAACCATATTCTTCGAGCCAGAACTTACAGTTTGAAAGCAGGAAATGCAGCACTTCATTTTTTCCATAGTCGAAGCAGCGGCTGTCCCAAGCCGGGTGATCGCCACGCGGGCCGTCGTGGAAAAACTGGTAATAGGTTCCATCGTAGCGGCTGATGCCTTCCACCTCATTCTTAACGGCATGTGAGTGCACAATGTCCATAATCACCCTGATGCCACGCCCATGGGCGTCGTCCACCAGGGCCTTCAGCTCTTCGGGAGAGCCGAAGCGGCTTGAGGCCGCAAAAAAACTGCTGACATGATAACCAAAAGAGCCGTAGAAGGGATGCTCCTGCACAGCCATCAACTGGATGGTATTATAACCAGCCTCTTCCACGTGCGGCAGCACATTCACCCGGAAGTCTTCCCATGTACCTACCTTATATTCTTCGGTGGCCATCCCTGCATGGGCTTCATAGATTAGTGGAAAAAAGTCCCTTGCCGGTTTCAGGGTATTTTGCCAGGTATAGGATTCGGGCGGATCCCATACCTGCGCATTCCAGATATGCGTTGTGGGATCCTGCACCACGCGGCGGGTCCAGGCCGGTATACGGTCGCCCGAGCCGCCTTCCCAGCACATAAAGAGCTTGTAAAGGTCCTGATGCTTCAGGGTCTCGGCAGGCAGGCTAATCTCCCAGTTACCATTTCCCTGCGGCTGCAGCTTGAATTCTTCTTCCAGGCGCCAGTTCGAAAACTCGCCCACGAGGAAAATGCAGGTAGCATTGGGCGCCCATTCGCGCAGCACCCAGCCCCCTTCATGGCGATGCAGGCCAAAGTAATTGTGGCCGTTGGCAAAATCCGTGAGCCGCCCCCCGGCAGAGAGTTCCATTTCTTTTTCGTAAGCCTTTCGCAGGCGGCCAACGATCTTATGGGTGTGGGGAGCGAGATAAGGGTCTTTTTTGACAAAATCGGGAATAAGCATTGGCCGCGGGTTTTAGGAAATGGGGAAATTTAAATTCCAACCAAAAATATTACATCAAACATAAACTTTTTTATTTAATCGACAGCTATTTACCCAGCCTTTTTTCATTACAACCAAAGCTTTTTAAGCTTTTAAATGCAGTAATAGCCTTGCCAGAAACGCAAAAATAAATACCTTTGCATAATTTTTATTCAATCTAAATAAAGGTTGTGATTTTATTAACACTATGAATCTTAGCGATCTTAAAAACGGTGAACGCGGTATCATCCTTAAGGTGAAAGGCCGGGGTGCGTTTCGCAAGCGGATCATCGAAATGGGATTCGTAGTGGGAAAACCTGTGGAGGTGGTCAAGAAGGCCCCGCTGCGCGACCCTATTGAATATAACATAATGGGCTACAATGTTTCGCTTCGCAACAGCGAAGCCCAGCTTATTGAAGTTTCCCGCGAAAAAGATTTCAAACCAGCCGAAGACAAGGCCTTTGATGGCACCATTACACGCGAACGCATCAACACCTTAAGGCGCGGAAAAACCATAAACGTAGCCCTGGTGGGTAACCCCAACAGCGGTAAAACCACTTTTTTCAACTTCGCCTCCGGCTCGCGCGAGCGTGTTGGCAACTACAGCGGGGTGACCGTCGATGCCAAAGAAGCCCGCTTCCGCCAAAGCGGATACCATTTTCGCATTACCGACCTGCCTGGCACCTATTCTATCTCTGCCTATACTCCCGAGGAAATTTTCGTAAGAGACTTCATACAGGAGCAGCTGCCCGATGTGGTGATCAATATTGTGGATGCCTCCAACCTTGAGCGCAACCTATACCTGACCACCCAGCTCATCGACATGGACATAAGGGTGGTGATGGTGCTCAACATGTTTGACGAACTGCAGGCCAAGGGCGACAAGCTCGATTATGAGTCGTTGGGAAAGATGATCGGTATTCCCATTGTTCCTTCCGTAAGTTCGAAGGGCAAAGGCATTAAGGAAACCTTTGAAAAGGTGATTGAGGTGTTTGAAGACCGTAACCCGGTGGTGCGACACATTCACATAAACTACGGTACCAGCCCGGAGCGTTCCATCAAAGACATACAAGACCTGATCAATGCCCCGGGCAACCAGCATCTGACCGACAGGATTTCTACGCGTTTTCTGGCCATAAAATTGCTCGAGAACGACAAGGAAGCGGTGAAGAAGATCATGGAGAACTGCCACAACCATGAGGAGATACTGTATTATACCGGTCATGAAATTCATCGTCTGGAGAAAGAATACGGCGAGCACCCCGAAACGGTCATCACCGACTTGAAATACGGTTTTATTTCGGGCGCTCTAAAAGAAACTTTGAAGCCGGGAGTAAGCGAACAGCGCAAGACCAGTGAAGTGATCGATACGCTGATCACGCACCAGCTTTTTGGCTTTCCTATCTTCCTGTTCTTCATGTGGTTTATGTTCTCGGCCACTTTCTGGCTAGGCAGCTATCCCATGGAATGGATTGAATCAGGGGTAGGCTGGTTAGCCGACTGGCTTAACGGACAAATGAACGAAGGTCCGCTGAAAGACCTGCTCATAAACGGCATTGTGAGCGGTGTGGGCGGCGTCATAGTGTTTTTGCCCAATATTATGCTGCTGTTTTTCTTTATCAGCCTGATGGAAGACACGGGGTATATGTCGCGGGCAGTGTTTATTATGGACAAACTTATGCACAAAATAGGGCTGCATGGCAAATCATTCATTCCGCTTTTGATGGGCTTTGGCTGCAACGTGCCGGCCATCATGGCCACCCGCACGCTGTCGAACCGCAACGATCGCCTGCTCACCATGCTCATAAACCCCTTTATGTCTTGCAGCGCCCGCCTGCCCATATATGTGCTGCTTATCAGTGCCTTCTTCCCCGAAAACCAGGGTAGCATGCTGTTTCTGATTTATCTGATCGGGGTGCTGATGGCCATCGGTGTGGCCATGCTGTTCAAAAAAACCCTTTTCAGGGCCCAGGAAGTACCCTTTGTAATGGAGCTCCCCCCCTATCGTATGCCAACGGCCAGGGCCAGCACCTCGCATATGTGGAGCAAGGCGGTACAGTACCTGCGCAAAATCGGGGGTATCATACTGGTAGCTTCCATTATCATTTGGGCATTGGGATATTTCCCTAACGGCAGCAGTTTTCAAGAGCAGGTGCAGGCCCAACGCGAAATCATCAAAGAACAGCACAGTGCTGCATTGGATGCCCTTCCCGAAACGGCAGCTATTGAAAGGCAACAATTGGAAGAGCAACTCGACCTTCGCCTGCAGCAAGCAGAAGCTTTTGCCTACTCTAAAAGGTTAGAAAACAGTTATATTGGCAGAATTGGGAAGTTCATCCAGCCGGTTATGGCTCCGCTGGGATTCGACTGGAAAATGACCATAAGCATCATTTCAGGCGTGGCTGCAAAGGAAATTGTGGTCAGTACCTTGGGCGTACTTTACCAGGTGGATGAAAATGTGCAGACCCAAAGTCAGTCGCTTATTGAAAAATTGCAGAGCCAGACCTATACTGATGGGCCACGGGCAGGACAAAAAGTATTCAACAAGCGTGTGGCCTTTAGCCTCATGCTTTTCGTGCTGCTTTACTTCCCGTGCATTGGCGTTATTGCTGCCATTAGCAAGGAGTCGGGCCACTGGAAGTGGGGACTTTTTACCATGGGTTACACCACGCTGATCGCCTGGTTGGTATCTTTTTTCTTTTATCAGACCTCGGGCCTGTTCATTTAAATATCCGGAATAATGACACAATGGATCATAACCATAGCCATACTGGCACTTGCATTTGGCTTTGCCATTTATAAGATGGTGCGCATTATCCGGCGTCCAAAAAAAGACCCTTCTGATCCCTGCGGAGGTTGCGTGAGCGAATGTGCCGGCTGCCAGTTTATGACCAAAGAATAAATCTCCTTTCAAAAAAAGAAAAGCCTGCTTCCATGGGCTTTTTTTCTTATTTTCGGGTAACCATAAAACCCGATGAGCTACGACCTTCAGTCCATATTGCTAAAATACTGGGGTTTCAGTGCTTTCAGGCCTTTGCAGGAAGATATTATCCGCTCGGTGCTCGAAGGCCATGACACCCTCGCCCTGCTGCCCACTGGTGGCGGAAAGTCGCTATGCTACCAGGTGCCTGGTATGGCCAAAGAGGGCTTGTGTATTGTGGTAACACCACTTGTAGCGCTCATGAAAGATCAGGTACAAAACCTGAAAAACCGGGGCATCAAAGCGGTGGGGGTTTATTATGGCCTGAGCAAAATGGAGATGGATATTGCCATCGACAATTGCGTGTATGGCGATGTGAAATTCCTTTACCTTTCGCCCGAGCGGCTCACCACGGAACTTTTACGGGCTCGCATTCCAAAGATGAAGGTCAACCTGCTGGCCGTGGATGAAGCCCACTGTGTTTCGCAGTGGGGATACGACTTCAGGCCGCCTTACCTGAGAATTGCCGAGGTAAGGGAGTTAATGCCCAACACGCCTGTGCTGGCCTTAACAGCCACCGCCACGACCCAAGTGGTAGAAGACATACAGCAAAAGCTGGATTTTGGCAGTCCCAAAGTGTTTCAAAAAAGTTTTGAGCGCAAAAACCTGGCTTACGTGGTGCTGGAAGAAGAGGACAAACTGAACCGTTTGCTCAGGATTTGCAACAAAGTGGGCGGACCGGGCATAGTATATGTCCGCAACCGCAAAAAAACGCGCGAGTTGGCCATTTTCCTGAAAAAGAATAATGTATCGGCCGATTTTTATCATGCCGGCCTCACTACCCTGGAGCGCGACGTAAAGCAAAATGCCTGGATGAAGGAGAAAGCCAGGGTAATGGTTTCGACCAACGCCTTTGGCATGGGCATCGATAAGCCCAATGTGCGCTTTGTGGTGCATATGGACTTGCCCGAAAGCCCTGAGGCCTATTTTCAGGAAGCGGGAAGGGCTGGCCGCGATGAAAAAAAATCGTTTGCTGTGCTGCTTTGCAACAAGGCCGATGTGATCGAACTTGAGCGCAACCATGAGCGTTCCTACCCGCCTATTGATTTTATTAAAAAGGTTTACAACAGCCTGGGCAATTATTTTCAGCTGGCCATTGGCGCAGGGCGCGAGCAGACCCTTCCCTTCAGCCTCAGCGAGTTTGCCGAGAATTACACCTACGACCCAGTACTGGCTTTCAATGCCCTGAAATTCCTCGAAAGAGAAGGCTATATTGCCATGTCAGACGCTTTGGCAAATCCTTCCAGGGTATATATTTCAATCAACAAGGAGGAGCTGTATCGATTCCAGGTGGCTACACCAGCTTACGATCCATTTATCAAAGTGCTGCTGCGCTCCTACACCGGCATGTTTTCGGAGTTTGTAAAAATCAGCGAAAGCGACATTGCCAAAAGGTCGGGCATCACCAAAGAGGAAGTCGTAAAGCGGCTGCGCTGGCTCAGGCAGGTCAGCATTCTTCAGTATGAAGAACAAAACGAGCAGGCCGCCATCACCTTCCTGGAAGAGCGCATGCAAGAACATCAGCTTCGCATTACGCCCGAGGTGTATCACGAGCGCCTTGAATTTTCTCATACGCGCATGGAAGCTATGAAACAGTATGTGCTCACAACCAACAAATGCCGCAGTATGATGCTGCTGGCCTATTTTGGTGAGGTGGTAAGTCATCGCTGCGGGCAGTGCGATGTGTGTCTGGAGCGCAACAAAGCCGAAGTATCGGCTTACGAGTTCGACCTGGTGCTAAATGAGATTAAACCTTTACTGCAAGGTAAAAAAATGAATACCAAGGAGTTGCTGAACGCCATCCCTTCAACCCTCAATGAGGGTAAGGTGCTGAAAGTACTGCAATGGCTCATTGACAATGGAAAGGTGGTAACCCTCAAGGAGGAAGGAAAGCTGAAGTGGATGGATTAGGCACGGCTCAGGTTTTCTCCTCGCTTTTAAGTATTTTTGCATTCAGAACTACCTTCAGTATCTCTATAATCCGATTTCATGCAAAAATACAAGCATCTCTTTTTCGACCTTGATCGCACGCTTTACGATTTCGACCGCAACAACCGTGAAACCATTTACCAGCTTTACCAAAACTTTGGGCTTCATGAAATGGGCCTTGCCGACTTCGACACCTTTCACAAAACCTATAAAAGCATAAACCTGCCCCTGTGGGAGCGCTACAAAAAACAAGAAATCACCAAGGAATACCTGAATGTGGCACGGTTTAGTGATACCTTAAAAGCCTTCGGAATTAACCATGGGCTAGCCAAAAAGTTTGCTTCTGAATACATCCGGCTAAGCCCCTTGCAGGTACATTTGATCCCGGGCACCATCGAATTGCTCGACTATCTTTTTCCCAAATACCCCCTTCATATTATTACCAACGGTTTCGACGAGATTCAGTTTCTGAAGATCAGCCGTTGTGGGCTGGAGCAATATTTTCAGCACGTAATTGTGAGTGAGGACGCCGGCGCACAAAAGCCCGATCCCCGCATTTTTACCTATGCTTTCGAAAAAACCGGTGCCCGTCCTGAAGAATCACTGTTGGTGGGCGACGACCCCCAATCGGATATCTTTGGGGCGCAGCAGGCAGGCATGGACCAGGTATGGCTGGCACAACCGGGCGAAACTTCGCCATACAAACCAACCTACCAAATTGGTCAACTGAAGGAATTAATGGAATTTCTGTAAGATTACAGAATCTGGGGAATGTAGGACTTTTAAGGCTGTGTCCGCAAACCAGCCGATTCAAGTTCCAAAGTGGCAATTGAACTTAATCCGCCTTTTACTTTATCGCCAATTTTTACATTCACTTTGGTGCCGAGGGGCAGATAAAGGTCAGCGCGCGAGCCGAATTTGATAAAGCCCAGCTCGTCGCCCTGTTTTACCATGGTACCTTCCTTGCTGTAGCAAACAATGCGGCGGGCAACAAAACCGGCCACCTGATGCATTAAAATCTGCTGATTTCTTTCGGTTTCAAAAACAATGGAGGTACGCTCGTTGAGCGTGCTCGACTTGGGGCTCCATGCCAGCAAAAATTTGCCGTGGTGGTGCCTTTTGTATAACACTTTTCCGCTAACGGGGTAGCGATTCTGGTGCACGTTGATGGGCGACATAAAAACAGACACCTGCAGCATGGGCTTTTTAAAGAATTCTTTTTCAAAGGCCTCCTCCACCACCACCACACGGCCGTCGGCCGGGCTCAGCACTGCCGTTGGGTCGAGCTTGATATTACGGTTGGGCGAGCGAAAAAACTGCAGAATCATGATCCACAAAACAATCAGCGGCGCATAAATAAGCCAGACCCAATTGCCCGCTTCGGGAAAAAAAATACGCATTACAACAACCGTAATGATAAGCAATGCCGAAACTAATGTAATGGTGGGATAACCTTCCCTGTGTATTTTCATAATATTGAGGTCAGAAAACGATAATTAGGTAAACAAAAACAAAGGGTGCAGCCATGATCACCCCGTCAAAACGATCGAGAATACCGCCGTGACCCGGCAGCAGGCGACCACTGTCTTTGGCGTTGATGCTGCGTTTAAACATTGACTCAAAAAGATCGCCATAGGAACTGAAAACAACTACGATAAGAGAGATAACAAGCCAGTCAATGGTGTCAATTTGGGTGAAATATCTTGAAATCATAAAACCCGTAATCATAGCCAGTACACCGCCGCCAATGGTCCCTTCCCAGGTTTTTTTGGGCGAAATGCGCTCAAAAAGCCGATGCTTGCCAATGGCCGAACCAACAAGGTAAGCCCCGGTCTCGTTCATCCATACCAGGAAGAAAAACCCCATCAACAAGTTCGAATGGTAGGTACCGGGCAAAAGGTTGGGATTGGGAAAATAATTGAGCAGCGAAAAAGGCAGGGCAATGTAAAGCAGGCCAAAAAAAGTAAAGGCAATATTGGTAAACGGGTTGGGCAGTTTGCGGTAAAGCTCGAAAAGAAAAATCAGAAAAATAAATACAAAGTTAAACATTAGAATACCCCAGCCAGTATGCCCGTGTGCAATAAAAGCATTGGAAAGAAACAGAAAAACCCCTGAAAGGATACCTGCAAACTTATTGGGGAAAATGCCGGCGGTTTCAACCAGCTTAAAAAATTCCCACAGACCCATTACGGTGATGACCAGAAACAGTATCACAAAAAAACGGTGATGCATGTTAATGGACAGGATCACCAGCACTACAAATACGATTCCGGTCAGCGTACGTTTTACAAGGTTGTTCACAAATCCTCCTTGTTAATGATTAATCTGGCCTTGAGTACATTATCAGGATGCACGTAAAGCTCAATTTCACCAAAAAGATAAAATGAATCTTTTTTGTTTACCACAACGCTCTCAATCTCAAAATCTTCCAGCACGGCTTTCACAATTTCAACCTTATGCAGAAATGTGGAACTATATATTAATTGCCAGCTTTCTTCCATAAAAATTGCATAATGGGCCTAACGGGTCTCAATCAAAAACAGGTACACTTCTTTTGGTCCGTGCGCGCCATGCACCAGCGTTTTTTCGATATCGGCCGTTCGGCTGGGGCCCGTCACAAAGGTAATCATCGACGGAAGCGCCCCATCATATTTTTTATTCATAAACTGAAACGCATCTTTAATATCCCAGACCAGCTGCCTGCTGTTTGCCACCACAATATGCACGGGCGGATAAATGAAACTGCGGCGTCCTCCACCCTGTTTGCTGCTCATAACAATGGTTCCCAGGCGGCTTACCAGCACTTCGCAGCCTGTGAGCGCAGCCTGACATTCGTCAAGCTCCTTGCAATCCTTTATGCAGCCAATGCCCCTTTCGTCGAGCAAGCCGCTGAAGAAAGCCTCACCGCAAAACAATTTTTCAATATTTTTCTTTTTCAGGAGGGTCTTAAGGTTAAGACTAAGTTCCTCATAATCGGCACAATATACAAACTGACCGTTGACTTTTGAAAAAGCCTCGGCAAAAGAAACATCAAGGAATTCAGAATCGGGAGCAGCATGAACCGGACTTTCCAGGTCTACGCTTTCGTAAGGGGGTAGCATCTTATTTACCAGTGCATCCCTAACTTTTTTCAGAACCTTTTCCTTTGATGTGCTTTCCTTCATTGGGTCAGGTTGGTGAATTGGTTATTGGTGGCTGGTCGGGATCCGTCTTCTCAGCGGGATTTTCGGCAGTTTGCCCGTCAGAATTATTTTCTGGCTGAGGCACCAAAGTTGAAGCTTCAATATTCTTCTCAGCCAAGGTTTCAAACTCCGGCTCGAAGGGACGTTTGCCAAAGATATGCTCGAGGTCTTCACGGAAAATCACTTCTTTCTCGAGCAAAAGATTGCCCAACTTAATCAGCTTGTCCTTGTTTTCGGTAAGAATTTTCTTGGCACGCTCGTAGGCTTCTTCAACCAGTTTGCTTACCTCCTCATCGATTACCTGGGCGGTGCGCTCAGAGTAGGGCCGGTTAAAAGCATACTCACTTTGTCCCGTGCTGTCGTAATAGCTCACGTTACCAATTTTCTTGTTCAAACCAAAGAAAACCACCATGGCATACACCTGCTTAGTTACTTTCTCAAGGTCATTGAGCGCCCCGGTCGAAATTTTTCCAAAAATAATGTCTTCGGCGGCCCTGCCTCCAAGTATGGCTGTTACCTCGTCGTACATTTGTTCGGTAGTAGTAATCTGTCGCTCTTCGGGCAGGTACCAGGCGGCGCCCAGGGCTTTGCCGCGGGGCACTATGGTAACCTTCACTAAGGGGTGGGCATGTTCAAGCAGCCAACTCACCGAAGCGTGTCCGGCTTCATGATACGCAATGACTTTCTTTTCGGCCGGTGAAATAATCTTGTTGCGCTTTTCCAGTCCGCCAATAATGCGGTCAACCGCATCGAGAAAGTCTTGGCGCTCTACCACTTTTTTGTTGCGCCTTGCGGCGATCAGGGCAGCTTCATTGCATACATTGGCAATATCGGCACCAGAGAATCCCGGGGTTTGTTTTGCCAGAAAATCGGGATCCACTTCAGCGGACAATTTAATGGGCTTCATGTGCACCTTAAAGATGGCTTTGCGTTCTTCCAGGTCGGGCATTTCCACATGGATCTGCCGGTCGAAACGTCCGGCCCGCATCAGGGCCCGGTCGAGGATATCGGCGCGGTTGGTGGCAGCAAGAATAATTACCCCCTGGTTGGTGCCAAAGCCGTCCATTTCGGTAAGCAGCTGGTTCAGGGTGTTTTCGCGCTCATCATTGGCGCCGGTCATGGGGTTTTTGCCCCTGGCACGACCAATGGCGTCAATCTCGTCAATAAATATGATACAAGGGGCCTTTTCCTTGGCTTGCTTAAAGAGGTCGCGTACGCGCGAAGCGCCCACACCCACAAACATCTCCACAAAGTCGGAGCCGCTCAGCGAAAAGAAGGGCACCTGCGCCTGCCCGGCCACCGCCTTGGCAAGCAGCGTCTTTCCGGTGCCTGGAGGGCCTACCAGCAAAGCACCTTTGGGAATCTGGCCACCCAGGTCGGTATATTTTTTGGGGTTTTTAAGGAAATCAACGATTTCCATCAGCTCAATTTTGGCTTCTTCAAGGCCCGCCACATCCTTAAAGGTCACACTCACATGGGTGTCCTTGTCGAACAAGGTAGCCTTCGATTTGCCAATGTTAAAGATCTGCCCGCCGCCCGAGGCACCTGCCATGCGTCGCATGATAAACAGCCAGAATACGATTAGCAAACCTATAGGCAGTATCCAGCCCAGTATGTCGGTACCCCAGTTGCGGCGTTGCTCAAAGAAAATGGGCACACGCTGTTCCACGGGAAACCCCTCCTGGGCATCTCTCACCAGCTTTTCGAAGCTTTCTACCGAACCAATCTTGAAGGTATAGTGCGGGCGAAGGGCATCCATGGTGCTGGTGCCGCGGCCCTCTATATCGCTGTATTTTTCTTGTTCCAGCCGGTCTTGCTTAATGAAAACCTCCACCATTTCATGGTTCACTACAATAAGCTTTTCCATATCGTTGGTATGGAGCATCTCAACCTCGAAGCGCTGCTGCGAGATCTCAATGGCACCACCGCCCCAATTGAAAAAGTTAAGCCCTATCAGTAAAAGAGCCAGCAGTCCGTAAACCCAGTAGAAGTTAAAGCCGGGCTTCTTTTTCCCCTTGCCATCCGAACCATTTTCAGGTTTGGGTTTGCCGGAAGGATTATTGCTTTTGTTGTTATTGTCCGTATTCATTTATTTCAATTGAAAAAAACTAAACTGCGCCTTTTTGGGAAAGCATTACTCAACTAAAGTGCGCGGCGCATCAGCCCAAAGGGCTTCAAGCTTGTAGAAATTGCGCACTGGCTCCTGAAAAACGTGTACCACCACATCCAGATAGTCAAGCAAAATCCACTCGGCATTGGAAAAGCCTTCGCGCCGCCTGGGAAATAGCCCGGTAGCTTTTTTGGCCTCCGCCTCTATCGAGTCGGCAATGGCACCGGTATGCGGGCGCGAAGTGCCATGGCAGATCACAAAATAATCGCAAACGGTTGAGTTTAACTTTGCTAAATCAAGAATGACAATTTCTAGTCCTTTCTTTTCCTGAATGCCTTTTACTATTGAATCAATAAGGGTCTGTGTGTCGTCTTTCTTTTTTGTTTTAACCATTCCCTGGATGTTATATTTTACCTGCAAATTTAACATTATTTACGCACATATTGTTTTTGCTTTATTCCGAATAATTGTTAATCAGGTATTATTAACTAATTTTGGCAAAGAGCCCGAAAAATGGACCTTTTCAACACCAAAATCATTCGCCTGGATGTGACCGACTCCACCAACCGCGAAGCCTTCCGGCTCCTCGAAAGCGGTAGTCTGGCCGAAGGGACAGTTATTGTGGCCGAAAGCCAGTCATCGGGCCGCGGCCAAGGAAAGACAAAATGGGAAAGTGCCCCGGGCCGTAACCTCACCTTTTCGTTGGTGCTAAGGCCTCTGTTTTTGCCCCCTGCCCAACAGTTTTTGCTCAACCAAACCATTGCACTGAGCATCAGAGACTCCCTTGCGCCCTTTCTTTTCCCCGAAAGGGTAAGCATAAAATGGCCCAACGACATTTATTGCCGCATGGGGAAAGTCTCTGGCACCCTGATCGAAAACCGCATTATGGGAAATCAGTTCGACCTGTGTGTGGCAGGAATCGGCATTAACGTGAACCAGGAGGTCTTCACGTCTGACGCTCCCAACCCTCTCTCGCTAAAAAACCTAACAGGCATTGAATACGACCTGGAAGATCTGCTGCAAAGTAGCCTGGAGTCGATAGGCCGTTGGTACGGCTGGCTTAGCTCTGGACAATCCCAAAAGATACAGCAAACTTACCTTGAACACCTGCTGGGGCTCAACGATAAATTGCGTTTCAGGGCGGGTGAAGATACCTTTGCCGGCACCATAACCGGCGTTGACCAATACGGAAGGCTGCAAATTCTCCACGAAAACCAGCAAACACTGATTTTCGACATCAAGGAGGTACAAATGCTATTATGATTTTTTTAAGAAAATCTCCTGCAGCTTATCAGCAAGCATATTGACGAGGTTTTGCAAAGGCTTTGAGGCCACCATGCTAAGAAATGGATTGAGCTCGGCATCGAACACAATACCAGCAAAACTCTTACCCTCTTCGCCAGGCTCGAAAAAGCAGTCGAGCGTATATTCGATGGGGTTTTTGCCATCGGCAACAATATGGATGTTGCTCCAGGGGTTTTTATTTGCCATGCGCATAGAAAGGTCGGCCATGCCTTGTATGGTAAAAGAGCAGCTCTGCTCATCCGCTTGCCAGTTGACGATTTGCGGGGGCATGAGGTCTTTGAAGTTGCGGAAGTCGCTCAGGAATTCGAACACCTGCTGTGTTGATGCATCAATCTGCACGCGCTCGCTTTTAAACTTTGCCATTAAAGTAATACTTGGTAAATGAAAAATTATTTTCCCCAGGCGTGGGGATCTTCACGCCATTTGGCCAGCAGTTCAAGCTCTTCCTGGTTAATCCGGCCTTCCTGCAGTGCGGTTTCGAGCAGGCAGGGGTAGTTGCTCAGGGTAACCAGTTGGCAATTGTTTTCGGCCATAGCCTGGTCGGCTTCGGGCAGCCCATAGGAGAATATGGCCAACATGCCGGCAACATCGAAACCGGCCTCGCGCAGGGCTTTCACGGCGGCAATGCTGCTCTTTCCAGTGGAAACCAGGTCTTCTATCACCATGGTTTTCTCACCTTTCAGTATTCGGCCTTCCACCAGATTGCCCAACCCATGGCCCTTGGGGGCGCTGCGCACATATACAAAAGGCAGGCCCAGCTCTTCGGCCACCAGTATGCCATGGGCAATGGCACCGGTAGCAACCCCGGCAATCACCGTAGCATCAGGAAAAAACTCCTTTATCAGTTTGGTAAGCTGAAGCGCAATTTGCCGGCGCACCTGCGGGTACGACAGGGTTTGGCGGTTATCGCAATAAATAGGTGACTTGATCCCTGAAGCCCACGTAAAAGGCTTTTCGGCATTCAGTTTTATTGCTTTACTTTGCAGCAATAAACTAGCAATAATACGGGCAATTTCGCTGTCGCATTTCATGGTGCAAACCTACTTCATTTTTCAGTAATTTTCCACTTGCTTGTCAAAATTCAGTCATAAAAGGCAAATAATAAAAAATTCAGCCATGCTTAACATTTTCCTGGCCGACCGCCAAATCATACTTTCTGCGCCCGGTGAAGAGCACAAAACCAAAAACGTCATCCAGGTTCTACCCGGCCAGGCATTTCCTTTCTGGGATTATTTCAATTCTTTTGTTGGCGCTTCCGCGGAAAAAGAACTGGTTTTTAGCTCTGCCGATATCCAATGGCTGTTCCGGTTCATCGCCAGCCATTTTGAGCTGGCCGAGGCTGCCGGCGGGCTGGTAAAGAACGACAAGGGGCAGCTGCTTTTTATCTTTCGACAGGGCAAATGGGATCTCCCCAAAGGTCATACCGAGAAAAACGAGTCAATAGAAGAAACCGCCCTTCGCGAAGTGGAGGAAGAATGCGGCATTGACCGTCTGAAAATCATCCGTGCCCTGCCGACCACTTACCATGTGTACGAGCTGAAAAAAGACCGCTGGACTATGAAAAAAACCTGGTGGTACCTCATGCAAACCACTACCAAAAAGAAACCCAGCCCACAAACCAGCGAGCAAATTGAGGTCGCACAATGGTTCGAAAAAGAGAATACTGATGAAGTTTTTGGGAACACCTATGGCTCGGTGAAAGAGGTGGTGAGCTATGCATTAGAACATAGGCTGTTGTGATTGAGGTTCAAAGTTTCAGGCGTATCCGCTTACCAGCGGATTTAAAGTCTAAGATAATAATAAACCCTAATCCCTGAGCCCTTATCCTTACAAATCCACCTGCTCTGGCACGAACTGTGAGGCGTCGCCGCCGTTGCGGATAATGTCGCGCACGAGTGATGAGTTAATGGCGGTATGCTCGGGCACGGTAAGCATAAATACCGTTTCGAGTTCAGGCATCATTTTTTTATTCATCTGCCCAATGCTCCTCTCAAACTCAAAGTCGGCGCTGGTTCGCAGGCCGCGTAGGATAAACCGCACATTAAGTTTACGGCACAGCTCTACCGTAAGACCCTCGTATTCAATAATTTCTATAGTCGGATAATCTTCAAAGACTTTTCTGAGCCATTCCTTGCGTTTTTCAATGGAAAAGAAACCTGTCTTTTCCGAATTTCGGCCAATGGCAATAATGATCTTTTCAAAAAGCGGAACAGCCCGCAAAATAATTGATTCATGGCCTTTGGTTATGGGATCGAAGCTTCCGGGAAACAATGCTACGCGGTTCATGGTTCAGGGTGTTTTTAGGTGAGGTCGGGCTTTTCGAATATAGAAAAATGCACCCGTCCATATTTTCTTTCCTGCAAAAAATTCGGGAATGTTTCAAACTGTTTGCCAGCCGGATGTTCGAGCACCAGCCAGCCGCCTGCCGCCAGCAGGTCGCGTTCATATATTACCTGGGGAATCTTTTCAATGCCTTCCATATCATAGGGCGGATCGGCAAAAATTATATCGAAGCCAGGCCGGCAGTATGAAAGGAAGCGAAACACATCGGCACGCACCACCTTAAGGTTTTCGGACTTCAGCAGCTGTATCGTCTGCTGAATAAAATCCACACATTTATAGTGATTTTCGACGGCAATTACCTCGGCAGCTCCTCTTGAGGCAAACTCGTACGAAATGCTGCCGGTGCCGGCAAAGAGGTCTATTACCCTGAGGCCTTCAAAATCGAAATGGTTGTTCAGCACGTTGAACAGGGCTTCCTTGGCCAGGTCGGTAGTAGGCCGCACCGGCAGGTTCGAGGGCGGATGAATAATCCTTCGCTGGTATTTTCCTGCAATTATCCGCATGTGTTCAGGTTAAGCAAATTAAAAAAATAATGGTGAGACACATCGTCGAATTCCGGCCCGTATTTATACACGTCGCTGCGCCCGGCAAAACTAACCTGTTTAAAATATTGAGAAAGCATTTCGTAATTTTTCGAGTCGAGGCTGATCTCTCCTGCCAGCATGGCTTCCATCTGACTGGCATCGAGCCCAAACTGCTCCAGTGCATAAAACAGGAAATACATAAGGTCGTCGAAAGCCTGATAGGCAAATGAGTTGTAGAAAACCAGGCGCGAACCTTCGATCAGCATGAGTTCGAAATGGCCGGGTTTAATGTGCAGCACAATATCGGCTTTGAGTTCGCCTAGCCTGAACGCCGCAAGGATGCTTTCGATGAGCACGGTGCCAGTATGCCTTAGCCGGTATGAAGGGTACAAAAAGTCCAGTTTCTTTCGCAGGACTTCGGGAAACGGGTAAACACCATAAGCTTCAAGGTTATTGAGCTTATCAGCCTTTAGTTCATGATTTTCGGGCGCAGGCCCGCAAAACTGGTGGTAGGCGTCCTTACCGGCGTGCAGAAACAAATCGGCAGGCACAAGGGTGTATTGTGGCTGATACCAGGCTACATTAATCCTTTCGAAAGAGCCAAGCAACAAAGGGTGTTCCTTAATAAATTTTTCCAGTTCAGCAGCCAGTGCATCGGCCTGCCCGGCATGGGCAAAATAAAAAGATTCGAGCATCTGGTAGCGGAAATGCTGCGGATCGAGGATCGCAAAAGAAAATCCATCGAGCGAAAGCTCGATGGATAATATTACATTTCTTTCCGACCCTGGCGAAAACGTGTTGTCGACAATACTTATTGTCTTACGAAAAGGGCCAGACATCCAGATTTTTTTTATTCCCAGTTGCCGTCGATGGAAGCTTCAAACATAGAGCCCACCTTCAGGCCATCGAGACGGGTATAGTAAACACGGTATTGAAGATCGCTCATGTACTGGTCGGGGGTGGTATAGGCCTCAAAAACCGGCAGCTGCACCAGCCCGCGCTCAATCATGCTGGCATCCATGGTGAAACGCTTGCCACCACTGAAGGGAATATACGGCAGCGAATCGACGGGGTACCTGGAACGCACCAGCAAGGTGTCTTTGGCAAGCATCCAAATAGTATCCCTTTGTACAATGCCCAGACGTACCGCTTCGGCTTCAGTGAGTGAATCGGGCACAGTACCAATAGCCCTGAGTATGACAATAGAGTCATGTTTCACAAAGTTCACAAGTGAATCCAGATCGCCGAGAAAAGTTCCGTAGCGGGTACGGTGTGCAACCTGGGCGGTGCGAATGTCTTTCAGGCGCTCAATGATGCGGGCTTCGCGGCGGGCTGCTTCCTGGTTAAAACGAACCGGCTCCATAATACTGTCATAAATCAGGTAGCCAAGCACCACAATCACAAGGGCTAAAACAATTTGAATAGCTGTTTTCATACTATTTGGTGGTTTTTTTTAAGTGAATATGCAAAGGTAAAACAAAAATCGGAATGAAAGGAAACTGAGGAAAACCATGTAAAAAAACAAAGGTCAAACATTTCAGAAATCCAACTGCAAATATTCTAATTTTTTTTTAATCGTCCATAAGAAAAGTTAAAAAACATCGGAAGAGATACGCGATTTATTATTTTGTTGCAGCAAAACAAATAGTTTATGATTGAACACCAGTTGGTTAAAAGGTCTGGAAAGCCCGATCGAGGTGATGTGTGCGTCGGTTTATCTTGAGATCCTGCAGCATCGACGATTTTACCCTGATCGTAAGGTTGTAGCTTTTCCTGAAACCAAAAGGAATCCAGTTTAATGTCATTTCCCAGCAGTGCAAATCGCGGTAAATATCTACTGAGGTATAGGTAATTTCCTTTCGGTCGAAATCGTATCCGCTCCTGAAGCCAAGCCGCCACTTTGGCGTTAGTTGCATATCGCCACTGACGTTGAGCGACTGCACATAGGTTTTATCGAATCGATCCTGGGCATAATTGTAGCGCGAACCATAGTTAAAAGTATATCCAAACTGCAGCGACCATGGTACAGAATAATCGACCACACCCGGGGTAGCCTGCAGCACATCCGGCCCAGGGGCAATTCCTTCGTCGGGTTCACCATTGCCAAAACCGTCGTCAGGACCTCCTGCGGCCTGCCCCATGCCCCCTCTCATTTGATTTGCCCCACCTGTAGAGGGCCTTGTTTTGGAACTGAGCGAATAGTTGAAGCCAAGGCTCCAGTTGGTATTGTTCAACTTCAGCAACTTTTGCTGGGTATCCCATAAAAAACGGTCAATGTAACGTCCGGTCGAATCGGTGTCGTAAACGGTCCAGGAACTTGAATAGGTAATATCAAAATTGTTGAAAAGTCTCGTCCGGGCCGAAATCCTGATGTCATTAAAATTAAGCGAATCGCGGGCAATATCATAGCCGCCGTTAATGGAAAGGTTATCGAGCAAGGCAATTTTTCGTTCGCCCCTGGCGGTGGTATCACGCCGGTTTCGAACTTTCATTTCCAGGTTGTTGGTCAACGAAAAGTTGATGTTTCCCGAGCGATTGGGCTGCGGCCCTGAGTATATGCCATCTTCAAAAATGGCATATCTTACCTCTTCATCGCGGCGTGCGTCGTAATAGGTCTGATAATAGCCCCAGAAGGGGTCGGCAAAGTCGGGGCGGTAGCTGAAACCCACGTTGGGCGAAACCACGTGGCGCAAGGCCCTTATCGGTCCCCTGCGAAACTGCACCATTCCGTAAAAACGGGTGTTAAGACTGGCACTGTAGTTAAAATCGTGTATGGCCTTAAAACCCGGGATGGTATCTTTTACCACGTTGCCGAAAAGGGTGTCGCCCTGTTGTATAAGCATGGCTTGCGGATCCCAGTATTTCTCCACCGTGGAAAGGTACCAGTTCATATTGTAGTTAAAGCTGTTGCTCAGGTTAAAATGCCTGAGCACCCTCATGGAGTGGCTGATAGGAATGCTGTGCCTCATGCCGTTGCGAAAGCGCGACCAGGTTTCTCTTTCAAACAGCAACGAGTCGACGGTGCGCAAATCGTTGCGGGCATTCATGGTGTAATTCATAGTAATATTTTCGTACCAGCGGGCTTCGCCTGAGCCGCTTTTTCGCCTGAAGGGGTGCAGGCGGTTCACGCTGAATGCGATTTCGGGCAGGCTGAGGTCGACCGTGCGGTTGATGGTGTTCTGGCTGTGACGGAAGTTGGCCGAGAAGTTGTAACGGCTTGCCCAGGAAACCCTGTAGGACACGTTGGAGGAAAATGTATTGGACAAGTAATCCTGATCTGAAACGGGATTGAAGCGGCTGGCTTGGGAGCTTCCCGCATTAACGTTGGCCTGGAACACGCTGTTGGGCCTGGCCTTGGGGTCCTGATTGTGACTCCACACTACCCTAAAATCGCGGCTGCGCTCGTATCCCGGAAGGTTTTCCTCGCCCAGAATATTGATGGCATAACTCAGATTGAGTGAACCCGAGTAGCGGTAGCGCACCCTGTAGCTGGAGCCCAAACGGGCAGCCCAACTGCCGCGGGTGTAAATATCGCCGCGCAACGAAAGGTCAACGTAATCGTTGATGCCCCAGTAGAAACCACCATTCTCGAGATAAAAGCCACGGTTGGAGGTTTCCCCATAAGAGGGCATTAAAATACCTGAAGCCTGCCCCTTTTTGTTGGGAAAAAAACCGAAAGGTACTACCAGCGGAGTAGGAACACCTTCAATAACAAGGAAAGCCAGGCTGGTAATAATCTTGTCGTCAGGAATCATCTTTGCCTTGCGGAAACCAATATGAAAGTGGGGCTCGGGGTCGTCGCAGGTGGTATATTTTCCGTCCTGCACATGGATAATCCTATCAGGCTGAATCTTAACCAGTTCGCCATGCAGATAGCCATCGGCCTCTTCGGTAAACACCTGTCGGGTGCGGCCACGCCGGGTCTCGAAGTTATACCACATTTCTTTCGACTGGAACGACTGCTGCGCTTCGGTAAAAACCGGGAATTGCTGCATCACCCCTGCCGAATCAGGCATTCCGGTGGCATACAACAGATTTTCACGAAAATCTATCTCTACATAGCCTGCTGTCAGGTGTATATCGCCGTATTTCAGATCGGCTGTGCCATAGAGGTAAACCTTACGCTCTCTGACGTTGAAAAAAATACTATCGATGGCCGAATAATCAACCCTGGCATCGAGTATGGTGCCTGATCCTCTTTGCCGGGTTGGTTCTTGAGGTTCCACTTCCGTAGTGTCAGAAAGCAATGTTGGCATGGTATCTGCTGGCAGACTCATCAGGTCTGGTCTGAAAGCCGGAAGCAGACTGTCGGGAATTTCGGCGGGTGGTGTAACCCGCGTTCTTTGTGGGATGGTGTCGTTACCGGCACTGGGATATGCCCGAAAGCTACCTGCTGAAGCGGCCTTTCCCACCATCCCCGAAAGGGTGATAAACAGCAGGAGCACAAAAAACTTAAATCCCAGTTTGGTACCCAATTTTATTTAATGTTACTTTTGTATAATAAGAATGGGCCTTTTGCGTAATATTACCAAAGGTAAGCAGGGGCAAAACTAATTAAAAATCGTTTATTACTGGTGAAACGCTTCTTTATAATTTTTGGTATGCTGGTTCTGCTGGCATTGTTGCCGGCAGGAGCTTTTGCCGACCGGCTTGGATACGTCCGCACTGTAGTTATTGACCCCGGCCACGGAGGCCGTGAGCCTGGCGCGGTGGGGCGCAAGGTTAAGGAAAAAGATCTTACACTGGCCATCTCCCTGAAACTGGGCGAATACCTTAAGGAAAATTTTCCTGACGTTAAGGTGATCTTTACACGCGATACAGATGTGCATGTGGAGCTGCGCGACAGAACCCGCATTGCCAATGAAAACCAGGCAGATCTTTTTATAAGCATTCACTGCAACAGCGCAACCAACCGTTCAGCCTACGGCACCGAAACCTTCGTTATGGGGCCCCACCGCAATCAGGCCAACCTGGAAGTAGCCAAACTTGAGAATGCCTCAATCCTATATGAAGATAACTACCTGGAGACCTATGATGGCTATGATCCGAACTCGCCCGAGTCGAATATTATTTTTACTCTTTTTCAGAACGCCTACCTTAACCAGAGCCTTTCCATCGCCTCTCTGGTGCAGGACCAATTCAGGGAAAGGGCCAGGCGTGTGGACAGGGGTGTGAAACAGGCGGGCTTCCTGGTGCTGTACCGCGCAACTATGCCGGCCATTCTAGTGGAAGCAGGTTTTATAAGCAACGCCCGAGAGGAAGAATATCTTGCCTCTGAGGAAGGACAAAATCACATTGCCTCCGCCATTTACCGGGCTTTTCGCGATTACAAGACCAGCCAGGATCAGCTTGCTGCAGCCCGTGAGCAACAGATGCTTGCCCAGACCGGGCCTGCCACGGCAACCACAGCAGGTTCGGCAGAGGCACAACCCCAGACTTCGCAGCAGGGCCAGGTTCAGCAGCAATCAGCCCCGAATGTATTGTTTAAGGTGCAGTTTGCCACGGCCAGCACCCAGCGCCCTCCCGATGCCCCCGAGTTTAAAGGCCTGCAAAACGTGGAGTATTATTTTCATGAAGGCCTGTACAAATATACCGTGGGCCGCGAAACGAGCCTCGAGGCGGCCGCCGTCGTGCAAAGAAGAGTTCAGCAGGCAGGCTTTAAAGATGCCTTTGTGGTGGCATTTCATAATAATGAACGCATTTCGCCGGCCGAGGCCGTTAGGCTGATAAACCAAAGGCGAACCAATCCGTAACAATTTTAAATCAATCTTCCGGTTTTTCCCAACGGGCATGTCAAAACAACCAGGATCTTTATTTACATGCAAGTTCAACCTAACCAGTTTATTACAATTAGTTACCAATGAAAATTAAAAGAGAAGTAAAACTTGGATTAATAATGGCCATAACCCTTTTCCTCTTCATCTGGGGGCTGACCTATCTGAAAGGAAAAGATATTTTCTCGAAGCAGCTTACCGTGTATGCCGTTTATGAAAATGTGAGCGGATTGGTAGAAACCAATCCCGTGGTGGTAAGCGGGGTAAAAGTCGGACAAGTCGACCAAATATACTTTCACCCCGATGGCTCGGGACGGATTATGGTGAGAATAATTATGGGTAGACAAATCAATATTCCCAACAACTCTGTGGCACGCCTTACGGGGGCCGACTTTATGGGCTTTCGTGAAATCGATGTAGTGCTTGGCAACTCTGGGGTCCCACTGGCTAATGGCGATACCCTGGGGACGCTGATCTCGGCATCGCTCACCGAAGAAGTGAGTCAGCAAATAATGCCCCTGAAGCTCCAGACTGAAAATCTGCTTGCACAGGTCGACTCGGTGCTGGCTGTAATACAGGCAATTTTTAATGCTGATACCCGCGACAACATCACCCGGAGCATCGACGGCATCAGGCAAACCATAGTGAACCTTCAGGAAACTACTGCCACGGTCGATTCGACTTTTTCGCAGCAGGCAAGCCGACTGGCAGTGATCGTTGCCAATGCCGAATCCATTTCGACCAACCTGCGCCAGAACAACGAGGCCATTACCAATATTATTCAAAACTTTTCCGAAATAAGCGATACCCTGGCAGCCCTTGAGCTTGCCCAGACCATGGAGGATGTGAACAAGGCCATGGAAGCGTTTTCAGGCACAATGGAAAAAATTAACCGGGGCGAAGGCAGTATAGGGCTGCTGGTGAATGACGAAGAACTTTACCGTAACCTGGAGAGATCGTCGAAGCAGCTCGATTTGTTGCTCGAAGATATTCGCCAGAATCCGCGCCGTTACATTAACGTGTCGGTATTCGGAAAAAACTAATGTTTGCCATGCATAGAGTCCGGCTAATTATTCTGATACCTACCCTGCTTATTTTGTTTTCCTTTTCAGGGCAGTCACCGGCACCTTCAACCCTTCAAAGAGAGCTGAACCGATTTGCTGCCGACCCTGCCCTGAAGAATGCCTCCTGGGGATTTTGTGTAATTGACTTAGAAAATGGCCGCACAGTCTTTTCATACAACGAGCATCAGGCCCTGGTGCCTGCTTCCACTCAAAAGATGCTTACCACTGCTTCCGCCCTGATGATACTGGGTGCCGATTTCCGCTATCAGACGTCCATAGGCTATTCGGGCCACATTGACGCCGGTGGGATACTTCGGGGCGACGTGATCATTAAAGGCAGCGGCGATCCGGCCTTTGGCTCCAGCGCCATACACGACTCGCTGAACCTCGACAGGGTGTTTAACGGGTGGCTGGGGGCTATCCGCAATGCCGGTATCAGGCAAATAAACGGGCGGGTGCTGGCCGATGAATCGGTTTTTGACCCGGAGCTCAACCCGCGCAAATGGGTGTGGGAGGACATGGGCAACTATTACGGTGCCGGGGCCAGTGGCCTCACTGCCAACGAAAACATGTACACAGTGTATTTCCAGCCCGGCAATGCCGTGGGGCAACCCGCCAGGGTGGTAATGACCGAACCGCAAATCCCGGGAATGACATTTATCAACCAGGTGACCACGGGGGGTCGGGGTTCGGGCGACCAGGTGTATATTTTCGGGGCACCCTACCAAATGGAGCGGACTTTGACCGGCACCGTACCCCTTGGCAGCAGCAATTTCCCCGTAAGGGGCTCCATACCCGACCCGCCATTTTTTGTGGCAGCAGCTTTCAGCGATTTTCTCAGCCGGAATAGCATTTCACAAAGCCTTCCACCTCTTAGCCAACGCCTGGCAGTACAGGTAGGATACACTCCGTCAGCCATAAGCCGTCAGCTAAGCACATGGTCATCACCTATCCTTGCAAACATTGCCGCACGGACCAACCTAAACAGCGTGAACACCTTTGCCGAAAACCTACTAAAAACGATAGGAAGCTGCGTTAAAGGCGAAGGGAGTACTGCCGCCGGCAATGAGGCCATTAAGGAACACTGGAAAAAACTTGGTCTTGATGTGGACGGCATGTTCCTGTATGATGGAAGTGGGCTTTCGCCCGTCAACAGGCTTACGGCATACCAGCTGGCACGGGTGCTGCAAATTACCGCCGGTCAACCGTTTTTCGACGGGTTTCAGGCTGGCTTACCCCTGGCCGGACGAACCGGTTCTATTGCTTCCAGTTTCAGGGGTACACCCTCCGAAGGCGTTTTGCGCGCCAAAAGCGGGTTCCTTGCCAACGTACGTTCTTACGCCGGATACACTAAAAATGCCGACGGAAAAACCCTTGCCTTCGCTTTTATTGTGAACGATTACCACGGTACCCCGGCAAGCATGCGTGAAAAGATGATAAGGGTAATGGATGCAATTACAAGGTATAACCAATAAAGGGGCTTTTGGGCAAAAAAAAGAAGCAGAATCTAAGGAAATTATAAAAAATTATTATAATTTAGCGGGCAAACTGCTATTATTCTTAACTTTTTTAAAAATCATAGAGTTATGCAAAACATGGATTGGGGAAAGCTCCCTTTCGGCTATTTTAAGACAGACTACAACGTGCGTTGCTACTACCGTGATGGCAAGTGGGGCGAGGTTGAGGTGTCCTCTTCAGAGTATATCAACATTCACATGGCCGCCACCAGCCTGCATTATGGGCAGGAAGCCTTTGAAGGCATGAAAGCCTATCGCGGCAAGGATGGCAAGATTCGCCTGTTTCGATGGCAAGAGAACGCCAAGCGTATGCGCAAATCGGCAGATGGCATCTTGATGGCAAGGGTTCCGGATGAACTATTCTTCGAAATGGTGAGCAAGGCCGTAAAACTCAACGAACGTTTCGTGCCACCCTTTGGACATGGCGCCGCCCTGTATATCCGTCCGCTGCTTATTGGCACTGGCGTGCAGGTGGGTGTGAGCCCTGCCAAAGAGTATATGTTTATGGTGTTTGTCGGTCCTGTTGGTCCTTACTTCAAGGAAGGATTCAATCCGGTGAGCATGCAAATTATCAGTGATATCGACCGCGCAGCACCCCTGGGCACCGGTCACATTAAGGTGGGCGGAAATTACGCCGGCAGTCTGTTTGCAATGGAAAGAGCCAAAGCCGAAGGATATGCTTCCGTAATTTTCCTCGAGGCCAAAGAAAAGAAATATATTGACGAAGCCGGCCCGGCAAACTTTTTTGCAATTAAAGACAATACCTACGTTACTCCCAAATCAAACTCCATATTACCTTCCATCACCAATATGAGCCTGATGCAACTGGCCGAAGATATTGGCCTGAAGGTAGAACGCCGCCCAGTAGCGGTGGAAGAGCTCGATGGTTTTGAAGAAGCCGGCGCTTGTGGCACCGCAGCCATTATATCGCCCATTGGCAAGATCACCATTCGCGAAACCGGGAAGATTTATGAGTTCGCCAAGGAAGGCAAAGCTGGCCCGGTTTCAACCAAACTTTACAATAAGCTCCAGGGAATTCAGTATGGCGAAGAGCCCGACACCCATGGATGGGTTACGATTCTGGACTAATAATTCGAAAGTCATAAAAAAACCGCCCCAAATTTTGGGGCGGTTTTTTTATGTGCCTTAAATCAAAGATTTATTTGCTCTTCTACCAGCACAGGATTTTCAGTGTAAACATCGGCAGGCTCTTTCACCAGGTACCATGTGATGGACGAAACCAACACGGTACCAGCGCAAATTAAAAACAGGGAGGCCTGGTTGTCGACCTTGTCGAGGTACTCGCCCACGGCGAAGCTGGCCACAAACTGTGGCAACACCACCGACAGGTTAAACAGGCCCATGTACATGCCCATTTTGGTTTGCGGAATTTTTTGCGACATAATGGCGAAGGGAAGCGAAATGGTGGCTGCCCAGCCAATGCCGGCCACTCCCATAAAGGCATAGATCAGCACAGGGCTGAAGCCGGCAAAATAGAGCCCGAGATAACCCATTGTAAGGAATAAGAGCGAGGTGGCATGGGTCTTAACGCGTCCAAAGCGGGCGGCGAGGGGTTCGAGTAGCAAAACCGGAATAATGGCTGCCACCAGATTAAGCGACAGCAGGCTCCAGTTGGTAATGGAGCCGATCAAGTTGTTGACCTGATCAAACCCACTGGCATCGGATGGGCTCGACAGGAAGGAGGTCAAGTAACCCGGTTCATACAAATCGCCCGAGAGGTCGGGAATGCGATATCTTACAAAGGAAAAAAAGTAAATAAACATGGCCTGCACCCCAATCCAGGTAAATGAGTGCGCAGCCAGCACCTTACGGAACCCAATAAAACCATCACGTTCCCTCGAAATCCCTCTCTCCTTTTTCGAGAGCGTATAGATTATCAAAACCACTGTCAGGGCGGCTGCTACCATCTCCAGCTTGTAGCCGGGGATTATGGGCATGGGGGTGATCTTTGTCAGAATTATGTAAAGCGCATAAAGCAGGAATCCCCATAAGGGAAGAATGGTTCGCATGATCTCCCAAAGGGAGACCTTGGTTTTGGGCGGCTTTTCGGTCGTTATTTCGTCTCCATCGGCCACACCGAGAAAGCGGGGCTCTTTAATGAAAAACGGAGGAAGAATGGAAAACACAAAAACCAGGAACACGCCAAAATAAATAAGGACATAGTTATTGAAAACGGCGCCAATAAAATAACCCAGCACGCCAAAGGAGCCCGACACGGTTTGCATCCAGGTGAAGCCTTTGGTTCTTGGGCGGCCTTCGGGGGTAACGTCGGCAATGAGTGATCTGGTTGGGTTAAAGCTGACATTAATGGCCAGGTCGATGGAAAGAGAAACGATAATGGCGATGCCCAGCACCCCTTCGAGCCCGAGCACATTCTGAATCAGGCCAATATTGGGCAGGGCAAGCAAGCCAAGGGCGGCAATAACCCCACCTATCCAGATAAATATTCTTCGGCGGCCATTCCACACCCACACATTGTCGCTCACAATACCAATAATTACCTGCCCGAGGATGCCGGCCAGGGGGCCTGTGGCCCATACCAGTCCAATTTCCTGCAGGTTAAGGCCGTATTTGGTGCTCAGCAGCCAGCTAAGGGCAGCAATCTGCACTACCAGCCCAAAGCCCATAGCAGTAGCAGGAAGGCTCAGGATGGCGTAAAATCCGTTGCTCAGTCGTTTCTGAAAGGGTAGCATTGCTTTTCAGTTTAGTTTATCACGCGGGTTTATTGCTTGAACGCGCGCCGGGGCCCTGGTTCTTCTTTCCGCGGCTGTCCCTGCGCCTGTTTTGAAACTTATTTTGTGGCCTGCCGCCCCAGCTGCGCTCTTCCCGATGCTTCTCGGGCTCGAAAGCCGGACCTTTTCCAATCTTTTCGGGCAGTTCCATCTTGGGCACTTCACGCCCCAGAAAACGTTCGATGGCGGCGAAGCGGCGCTGCTCCCGCTCGCTGATAAAAGTACAAGCCTTGCCATCGGCCTGCGCACGTGCTGTTCGGCCAATGCGGTGCACGTAATCTTCTTCGTCCTGGGGAACGTTGAAGTTGATCACCATATCGATATCTTCCACGTCGATGCCGCGCGAAATGATGTCGGTAGCCACAAGGACCCGGGTCTGGCGACTCTTGAAACGGTTCATAACAGCTTCGCGTTCGGCCTGTTCCAAATCGGAGTGGATCTCTTCCACAAATTTAACTGCCTTTTTCAAGTCGCGGCTCAGTTGCTTCACCATCGACTTGGTATCGCAGAAAATAACGATGGTTTTCAACGACAGGTCCCTAAGCACCAGCTCCTTGGTAAGCGGCACCTTTTGGTTTTCATACACCACATAGGCCTCCTGCCTGATCTTTTCGGGCGGGGTAGCGGTGGCAATGTTAATTTCTTTTGGTTTAGCCAGAATTTTACGGGCCAGTTCGCGGATCTTGGGTGGCATGGTGGCCGAGAAAAGCAAGGTTTGCCGCTTATTGTGGATGTAGGAAATGATTTTCATAATATCGTCGAAGAAGCCCATGTCGAGCATGCGGTCAGCTTCGTCGAGCACCAGAAACTGCAGCTTATCCAGTTTCACATAGCCCATATTGAGGTGGCTGATCATGCGACCGGGCGTGCAGACCACAATGTCGACACCATTGGTCATTGACCGTTTTTCGTTGGCGTATACGTTGCCATCGCCTCCGCCGAAAACAGCCAGGGAACTCACCCCGGCAAAATAAGAGAATCCTTCGAGTTGTTGCGATATCTGAATGGCCAGCTCGCGGGTGGGAACAATGATCAGTCCCTTGATAAAATCGCCCTGCGGGCCGCTAATGATCTTGTGAAGCATGGGAAGCAAAAATGCCGCCGTTTTTCCGGTGCCGGTCTGGGCGCAAGCTATTGCATCGCTGCCTTTAAGAATTTCAGGAATCACCTGCTCCTGTATGGGGGTGGCTTCCCTAAAATTCATGGCATCGATGCCCTCCATGATGCGTTCATCAAAACCGAATGCGTGAAAATCCAAAGTAAATAAGATTTAGGGTAAAATTAAATGAAAATTCTGTGGCTATCAGCCAATAAACGCGCAAAGATAGAGATTTTTTTGGTTGAAAGTATCGTTCCCGCACCTGCGGGATTGTCTTTGTTGTAAGGGTTGTAAGGGTTGTAAGAGTTGTAAGGGTTAAATAACTGTTAAACCAATCTACCAATTAACCAATCAACCAACCGAGCGAAGCGAGCTCAACGAAGTTAATCTACCAATCTACCAACCGATCCCGCACGTGCGGGAGAGCCTGCCTGACTGCAGTCAGGCTCATGAGCAAAGCGAATAATCTACCAATCCACATTTTTCCGCTATTTTTACCAAAATTTCACTTCATGATCCTTCAACTCATTTTGTATTCTCCTTTTGAGAAAGAAGAGCAACTTGCCGGCCGCTGGGCAAAACCGCTGGAGGCGCTTTTCCGCGTAAGCGGAAAAGATATTCTGCCGATGGGTTATTTCAACGACCTGAAAATACTTGAAGAAAATATAAAACCCTTTCGGGGAAAAGTTGAAGGCCTAATTCTGGTTGCGGGTTCGGGCGGCACGGAGCGGCTGGCGCAGAAAGCCATGGAACTTCTTCCCTGCCCGGTGTTGCTCTTGACCAACAACCGCAACAATTCGCTGGCTGCCGCCATTGAAATAAACGCCGTTGCAGGGCAAAGCAGGCCCATAAAGCTGGTTTACAGCCCCGATAAGGCCAATGCCAGACTGCAGCTTAGGTCCTTTGTCAGCGCGGTAAAGGCGCTTAGCCGCATCAATTCTGCCAGGTTTGGCATGGTTGGCGAGCCTTCGCACTGGCTGCTGTCTTCCGATGGGGTTGAGAGCTTCGGACCATTTGGCACTGAACTGGTGAAAATCCCAATACAGGAACTGATCGAAGAATATGAAATGCTGGAGGAAGCCAGCGACGACGAGGTGAAGGAAGCCGTGAGGGAAAAAGTGGCAAAAGTGCTGATTAAGGATGAAGCCCTGTCTGATGCCTCGCGGGTGTTTCTGGCCATGCAGCAGATTATTGGGCGCCACCGCCTGGATGGCATTACCATTAAATGTTTCGACCTGCTTGAGCATAAATTCACCGCATGCCTGGGCATGAGCCTGGCAAACGATCAGGGCATTGTGGCCTCCTGCGAAGGCGACCTGCACGCATCGTTCAGCATGCTGGCCGGGCAACTGCTCACCGGCAAACCAGTGTGGATGGCCAACCCTTCTTCAATAGATACCGAAAAGAATTTGCTTACCCTGGCACATTGCACCGTACCTTTCAGTATGCTTTCCGGAAGCGAGAGCACTTCGCTGACCACCCACATGGAATCAGACCTTAGCGTGGCCATTGCCGGGCCCCTGCAAAAAGGACCGGTGACCATTTTCAGAAGCGGCCGTGATTTCAAAAGCATACATGCCATTACCGGCCAGCTCGAGGAAACCAATATGGGCGACTTGTCCCTTTGCCGTACCCAGGCCATCATAAAAATCGATACCAGCCTTGCCGAATGGATGCAAAAAACCCCGGGAAACCACCAAGTGCTGGTTTACGGAAACATTCTTCCTGAACTCAGCGACTTTTGCCGGTTTGCCGGGGTTGAACTGATCCTTTAACTATTCGTTCAGAATCGTCATTTCATCAAGCAGATACTTCATGCCTGCATAGCGATCAATTATCCAGAGAATATACTGGCTGTTGGCAGTGATGTTGCGGCATTGCTCCGGGTCAAACATAATATCGCTCATGGTGCTTTCCCAACTGCGGTCGAAGTTTATGCCGATAAAGGCGCCGCGGTGGTCTACCACCGGGCTTCCGGAGTTGCCGCCCGTAGTATGGTTGCTGCCAATAAAATTAACCATTAGTTCACCATCACGATCGTAAGGGGCAAATTCTCTTTTGTTTATCAATTGCTCCAGTCTTTCAGGAATGCGGTAGTCGGGCACCTCCTGGTTGACAGCCTTATCAAGTATACCATTGGCAGTAGAATGGTAAATGTATTTTACAGCATCGCGCGGATAAGAGCCCTCTACTTTTCCGTAAGTAATCCTAAGTGTGCTGTTCGCATCTGGGAAGAAGTTCTGTTCTGGACGCATCTCGCGCAGCCCGGCGGTGTAAAGGCGATACAAACTGTCGAGCCTGTTATTCAGACTGATCTCAACGGGTCTTACCTGCCCGGTGAAAAAATTTGCCAGCCCAATGGCCAGTTCAAAGGCCGGGTCCTTTTCTAACTTGCGATAATCGGCCGGGCGATAGCGGTTCAGCAGGTCCATTGTTTTGCTTTCCGATACCAGCATGGAGCGCGAAAAGACTCTTTCAGCATATTTTGAAAAATCGTTGCCAAACTGGCGGCTTGCCTGCAGCAGCACTGGCGGCACCAGCGGCTGCTCTGCCAGTTGAGCGTATTGCGAGATCAAACTTTCGAAAACGCGCCGATCGGTGCCCGGGTTGTAATCCTTGAAAAATGTCTCAGCCTGTGCCTTCAGCCTTTCAACCAGGCGATTAATCTCGTCAGGTTCTGTATTGCGGTCCTTGCTCTTTTGCACCAGGTCCGAAAAGCCCTGGGCAAAGCGAATCACTTCAACTCCCCTGCCTGCTTCGTTATAAAGAGTGGCAGCGAAGCTATATGGATTCAGCTCCTGGTACACATTGTTAAAAGCATGCAGCAAACCGCCGTAACCAGCAGCGTTCTGCGGCATGGCGGCCCACTGTGCAAACTCCTTCTCCATCTCCAGCTTTCGGTTCACGGCATCGAGGCGCTCCAGGCCGCGATTTTCGCCCTGCCAGCGCTTCCACGCATTGGAAACCCGTGCAGCCTTTGTGGTATATTGTATGCGCACCTGATCGCTGGCGGCCATATCCTGGTAATAAATATCAAGAACACGGGTACGAAGTTCTATGGCAGCAGGATTTTGCCTGTGTATCAAAAATTCAACGGCATCGGAAATAAGATACTGGCTGGTTCTGCCCGGAAAGCCATACACCATGGTGAAATCACCCTCCCTCACCCCTGCATTGGAAACGGGAAAGAAATGCTTTGGCTGGTAGGGTTTATTGTCGGTACTGTAATCCGCGGGCTTATTATCGGCATCGGCATACACCCTGAACAAGGCAAAGTCGGCGGTATGGCGGGGCCACATCCAGTTGTCCTCGTCGCCGCCGAAGCTTCCAATCGATTCAGGGGGGGCACCTACCAGCCTGACATCGCGGTAGACCTCATACACAAACAAGAAAAACTCGTTTCCATAGTAAAACGGGGCCACCTGGGTTTCGTAGCGGTTGTCCTCGCTGGCCTCGCGGGCGATCTGCCTCGAAAGACGCGATACCGCCTCGGCCCTTTCCTGCTCGGTCATGTCAGCCCTGAGCTGAGGTACGATCTTATCGGTTACATCCTCCATGCGCACCAGCATGGTAATGGTCAGACCCGGATTGGGCAGTTCCTGGCTTTGGTCGGCTGCCCAGAAGCCATGGGTCAGGTAGTCGTTCTCCACCGAGCTGTGGCGCTGAATCTGGCCCAGTCCGCAGTGGTGATTAGTGATCAGCAACCCTTCCGGAGAAATAAAAGCCCCGGTGCAGCCCCGCCCAAAACGGACAATGGCGTCTTTCAGGCTGGTGCCATCCTCGTTATAAAGATCTTTTGCTGAAAGCTGCAGGCCCATCTGCTGCATCTCTTCAATGTTGTTGCCAATGAGCATCGGCAGCCACATACCCTCGATAGCGAGGCTCTGCAATTGTAATGAAATGACAAAGACTAAGACAAGAATTCTTTTAAGCATAACCCTGTTTTATTTATGATTTATGATTGATGAATTATGAGTTATTTTTCAAGGTTCAAAGTTCAAAGTTCAATGTTTTGTAACCACCCCTATTAAGCTGAACTTATTTCCGTGTTATAAAAAGCGGCAACGCTGGGAAACATTTATGATTGATGAATAATGATTTATGATTGATCTCAAATAACAGACACATTGTGAGCATACTTCGCTCGTTTAGATTTTGGGCTTGAGTTTGTTAAGACGGGTTTTTACCGTTTTGACAGAAGATACAAAAATGGAAATTAGTTCGTTTGCTTCGTTTTTCAGACTGATTATTTCTTCGGGTTGATCAATTATTCTTAATTCTTCAATCATTTCAAGCCAGAAAAGGGTTTCGTCGGTTTCTTCAATGGTCGTTTCAAGTTTGCTAATAAAATTCTTGTCGCTTTTTGCCCGGCAAGTCGCCCGGTAATTTGAAGCTGAAGAAGTGGAAGACCTGACAATCTGATCGCAGAAAGTCCAACCCACCCGGTTATTTGGCAATAAATCAGCAAGCATAATAACCCTCAAAGCAAATTGTTTAACCCTTTTCTGAAGTTCTTGTGGATTCATAATCAAAAACTGCCCTATTGATTT